>NZ_JBAQYR010000056.1:0-120586 GCF_049790275.1 Polaromonas sp.
GGATGGTGCGATTCAATGGCGTGCCCAGGCACACGTTCTACCTGCATTTGAAGGAAACCGAGTTCAGATTCAACCACCGTCACTCAAGCCTCTACCAAGCGCTGTTATCCTTGCTACGAAGCAATCCTCTTTAACAAACTTTGCTTCCTAAGCCCCTAATTAAATAGCTATTAACGCCCGCGCCTCATGGGGAAGAGGCGCTTTTCATGCAAAACTATTTGCGCGCAGGCGGCAAATCCGTGCAGCTGCCATGTGCCACTTCCGCCGCCATGCCCATGCTTTCACCGAGCGTCGGGTGCGGGTGGATGGTCTTGCCGATGTCCACCGCGTCGGCGCCCATCTCGATGGCCAGCGCGATCTCGCCGATCATGTCGCCGGCATGCGTGCCGACAATGCCGCCGCCCAGAATCCTGCCGTGGCCATGCGCTTCGGGAGAGTCATCAAACAGCAGCTTGGTGAAGCCTTCGTCGCGGCCATTGGCAATGGCGCGCCCGGAAGCGTTCCATGGGAACAGTCCTTTCTTCACCTTGATGCCCTGCGCCTTGGCTTGGTCTTCGGTGAGCCCGACCCAGGCGATTTCAGGGTCGGTGTAGGCCACGCTGGGGATCACGCGGGCGTTGAAGGCGGCACTGGCCAGTTCCTTGTTGCCCTGCAGTTCACCGGCAATCACTTCAGCGGCCACATGCGCTTCGTGCACCGCCTTGTGTGCCAGCATGGGCTGGCCGACGATGTCGCCAATCGCAAAGATGTGCGGCACGTTGGTGCGCATCTGGATGTCGACCGGGATAAAGCCGCGGTCGGTCACGGACACGCCGGCCTTGTCGGCCGCAATCTTCTTGCCGTTGGGTGTGCGGCCCACGGCCTGAAGCACCAGGTCGTAGGTTTGCGGCGCCGGAGCGCCCTCGCCTTCAAACGTGACCTCGATGCCTTTGGCAGTGGCCTTGGCGCCTACGGTTTTTGTCTTGAGCATGATGTTGTCAAAACGCGGCGCGTTCATTTTCTGCCAGACCTTGACGAGGTCGCGGTCGGCGCCCTGCATCAGCCCGTCCATCATCTCCACCACATCCAGGCGGGCACCCAGCGTGGAATAGACCGTACCCATCTCGAGGCCAATGATGCCGCCGCCCAGGATCAGCATGCGCTTCGGGACTTCCTTGAGGTTCAGCGCGCCGGTGGAGTCCACAACGCGCGGGTCTTCCGGCATGAAGGGCAGGCGCACAGCCTGCGAGCCGGCCGCGATGATGCAATTTTTGAACGCGATTGTCTGCTTCTTTCCGGTTTTTTCCTGCGCGCCACCGGAAGTTTCTTCAACCTCCACATGGTTGGCGCCGACAAAGGCGCCATAGCCGCGAACCACCGTGACCTTGCGCATCTTCGCCATCGCGCTGAGGCCGCCCGTCAGCTTGCCCACGACTTTTTCCTTGTGCGTGCGCAGCTTGGCGATGTCGAGAACCGGCTCGCCGAAGCTCACGCCAAGGCTGTCGAAATGTTTGACCTCGTCCATCACCGCAGCCACATGCAGCAGTGCCTTGGACGGAATGCAGCCGACGTTCAGGCAGACGCCACCCAGGGTGGCGTAACGCTCGACCAGCACGACCTTGAGACCGAGGTCGGCCGCGCGGAAAGCCGCCGAATAACCGCCGGGGCCGGCGCCCAGCACCAGCAGGTCGCACTCGAGGTCAGCCTTGCCGCCAAAGCTGGCAGCGGCCGGTTCTGCTACTTTTTCAGGAGCTGTCGGCGCAGATGCAGCGGGGGCTGCAGCCTGTTTTATCTCCGAAGCCGGAGCCGCTGCGGAAGCTCCTGCCTCCAGCGTCAGCACAACCGTGCCTTGTTTGACCTTGTCGCCGAGCTTGACCTTGAGTTCCTTCACGATGCCGGCGTGGCTGGACGGAATTTCCATCGAAGCCTTGTCGCTTTCGACCGTCAGCAGGCTCTGGTCGGCCTTGATCGTGTCGCCGGGCTTGACCAGCAGCTCGATCACGGAAACCTCGTCGAAATCCCCGATGTCGGGAATGGTGATATCTATCAATGCCATGTCTCTTGTCTCCGCAAAATGGTCGGCTTACTTTTTCAGCTTGACCGTGAACAGTTCCACCGGTCCGCCGGAATTCTTGTCAAACTCGCAACCCGCCTGCACGCCGGCCAGGGCCACTTCGCGCGCGGTCTTGGCCTTGTCCCATGTGGCGTGCATGGCGCCCAGCGCAAAGCTGCGTCCGGAGCCTATACCCCAGAACTCCTTGAACTCGAACACCTCGCGATAGCTGTACAGCCCGTAGATGCCGCTGCTGTTGGCGATCAGGACGCTGAACTGGCTGGATTCGTAGGGGTCGTTGTCGTCTTCCTTCGTCTGCAGGAAAAACACGTCCTTGAGCATCGGATGCAGCTTGTGGAAGGTGTCGAACACCTCGTCCTTGCTGCCCAGCCTGAGCTGGTCCTTGGGCAGGGCCGCCATGGCTTTGCGCAGCACCGGAAAATGCGCAACCGTGCCGGCCATGCCCACGTAACTGGCGCCGGCCGGCGTTTCCACCTTGAAGATCTTGCTGTTGGCTTCGAAGCGGTTGGCCAGCCGTGTGTCGCCGAAAGTGATCAGGGCGTCCGTGGCGATCACGGCCTGCCCGGCTTTGCGCACAGCCACAAGCGTCGTCATCCTGGAATCCTTTCAAGCCGGGGCCGCGGGACTGGCTCTGCCAGACCGCAGGCGCAGCGCCCCCTCGGGGGGTAGCGAAGTACACGAAGCGACGAGCGTGGGGGTCACAGCAGTACCCTGCGGAAGTCGCTCAGGATCTGGCCCAGGTAGGCATTGAAACGCGCGGCGCCGGCGCCATCGATCACGCGGTGGTCCCAGGCCAGCGACATCGGCAGCATCAGCCGCGGCTGGAAAGCCTTGCCGTCCCAGACCGGCTCCATCTGGCTCTTGGAAACGCCCAGGATGGCGACCTCAGGGGCATTGATGATGGGCGTGAAATAGCGCCCGCCAATGCCGCCCAGCGAAGAGATGGTGAAACTTGCACCCTGCATTTCGGCAGGCGTGAGCTTGCCGTCGCGCGCCTTTTTGGCCAGTTCGCCCATTTCCTGCGAAATCTGCATGATGCCTTTTTTGTCCGCATCCTTGAGCACGGGCACCATCAGCCCATTGGGCGTGTCGGCGGCAAAACCGATGTGGTAGTACTGCTTGTAGACCAGCTGATCGCCGTCCAGCGAAGCATTGAATTCGGGGTATTTCTTCAAGGCTGCAACGCTGGCCTTGATCAGGAAGGCCAGCATGGTGACCTTGAGCCCGGCCTTCTCGTTTTCCTTGTTGGTGGAAACGCGAAAGGCTTCCAGCTCGGTGATGTCGGCATCGTCATGGTTGGTGACGTGCGGAATCATCACGTAGTTGCGCAGCAGGTTGGCGCCGCTGATCTTCTTGATGCGGGAAATATCCTTGCGCTCGACCGGGCCGAACTTCGTGAAGTCGACCTTGGGCCATGGCAACAGGTCCAGGCCCGCACCACCGCCGGCCGAAGCCGGTGCCCTGGCGGCCTGCGCCTGGGTGCGTACATCACCGGCCATGACGGACTTGGTGAAGCCCTGCACGTCGTCGAGCGTGATGCGGCCCTTCGGGCCACTGCCCTTGACTTCGCCGAGCGGTACCCCCAGCTCGCGCGCAACCTTGCGCACCGACGGCGAGGCATGCGGCAACTGGCCGGAGGGCGTCGCCGGTTCATGGGCCGGCAAGGCCGCAGTGGGAAGAACACGTTCCACCGGCGCGCTCGCCAGGCTGACGGCCGGTGCTGCAGCGGCCGCCTGGGCTGGCGCCGGGGACGGTGCTGCGGCGGGCGTGGCCGAGCCTTCAAGAATGGCCAGCAGGTCGCCTACATTGATCTTGTCACCGAGCTTGACTTTGAGCTCCTTGAGCACGCCGGAAGCCGATGACGGAATCTCCATGGAGGCTTTGTCCGACTCCACGGTCACCAGCGACTGCTCGGCTTTCACGGTGTCGCCGACCTTGACCAGCACCTCGATGACGGCCACGTCCTTGAAGTCACCGATGTCGGGAACCCGGACTTCGACAGGACCGGCGGCGGCAGCAGCCGGAGCCGGATCTGCTACTGATTTTGGAGCAGCTTGCGCAGGTGCTACGGAAGCTGCAGCCTGTTTTTGCTCTGGAACCTGGGCGGCGACAGGTGCGGCGGCGGACTCGCCTGCTTCCAGCACCAGCACCACCGACCCCTGCTTGACCTTGTCGCCGAGCTTGACCTTCAGTTCCTTGACGACGCCGGCCTGGCTCGACGGAATTTCCATTGAGGCCTTGTCGCTTTCCACCGTCATCAGGCTCTGGTCAGCCTTGATCGTGTCGCCGGGCTTGACCAGCAGCTCGATGACCGACACCTCGTCGAAGTCGCCGATGTCGGGAATGGTGATGTCTACCAATGCCATGTTCTTATCTCCGTGCGTTCTGCGCGCGCTGCTCAGGCGTAGAGCGGGTTGATCTTGTCGGCATTGATGCCGTATTTCCTGATGGCCTCGGCAACCTTGGCCACCGGCACGCTGCCCTCCTCGCTCAGCGCCTTCAGCGCGGCAACGACGATGTAGTGGCGGTTCACCTCGAAATGCTCGCGCAGCTTGTAGCGGAAGTCGCTGCGGCCAAAGCCGTCGGTGCCCAGCACCTTGTAGTTGCGGCCCTTGGGCATGAAGGGGCGGATCTGCTCGGCATAGGCCTTCATGTAATCGGTCGAGGCAACGACGGGACCTTCGTGCTTCTCAAGCTGCTGGGCGACAAAGGACACGCGAGGCGTCTTCTCGAGCGGGTGCAGCAGGTTGTAGCGTTCGCAGTCCTGGCCTTCACGCGTGAGCTCGTTGAAGCTTGGGCAGCTCCAGACGTTGGCCGACACGCCCCAGTCTTTTTCAAGCAGTTCCTGGGCGGCAATGGACTCGCGCAGGATGGTGCCCGAGCCGAGCAACTGAACGCGCGGCGTCAGCTTCTTGCCTTCCTTGCACAGGTACATGCCCTTGATGATCTGCTCTTCGGTGCCGGCCGCGAGGCCGGGCATGGCGTAGTTTTCATTGAGCAGCGTGATGTAGAAGTACACGTTGTCCTGCTTTTCGACCATGCGCTTGAGGCCATGGTGCAGGATGACGGCGACTTCATGCGCGAAAGTCGGGTCGTACGAAATGCAGTTCGGAATGGTGCCGGCCATGATGTGGCTGTGGCCGTCTTCGTGCTGCAGGCCTTCGCCATTGAGCGTGGTGCGGCCCGAAGTGCCGCCCAGCAGGAAACCGCGCGCCTGCATGTCGCCGGCCGCCCAGCACAGGTCACCGACGCGCTGCAGCCCGAACATCGAGTAATAGATGTAGAACGGGATCATGATGCGGTTGTTCGTCGAGTACGAGGTCGCCGCCGCAATCCAGCTGGCCATGCCGCCGGCTTCGTTGATGCCTTCCTGCAGGATCTGCCCGGCCTTGTCTTCCTTGTAGTAGCTCACCTGCTCGCGGTCCTGCGGCGTATAGAGCTGGCCTTCATGGTTGTAGATGCCGATCTGGCGGAACAGCCCTTCCATGCCGAAAGTGCGGGCCTCATCGACCAGGATGGGAACCACGCGGGGACCGATTTCCTTGTCGCGCAGCAAGGTCGTCAGGAAACGCACATACGCCTGTGTCGTCGAGATTTCGCGGCCTTCAGCCGTCGGCTCGAGCACTGATTTGAAGGTCTCCAGTGCGGGCACGGTGAACTGCTCATCGGCCTTGACGCGGCGGTGTGGCAAATAGCCGCCCAGGGCCTTGCGGCGTTCGTGCAGGTATTTCATTTCCGGCGTGTCGTCAGCCGGCTTGTAGAACGGCACTTCGGCGATCTGCGCGTCGGAGATGGGAATGTTGAAGCGGTCGCGGAAGGCCAGGATGTCCTCGTCCGTCAGCTTCTTGGTCTGGTGGGCGGTGTTCTTGCCTTCGCCGCTCTTGCCCATGCCGAAGCCCTTGACGGTCTTGATCAGCAGGACCGTCGGCTGGCCCTTGTGTTTGACGGCGGCGTGGTAGGCCGCATAGACCTTCTGCGGGTCGTGGCCGCCGCGCTGCAGGCGCCAGATGTCGTCGTCGCTCATCTTGGCGACCATCTCCAGCGTGCGTGGGTCCTTGCCGAAGAAATGCTTGCGCACGTAGGCGCCGTCATTGGCTTTCATGGCCTGGTAGTCGCCGTCGAGCGTGTCCATCATGACCTTGCGCAGCGCGCCGTCCTTGTCGCGCGCCAGCAGCGGGTCCCAGTAGCTGCCCCAGATCAGCTTGATGACATTCCAGCCGGCGCCGCGGAACTCGCCTTCGAGCTCCTGGATGATCTTGCCGTTGCCGCGCACCGGGCCGTCCAGGCGCTGCAGGTTGCAGTTGATGACAAAAATCAGGTTGTCGAGATTTTCCCGCGCCGCCACACCAATGGCGCCCAGCGATTCGACTTCGTCCATCTCGCCGTCACCGCAGAAGACCCAGACCTTGCGGTTTTCGGTGTTGGCAATGCCACGCGCATGCAGGTACTTGAGGAAGCGCGCCTGATAAATGCCCATCAGCGGGCCCAGGCCCATGGACACGGTGGGAAATTGCCAGAACTCGGGCATCAGCTTGGGATGCGGATAGCTCGACAAACCCTTGCCGCCCACTTCCTGCCGGAAATTGAGCAATTGCTCTTCGGTCAGCCGACCTTCAAGGAAAGCGCGGGCGTAGATTCCGGGTGAACTGTGCCCCTGGATGTAGAGACAATCGCCACCATGGTTTTCACTTTCGGCATGCCAGAAATGGTTGAAGCCGGCGCCGAACATGTTCGCTACAGAGGCAAAGGAGCTGATGTGGCCGCCCAGGTCGCCGCCGTCTTCCGGGTGATGGCGATTGGCCTTGACCACCATGGCCATCGCATTCCAGCGCATGTAGGCGCGTAGCCGCTCCTCAATTTCCAGGTTGCCGGGGCAGCGTTCTTCCTGGTCGGTTTCTATCGTGTTGACATAGCCGGTATTCGCCGAAAACGGCATGTCGATGCTGCTCTGGCGGGCATGTTCCAGCAATTGCTCAAGCAGGAAGTGGGCACGCTCCGGGCCTTCGCTTTCAATGACGGCAGTCAGGGCTTCCAGCCACTCCCGTGTTTCCTGCGAGTCCTTGTCCTGAGCCTCGTTGGCAGCGTTGCCCAAAGTGTCGGCACGTGCCTGTTCCGGATTTGCAGCCATGGTGTTGTCTCCTGCTGGTGGCTAGTTGGCTAGCTGTTGGTTGACTGGCATCTTCATCACGTTAACGCAATTTAGATTCAAGTCTCTAGTTTCCCACATTTTTAAAATAATTTCAAATAGTGCTTTTTACTTTCACATAATGAAATTGTAAATTCAAAGAAAAGGCGGCGCTTATCAGGACCACACCGCTGCCGCAGGCCGAATCACCCGCCCGTGATACGGTCATGCCCGGCGAAGGCCACCCGCCACGCCAGGGAACTCCCTTAAACTTGACTGCCCCCATGACCGAGCCCACACCCTCCACTTTCGACACGCCGCCCGGCAGCGCACCGCTGGCCCGCTGGCGGCGCTGGTGGCGCCGTCAATCGCCAACACGACAGGACCGCTTCGTGACCCTCGGGCCCCTGCTGGCGGTCGTGCTTTTCCTGGCAGCGGTGATTGCGGCTTTTGCCTACCTGCGTGTTGAAGAGGTGGACCGCGAGCAGCAGGCCGTCAAGCGCGATGTCGAATACGCCCAGCAGAGGCTGCGCCTGCGCCTGCTGGAGCGCCAGGAGCAGTTGATGCGGCTGGGCCGCGATGTTTCCAACAAGGACGTGGACAGCGAGGAGTTCGTTGCGCAGGCCGAATCGCTGGTCAACCAGTACCCCGAGCTGCTGGCCGTGACCTGGATAGATTCGCGCCGCAGGGTCAAGTCTTCCTATGTGTCGCCAAGCGCCAATGCATCGCAGGTGCAGTCGACGGGCGAACAGCTCAAGCGCGGAGAAACGGAAAGCACCTTCGGCCTGGCGCGCGACCTGCGCCAGCCGGTCTATTCACGTCCGCTGACCGTCAAGGACGACACCAGCTACAACGCACCCAGCCTGCAGCTGCAGGTGCCGCTGGACGACCAGGGCCGGTTTGACGGCGTCATCATGGGCGAATACTCCATCGATGGCCTGCTGCGCTTTGGCGTGCCCAACGAAGTCACGGCCAAATACGCCGTGGCCCTGCTTGACGACCAGGGCAAGGTGCTGGCCGGCCATCTGCCGCCGCCCAGGAACACGGCGGCCAAGCTGCTGCCCCTGTCTGACGAAACGCAGGAGTATGAAATCCCTGTTTCACCGGTCGGCAACGGCCTGCTGCTCAAGGCCCAAGGCTACCGGGCCTCGTTGGGCGTGGTCGGCAGCGGTTTTTTCTGGCTGGTCAGCGCGCTGAGCGCCCTCACGGTCTGGATGCTGCTCGGCACCTGGCGCCATACGCGGCGCCGCGTCCAGGCGCAACAGGCATTGATCACCGAAACCAATTTCCGGCGCGCCATGGAAAACTCCATGCTGACCGGCATGCGGGCGCTGGACCTGCAGGGCCGCATCACCTACGTGAATCCGGCTTTTTGCCAGATGACAGGCTGGAGCGAGGGCGAGCTGGTGGGCCGCACCGCCCCTTTCCCTTACTGGCCCGACCAGGACAGGGAAACGCTGGCAGCCCGGCTGGACGACGAACTGCATGGCCGCTCCACGCCGGGCGGCTTCGAGGTACGCATCAAACGCAAAAGCGGCGCGATTTTCGACGGCCGCATGTATGTCTCGCCGCTGATCGACCCGCGCGGCCAGCAGACCGGCTGGATGACCTCGGTCACCGACATCACCGAGCCCAAGCGGGTCCGCGAAGAACTGTCCGCCTCTTACGAACGTTTCACCACCGTGCTGGAAGGCCTTGACGCGGCCGTGTCGGTCGCGCCGCTGGGCAGTGAGGAGCTGCTGTTTGCCAACAAGCTGTACCGCGCCTGGTTCGGCGGCGAAGTCGCCGGCCACATGAACCTGATTGCGCAGGCCGGCGTGCCGGCCGTGACGCCGACCGACGATACCCTCGATGCCGTCGACGGCCTGGCTGGTTTTCCGACCGACACGCTGACCACGGCCCAAACCGAAAATGCCGAGATTTTTGTACCTGAACTCGGCAAGTGGCTGGAGGTTCGCTCGCGCTACCTGACCTGGGTCGACGGCCGGCTGGCGCAGATGGTGATTGCCACCGACATCACGCCGCGCCGCCACGCCGAAGAACAGGCCGCCCAGCAGGCCGAACGCGCCCAGTCAGCCAGCCGGCTGATCACCATGGGCGAGATGGCGTCGAGCGTGGCGCACGAACTGAACCAGCCACTGACGGCCATCAACAATTATTGCAACGGCATGGTGTCGCGCATCAAGGGCCAGCAGATCAGCAATGAAGACCTGCTGATTGCGCTGGAGAAAACCGCGAAGCAGGCACACCGCGCCGGACAGATCATCCAGCGCATCCGTTCCTTTGTGAAACGCAGCGAGCCGAACCGGACCTCGGCCGACGTTGCCACCATGGTCAGCAACGCGATGGAACTGGCCGACATCGAGCTGCGCCGCCACAACGTGCGGCTGAGTCACTACATCGCTGCGCGCCTGCCGCCGGTGATGGTGGACCCCATCCTGATCGAGCAGGTGCTTATCAACCTGATGAAAAACGGGGCCGAATCGATTGCGCAGGCACGCCGCCCCACCGCGCGGCGCAGCGTGGAGCTGCGCGTGGTGCCGAAGAACATCGAAGACCAGGATGTGATCGAGTTTTCGGTGCTGGATTCAGGCAAGGGACTGTCGCCTGAGGTGATGGGCCGGCTTTATGAAGCCTTCTACTCGACCAAGGCAGAAGGCATGGGCATCGGCCTGAAACTGTGCCGCAGCATTGTCGAGTCCCACCAGGGCAGGATGCAGGCCGAGAACCTCTACAATGGCGACGAAGTGGTGGGGTGCCGGTTTACCTTCTGGATTCCTGTGACACCCCTGCTTTTGCCGGCCGCCGCAGCAGAAGCGCCCGCCACCCCAACTGGCATTTCCTGACAAGGTATTCCGATACCGTCCACGCAAAGGTTTGGCATGAGCTTGATTCCGAAAAAAGGTACCGTTTACGTCGTTGATGACGACGAGGGCGTGCGTGACTCGCTCCAGTGGCTACTCGAAGGCAAGGACTACCGCGTCCGCTGCTACGACTCTGCCGAAACTTTCCTGAGCCGCTACGATCCGCGCGAAGTCGCCTGCCTGATCGTCGACATCCGCATGGGCGGCATGACCGGCCTGGAGCTGCAGGACCGCCTGGTGGAACGCAAATCGCCCTTGCCCATCGTTTTCATTACCGGCCACGGCGACGTGCCCATGGCCGTGAACACCATGAAAAAAGGCGCCATGGATTTCATCCAGAAGCCTTTCCAGGAAGAAGCCCTGGTCAGCCTGGTCGAACGCATGCTGGACCAGGCCAAGGAAGCCTTCAGCGAACACCAGCAGTCGGCCAGCCGCGACGCCCTGCTCGCCAAGCTCACCTCGCGCGAAGCGCAGGTGCTCGAACGCATCGTCGCCGGCCGCCTGAACAAGCAGATCGCCGACGACCTGGGCATCAGCATCAAGACGGTGGAGGCGCACCGCGCCAACATCATGGAAAAGCTCAACGCCAACACCGTCGCCGACCTGCTGAAAATCGCCCTGGGCTCGAGCGCACCCAAGGCCTGAACCCCATCTCCGGTCGCTATCTTTCCGATAGCTGCTTGCGCCCGTGGTTGCTGGACCAGCGGGCGTTTTTACTTTAGAAAACTGAAATCATGACTGCACAACTCATTGACGGCAACGCCCTCGCCAGGACAATCCGTGCGGAGGTTACCGAGCGCGCCGCCGCCCTCACTGCCCGCGGACGCCAGCCCGGCCTCGCGGTGATCCTGGTGGGCGAGGACCCGGCCTCGCAGGTCTATGTCAAGCACAAGGTCAACGACTGTGAAACCAGCGGCGTGCGCTCGGTGCTTGACCGTTACCCAGCCACGTTTTCCGAGGCTGAGCTCCTCGCCCGCATCGAAGTGCTGAACGCCGATCCGTCGATTCACGGCATCCTCGTGCAGATGCCGCTGCCCAAACACATCGACCCCCACAAAGTCATCGAGACAATCTCGCCACTCAAGGATGTCGACGGCTTCCACGTGCAAAGCGCAGGTGCGCTGATGGTCGGCCAGCCGGGTTTTCGCCCCTGCACCCCCTACGGCTGCATGAAGCTGATTGAAACCACCGGCATCAGCCTGAAAGGCAAGAATGCGGTCGTCATCGGCCGCAGCAACACGGTGGGCAAACCGATGGCCCTGCTGCTGCTGCAGGCCAACGCCACCGTCACCGTGTGCCACAGCGGCACCGCGGACATCGGCCTGTACACACGGCAGGCCGATGTCGTGGTGGCCGCGGTCGGCAAGCGCATGGTTCTGACGGCTGACATGGTCAAACCCGGCGCTGTGGTGATTGACGTGGGCATGAACCGCGACGAGGCCGGCAAGCTGTGCGGCGACGTCGATTTTGCCGGCGTGTCGCAGGTGGCTGGCTGGATCACGCCAGTGCCCGGCGGCGTCGGGCCCATGACCCGCGCCATGCTGCTCGTGAACACGCTGGAAGCGGCTGAAAGAGCCCCCACGGTCGTTCACTCCGTGTAACTCCCTGCCCCCCGAGGGGGCCGCTGCGCCTGCGGGCCGGCGAAGCCGGACCCGCGGCCCCCGCTTGAAAAGAGAAGAGTGCTGTGGTCCTTGGTCCGCCCGCTATGCGGCGCCAGCGTTCGTTAAACGGCTCAGGCACCACAGCGTCCAACCGGCAGCCAGCCACTGCGCCAGGTACATCGCGCTGCCCAGGCCGTGCCAGAACCGGAGGTCACCGCCGCTGGCGCGTGCGCTGACGATGTTCGGCGCCACGCCGAACTCCACCAACACCGCCAGCAGCAAGCCGGCCACTACATATTTGATAGCAGCTGGCGCAGGCGGGGAAAGGGCAGAAGCCCTGTTTTTATTGAGAACCAGGAGCAGCAGGAAGCTGCAAGCAATGCTGAGCCAGGTTTGCGCAGTGAAAAGTTTTGCCGCCATGGCGCCGGCCATCGCCGGGCTGGGCAGGTGGGCAAACAGCATGGGCACCACGACAAACCCCAAGCCCGTCAGGCTGCCCCACCAGAGGGCGGCCAGCACAATGCTCAGGCGTGATTTCATGTGCCCTGGCAAGAAAGCTAGATGTACATCACCGCGATGATCTCGTAACGCTTGATACCGCCGGGAGCCTGCACCTCGGCGGTGTCGCCCTCGTCCTTGCCGATCAGTGCGCGCGCGATCGGCGAGCTGATGTTGACCAGGCCCTGCTTGATGTCGGCCTCGTCTTCACCGACGATCTGGTAGGTCACCTTGTCGCCGGAATCCTCGTCCTGCAGCTCGATGGTGGAGCCGAACACCACCTTGCCCCCTGCATCCACCTCTGACGGGTCGATGATCTGGGCGGCTGACAGCTTGCCTTCGATTTCCTGGATACGGCCTTCGATAAAACCCTGGCGGTCCTTGGCGGCGTCGTATTCGGCGTTTTCGCTCAGGTCGCCCTGCGCCCGGGCTTCGGAAATCGAGTTGATCACCCAGGGACGATCCACGGTCTTGAGCTGGTGCAACTCGGCCTTGAGCTTTTCTGCGCCACGTTTGGTAATAGGAATGGTTGCCATGGTTTGAGTCCTCCAAAAGCGAAACCGCCACCAGTCACCTGGCGGCGGCGTCTTAACATGTTTGTCCTGATGCCAGTTTAATGCAAATCGGGTGCAGTACTCGCCAGCGCAGACCCTAGCAGCGACGCCCCCACGGACACACGAAATTACGCTAAGCGAACGACCGGTGGGGAACCTCTCCCCACCAGCCAGGGCCGCGGATCTGGCTTTGCCAGTCCGCAGGCGCAGCGGCCCCCGAGGGGCTGGAGCCCGCGGCTCCAAGCCTGCCTGCGCAGGCTTGGACGGGCGACAGAGGCGAAGCGTCTCGCGAGCCGCGGCCTGCAAGGCCTCGGAAGCTACACGAAATGAGCGACCGTGGGGGTCACATCAGCTGGGCGTGAAGCTCCTGGACCGAATAAACCGTCAGGTTGTCCAGGTATTTCATGCCCTCCACCGCCGCTTCGGCCCCGGCGATGGTCGTGTAGGTGGTGACCCGTGCCAGCAGCGCCGAGGTGCGGATCTGCCGCGAGTCGGCAATCGCGTTGCGACGTTCTTCCACGGTGTTGATGACCAGCGCAATCTCGTTGTTCTTGATCATGTCCACCACGTGCGGCCGGCCCTCGGTGACCTTGTTGACCACGCCGCAGGGAATGCCGGCGGCGTTGATGGCTGCGGCCGTGCCCTTGGTGGCAACGATGTCGAACTTCAGTGTTGCCAGCGCACGCGCCACTTCCACGGCACGCGGCTTGTCGTTGTTCTTGACGGTCAGGAACACTTTGCCAGAGGTCGGCAACTTGGTGCCGGCACCGAGCTGCGACTTCACAAAAGCCTCGCCAAAGGTCTTGCCCACACCCATGACCTCGCCGGTCGACTTCATCTCGGGGCCGAGAATGGTGTCCACGCCGGGGAACTTGACGAAAGGAAACACCGCTTCCTTGACACTGAAGTACGGCGGTGTCACTTCGTTTTTGATGCCCTGCGACGCCAGCGTCTGGCCCACCATGCAGCGCGCCGCCACCTTGGCCAGCTGGATGCCGGTGGCCTTGCTGACAAAAGGCACGGTGCGCGATGCGCGGGGGTTCACCTCGAGCACATAGATCACGTCCTTGCCGTCCACATGCTGGATGGCGAACTGCACGTTCATGAGGCCGACCACATTCAGGGCTTTTGCCATGGCTGCGGTCTGGCGCTTGATCTCGGTCACCGTTTCGGCACTGAGCGAATACGGCGGCAGGGAACAGGCCGAGTCGCCGCTGTGCACGCCGGCCTGCTCGATGTGTTCCATCACGCCGCCAATGAAGGTCACGCCTTCAGGATCGCGGATGCAATCAACGTCACATTCGATCGCGTCGTTCAGGAAGCGGTCCAGCAACACCGGCGAGTCATGGCTGACCTTGACCGCTTCGCGCATGTAACGCTCGAGGTCGCGCTGCTCGTGCACAATTTCCATCGCCCGGCCGCCCAGCACGTAGCTGGGGCGCACCACCAGCGGGTAGCCGAGGGCGGCGGCTTTTTCCAGCGCTTCCGGCTCGGTACGGGCCGTCGCGTTGGGCGGCTGGCGCAGCTTGAGTTCATGAAGCAGCTTCTGGAAACGTTCGCGGTCTTCGGCTGCGTCGATCATGTCGGGCGAGGTGCCGATGATGGGCACGCCGTTTTTCTCCAGGTCCAGCGCCAGCTTCAAAGGTGTCTGGCCGCCGTACTGGACAATCACGCCCAGCGGTTTTTCCTTGTCGACAATTTCCAGCACGTCTTCCAGCGTCAGCGGCTCGAAATACAGGCGGTCGCTGGTGTCGTAGTCGGTCGAGACGGTCTCGGGGTTGCAGTTGACCATGATGGTCTCGTAGCCATCCTCGCGCATGGCGAGTGCGGCATGCACGCAGCAGTAGTCGAACTCGATGCCCTGGCCGATGCGGTTCGGACCGCCGCCCAGCACCATGATTTTCTTGTTGTCGGTCGGCTCGGCTTCGCACTCGCTGCCCTCGCCTTCGTAGGTCGAGTACATGTAGGCGGTGTTGGTCGCGAACTCGGCGGCGCAGGTGTCCACCCGCTTGTAGACCGGGCGCACACCCAGCTCCAGCCGTTTCTCACGGATGGCAGTGTCGGTGGTCTTCAGCTGTTTGGCCAGGCGCCTGTCAGAAAAGCCCTTCTGCTTGAGCATACGCAGCGTCGGCTCGTCAATCTTGTCCAGGGTGGTGGTTTCCAGTTCAAGCTCGACCTTGACGATCTGCTCGATCTGCACCAGAAACCAGGGGTCGATCTTGGTCAGCGCAAAAACTTCATCCACGCTCATGCCCATGGCAAAGGCGTCGCCCACGTACCAGATGCGGTCGGGACCGGGCGCGCCGAGTTCCTTCTCGAGCACCTCGCGGTCCTGCGTCTTCTCGTTCATGCCGTCCACGCCGACTTCCAGGCCGCGCAGGGCTTTCTGGAAGGACTCCTGGAAGGTGCGGCCCATGGCCATGACTTCGCCGACCGACTTCATCTGCGTGGTCAGGCGCGAATCGGCGGCCGGGAATTTCTCAAACGCGAAACGCGGGATCTTGGTGACCACGTAATCGATGCTGGGCTCGAAACTCGCGGGCGTGGCGCCGCCGGTGATCTCGTTGCGCAGTTCGTCCAGCGTGTAGCCAATGGCCAGCTTGGCCGCCACCTTGGCAATCGGGAAACCCGTCGCCTTGGAGGCCAGCGCGGAAGAACGCGAAACACGCGGGTTCATTTCGATCACCACCATGCGGCCATCGACCGGGTTGATTGAGAACTGCACGTTGGAGCCGCCGGTGTCCACGCCGATCTCACGCAGCACGGCCAGCGAGGCATTGCGCAGGATCTGGTATTCCTTGTCGGTCAGCGTCTGCGCCGGTGCCACGGTGATCGAGTCGCCGGTGTGCACACCCATGGGATCCAGGTTTTCAATCGAGCAGACGATGATGCAGTTGTCCGCCTTGTCGCGGACCACTTCCATCTCGTACTCTTTCCAGCCGAGCAGCGATTCCTCGATCAACAGCTCGTTGGTCGGCGAAGCTTCCAGGCCGCGCTTGCAGATGACCTCGAACTCTTCCGAGTTGTAGGCAATGCCGCCGCCGGTACCGCCCAGCGTGAAGCTGGGACGGATCACGGTCGGGAAACCCAGGGTCTTCTGAACCGTCCAGGCTTCTTCCATGCTGTGCGCGATGCCGGAGCGGGCCGATCCCAGGCCGATCTTGGTCATCGCGTCCTTGAACTTCAGGCGGTCTTCGGCCTTGTCGATGGCTTCTGGCGTCGCGCCTATGAGTTCGACCTTGTACTTGTCGAGCACACCGTTGTGCCAGAGGTCGAGTGCGCAATTGAGCGCGGTCTGCCCGCCCATGGTCGGCAGGATGGCGTCGGGACGCTCCTTGGCGATGATTTTCTCGACCGTCTGCCAGGTGATGGGCTCGATGTAGGTGACGTCGGCCGTGGCCGGGTCGGTCATGATGGTCGCCGGGTTGCTGTTGATCAGGATGACCTTGTAACCCTCTTCACGCAGCGCCTTGCAGGCCTGCACGCCGGAGTAGTCGAACTCGCAGGCCTGGCCGATGATGATGGGGCCGGCGCCGATGATGAGGACGCTTTTGATGTCTGTGCGCTTAGGCATTCTTCTTCTCCTGAGCCTGTTCCATCAGCGCGGTGAAACGGTCAAACAAATACGAAATATCGTGCGGGCCGGGCGAGGCTTCCGGGTGGCCCTGGAAGCAGAAGGCCGGCTTGTCCGTGCGGGCCAGGCCTTGCAGCGTGCCGTCGAATAGGCTGATGTGGGTGGGACGCAGATTGGCCGGCAGGGTTTTTTCGTCCACTGCAAAACCGTGGTTCTGGCTGGTGATGCTGACGCGGCCGTTGTCGAGGTCTTTCACCGGGTGGTTGGCACCATGGTGACCGAACTTCATCTTGAAGGTTTTGGCGCCGCTGGCCAGCGCCATGATCTGGTGGCCCAGGCAGATGCCGAAGGTCGGGATGCCGGTGTCGATCAGCTCACGCACCGCAGCAATCGCATAGTCGCAGGGTTCCGGATCTCCGGGGCCGTTGGCCAGGAAGATGCCATCGGGTTTGAGCTTGAGCACGTCGGCGGCAGGCGTCTGTGCCGGCACCACGGTGATGCGCGCGCCCCGCTCGGCCATCATGCGCAGGATGTTTTTCTTCACGCCGAAATCGAAGGCGACGACATGGAACTTCGGCGTGATCTGCACGCCGTAACCCGAACCCAGCTTCCACTCGGTCTGGGTCCACTCATAAGACTGTTTGCAGCTGACCACCTTGGCGAGGTCGAGGCCGGCCATGTTGGGTGCGCTGCGGGCAGCAGCCACCGCCTGCTCGATCGCCTCGGGCGACACTACCTCGCCCAACGGCAGGGCCAGAATGCAGCCGTTCTGCGCGCCCTTGGTACGCAGCATGCGGGTGAGCTGGCGCGTGTCGACGTTGGCAATCGCCACCGTTTTTTCCCTGACCAGGTACTCGGACAGGGTCATGGTGCTGCGGAAGTTCGACGCGATCAGCGGCAGGTCCTTGATGATCAGGCCGGCTGCATGGACCTTGTCGGCTTCCACATCCTCGGCACTGATGCCGTAGTTACCGATGTGGGGGTACGTGAGGGTGACGATCTGCTGGCAGTAGCTGGGATCCGTGAGGATTTCCTGGTAACCGGTCATGGCGGTGTTGAACACCACCTCGCCGACTGTGGAGCCCACTGCTCCGATGGAATTGCCGATAAAGACCGTGCCGTCTGCGAGCGCCAGGATGGCGTGCGGGGTATTTCCCTGTAGAGACAAAAGCACTGGGTTCTCCGGATTGGTTACGGTTCGCCCAAGCGTGCACAAGAAACGTCTCGGTCAAGACTCTTGCGGGCTGCTTTTGTGAGGGTGTTGGCTTGGTGTGCGCTCGGGCGAAGCTGTGTTTTGAAAAGCCCTTGATTATAGCTTGAGGAAGCGAAGGGCTTTATGCATTTAAGACATGCGCCCCTACTTCAGCCCGGTTGCGTTGCCAAGGAGCTAGCGTACAGGCAGATCGCAGTGGCAGCGGCAACATTGAGCGACTCCTCTCCGCCGGGCTGATCAATGCGAACCCTCAGGCTGGCCCGAGCCATCAGATCATCACCGACGCCCTGGCCTTCGTGCCCCATGGCCCAGGCGCAGGGCATGGGCAGGTTTTGCTGGTGCAAAAAGCCGCCATGGTGTGAACTGGTTACGAGGATGGGTACTGTCAGTGCGTTCAGCGCCTGCGGTTCCACCGCTTCCAGCAGCTGTAGCGAAAAATGCGCCCCCATGCCGGCGCGCAGCACCTTGGGCGACCAGAGCGCGGCCGTACCCTTGAGCGCAATCACCTGGCTGAAACCGAAGGCCGCGGCGCTGCGCAGCATGGAGCCGACGTTGCCGGCATCCTGCACGCGGTCCAGGATCAGCGAGGCGGCGCCGGGCAGCAAGGCCGCAGGCGCCGGAAGATCAAGCACAAACCCCATGCGCGCCGGGGATTCCAGGCCGCTGATGTCAGGCAGCAAGGCATCAGGAATGACTATGGTTTTGATAGCGGACTGTGTCCATTCGGCGGGGGCAACAGGCCAGAATGACTCGGAAAAGACGGCGATCTGCGGTTTCAGGCCCCGCGCAAGGGCTGCACGGCACAAATGATCACCTTCCAGCCAAATACGACCCTGCTTGCGGTAGGCCGTGCTGTCCTGCGACAGCCTGCGCAGCTCCTTGACCAGGGCGTTGTCGCGCGACGTGACAAAGACGGGGGCTGCCGGCGATGCAGCACTCAACGCAGGACCTCGGCCACCGGGCTGAAGGAGCGGCGATGCTGCGGGCAGGCGCCGTGCTCGCGCAAGGCCGCCAGGTGCTCGGCCGTGCCATAGCCCTTGTGGCCGGCGAAGCCGTATTGCGGGTACTCCAGGTGGAACTGCTCGCACCAGCGGTCGCGGTAAACCTTGGCCAGGATGGAAGCCGCGGAAATCGATGGCACCAGCGCATCGCCCTTGACGATGGCCTCGGCCAGCATGCTGAGCACCGGCAGGCGGTTGCCGTCCACCAGCACCTTCACCGGCTTCAGGCGCAAACCCTCGACGGCACGTTTCATTGCCAGCATCGTGGCTTGCAGGATGTTGAGGCTGTCGATCTCTTCCACACTGGCCTGGGCAATCGAGCAGCACAAGGCCTTGGCGAGGATTTCGTCGTAAAGCTTTTCCCGGCGCAGCGCTGTCAGTACCTTGGAGTCGGCGAGGCCCTTGATGGGCTTGAGGTCGTCCAGAATCACCGCCGCCGCCACCACCGGGCCGGCCAGCGGCCCGCGGCCGGCCTCGTCCACACCGGCCCAGAGGCCGGGTGTGTCCCAGGACAGGGTGACCTGCTCAGCTTTCAAGAATGTTCTGGATCGCATCGGTGGCTAGTTGGGCGGTGTCGCGGTGCAACTCTTGGTGCAACTGCATGAAGCGTTGTTCGACGGTGGCAATTTTTTCGGGTGCCGAGATTTTCGCATCTATCCACTGCAAAACGGCATCGGCCAGCGCTTTTGGCGTGGCAGCGTCCTGCAGCAGTTCGGGCACCACAAAATCGCGGCACAGGATGTTGGGCAGGCCTACCCAGGGCTGCAGCTTCTTGCGGCGCATGATCTGCCAGGACAGCCAGTTCATGTTGTAGGCGATCACCATGGGCCGCTTGAACAGCGCCGCTTCCAGCGTCGCGGTGCCGCTGGCAATCAGCGTGACATCGCAAGCCGCCAGCACGGTGTGGGACTGCCCGGTGACAATCTGCACGTCATCCTGCATGCCGGCCGCCCTCGCCGCCTGGGCGATGAATTCGCGCAGGGCAGACACGGCGGGCACTATTATTTTGATAGCTGGATGCACCCGCCTGACAAGGTCTGCAGCGTGAAAGAACCGATCAGCCAAGTACTGGACTTCGGAACGGCGGCTGCCCGGCAGCACGGCCAACACCAGGTCGTCCGCCTGCAAACCCAGTTTTCTGCGAGTTTCCACGCGGTCAGGCTGCATCGGGATCATGCCAGCCAGCGGATGGCCCACATAGGTGGCGGCAATGCCGTGCTGTGCCAACAGGGCTGGTTCAAAAGGAAAGATACACAGCACGTGATCGACACTGCGGCGGATTTTTTCCACCCGATCGGCACGCCATGCCCAGACCGAAGGGCTGATGAAATGCACGGTACGGATCCCGGCCGCCTTGAGGTCGGCTTCCAGGTCGAGGTTGAAATCGGGGGCGTCAACGCCAATAAAAATATCGGGGCGCTGCTGCAGCAGTTTTTCCTTCAATTGCCTGCGTATGCCGACAATTTCGCGGTAGTGGCGCAGCACCTCGACATAACCGCGTACTGCCAATTTTTCGCTGGGCCACCAGGCCTCGAAACCCCGGCTTGCCATCTGGGGGCCTCCTATGCCACCGGCGCGCAGGCCAGGCCAGCGAGCACGAAAACCGTCAAGCAGCAGGCTGGCCAGCAAATCTCCGGAAGTTTCGCCGGCCACCATGGCCATGACGGGAGCCCGCTGTGCAGTGAGCCCACCCGCCTCTGGACGGCTGGGCAGAGGGGTTGGCGCCAGGGACATCAGCGCCTACCGGACGATGCCGCGCTGCGGTGCGGTTTGCTGCAAAAATGAGAGCATCATTTTCACATCAGGAGCGGACTCAGGGTACTTTTCACTCAGACCAGCAATCTGCGCCCGAGCCGTGTCCAAGGGCAGATCCTCACGGTACAGGGCCTTGTGCATGGCCTTCACCGCGGTGATGCGCTCGGGAGAGAACCCGCGCCGGCGCAAGCCTTCAAAATTCATCGACCGCGCTTCGGCGGGCTGGCCCTGGCACATCACGAAGGGGGGTAAATCGGCAAACAGCAGCGAACACATGGCCGTCATGCTGTGTGCTCCGATCCGCACAAACTGGTGGACCACGGTAAAGCCGCCAAGAATCACCCAGTCGCCGACAGTCACATGGCCGGCCAGTTGCGAGTTGTTGGCGAAGGTGGTGTTGTTGCCCACCAGGCAATCGTGCGCCAGGTGCACGTACGCCATCATCCAGTTGTCGTTGCCCAGCTTGGTCACCCCGCCGCCGCCAGGCGTGCCGATATTGAAAGTGCAAAACTCGCGGATGGTGTTGCGGTCGCCGATCACCAGCTCGCCAGGCTCGCCGGCGTACTTCTTGTCCTGCGGAATCGCGCCCAGCGAATTGAACTGGAAAATGCGGTTGTCGCGACCTATCGTCGTGTGGCCTTCGATGACGCAATGCGCGCCAATCGTCGTGCCGGCCGCGACCTCGACGTGCGGGCCGATCACCGTGTACGGGCCAACGCTGACGCTGCTGTCGAGCTGGGCCTGGGGGTCAACCAGCGCTGTGGGATGGATGGCGGTCATGAAAAAATGAATTGTTCGAACAACACCTCGGCCAATGGCCACCCAGGCAAGGTCCCCGTCAAGCCGGGGCCGCGGGACTGGCTCTGCCAGACCGCAGGCGTAACGGCCCCCTCGGGGCTGGAGCCTGCGGCTCCGAACCTGCTTGAGCAGGTTTGGACAGGCGCCAGAAGCGAAGCCTCTGGCGAGCGGCGGCCTGCAAGGTGCAGCGCATTACGCGAAGCGAAAAGCGTGGGGGCCATTCAAGCGATGGTGCGCATGGTGCACATGAGTTCGGCCTCGCAGACCATATTGCCTTCGACATGCGCCGTGCCCTTGAACTTGAACACACCGGCCTTGAGACGGTCCAGCGTCAGCTCCATGATCAGTTGGTCACCCGGTTCCACCGGCCGCTTGAAACGGGCACCGTCTATGCCCGCAAAGTAATACACGGTCTTGTCATCGGGCGTCACGCCCTGCATGTCGAAAGCCAGCAAAGCGGCTACTTGGGCCATGGCTTCAAGCATCAGCACGCCCGGCATCACCGGCCGGTGCGGGAAGTGCCCGGTGAAAAAAGGTTCGTTGATCGTGACGTTTTTCAGGGCCTTGATGCGTTTACCCTTGTCGAGTTCAAGCACGCGGTCCACCAGCAAAAAGGGGTAGCGGTGCGGCAGCTGCTTGAGGATTTGGTGAATGTCCATCATGATTTTTCTTGTTTCTTTCCAAAGGCTTTTTCGGTCGTTTGCTCCAGCGCCTTAAGGCGTTCACGCAAAGCGTGAAGATGCTTGAGCGTGGCTGCATTTTTTTCCCACTGCGCATTGTCGTCGATGGGAAACAGCCCGGTGTAATGCCCCGGCTTGTGAATTGATCGCGTGACCACCGAAGCAGCCGAAACATGCACATGATCGGCAAGGCTCAAATGCCCCAGCACCACGGCGCCCCCGCCCACCGTGCAGTGCGCACCGATGGTGGCGCTACCCGCCACCCCCACGCAACCGGCCATGGCGGTGTGCCGGCCGATGCGCACGTTGTGGCCTATCTGCACCAGGTTGTCCAGCTTGACCCCGTCGTCGATCACCGTGTCCTGCAACGCGCCCCGGTCAATGCAGGTGTTGGCGCCAATCTCCACATCGTTACCGATGCGCACAGCCCCCAGTTGCTCGATTTTCTCCCAGCGGCCGTCATGGGGGGCGAAACCGAAGCCGTCGGCACCGATCACGGCGCCCGGATGCACGATGCAGCGCTCTCCAAGGGAACACCCGTCTGCCACCGTCACACGGACCGCCAGATGGGTACCGGCGCCGATGCGGACGTCGCTGCCAATCACGCCATGTGCGCCTACACGAACGCCTGGACCCAACACCGCATGGGCGCCCACGCAGGCAAAGGCGTCCACCGTCACATCGGGTGCCAGCTGTGCCAGGGGATCGATGAAGGCGCTGGGGTGCACGCTTGCCATGGGAGGCGGTTGATGGCGCTGCTTCCAGAGCTGGGTGATGCGGGCAAAGTACAGATAAGGGTCATGGACGATGATGCAGGCTCCGCGCTGCATGGCGGGTTCTGCAGCAGCCGGTCCCACCACCACGCAGGCAGCAGCGGACTGGCCGAGCTTGCTCTGGTATTTGGGATGACTGAGGAAGGTGAGCTCGGCGGCTCCGGCAGATTCGAGCGGGGCGAGCCTTTCAACCAGGACATCCGGGTCTCCCACCAACCGGGCGTCAAACTCGCCAGCCAGCGATGCAACAATGTCCCCGAGTCTGAGCGTCACACCTGGCTTGTCCCTGAATGCTTATTTGCTGGCGTTGAGCGCCTTGATGACCTTGTCGGTGATGTCATGCTTCGGACTGACGTAGACCGCCCCTTCCAGGATCAGGTCGTACTTTTCAGACTCGGCCACCGCTTTGACAACCTTGTTGGCGCGCTCAATGAGCTGCTGCAGTTCTTCGTTCTTGCGCGAATTGAGATCCTCCAGGTGCTCCCGGCGTTTGCGCTGGAATTCCCTGTCCTGTTCCACCAGTTGCTTCTGGCGTGCAATACGCTGGCTCTCCGAAAGCGTCGGCGCTTCGCGCTCGAACTTGTCTGCCGCCGTTTTGAGCTGGGTTCCGAGGTCGGTAATCTCTTTGTCGCGCTTGCCGAACTCCTGCTCCAATTTGGCCTGGGCTGCTTTGGCGCTGTTGGCTTCGCGGAAGATGCGGTCAATGATAACGACGCCGACCTTGAACTCCTGAGCGCCCGCCGCAAACGCGGCCAGTGTCATCACGGCCGCCAGGAAAAACTTGTATGAGGAATACTTCATTAGAAGGATGTACCAATTTGGAATTGCAATCTCTGGATTCTATCTGTTGGCTTCTTGTTCATCGGATGGGCAAACGCCAACCGCAAGGGACCCAGGGGAGAAATCCAGCTGACACCGAAACCTGCCGACGTACGCAGCTCGCCGAGATCGTATTTTTCCTTCTCGCCGAACACATTGCCCGCATCTACAAAACCGAAGAGCCGCAAGGTCCTGTCGTTGCCGGCACCAGGGAAAGGCATCAGGACTTCGGCATTCAGCGTGATTTTTTTCGGTCCGCCGATGGAGTTGTCCTGGCTGTCGCGGGGACCCAGGGTGCCTGGCTCATAGCCGCGCACAGAACCCAGACCACCTGAATAGGAATTCTTGAACACCGGGAAAGGTTGTCCATTGAGGCCTTTGCCCCAACCCAGTTCAGTGTTCAGGGCGACCGTGAATTGCTTGTTCAGCGGAATGTATTGCTGGAACTGATAATTGGCGCGCAGGAACCTGGCGTCCCCCGCGATGCCCCAATCGCCATAAACGCGCTGGAACCGTCCTTTGGTGGGCACCAGGGCACTGTCCCGATCATCTCTCGTCCAGCCAATGGTCAACGGGACTGAATTGCTTTTGGCACCAAAGTCCCGAATGTAGTCCTGGTAAACCACCGGTAGATTGGTTCCGGAAATCTCAATCTGCTCCAGTCCTGCGCCAAAATAAACCGTGTCCACTTCGCTGAAGGGCACACCAAAACGCACACTGCCACCGGTGGTTTTGATCGCGTAGTCGGTGTTCACCACACCAAGCTGGCTGCTGTAGGGACGCGAGGTTCGGGTGTAAAGATCGAAAGTACGCGAAATGCCGTCAGCCGTGAAATAAGGGTCAACGGTGCTCAGCACCAGCTGACGGTTGTATTTTCCGGTGTTGACTTCCAGCCCCATGTAGTTACCGGTACCGAACGCATTTTCCTGCTTGAAACCAAAGATGAGCGACAGCCTGTCGGCGCTGGAAAAACCGGCACCGAGCTGCAGATTGCCGGTGGGTTTTTCCACCACGGCCAGGTTCAGGTCCACTTGGTCCGGCGTACCAGGCACTTCCTGCGTGTCGATGTTGACCTCGGTGAAGTAACCCAGGCGGTCCACCCGGTCACGCGAGAGGCGGATTTTGTCGCCGTCGTACCAGGAGGCTTCAAACTGCCTGAACTCCCGGCGAACCACTTCGTCACGCGTGCGGTTGTTGCCACTGACGTTGATGCGGCGCACATAAGCCCGGCGCGACGGATCGCCCTGCAGGACAAAAGCCACGCGGTTGTTGGCCCGGTCAATTTCGGGACGCGCTTCGACTTTCGCGAAGGCAAAGCCGAAACTACCGTAATACTCCGTGAAAGACTTGACGGTCTGGGCCACCTGGTCCGCGTTGTAGGCTTCGCCGGGTTTGATGGTCACCAGGGACTTGAATTCTTCGTCCCGATCCAGGAAGTTGCCTTCGAGCTTGACACCGGACACGGTGAAGCGTTCACCCTCGGTGATGTTGATGGTCACCGAAATATCCTGCTTGTTCGGGGAAATCGCCACCTGGGTGGAGTCGACCTTGAACTCGAGGTAGCCGCGCGTCAGGTAGTAAGAGCGCAGGGTTTCGATGTCGGCATTGAGCTTGGCACGTGAATAACGGTCGGATTTGGTGTACCAGCTCAGCCAGCCGCCGGTATCCAGGTCGAACAGGCCACGCAGTGTGGATTCGCTGAATACCTTGTTTCCGACGATGTGGATTTCCTTGATCTTGGCGACATCGCCTTCGGTGACGCTGAAAGTCACATTGACCCGGTTGCGTTCGATCGGTGTCACCGTGGTCAGCACCTCGACGCCGTACAGGCTTCGGTTGATGTACTGGCGCTTGAGTTCCTGCTCGGCCCGGTCGGCCAGCGCCTTGTCGAAGGGCCGGCCATCGGCCAGACCAATCTCGCGCAGAGCTTTCTTCAGCACTTCCTTGTCAAACTCCTTGGCGCCGACGAAATCCACGTCGGCCACTGTTGGGCGCTCCTCGACGATCACCACCAGCACATCCCCGCTGACTTCGAGCCGGACATCCTTGAACAGGCCCAGCCCGAACAGGGCCCGGATTGCGCCTGCGCCCTTGTCGTCGGTGTAGGTTTCTCCCACCCGAAAGGGCAAGGAAGCAAAAATGGTCCCCGGCTCCACGCGCTGCAAGCCTTCGACCCGTATATCGCGCACGGTGAAAGGATCCACGGCCCAGGCCGCATGCGCGATGAGGAAACTGGCCACAATCGCGGAAACGCTGCGGACTTTGAATCGTTTGTTTTGTTTTTGCATGAAAAGTACGGAATTAACCCAAAAGCCGGGAGACATCGTTAAACAGGGCCACCGACATCATGCCCAGCAGGATTGCAACACCTCCGCGCTGCAGGCGGTCCATCCAGGCTTCAGACACGCCTTTGCCGGTGATCGCCTCCCAAAGATAATACATCAGGTGTCCCCCATCCAGAACCGGCAGCGGCAGTAAATTGAGCACGCCCAGGCTCACGCTGATCAGCGCCAAAAAGAGCAGGTACGCCGTCCAGCCGATGGACGCAGATTTGCCGGCGTAGTCGGCAATGGTCAGAGGCCCGCTGAGGTTTTTCAGCGAAGCTTCGCCAATCAGCATCTTGCCCATCATCTTCAGCGTCAGCACGGAGACCTGCCAGGTGCGGACCACCCCGTTCCACAAGCCGTCGATTGGCCCATAACGCACCGTGACCATCGCAGGCGGTGCGCCCACATAAGCGCTGATCCGACCAATGGACTGGCTACCTTCCTGCCGGACCTCGGGCGTGACCGGCAGGGACAGGGCCTGCCCTGCCCTCAGGATGTGCCAGGTCTGGGTCGGGCCTTGCGCCAGGGAGGCCGATGCCCGGATGACTTCACGCAGTTGCTGACCATCGACCACGACGCGGTCGCCAACACGAAGCACCACGTCGCCGCTGCGCAAGCCTGCTTTTTCCGCCGCCCCGCCCGGCATCAGTTCGCCGATGACCGCCTGTGTCCACGGTCCGACGATGCCGATCTTGCGAAACAGCTGCGCATCGGCATCCGCGGCCTGCAGCTGGCTCAACGGCAGCACGACACTGCGTGTCGGCACAGGATTCGCGTCCGCCCCCCGCGGCTGCTCGCCATCCGGGCTGACCAGCAGCTGTACATCGCGGCCGCTGAGCGCACCCTGCGTCAGCCGCCAGCGCAGGTCTTCAAAGGAGCGCACATCCTGCAGGTCTTCGTCTCCGAAAGCCGCCTGCTGCACCCGTTCGCCGCCACGCAAACCGGCAAGCTCCGCGATCGAGCCTGCCACGGGGCTGGCCAGGATGGCTTGGGGCTCCTGCAAGCCGCTCCAGTTGACAACGGCATACAGGACAATGGCCAGCAGCAGGTTGGCGGCCGGGCCCGCAGCAACCACCGCGGCACGCGCGCGCAAAGGTTGCGTGTTGAAGGCCAGGTGCCGCTCCGCGGGATCGACCGGGCCTTCCCGTTCGTCAAGCATCTTGACGTAGCCCCCCAGCGGCAGCAGGCCGATGGAAAACTCGGTGGGTCGACTCCTGAGCCGCCAGGTGTAGATCGGCTTGCCAAAGCCCACGGAAAACTTCAGGACCTTGATGCCGCAGGCGACAGCCACGCGGTAGTGGCCATACTCGTGGACAGCAATCAGGATTCCCAGGGCAACAACAAAGGCGACCAAGGTCAGCATGGCAAAACTCCTGTCAAGTCGCCAGATTCCCGGCGATTCTGGTGGCTGCGGCACGCGATTGGGCATCCAGCGCCAGCAAGTCCCCTATCCCACGGATTTCAGAGACGTTCACGGAATCCAGAGTTCCACGGTTCACCGCATGAATCTGGTCGAAACGAATGCGTTTTTCAAGAAAGGCAGCCACCGCAATTTCATTGGCGGCGTTGAGCACCGCTGTGGTGCCGACCGGGGCATTCAGCACCTCCCAGGCCAGTGGCAGCCCGGGGAAATGCTCGTCATCGGGCACCGCAAAAGTCATGGTGGCCAGCGCCCGGAAGTCGAGGGCCTGCGCACCCGAAGAGATCCGGCCAGGCCAGGCCAGGCCGTAGGCAATGGGTACCCGCATGTCGGGCGTGCCCAGCTGCGCCACCACCGAGGTGTCGCGGTACTGAACCATCGAATGGATGATGCTTTGCGGGTGAATCACCACCTCGATCTGCGCCGGCGCCAGACCGAACAGGTAACGGGCCTCGATCACTTCGAGGGCCTTGTTCATCATGGTGGCCGAGTCCACCGAGATCTTCCGGCCCATGACCCAGTTGGGGTGGGCGCAGGCCTCGTCGGGCGTGACATCGCGCAGGGTGGCTGGTGCGCGGGTGCGAAACGGCCCGCCAGAAGCGGTCAGGATGATCTTGTCGATGCGTTCAGCCCAGGCCGCCGGGTCCTCCGGGAGGGACTGGAAAATCGCCGAATGCTCGCTATCAATGGGCAGCAGCTGGGCTCCGCCCTCGCGCACGGCCTGCATGAACACTTCACCGCCCACCACCAGCGCCTCCTTGTTGGCCAGCAGCAAACGCTTGCCGGCACGCGCCGCGGCCATGCAGGGCGCCAGCCCGGCCGCCCCAACGATGGCGGCCATCACGGTGTCCACGCCATCATCAGATGCTATTATTTCAAGAGCATCTGGCGCAAGCAGTACCTCGGTTTGAAGCCCGTTTTCCTTCAGGCTTTGGGCCAGAACGCGGGCATGCGGCGCACTGGCCATGACGGCGTAGCGTGGTTTGAAGCGGATGCATTGCGCCAGCATCAGGTCGGTCTGTGTGGCCGCGCTGAGCGCAAAAACCTCAAAGCGGTCCGGATGGCCGGCGATCACATCCAGTGTGTTGACCCCGACCGAGCCGGTCGAGCCCAGCACTGTGATGCGTTTTTTCATGGATGTCATAGCCCTAGACGGTCAGCAGCATCATGGCCAGCGGCAGCACAGGCAGGAGCGCATCGACGCGGTCCAGCACGCCGCCGTGGCCTGGCAGCAGGCCGCTGGAATCCTTGGCACCCGCGCTGCGCTTGATCAGTGATTCGACGAGGTCACCCACCACACTGAGAGCGGCCAGGAAAATCATGGACAGCAATGTCAGCGCCAGGCCGTGCTGCGCGGCCAGGCGCGCATACAAACTTTCTCCTGTGGTGTCCAGTACCAGCCAGGCGATACACAGCAGCAGGACACCAACCATGCCGCCCCAGACACCTTCCCAGCTTTTGCCGGGGCTGATCGCGGGGGCCAGCTTGCTTTTGCTGAAGCGTCCACCCAGGGCCTTGCCGGAAAAATAAGCACCGATGTCGGCAACCCAGACGAGCAGCAGCACCGACAACAGGAACTCGATGCCGATGAAGCGCGCCTGTGCCACAGCCAGCCACGCGAGCCAGAGCGCCAGTATGCCGCCGACCAGGCGCAGGGCCCGCGGGATGCGCGACCAGCCTGCCACTCCGCCACGCAGCAGCCAGGACCCCGCCAGCACCCAGGCTGCGCCAGCCAGCCGCCAGAGCAAAGGCAGGGTCTGATCGAGCAGGCCCAGATCCCAGGACATGCCGCACAGCACCACGCAGGCAAAACCGGCCAGCAACGCGCTGAGTTGGTCGTAGCCATTGAGGCGCGCCCATTCCCACGCGCCGGCCGCAATCAGCACCAGGGCCACCAGGGCGAACGGCACCGGGGTGCGGTAAAACAGCGCCGGCAGCAGAATGGCCAACATGACAAGCGCAGTGATGACACGTTGCTTGAGCATCAGGCGGCCTTCATGGTGGGGTCGCGCGGGTCCGGAACAACTTGCGCGGAGGTTTGTCCGAAGCGTCTCTCCCGGCTGCGGTAAGCCGCGATCGCTTCATCGAGTGCCGCGTCGTCGAAATCAGGCCAGAGCTTGTCGGAGAAGTGCAGTTCGGAGTAAGCTGCCTGCCAGAGCAGGAAGTTGCTAATGCGCAGCTCGCCACCAGTGCGGATCACGAGGTCCGGATCCGGCACATGGGCCAGCGCCAGTGCACGGTCCAGTGCCATTTCTGTGATTTCCCGACCTTCGGCAGCGAGCTTGCGTGCCGCCTGGGCAATGTCCCAGCGGCCGCCGTAGTTGAAACACACATTGAGAACCAGTCGCTGGTTGTCTGCGGTGGCCTGCTCTGCCTGATCCAGCCCGGCCTTGAACTTGTCGGACAGACGCTGCCTGTCGCCGACAAAATGCAGCTGCACACCATGGGCCTTGAGCGAGGGCACTTCCCGCGCCAGCGACAGCCCCAGCAGCTCCATGAGCCCGGAGACTTCTTCCGGGGGCCGGTTCCAGTTTTCGGATGAAAAGGCAAACACCGTCAGCACGCCGATGCCGCGCGCCATGCAGGCCTGCACGCAGCGATTCAGCGCGCCCACACCCTGCTTGTGCCCGGCAATACGCGGCAGGAAGCGACGCGTGGCCCAGCGACCATTGCCATCCATCACGATGGCAACGTGGTGCGGAACGGCGACGGAATTTGTTTGAGCCATGTCGGCAG
Organism: Polaromonas sp.; assembly: GCF_049790275.1. Lineage (GTDB taxonomy): Bacteria > Pseudomonadota > Gammaproteobacteria > Burkholderiales > Burkholderiaceae_C > Polaromonas. The sequence continues at coordinate 29,792 of NZ_JBAQYR010000056.1, forward strand.
TCAGTCACTACGCACGGCGCGCGTGCATGGTGGCAGTTGACTTTTCAAGCAGGGGCCGCGGGTCCGGCTTTGACGGCCCGCAGGCGCAGCGGCCCCCTCGGGGGGCAGGGAGCTACACGAAGTGAGCGACCGTGGGGGCAATCTAGACCGCCATGATGTCTTGTTCCTTGCCCGCGACCAGCTTGTCGACTTCTGCAATGAAACGGTCGGTGAACTTCTGCACTTCGTCGTGGGCCCGGCGCTCGTCGTCTTCGGAAGCCAGCTTGTCCTTCACGAGTTTCTTGACGCTGTCATTCGCGTCGCGGCGCAGATTCCGGATGGCGACCTTGGCATGTTCGCCTTCGGCACGGACCACCTTGGTCAGCTCCTTGCGGCGCTCTTCGGTCATGGCCGGCATCGGCACGCGGATCAGGTCGCCCTGGGACGCCGGGTTGAGGCCAAGGTCAGAGTCGCGAATGGCTTTTTCGATCTTGGCCCCCATGCCCTTTTCCCACGGCGCAACGCTGATGGTGCGGGCATCGAGCAGCGACACGTTGGCCACCTGGCTGATCGGCACCATGGCGCCGTAATAGTCCACCTGCACGGTGTCCAGCAGGCCGGGGTTGGCTCGGCCGGTGCGGATCTTCGTCAGCGCATGCTTGAAAGACTCCACCGATTGCTGCATTTTCTGCTCGGCCAGGCTCTTGATATCGGGAATGCTCATGATGAAAATCTCCGGAGGATTCTTGTTCTGCAAAGGAATGGCATGCGCATCGGCAGGCTTCAGACGTGGACCAGTGTTCCTTCGTCTTCGCCTTGCACCACGCGCTTGAGCGCACCGTGCTTGAAGATGCTGAAGATCTTGATCGGCAGTTTCTGGTCACGGCACAGTGCGAAGGCGGTGGCATCCATCACTTCGAGGTTCTTGCCCATGGCTTCGTCGAAGGTGATGTTGGTGTAACGTGTAGCCGAAGGATCTTTCTTGGGATCTGCGCTGTACACGCCATCGACCTTGGTGGCCTTCAGCACAATCTCGGCACCTATCTCCGCGCCGCGCAGGGCGGCGGCGGTGTCGGTGGTGAAAAAAGGATTGCCGGTGCCCGCGGCGAAAATGACAACCTTGCCCTCTTCAAGGTACTGCAAAGCCTTGGGGCGAACATACGGCTCGACAACGCGCTCGATGCCGATGGCCGACATGACGCGCGGTGTCAGGCCCGCCTTGTCCATGGTGTCGCCGAGTGCCAGCGCGTTCATCACGGTGGCCAGCATACCCATGTAGTCGGCGGTGGCACGGTCCATGCCCACCGAACCGCCCGCCACACCGCGGAAGATGTTGCCTCCGCCGATCACGACAGCCACTTCCACGCCCATGCGGGTCACTTCGGCAATCTCCTCGACCATGCGCACAATCGTCGCACGGTTGATACCGAAGGCATCGTCTCCCATCAAGGCTTCGCCTGAAAGTTTCAACAAGATTCGCTTGTAGGCTGGCATGAGGGGAGTTCCTGTCGTTTTTATCGGCGTAAGTTTAGCGGCCTTTCGGGTCAGCGGGTGCAATCAGGCGGCTTTGGCGGCAGCCACCTGGGCAGCAACTTCAGCAGCAAAATCGTCGACCTTTTTCTCGATGCCTTCGCCGACGACATACAGCGTGAAAGCCTTCACGGTCGTGCCTTTTTCCTTGAGCATCTGCTCGACGGTCTGCTTGTCGTTCTTCACGAAGGGCTGGTTGAACAGGGACACCTCCTTGAGGTACTTCTGAACACCGCCTTCAATACGTTTGGCAACAATTTCGGGCGATTGCACCGGCTTGCCGGCAGCGGTGGCCACAGCGGCGTCCTCGGCAGCCTTGGCCGCAGCGACCGAACGCTCGCGGGCCACTAGCTCGGCAGGCACCTGGTCGCTCGACAGCGACACCGGCTTCATGGCGGCCACATGCATGGCAACATCCTTGGCGGGTACTTCGTCGCCTTCGTACTCGACCACCACGCCGATGCGCGTGCCGTGCAGGTAGGAAGCCAGCTTGCCGCCTTCAAAGCGCTTGAAGCGGCGCACGCTCATGTTTTCGCCGATCTTGCCGATCAGGCCCTTGCGCACGTCTTCCACTGTCGGGCCGAAACCGTCCAGACTCAGAGGCATGACGCCGATTGCGCCCACATCAGCCGGATTGTTCTTGACGATGCCCTTGACCACCGCATCGGTGAAAGCCAGGAAGCTGTCGTTCTTGGTGACGAAGTCGGTTTCACAGTTGATCTCGACCAGCGCGCCCACGGCACCTTCGCTGTGGAAAGCGATCACGCCTTCAGCGGTGATGCGGGAAGCGGCCTTGCCGGCCTTGTTGCCCAGCTTGACACGCAGGATTTCTTCGGCTTTTTCGAAGTTACCGTCGGCCTCGGTCAGGGCCTTCTTGCACTCCATCATCGGTGCGTCGGTTTTTGCGCGCAACTCTGCGACCATGCTTGCTGTGATTGCCATCTTCAATTCTCCGTGTGTCGTGTTGACTTCAAATAAATAGGGGTGCCTTTTGAACAAGGCTGTGAAAAAGGGGCTACGCGAGCCCCTTTTTCGCGTCAGGCGCAGGGCCGCAACGATCAGGCTGCAGCGTTTTCCACTTCGACGAATTCGTCGCCGCTCTCGGCCGAGACCATCTTCACAACGTCGTTGACCGCATTGGCGCGGCCTTCGATGATGGCGTCAGCAATGCCACGGGCATACAGCGCCACGGCCTTGGACGAGTCGTCGTTGCCGGGAATGACATAGTCAATGCCGATGGGCGAATGGTTGGAGTCAACCACACCAATCAGCGGGATGCCCAGCTTCTTGGCTTCGAGCACGGCGATCTTGTGGAAACCCACGTCGATCACAAAAATCGCGTCAGGCAAGGCATTCATGTCCTGGATGCCGCCGATATCTTTTTCCAGCTTTTCCATTTCGCGCTTGAAGGTCAACTGCTCTTTCTTGCTCAGGGTGTCGAGGCCGACTTCCTGCTGGGCCTTCATTTCCTTGAGGCGCTTGATCGAGGTCTTGACCGTCTTGAAGTTGGTCAGCATGCCACCCAGCCAGCGCTGGTCGACAAAAGGCACACCGGCGCGGCGCGCTTCGGTGGCAACCAGTTCGCGGGCCTGGCGCTTGGTGCCCACCATCAGGATGGTGCCGCGGTTGGCGGAAAGCTGCTTGGCGAACTTCATCGCGTCCTCGAACATCGGCAGCGATTTTTCGAGGTTGATGATGTGGATACGGTTGCGATGGCCGAAGATATACGGGGCCATCTTGGGATTCCAGAAGCGGGTTTGGTGACCGAAATGGACGCCGGCTTCCAGCATTTCACGCATGCTAATTGACATAAGTAACTCCAAAGGTTGTGTCTAAAATCAGCGCTTATCGCCTGCAAACCTTGAAAAAGCTTCGCGGGCAACACCTTGAATGGCTGATTTGCGATTTATTGCGCGGTGGCCGAATTGCCTTTCGCACAACCCACAGAGTATAACATCCCTGCCAGTCAGCAGTCCCCATCCGGAGACCGCCGCACCCTGGCAGGCGGAATTCGCACCGCCTTGGCAATCTCACCTTCAGTATAAAAATGATAGCTGCCTGCGCCCGGTTGGCATGGGCTGCAGGCCCAACTGACCATCCATCCATGAATTACCCCCTTTCCGCTACTCATCCTGGCCCATGGCGGGTCACCCCATGAGGGTTGCGGTCATCGGCGCCGGCATCATCGGCATCACCACCGCCTGGGAACTCGCCCAGGACGGCCACGAGGTCACCGTTTTCGAGCGCCGCGGCGCGGCCGCCGAAGAAAGCAGTTTTGCCAATGCCGGCGTGGTGGCTCCGGGCTACGTCACCCCTTGGGCTGCACCGGGCATGCCGGGCAAGGTGTTGCGCCACCTGCTGGGTCGCCACGCACCGGTCCGGCTCAGCCTGCCCCTGTCCGGCAGTGAGCTGGCCTGGATGTGGAAGTGGTGGCGCGCGTGCCGGCTGGAAACTTACCTGGCGAATCGGGGCCGGATGCAGCGCCTGGCTTTTTACAGCCGCGCACGCCTGCACCAGCTCACCGCCGAACGGCAACTCGAATACGACCGCAGCCCCGGTTACATGGTGCTGCTGCGCGCCGAACAGGACGCCCTGCTGGTCGAACCCGGCCTGCAGGTGCTGCGTGAGGCCGGCGTGGCTTTCCGGCAAATCGGCTCGGACGAGGCGCGCCGGATAGAACCGGCCCTGAATCCGGACACCGCCCTGCTGGGCGCCATTCATCTGCCCGACGACGAAGTGGCCAATTGCCGCCAGTTCGCGCTGCTGCTCAAGACTGAAGCCCAGCGTCTGGGCGTGAAATTCGAGTTCAATGCGACCGTGGCCCATATGGATCGGGCGCAACCAGCTACCTTTTTAATAGCAGGCGAAGCAACGCCGCGGAACTTCGACGCGGTGGTCCTGTGTGCCGGACTGGCTTCGGCGCAACTGCTTCGGCCCCTGGGCATCAAGATTCCGATGGCGGCGGTGTATGGCTACTCCGTGAGCGCACCCATCCGCGAGCCACTGAACGCGCCTCGCAGCGCGCTGATGGACGAGCGGTACAAGGTCGCCATCTCGCGCATGGGCAACCGCGTGCGCGTGGCCGGCAGCGCCGAGATCGGTGGTGCGCCGGACAAAAAGCGCGCCGCATCCATCCAGACGCTGTACAAAGTGCTGCAGGACTGGTTTCCCGGGGCTGCCCACACCTCCAACCCGGCCGCCCATGTGCAGGAATGGAAAGGCGCCCGGCCCATGCTGGCGGACGGCCCACCCATCCTGGGCGCCAGCGGCCTGCCCGGCCTGTGGCTCAATCTCGGCCACGGCTCCAGCGGCTGGGCACTCAGCTGCGGCAGCGCGCGGGCCGTGGCCGACCTGATTGCCGGCAAAACGCCGGACATCGACATGGAAGGGCTGAACCTGAGCCGGCTCAAGGCCCCAAGCACCTAAAAAGCACCTAAAAAGCACCTAAAAAGCGCCTGAAGCGCCCACAATCAGCCCATGCAAGCCCTCTCCAGCGCCCTCAGCCTGCCGCTCCATGGCGTGGCGGCGACCCGTCTGCTGGAACAGCAGACGGCAGCCGGCCTTGCACCGCACGCGCTGATGCAGCGCGCCGGACTGGCCAGCGCTCGCCTGAGCCTGGCGCTGGCGCCGCACGCACAACACATCTGGATCGCCTGCGGCCCGGGCAACAACGGTGGCGACGGCCTCGAAGCGGCCATGCACCTGCACCAGTGGGGGAAGAATGTGACCGTGACCTGGCTGGGCGCGCAGAACCAGGCCAAAGTGCCGGCCGATGCGCTGGCCTCGCTGGTGCGGGCGCGCGCAGCCGGTGTTCCGTTTGCAAAAACACCCCCGTCCGGCTTCGACTTCGCGATTGACGCGCTGCTCGGCATAGGCGCCGCACCCCGTCTGGCCCACGCCGCCGGCCAGGCCGATTTGCTCGGCGAATGGCTGGCCCTTCTGCGCGCCACCGGCCAACCCGTTCTGGCGCTGGATATCCCGAGCGGACTGGACGCCAGCACGGGGGCTGATCTTGCTCCTGAATCAATAGCAACTGGCGCCCGTCCGGAAAGGGCTGGAGGCCGATTTACCTTGACATTCCTGACGCTGAAACCAGGCCTGTTCACCGCCGCCGGCCGCGACCTGGCCGGGCAGGTGTGGTGGGACGACCTGGGTGTCGCGCCAGCGCCCACCGCAGCACCTGACGCCTGGCTGCTGGGCCAGGACCGCGCGGGCAGCCATAACCGGGCCCTGGCGGCGCATACCAGCCACAAAGGCAGTTTTGGAGATGTCGCCATCGTCGGCGGCCAGTCCGGCACAGACGGCGCAATACACATGAGCGGCGCGGCCCTGCTGGCCGGACGTGCCGCCCTGCATGAGGGTGCCGGACGGGTGTTTGTGGCCCTGCTCGGCCAGGCCGTCCTCACGGTGGATCCGCAGCAGCCCGAACTGATGTTTCGCAGCCCGGCTGCGCTGGACCTGAAAACCCAGGTGGTGGTTTGCGGCTGCGGCGGCGGCGAGGCGGTAGCAGGCGTTCTGCCACAAATTCTCTCCGCCGCCCCGGCCGCCGTGCTGGACGCCGACGCGCTCAATGCCATTGCCCGGGACACGCAGCTGCAAACCCAGCTCCATGCGCGCCGGGGCCGCGCTTACCGCACAGTCCTGACGCCGCATCCGCTGGAGGCGGCGCGCCTGCTCGGCAGCAGCGCGGCCACCGTGCAGGCCGACCGCCTGGCGGCCGCGCAACAACTGGCCGAAGAATTCGGCTGTGTGGTGGTACTCAAGGGTTCGGGCACAGTGATCGCCGCGCCCGGCGAAATCCCGGCCATCAACGCCACAGGCAATGCACGCCTGGCCACGGCGGGCACCGGTGATGTGTTGGCAGGCATGGTCGGTGCCTTGCTGGCTGGCGGTTACACGGCATTCGGCGCTGCCTGCACGGCCGTTTTCCAGCATGGCCAGCTGGCCGACAACTGGCCAGCCAGCCACCCCGGGCAGGTACTGACGGCTTCCCTGCTAGCCCAGAATCATCAGGCCGATCTGCAGCAGGAGCAGCAGCACCAGCGCTGACAGGTCCACCCCGCCTATCGCCGGGATGACTCGGCGCAGCGGCGCCAGCAGGGGTTCGGCCAGCCGGCCGAGCAGGCTGTACATGGGCGAACCGGGCTGCAGCCAGGAAATGATGGCGTACACCAGCACCACGACAAAGGCCAGTTGCAGCGCCACACGAACCAGCATCTTGAGCGAAGCCAGCAGCAGCGCCGGCAACATGGCCGCAGTCAGGTTCAGCAAAGCGCCAAAAAGGGCCGCCCAGAGCAGCGCGTACACCAGCGTCAGCAGCAGCGCAGCCAACAGGCTGGCCCAGTCCACGCGCGATTGCACCAGTGCCTTGGGCAACACTCGCCGCAGGGGTTTGACCAGCCAGTCGGTCACGGCCATCACAAAATAACCCGGCTGCGCACTCATGTTGATGCGCAGCCGGTTCATCCAGGCACGCAGCAGCGCGGCCCCGATCAGCACGAAAAAAAGGGTTTCCAGCAGGAAGGACAGGATGCGGATCAGCATGTTTTTTCAGTCCCGGTTTTTGATGGCGCCACCGATGTTCAACGCCGGGGTTTCTTGCTCTGCTTGCGCCCTGCGCTGGCAGCCGACTTCTTGACGGCCGCCTTGAGTGCCTGGATGGGCGACTTGGCTGCCCGGCTGCTGCCGGCTGTACTGCCGCTGCGCGCGCTGGAACGCTGCTCGACACCTTTGTCGGCTCGCCTGCCGCTGCGTTCGTCGCCACGCAGCTCGGTTTTGCGCGCGGGTGAGCGCTCCTGGTCAGGCAGGTCGGAACTGCGCCCGCCGGCCTTGTCCTTCATGGCGCGGGTGAGCAGCTCTTCCCCCTCGCGCACCAGGCGGAAATCGATCTTGCGGCCGTCAAGGTCGACGCGGCTGACCTGCACACGCACACGGGTGCCGATGGCATAACGAATGCCCGTGCGTTCACCGCGCAGTTCCTGGCGCGCCTCGTCAAAGCGGAAGTACTCGCCGCCCAGTTCGGTGATGTGCACCAGCCCTTCGACATACATCGCATCGAGCGTGACAAAAATACCGAAGCTGGTGGCCGCCGTGACCACGCCGCCGAACTCCTCGCCCAGGTGCTCGCGCATGTACTTGCACTTGAGCCAGGCCTCCACATCGCGGCTGGCCTCGTCGGCGCGCCGTTCATTGGCACTGCAATGCAGGCCGGCGGCCTGCCAGGCGAGCTGGTCGGCCGTTGGTTTTTTCGGTTTCTGGTCCGGCTCGGTGACGCGCGAGGCCAGCCGTTTCGACAGCTTGGCCTCGGCCTCGCCAGGGGTCGGCAACACCGGCAGCTGGTACCTGGATTTGGTCAGCACCGCCTTGATGACGCGGTGCACCAGCAGGTCCGGGTAACGGCGGATCGGACTGGTGAAATGCGTGTAGGCCTCGTAGGCCAGGCCGAAGTGGCCGGCGTTCATGGGGGTGTAGATCGCCTGCTGCATGGAGCGCAGCAGCATGGAATGGATCTGCATCGCATCGGGCCGGTCTTTGGTGGCCATGGCGATCTGCTGGAACTCGCCCGGTGCGGGGTTCTCCGTGATCGTCATGCCAATGCCCAGGGCCTTCAGGTAGGTGCGCAGTATGTCTTTCTTCTCGGGCGTGGGACCCTCGTGCACGCGGAACAGGCCTTCGTGTTTGCTCTCGGAGATGAAGTCCGCAGAGCAGACGTTGGCCGCCAGCATGGCCTCTTCAATCACGCGGTGGGCAACGTTGCGGGTGCGCGGCACGATTTTCTCGATGCGTCCGGCTTCGTCGCAGACGATCTGGGTCTCGGTGGTTTCAAAGTCCACCGCACCGCGCACGCCACGCTCCTTGAGCAGTGCCTGGTAGACATCATGCAGGTCCAGCAGGTGCGGCACCAGCGCCTTGCGCTGGGCGGCTTCCGGGCCGCGCGTGTTGGCCAGGATGGCGGCCACTTCGGTGTAAGTGAAACGCGCGTGGCTGAACATCACGGCCGGGTAAAACTGGTAGGCGTGGACTTCCCCCTTGGCATTGACCAGCATGTCGCAGACCATGCACAGGCGCTCGACATTCGGGTTCAGCGAACACAGGCCGTTGGAAAGCTTCTCGGGCAGCATCGGGATCACGCGGCGCGGGAAATAAACACTGGTCGCACGGTCGTAGGCGTCGATATCGATCGCACTGCCGGTTTCCACATAGTGGCTCACGTCGGCAATCGCCACCAGCAGGCGCCAGCCCTTGCCGCGACCCACCTTGGCCGGCTCGCAATACACGGCGTCATCGAAGTCGCGCGCGTCTTCCCCGTCGATGGTCACCAGCGGAATGTCGGTCAGGTCCACGCGGCCTTTTTTGTCGGCGGGGCGCACGGCGTCCGGCAGGGTGCGGGCCAGGGCCAGTGCGGCGTCGCTGAACTCATGCGGCACACCGTATTTGCGCACCGCAATTTCAATTTCCATGCCGGGGTCGTCGATTTCACCGAGCACTTCCTTGACACGGCCGACCGGTTGGCCAAACAGCGCCGGCGGCTCGGTCAGCTGGACCACCACGATTTGCCCGGGCTTGGCCGTGCCGATGGCCCCCTTGGGGATCAGCACATCCTGGCCGTAACGCTTGTCCTCGGGTGCCACCAGCCAGACACCGCTTTCCTGCAGCAGGCGGCCAATGATGGGATTGGGGGAACGTTCAATGATTTCCGTGACGCGGCCTTCGGGTCGGTTCTTGCGGTCATGCCGCACGATGCGCGCCTTGACGCGGTCCTTGTGCAGCACGGCACGCATTTCGTTGGGCGGCAGGTAGATGTCGGCTTCGCCGTCATCGCGCAGCACAAAGCCGTGGCCGTCGCGGTGGCCTGAAACAGTGCCTTCAAATTCGGCAAGCAGTCCGGCACCCTGGCCGCTGCTGTGTGTAGTTGTTTTGATAAGAAATCTCTCTTTTTGAGATGGTTAATTGTGTAAGGAATTCTGGCGCAGGCAGGCTGCCTGCGGAAAATTTACGGTGCCTGTTTTTACCTTGCGCGGCAAAAAAATCGGCGGTGCGTCATGTGCCGTACAGCGCGCGCCATGACTGAAATTTTTTGGTGCCCGGTCCAGAAAATCGATTCTGTAATGGTACACTGCTGGCTGTGCCCGGGTGGCGGAATTGGTAGACGCGCACGGTTCAGGTCCGTGTATCGCAAGATGTGGAGATTCGAGTTCTCTCCCGGGCACCAGATACATCCAGTCAGCAAATGCTGGCAAAGCGAAGGCCACTGTCAACCCAGTGGCCTTTTTGCTTTTCAGGTGCTTTCCCGGCACCCTTTGCATCTCTTGCAGTCTTGCCCGCAATGCTCAGACCGGCACCGCCACCAGATCGTGGCCCTGCGTGCCAACGACTCGTGCCCTGGTGAATTCACCGACCTTCAGCGTCTTGCTGATCTTCTCAGGCGGCAACAATTTCACGACACCGTCAATCTCGGGCGCGTCGGCATAGCTGCGTCCCACGCCTCCCTTTTTTCCCATGCCAGGCGCCGAATCGACCAGCACCTGCATGGTCGAGCCCACGCGCTGCTGCAGCTTGTCAGCAGACACGGCCTCGGCCACCGCCATGAAGCGCGCCCGGCGCTCTTCGCGAAGTTCCAGCGGCAGCATGCCGGGAATGTCATTGGCGGTGGCGCCTTCCACTGCGCTGTAGGCAAAACAGCCGGCCCGGTCGATCTGCGCTTCGCGCATGAAGTCCAGCAGATGTTCGAATTCGCCCTCGGTCTCGCCGGGAAAGCCGGCAATAAAGGTGCTGCGAATCACGATTTCGGGACAGATTTCGCGCCAGCGCGAAATGCGCTCCAGGTTCTTCTCGCCGCTGGCCGGCCGCTTCATGCGCTTGAGCACATCGGGGTGGCTGTGCTGCAGCGGTACGTCCAGGTAAGGCAGCACCTTGCCGGTGGCCATCAGCGGCAGGATCTCATCCACACTTGGGTACGGATACACGTAATGCAAGCGGACCCATGCGCCATAGGGCTCGGCAATTTCGCCCAGCGCCTGCACCAGTTCCAGCATGCGGGTCTTGACCGGTTTCCCGTCCCAGAAGCCGGTGCGGTATTTCACATCCACGCCATAGGCCGAGGTGTCCTGGCTGATCACCAGCAATTCCCGTACGCCGCCTTCAAACAATGCACGCGCTTCATTGAGCACGTCGCCGACCGGCCGCGACACCAGGTCGCCGCGCATCGACGGGATGATGCAGAAGGTGCAGCGGTGGTTGCAGCCTTCGCTGATTTTCAGGTAGGCGTAATGCCGCGGCGTGAGCTTGATGCCGGCAATGCCAAAGGCGTTGGGCACCAGATCAACAAACGGGTCATGCGGCTTGGGCAGGTTCAGATGCACCGCGTCCATCACTTCCTGCGTGGCGTGCGGGCCGGTCACGGCCAGCACGCTGGGGTGCATCTGGCGCACCAGGTTGGCTCCGCCCTCGCCTGTCTTGGCACCCAGGCAGCCCGTCACGATGACCCGGCCGTTTTCGGCCAGCGCCTCTCCAATGGTGTCCAGGCTTTCCCTGACCGCGTCATCAATGAACCCGCAGGTGTTGACGATTACCAGGTCGGCGCCTTCGAAGGTCTTGGAGGTCTGGTAGCCCTCGGCGCTGAGCTGGGTGAGGATCAGCTCCGAGTCAGTCAGGGCCTTGGGACAGCCCAGGCTGACAAAACCGACACGGGGCGCCGTGTTCAGCGTGGAAGATGGAGGATTGGCAAGGGCTTGGCTCATGCCCTCTATTGTCTCAGAGCCGGCCCACAGCGGACGGGCTCGGCCTGAAAGACCCGGATAGGGTCAGCGCTTCAGGCCCAGCGCGGCGAGCATCTGCTCGCTCTGCTTTTGCATCTGCTCCTGCATCTGCGTGAACACGGTTTTTGACTGCTCCACATAGTTGCCCATCATGCCCTGCATGGCCGGCGACTGGGCATTGACAAACTGCGCCCATGCTTCCGGCGTCAGGCCCTTGGACTGTTCGGACATCTTGACCTGCAAGTCCATGAACGACTGGATGTTTTTCTCGAGGTAGCTGCCCATGAAGCCCTGCATCGCATTGCCGTAGAAACGAATGATGTTGGCCAGCACTGCCTCGGTGAACATGGGGGCGCCACCGGCTTCTTCTTCCAGGATGATCTGCAGCAGGATGCTGCGTGTCAGGTCTTCATTGGTCTTGGCATCCCGCACCACAAAATCGGCGCTGTCCATGACAAGGTTCTTGATTTCGGTCAAGGTGATGTAGGCCGAGGTATCGGTGTCATAGAGACGGCGATTCGGGTACTTCTTGATGACACGCGGCGATGCGGCCTTGCCATTGCCGCCTTTGGCGCCTGACATTTTTCCCGGCGTATCGCCGGCAGGCGATGCCTCGTCAGCTGACCGGCTCCTGGACTGACTGGTGGGCTTGCTTTTGGGCACTGCGCGAACTCCTGTGAATGACTGCCTGTACCGATGCACAAGACTTGCTGACATTCTAGGAAGTATGCATACTCACAATCCCCTTGGTTTACCCTGTGTGCACCGGAGGTCCGGTGAACGGGAAAACAACTTCAGGAAATTGGTAGGCGCGATTGGACTCGAACCAACGACCCCCACCATGTCAAGGTGGTGCTCTAACCAGCTGAGCTACGCGCCTAAGGACTGTTCGACCTCGTCATTGTAGCAGGGCAAATCCGGCCTTTTGCCCGGGGCGCCGTATTTTTTGCAGCCCATCACCGCCGACGCGCGGAACGCACACCGCCGACCTCGGCAACAATGGCCAGCACCTGATTGAGCCGCCCCGAATCCGCCACCTCCACGGTGAACGTCATCCAGGCCGTGCCGCCGCGGTTGTCCTTGACCGAGGTGGTCTGCACGCCAATCACGTTCATTTTCTCCCGTGCAAACACTTCCGAAATATCGCGTAGCAGGCCTTGCCGGTCAGCCGCTTCCACGGCCACGTCCACCGGGTAGACCGAACCGTCGCTGCTCTTGGGTCGGCTCCACTGGACTTCAATCACCCGGTCGGGGCTGCCGCTGGCCATGTTCCTGAAGTTGCTGCAGTCGCTGCGGTGGATGCTCACGCCCTTGCCTTTGGTCACAAAACCGAGAATGGCATCCGGCGGCGCGGGCTTGCAGCACTTGGCCAGCTGCGTGAGCAGCGAGTCGATGCCGACCACCAGCACGCCGCCCTTGCGTCCGCGCTCCGCGGCCTTGTCATGCCGGGGTTTTTTCGCCAGGACGTAGTCATCCTGGGTCGGGGCAGGCTCGGGCGGCTTGAGCATGTTTTCGATCGTGCGCAATGACAGCTCGTCCTTGCCCACCACCTCGAACAGGTCTTCGGCGCTCTTGAAGCCCAGCTGGGTGGCCACATCCTCAAGCTTCATCGCGGTCTTGCCTTCGCGCTGCAGCAGCTTTTCCACCGCCTCGCGCCCACGGGCCACCGTCTGGGCCATGGCCTGCGCATTGAACCAGGCACGCACTTTCGACCTGGCGCGGTGACTGGCCAGGAAGCCGAGTTCGGGGTTGAGCCAGTCGCGCGAGGGGCCGCCTTCTTTCGTGGTGACAACCTCCACGGTCTGGCCGTTTTGCAGCGGCGTGTTCAGCGGCACCATGGCACCGTCGATGCGTGCGCCGCGGCAGCGGTGGCCCAGGCTGGTGTGCACGCTGTAGGCAAAGTCGAGCGCCGTTGCGCCCTGCGGCAATTCAACGACGGCCGCGTCGGGCGTCAGGACGTAGATGCGGTCTTCGAACAGGCCCTGGTTGGCTTCGCGCGCCTTGGCCGCCACCGGCCCCGACAAATCACGCTCCCAGGCCAGCAACTGCCGCAGCACGGCAATTTTTGCGTCGTACTCGCTGCTGGCCGACACACCGTTGTAACCCTTGGCGCCGGCCTCCTTGTAGGCCCAGTGGGCAGCCACGCCATGCTCGGCATGGTCGTGCATGGCCTGCGTACGGATCTGGATTTCGACTGCGCGCTGGTGCGAATCGCGCACCACCGTGTGCAGGGACTGGTAACCGTTCGACTTGGGCTTGGCAATGTAGTCGTCGAATTCACCCTCCACCGGCGTGAAATGCGAGTGCACAAAACCGAGCGCCGCGTAGCAGCCCTTGACGTCGGCGGCAATCACGCGCAGCGCGCGGATGTCGAACACCTGCTCGAAGTCGAGCCCCTTGCCGCGCATTTTCTTGACGATGCTGTAGATATGTTTGGGCCGGCCCTGCACCAGCGCGGCGATACCATTCTGGTTCAGGTCGCGTTCCAGCTGGGCGCGCAGCGCCTCCATGAAAACCTCGCGCTCGGCGCGTTTTTCATCGAGCAGGCGGGCAATGCTCTTGTAGGTGTCGGGCTCCAGAAAGCGGAAGGCCAGGTCCTCCATTTCCCACTTGATCTGCCAGATGCCAAGGCGGTTGGCCAGGGGCGCAAAAACATGGAGGGATTCCCGCGCCACGGCCAGTGGGCAGGGTTGCCGGATGGCCGCAAAGTGACGCAGGGTCTGCAGGCGCGATGCGAGCCGCAGCATGACGACCCGCAGGTCGCGCGAAAACGCCAGCAGCATCTTGCGGACATTTTCGGTCTGCGCCGCCGGGTCTTCCAGCTGCGCCCTGGCCTCGGCAGTGCGGGCCTGCTTCTGCACATTGACCAGCTTGGTGGTCTCCATGGCCAGCGCCGCGAAATTGGCGCCAAAAGCCTTGGCAATCACCTCCTGCGGCTTGTTCAGGTGCGCGCAGGCATGCACCAGGTAGGTGGCGGCCTGCATGGCTTCCGACCCGCCAATGGCCCGGAGGATGGCGGCAACGGCGTCCGCATGGGCCAGGATGTTTTCCCCGGTGTCCAGGGTTTCGCTGGCGATCAATGGCTCGGCAAAGGCTCTGGCGCGGACCAGCGCATGCGGCTGGTCAGGCAGGCTGTCTGCCGTGGCTGTCACGATGGACGCATTGGAAAAGGGAGTCAACGACGGTTTGGGCGAGGCACCTGGCCCGGCCCCGGCATGTTTCATCACGAGCAGTTTTTCAGGAAAAAAATTTCAGACAAGAAGAAAGTCGCCCACCGTGCAGACCTGATCCAGGGCAACCAGGGTCGGTGCATGCCCGACCCCTTCAAACTCCACCAGGCGTGCCCGGGGACCGCGTTGCGTCATGGCCAGCGCCGTGGCATCGCTGAGCAGATCCGATTGTGCCCCGCGCAGGACCAGCGTCGGCGCCTTAATGTTGTCAAAAAGTTGCCAAAGCATGGCTTCGCCCTGCCTGGCCGACTCCTCGGTCGTGGCCCGCACCGGCACCGCGATCGCCGGGTCGTAATGCAGCATCACGCTGCCGTCAACCGCCCCGGGCACGGGCTTGACCATGTGACGCGACAGGGCCAGCCACTGCTCGGGCGTGTGCGGGCCGAAGCTGGTCGAGATGGCCCACATCGCGTCGGCGGCTTCCTGCAGCGAAGCGAAATGGCCGGCCTTGCCGAGGTAGGCAGCGATGCGCGTGATGGCCTGCCATTCGATGGCCGGCCCCACATCATTCAGGACCAGTTTATTGACAGGCACAGGCAGGGGCAACTCAGGTTGGCCGGCAATCGCCATACCGATCAGTCCGCCCATGCTGGTGCCGACCCAGTCCAGGGTCGTGATGGGTGCTTGCTGGTGCAGCTGATTGAGCAGCACCATCATGTCGGCTGCATACTGCGGAATCTGGTAACCCATGGGGTCCTGGAGCCAGTCGCTCTGGCCGCGGCCAGCCACGTCGGGGCAAATGACCCGGACCTCGTCGCACAGGTACGCCGCCAGCACGTCGAAGTCCCGCCCCTGGCGAGACAGGCCATGGACACACAGCACCACGTGCGGATTGGCCGGGTCACCCCACTGCCAGTAAGCCATGCGATGCCCTTCCGAGGCATCGGGGCAGGATACGTAGTTCAGCGTAGGTTCAGTCATGACGGAGGGAATCCGGTTGGCAGGCTTGATAATTGCCCAAGCTGCTTTTTCAGCGTTTCATGGCATCGTAAATCATCCGGAGAAAACTTCATGCTCAAAGGTAAAACTGCACTCGTGACCGGCTCCACCAGCGGCATTGGTCTGGGTATCGCCAAGGCGCTCGCAGCTCAGGGCGCCAACATCGTGCTCAACGGTTTCGGCGATACCGAGGGACCCCAGGCAGAAATCGTGGCGCTGGGCGTGAAAGTGGCCTATCACGGCGCAGACATGAGCAAGCCCGCAGACATTGAAGCCATGATGGGTTTTGCCGCCGCACGGTTTGGACAGGTCGATATTCTGGTGAACAACGCAGGCATCCAGCATGTGGCAAAAATCGAGAACTTTCCGGTGGAACGCTGGGACGCCGTCATCGCCATCAACCTGAGCAGCGCCTTCCATGCCACACGCCTGGCATTGCCCGCCATGCAGGCTGCCAACGGCGGCAAGGGTTGGGGCCGCATCATCAACGTCGCCTCGGTTCATGGCCTGGTCGGCTCGGCTGAAAAATCCGCCTATGTGGCCGCGAAACACGGCATCGTGGGCCTGACCAAGGTCACAGCCCTTGAGAACGCCACCACCGGCGTGACCTGCAATGCCATCTGCCCCGGCTGGGTGCTGACGCCGCTGGTGCAGAAGCAGGTGGACGCCAAAGCCGCGGCTGGCGGCATCTCCAACGAGCAAGCCACACAGCAGCTGCTGGGCGAAAAAGAGCCCTCAATGCAATTCACCACACCCGAGGAGCTCGGCGCGCTGGCCGTGTTTTTCTGTTCGCCCGCCGGCAACAATGTGCGCGGCGTGGCCTGGAACATGGACGGTGGCTGGGCGGCCCAGTAAGCCGTTCCGCAGCCCTGCGGTCTGCCGGCCGCATGGGGTTCATGCACCACTGCTTTTCTGAAATTCAATGAGGAAAAGCCATGCAACCCAATAGACACGGTCGTAGCAAGCTACTTTTTTCATAGCACGCACCGCTGCAGGACACGCACCCTGGCTCACCGCGTAACGCGCCTTCCGGGGGAAAACGCCGGATCCTGGGTCCCCCTGCCGGCTTTCTTTTGTCCTACACACGCCTTCACGCGCTTCCGACAAACCGGTCATGGACGCCGGCCTAGATTGACCCTTGCTTGTTAACTACACCTGTCCCATGAGGGCCGGGTTTCCTTTTCCAACAAGGAGTCATTGTGAAAAAATTCAGTCGTACCCTCCCGGGCCTGGCGCTAGGCGCAGCAGCCATGGCCTTTGGTATCTCCGCTCAGGCACAAACCTCCACTTCCGGGTCTGGTAGCGGATCCTGGTATGCCCCCGCCGGCGGCTACATCGGCTTCAGTGCCGGGCAGTCCAACTACCGCCAGGGCTGCGGCACCGGGCTGTTCAGTTGCGGCGACAAGGACGATGCCTTCAGCATCTACGGCGGCAGCATGCTGAACAACAACTTCGGACTGGAGCTCGGCTACATCGACATGGGTGACATCGCCCGCGGAGGCGGTACCACGGAGGCACGGGGCGTCAACCTGAGCCTCATCGGCAAGGTTCCCCTGAGTGAAAGAGTGGGCCTGTTCGGCAAACTGGGTACAACCTACGGCAGCACCAAGGTCTCCGCTACCCCGGGATCGGGCATCACCGCGGGCGACGAGGATGGCTTCGGGTTGTCAGTGGGCGCGGGGGTGGACTTCAACTTCACCCAGAACTGGTCAGCGGTGCTGCAGTGGGAACGCCATGAAATGAAGTTTGCAGGCGTCGGACGGGAACCTGTCCATGCGACCACCATCGGTTTGAAATATCGCTTCTGAGCGGGCGATCCCAAACCGCAGGGCAAAGAAAAACCCCAAGCCAGTCACTGGCTTGGGGTTTGATTTTTGGTGGGCGGTGCAAGTTTCGAACTTGCGACCCCTGCAGTGTGAATGCAGTGCTCTACCCCTGAGCTAACCGCCCTGTTTGGTCAGCCTCAGATTATAAGGGCTTTTCTCATGCGCTGGCCAGCACGCGCCACACAGTTTTGCCTTTGCTGCTTTTATCAATATCGGCGAGCAGGCTTTCGTGCGCAGCCATCTCCTGATCGTTAGCCAGCAACAGCGGCAAATCGAATCCGCTCAGGTCGATCAGCACGGCAGCGCCTCCCTCCTGCGTACTGCCACCCACCTCCATCACCAGCGAGTTCTGGCCACGCGTCAGGTTGATATACACATCGGCGAGCAATTCCGCGTCCAGCAAGGCGCCGTGCAGGGTGCGCCCGGAATTGTCGACTTCCAGCCGATCGCACAGCGCATCGAGCGAATTGCGTTTGCCGGGAAACATTTCCTTGGCCATCATCAGGCTGTCTGTGACCTTGGCCACGCATTGCCCGACCGGACCACGCCCCATCAGCTCCAGTTCCTTGTTCAGGAAACTGATGTCAAACGGTGCGTTGTGGATGATGACCTCGGCGCCTTCCAGGTAAGCCAGGAGTTCGTCGGCAATGGCAGGGAATTTGGGCTTGTCCTGCAGGAACTCGTTGCTGATGCCGTGTACCTTGAGCGCATCTTCGTGGCTCTCGCGCTCCGGGTTGAGGTAGAAGTGCTTGTTGTTGCCGGTGAGCTTGCGTCCGATCAGCTCGACGCAGCCGATTTCGATGATGCGGTCGCCGTTTTCGGCGGACAGGCCGGTGGTTTCCGTGTCTAGAACAATTTGGCGCATGGCCTGATTGTAGGGACCAAAAGTTTCCTGTCGTTCCCGGATCAGGTGCGGGAACCGCAAATCCTCAATGGACTTCCTTGGCGTGGTTGATGGAGTACTTGGGGATCTCGACGGTCACGTCGGACTGCGCCAGGATGGCCTGGCAGCTCAGGCGCGAGTTGGGTTCCAGACCCCAGGCACGGTCCAGCAGGTCTTCCTCGCTCTCGTCAATCTCGTTGAGCGACTTCATTCCCTCACGCACGATGACGTGGCAGGTGGTGCAGGCACAACTCATGTCGCAGGCGTGTTCGATGTTGATGTTGTTGTCGAGCAGTGCCTCGCAGATGGACGTGCCGGCCGACGCAGAAACTTCGGCACCGTTCGGACAGTATTCGGGATGAGGCAGTATTTTGATGATGGGCATGATGGATTCGGCGCTTTCAGACGGTCGCTATGTTTTTTCCGGCCAGGGCCTGGCGGATGCCGCGATTCATGCGCTGAGCGGCAAAGTTTTCGGTCCCTGCCGCCAGGGCCTTGATGGCGGCCTCGATTTGCGCGGCGTCGCCCTGCAGCCGGATGCCTGCCAGTTCGGCCATCAGCCGGTCGATCTCCAACTGCTCGTCGGGGGCCAGCAAATCGGCGTCGGCATCCAGGGCACTGCGCGTGGCCAGCAGCATGCGGTCGGCATCCACCTGTGCCTCGGCCAGTGCCCGCGCCTGCATGTCCTGCTGGGCCGTCGAAAAGCTTTCCTGCAGCATGCGGGCGATCTCGTCGTCTGACAAGCCGTAGGAAGGCTTCACATCGATGCTTGCCTCCACGCCGCTGCCCTGCTCCTTCGCGCTCACGCTAAGCAGGCCGTCGGCGTCCACCGTGAAGGTCACGCGGATGCGGGCTGCACCGGCCGCCATGGGCGGAATGCCGCGCAGCTCGAACCGCGCCAGGCTGCGGCAATTGGCCACCAAATCACGCTCGCCCTGCACCACATGCAGCGCCAGCGCAGTCTGGCCATCCTGGTAAGTGGTGAAGTCCTGCGCCATCGCCGTCGGAATGGTCTGGTTGCGCGGCACGATGCGCTCGACCAGCCCGCCCATGGTTTCAATACCGAGCGACAGCGGGATCACGTCGAGCAGCAGCAAGTCACCACCGGTGCTGTTGCCGGCCAGCTGGTTGGCTGAAATGGCAGCACCCAGCGCCACCACTTCATCCGGGTTCAGGTTGATCAGGGGTTCCCGGCCAAACAGGCCAGCCACCGCGCGGCGCACCTGCGGCATGCGGGTGGACCCTCCCACCAGCACCACACCCTGGACCTCGTCCTTGCCCAGCTCCGCATCGCGCAAGGCCTTGCGGACAGCCGTCAGGGTGCGCTGCGTCAGGCCGGCCGTGGCGGCTTCAAAGTCCGCAGCCTTCATATCGAATTGCACGTTAGCCCTTGCCAGTCGGACGGAGAATGCTACTGAATCTGTAGCAGACAGGGCTTCCTTGCAGGCGCGGGCAGTCTGCAGCAGCGCCGCCTTGTCGCCAGGCGTGAGCGTGTCGACGGCCAGCCCCGCCTTGGCCAGCACCCAGTCGACCAGGGCGCGGTCGTAATCGTCGCCACCCAGGGCCGAGTCGCCGCCGGTGGCCACAACCTCAAACACACCCAGTGTCAGGCGCAGGATGGAAATATCGAAGGTGCCGCCACCGAGGTCGTAGATGGCATAAATTCCCTCGCTGGCGTTGTCCAGTCCATAGGCGATGGCTGCGGCCGTCGGTTCATTGATCAGGCGCAGTACCTTGAGCCCGGCCAGCTGGGCCGCGTCCTTGGTGGCCTGTCGCTGGGCGTCGTCAAAATATGCCGGCACCGTGATGACCGCGCCATAAATCTCGTCGTCAAAGGTGTCTTCAGCCCGGTAGCGCAGCGTGGCCAGGATCTCGGCACTGATTTCGACCGGACTTTTCTCGCCCGCCACCGTCTGCAGCGTGACCATGCCGGGTTTGTCGATCAGCTCGTAAGGCAATTGGGCGCGGCTGCCAATATCCTCAATGCCACGGCCCATCAGACGCTTGATCGAGGCGATGGTGTTTTGTGGGTCCTGGACCTGCGCGGCCTGCGCGTCAAACCCGACCTGGCGGCCGATGGCGCCGTTGTCGTCCACCAAATAGCGGACTACGCTGGGCAGCAACACGCGGCCCTGCGCATCAGGCAAACATTCGGCCACGCCATTGCGCACGCTGGCCACCAGCGAATGGGTGGTACCCAGGTCGATGCCAATGGCCACACGCCGCTGGTGCGGATCAGGCGTCTGGCCGGGTTCGGAAATTTGCAGTAGTGCCATGAATGTTCTGGGTCGCGCGAAGAGGTCTGTGAAAGTCTATTGTCCCAGCGAGTCGATGCGGGCATCAATCTCGCTGCCAAAGCGCTCAATAAACATAAGGCTTCTCACCTGCTGGGCCGCTGCCGGAAAATTTTTCTCGCGGTCCAGCGATTGCTCTATTTTTGATAGCCGGATGCGTTTGCTCTCATTGGCCTGGGCGGCTATTTCTTCCAGGCTTTCAAGCCCTTGCGCCTCTTCCAGCGCCTCGCGCCACTGCATTTGCTGGACCAGGAAATCCGGGGGCATGGCGGTGTTGCTCTCAGCCTGGATGGGCGCGCCATGCAACTCACACAGGTACATGGCACGCCTGAGCGGATTCTTCAGCCGCTGGTAAGCCTCATTGATGCGCACCGACCATTGCATGGCCAGCCGCTGGGCCGATGCACCTTGCGCCGCAAACTTGTCAGGGTGTGCTTCACGCTGCAACTCTTTCCAGCGGGCATCAAGCACCGCGCGGTCCTGCGCAAACTGCACGGGCACGTCAAAAAGTTCGAAATCGTTGGATTGGAGACTTGTCACGGAAAGCCCGTTTTCGGGATGGGAAGCGTAGCGAGCGGGCGTCAGCGAGGTGCGGCCAGCGCGGAGCAACCGGAGCGTACTTGGAGTACGTGAGGATGGCGAGCACTGCACGCGCCTCGATCACGCCTGCGCAGTAGCTTCACACCCGAAAAGATTCGCCGCACCCGCAGCGGTCGCGCTCATTGGGATTGATGAACTTGAAGCCTTCATTGAGCCCCTCGCGCACAAAGTCGAGTTTGGTGCCGTCGATGTAAGCCATGCTTTTCGGGTCCACCAGCACCTTCACGCCGTTGTCCTCGAACACCACGTCTTCAGGCGCGATTTCATCGGCGTATTCAAGCTTGTAGGCCAGGCCGGAGCAGCCGGTGGTCCTGACGCCCAGGCGCACGCCCACACCCTTGCCGCGTTTGGCCATGTAGCGGGTGACGTGCCGTGCTGCGGCGTCGGTGAGGGTGACGGACATGATTCGCGGGTCAATGAAAAGTTAGTGGGTATGCTTGAGCTTGTAGTCGCTGACGGCCGCCTTGATGGCGTCTTCGGCCAGGATGGAGCAATGGATTTTCACCGGTGGCAGGGCCAGCTCTTCGGCAATGGCGCTGTTCTTGATGCTTGCCGCTTCGTCCAGGGTCTTGCCCTTGACCCACTCGGTCACAAGCGAGCTGGAGGCAATGGCCGAACCGCAGCCATAAGTCTTGAAGCGCGCATCTTCAATCACGCCCGTCAGCGGGTTGACCTTGATCTGCAGCTTCATCACGTCGCCACAGGCCGGCGCACCGACCATGCCGGTGCCTACCGTGTCGTCGCCCTTTTCAAACGAGCCGACGTTGCGGGGGTTTTCATAGTGGTCTACCACTTTTTCGCTGTATGCCATTTTGTTTACCTCTTTAAGCTGTCTTGGGTAGCGGGCTGGCCTTAATGGGCCGCCCACTGGATGGTGGACAGGTCCACGCCATCCTTGAACATTTCCCAGAGCGGCGACAGGTCGCGCAGCTTGGCCACGTTTTCCTTGATCGTCGCCACGGCGTAGTCGATTTCTTCTTCGGTGCTCCAGCGGCCTATCGTCATGCGCAGGCTGCTGTGCGCCAGTTCGTCGCTGCGGCCCAGGGCACGCAACACATAGCTGGGCTCCAGGCTGGCCGAGGTGCAGGCGGATCCGCTGGAAACCGCCAGGCCCTTGATGCCCATGATCAGCGACTCGCCCTCGACAAAGTTGAAACTCATGTTGAGGTTATGCGGCACGCGTTTTTCGGCATGGCCGTTGAGGAAAACTTCTTCCACATCCTTCAGGCCGGCCAGCATGCGTTCGTGCAGCGCACGGATGCGCTTGTTTTCCTCATGCATCTCGGCCTTGGCGATGCGGTAGGCCTCGCCCATGCCCACGATCTGGTGCGTCGGCAGGGTTCCTGAACGCATGCCGCGCTCATGGCCGCCGCCGTGCATCTGCGCTTCGAGCCGCACGCGAGGCTTGCGCCGCACATACAGGGCACCAATGCCTTTGGGGCCATAGGTTTTGTGCGAGGTCAGGCTCATCAGATCAACCGGCAAAGCCGAGAGGTCGACATCCACACGGCCCGTTGCCTGCGCGGCATCGACATGGAAAATGATGCCTTTTTCACGGCACAGCGCGCCAATCGCCGGGATGTCCTGGATGACGCCGATTTCGTTGTTGACGTACATGACGCTGACCATGATCGTGTCGGGACGGATGGCCGCCTTCAGCACCTCGAGGTCGAGCAAGCCATCGGCCTGCACGTCGAGATAAGTCACGTCAAAACCCTGGCGTTCCAGCTCGCGGCAGGTGTCGAGCACGGCCTTGTGCTCGGTCTTGACCGTGATGAGGTGTTTGCCTTTGGATTTGTAGAAATGCGCAGCGCCCTTGAGTGCCAGGTTGTTGGACTCGGTCGCACCGCTGGTCCAGACAATCTCGCGCGGGTCGGCACCAATCAGCTCGGCCACCTGCTCCCGCGCCTTTTCAACAGCGGCTTCCGCTTCCCAGCCCCAGGCGTGGCTGCGCGAGGCGGGATTGCCGAAATGCTCGCGCAACCAGGGGATCATCGCGTCCACCACCCGTGGGTCACACGGGTTCGTGGCGCTGTAATCCATATAAATGGGGAAGTGGGGAGTTTCCATGTGGCTAGCTTTTCAATTCACGGCTGGCTGGCAGCATCTAAAAAGGACGGCAGTTTAAGGCGATCACGCCCATCCAACCCATCCGCTCAGGACTTCGAGAACGCGTTGCCCAGGGCAAAAACCGAATTGGGCGCATTGACACGCATCGGCTTGGCCACCGGCGCAGTGAAAATGGCTTTCTTCACCATGGGTGTGTTTTCAACGACCACGCCCTTGGCCAACTGGTCGTCGACCAGTTTCTGCAAGGTCACGGAATCAAGAAACTCCACCATGCGGCTGTTCAGCGAAGCCCACAATTCGTGCGTCATGCAGCGGCCACCATCACCGAGGCAGTTTTCCTTGCCGCCACACTGGGTGGAATCAATCGGCTCATCCACCGACACGATGATGTCGGCCACGGTGATTTCGGCAGCCTTGCGGCCCAGCGTGTAACCGCCGCCCGGGCCGCGCGTGGACTCCACGAGTTCGTGGCGGCGCAGTTTACCGAAAAGCTGCTCCAGATAGGACAGCGAAATCTGCTGGCGCTGGCTGATGGCCGCCAGGGTCACGGGGCCATTGTTCTGGCGCAGGGCTAAGTCAATCATCGCGGTGACCGCAAAGCGGCCTTTGGTTGTTAGGCGCATTTTCAAGCTCCTTAAAAAGTTGGCTTGACTGTCGTTTGGCTCACCTTGTAAGTCTTATGGACTACAAGGAACTTTCTCCTACCCACCCCTGCCAATCGGCCTGCCTTGGCTCAGGGTTTCTGTTGTTTTGGCTGTTCCTGACTGTTTTCGTCAAGTATAGCATGAGAGGGGCCGGATTCGCTCGGCACCCCGACCCCGGACGACTGGTTCCGGAGAGGAGATGTGACCCGAACTTCACCCGCTGCCGGGTATTCGACCCTTTCCGTGCAACTACGTTCCCTGAGTCCGGATGCGGGCGGCCAGCAGGCCCCCGAGTCACCCTGTGCCCCCCTCAAGTCAAGGGATCAAGGGCTGCTGGGACCGGCGGAAAGCGGCACATTGTCGATGCCCGGGGCGCCAAAAGCCTGTTGCTTGAGAACATGCAACTGGTCGCGCACTTTGGCAGCTTTCTCAAATTCCAGGTTTTTCGCATGTTCGATCATCAGTTTCTCAAGCCGTTTGATTTCCCGGGCGATGTCTTTCTCGCTCATGTCCTCGACCAGGGCTTTCTGGATTTCGAGTTTTTCCGCTTCCTTGCCTGATTTCTCGCTGTAAACCCCGTCAATCAGGTCCTTGATGCGCTTGACGATGCTGCGCGGCGTGATGTCATGCGCCAGGTTGAACGCAATCTGCTTGTTGCGGCGGCGCTCGGTCTCGCCCATCGCTTTTTTCATCGAATCGGTGACGCGGTCGGCATACAGGATGGCGCGGCCATTGAGATTGCGCGCCGCCCGGCCGATCGTCTGGATCAGGCTGCGCTCGGCGCGCAAAAAACCTTCCTTGTCGGCGTCCAGGATGGCCACCAGACTTACCTCGGGAATGTCCAGCCCCTCGCGCAGCAGGTTGATGCCCACCAGCACATCAAAGCTGCCAAGCCGCAGGTCGCGCAGGATTTCCACGCGTTCGACGGTGTCCACATCGCTGTGCAGGTAGCGCACCTTGACGCCGTTGTCGGTCAGGTAGTCGGTCAGCTGCTCGGCCATGCGTTTGGTCAGCGTGGTGATCAGCACGCGTTCGTTCTTGTCCACGCGAATGCGGATTTCCTGCAGCACATCGTCCACCTGGTGGGTGGCCGGTCGCACTTCCACCTCGGGGTCCACCAACCCGGTGGGCCGCACCACCTGCTCAACCACCTTGCCGGCATGTTGCTGTTCGTAAGCGGCCGGCGTGGCCGACACAAAAATCGCCTGGCGCATCTTGGCCTCGAACTCCTCGAACTTCAGCGGCCGGTTGTCCAGCGCGCTCGGCAGGCGAAAGCCGTATTCCACCAGCGTGGTCTTTCGCGCGCGGTCGCCGTTGTACATGGCGTTGAGCTGGCCGATCATCACGTGGCTCTCATCCAGGAACATGATCGCGTCCTTGGGCAGGTAGTCGCACAGCGTCGAGGGCGGCGAGCCCGGCGGCGAGCCGCTCAGATGGCGGGTGTAGTTCTCAATGCCCTTGCAGTGGCCAATTTCGCTAAGCATCTCCAGGTCAAAGCGGGTGCGCTGCTCGATGCGCTGCGCCTCCACCAGCTTGCCGTCGGCAATGAACTGGGCCACCCGCTCGGACAGCTCGAGCTTGATGGTTTCGACCGCGGCCATGACCTTGTCGCGCGGCGTGACGTAGTGGCTCTTGGGGTACACCACAAACCGCGGCACTTTCTGGCGGATGCGGCCGGTCAACGGGTCGAACAGCTGCAACGATTCGATTTCGTCGTCGAACAGCTCAATGCGGATGGCAAGCTCGGAATGCTCCGCCGGAAACACGTCGATCACGTCGCCGCGCACGCGGAAAGTGCCACGCGCGAAGTCCTGGTCATTGCGCGCGTACTGCATGCGGATCAGGCGCGAAATCACATCGCGCTGGTTCATCTTGTCGCCGGAGCGCGCGATGAAACGCATCTGCGTGTAGTCCTCGGGCGCTCCGATGCCGTAAATCGCGCTGACGGTGGCCACGATGATGGTGTCGCGCCGTTCCAGCACACTTTTGGTGGCCGACAGGCGCATCTGCTCGATGTGTTCGTTGATGGCCGAGTCTTTCTCGATGAACAGGTCGCGCTGCGGCACGTAGGCTTCGGGCTGGTAGTAGTCGTAATAACTGACGAAGTACTCCACGGCATTTTTCGGGAAGAACTCGCGAAACTCGCTGTACAGTTGCGCCGCCAGTGTCTTGTTGGGCGCAAACACAATCGCCGGCCGGCCCAGCCGGGCAATCACATTGGCCATGGTGAAGGTTTTGCCCGAGCCGGTCACGCCCAGCAGGGTCTGGAACACCTCGCCGTCGTTGATGCCTTCCACCAGCTGCTCGATGGCCACCGGCTGGTCGCCGGCCGGTGGGTAAGGCATGAAGAGCTCGAAAGGCGAGTCTGGGAAACGCACAAACTCGCCGGCGGCGGGCAATGCAGTTGAATCGGGAATAACTTCAATCAGTTCTGGCATAAAAACTCAATCCTGGCCCGCTAAAATCCGGGGTAACCGAACAGAATACGACATTTGGGCGATGGGCGATTCCCGGAACCGCCGATCACCCCGATGTTTGCGTAACACCCGGTAAACCAGACGGGCTGCCGGGCCGTTAAAAAACACAAACCACCCTATCAGAGGATTTTCATGTCGCTTTTCACCGCCGTCGAGATGGCTCCCCGTGACCCTATATTGGGCCTGAACGAGCAATTCAATGCCGATACCAACCCGAACAAGGTTAACCTCGGTGTCGGCGTCTACTACGACGACAACGGCAAGCTGCCCCTGCTGCAATGTGTGCAGGCCGCCGAAAAAGCCATGATGGAATCGCCCAAGCCGCGCGGCTACCTGCCCATGGACGGGGTGGCTGCCTATGATGCCGCCGTCAAGGCCCTGGTGTTCGGCGCCGACAGCGAGCCGGTGAAAAGCGGGCGCGTGGCCACCGCGCAGGGCATAGGCGGCACCGGCGGCCTGAAGATTGGCGCCGACTTCCTGAAAAAACTCAGCCCGGATGCCAAGGTGCTGATCAGCGACCCGAGCTGGGAGAACCACCGCGCCCTGTTCACCCAGGCCGGATTTGTCGTTGAAAGCTACCCTTACTACGACGCTGCCAAACGCGGTGTCAATTTCGATGGCATGCTGGCTGCGCTGAACGCCGCCCCGGCCGGCACCATCGTCGTACTGCACGCCTGCTGCCACAACCCGACCGGCTACGACATCACCAGCGACCAGTGGGACCAGGTGGTCGCCACCGTCAAGACACGCAACCTGACGGCCTTCCTGGACATGGCTTACCAGGGCTTTGGCCACGGCATCAAGGAAGACGGTGCCGTCATCGGCAAGTTTGTCGCGGCAGGCCTGTCGTTTTTTGTCTCGACGTCGTTTTCCAAGAGCTTCAGCCTGTACGGCGAACGCGTCGGCGCCCTGTCGGTGCTGTGTGAGAGCAAGGACGAAGCCGAGCGCGTGCTGTCGCAGCTCAAGATCGTCATTCGCACCAACTACAGCAACCCGCAGATCCATGGCGCCACCGTGGTCGCCAATGTGCTGAACAACCCGGAACTGCGTGCCTTGTGGGAGAAAGAGCTGGGCGAAATGCGCGTGCGCATCAAGGAAATGCGCCAGAAACTGGTGGACGGGCTGAAAGCCGCCGGCGTGAAGGAAGACATGAGCTTCATCACCCAGCAGATCGGCATGTTCAGCTACTCGGGCCTGACCAAGGACCAGATGGTGCGCCTGCGCAATGAGTTCGGTGTTTACGGCACCGACACCGGCCGCATGTGCGTGGCTGCGCTGAACAGCAAGAACATCGCCCACGTCTGCGCGTCCATCGCCAAGGTGATGTAAATCGGCAGCGTGGAGCTGCAGCAGCGGTTTGTGCGGGACGCACTGAACAACCACTGCAACCGCGTCCTGCTGCAACGCCTTCACGAGCTCGAGCTGCCCGATGCCTGGCTCGTGGGGGGTTGCCTGTTCCAGACTGTCTGGAACCTGCTAGACGGCCGCTCACCCGAATCGGGCATCAAGGACTACGACATCTTTTACTTCGACCCCGGCGATTTGTCGGAGGCTGCAGAACACGCCATCAACCGGCGCGCCCAGGATGCCTTTGCCGAACTGAGCGTGGAGCTGGAAGTCAAAAACCAGGCCCGCGTGCACACCTGGTACCCGGCCTGGTTCGGCCGGCCCTGCCCGCCCCTGCAAAGTGCCTGTGAAGGCATAAACCGCTTCCTGGTGGGTAGCACCAGCGTGGGTTTGCGGCAGCTGGCGGGCCAGACGGTGGTGCACGCGCCTTACGGACTGCGTGACCTGTACGAAGGGGTGCTGCGGGCCAATCCGAGCGTGGACCACGGCAGCCTGTACGAACAGAAAGCCCGTGACTACCAGGCACGCTGGCCCTGGCTGCGGCTGCCTGTGGCTGCAGAAGAGGGTCTGTCAGCCGAAATATTCAGATGAAAAGTGGCTTCAGCCCTTATATGATGGGCGCAAGCGGCTGCAGTATTGATAGCAAATGAAGACCCGGCCTACTCCGCCAGCGCGGCAACAGGATCGTAGAAAAACCGCTCTTCGACAATTTTTTCGCCCTGCCAGCGCTGGTGGGCCAGCTCGTCAATGCGCATGGTCTTGCCCGAGTTCCGGGTGAATTCGAAGACCCAGTGGATCACGACAAAGTCGCCATCGACCAGGAATGACTCGACCGGCAGCGTGCGCATGGCGCTGCAGGCCGCAATCACCGCCCGTTCGTAGGTAACCAGCGTGTCCCGGCCACGGCGCGGCGGCTGGCTGTTTTCCTGCATGCTGGCGTCCGGCGCATAAAACTGCTCGATGGCCTCGACGTAATGGCCCTGCTCCACCATCGCGATGAAGTCCTGGACGGTTTGACGGCTTGGCATGGTGTTCTTCTTTCTTCTAGGGGTACAAAAGGTCAGCCCCAGATCACGGAGCGCATGGAAATCGAACCGAGCTGGAAACTGGTGTTGAAAAAACGCGGCGCTTCGCTGCTGTCCACCGCGCCTGCCGCATACAGCAGCGGCAGGTAATGTTCATGGGTCGGGTGCGCCATCAGGGCCAGCTGGCCCAGCTTCTGGAAGTTCTGCAAGGCATCGAGGTTACCCTGCTGCAGGTAGCCTCCTGTGGTCTGGTCGAATTCCAGTGCCCAGTCGTAGGCCTGGTTGCCCGCGGCGCCGCGCTGGGCCTGGCGCAGGTTGTGCACCATGTTGCCGCTGCCCACGATCAGCACGCCGCGCTCGCGCAGGCCCTTGAGCTGTTTCGCCAGCGCATAGTGCTCGGACGGCGGGCGGCTGTAATCCATGCTCAGCTGCACCACCGGAATGCCGGCCTCGGGAAACATGGGTTTGAGCACAGACCAGGCACCGTGGTCCAGCCCCCAGGCGTCCAGGTCCATACCTAGCGGGGCGGAGCCGCGCTGCCGCACGAAGCGGCTGATCTCGCGTGCGGCAGCCGGCGCGCCGGGCGCCGGGTACTGCTGGTCGAACAGCTCCTGCGGAAAGCCGCCGAAGTCATGAATGGTTTTGGGCTGCTCCATGCCGGTCAGCCACCAGCCTTCTGTCAGCCAATGGGCGGAGATGCACAGAATCAGCTGCGGCGGCGGGTACTTGCTGCCGAATTCCGCACCCAGCGCCTGCCAGCTGCGCCGGTATTCGTTGTCGCCGATCGCATTCATCGGGCTGCCGTGGCCCACGAACAGCACCGGCATGCGGTCGGATTTTTTCAGTGAAGTGAATTCGTCAAGCGCAAGGGCGCCGGTGATTTCGGTCATAAACAGTCCATCAGGTGCAAGGCGGGGCCGGCGGCCAGCGTGCCCAGCGTCGCATTATTCAGGCTTTTGGAACTGTCTGCCCGGTCTGGGGGCCAGCGGGTGCGGCCAGCCCCCTGTCACAGCCCTGTGTCATTTTCCATGGAATGCCCCAAAGAAACACCTTCAGGCGTGTTTGTATTGGTGTTTGCCCTCCATAAATTAATAAGCACACCTGTTATTATTTGTTGCACTGCAGCATATCGTTGTACAAAGGTTCGCCCCATGCTTTATCAAGTTTATGAAACCCAGCGTTCGCTGATGGAGCCGTTTGTCGATTTCGCGCAGGCGGCTGCCAAGCTTTACAACAACCCGCTGTCGCCCTTCAGCCAGAACCCCCTGGCGCAGCGCGCAGCTGCCGGCTACAGCCTGATTTATCGCCTCGGCAAGGACTACGAAAAACCCGCTTTTGGCATCAACCGGGTCGATGTGAATGGCACCAACATCGCCATCCATGAACGCGTGGAGCTGGACAAACCCTTTTGCGAGTTGCGCCGCTTCAAGCGTTTCACCGATGATCCGGCGACGCTGACCCAGCTCAAGGGCGAGCCGGCGGTGCTGATCGTGGCGCCGCTGTCGGGCCACTATGCCACCCTGCTGCGCGAGACGGTGCGCAGCATGCTCAAGGACCACAAGGTCTACATCACCGACTGGAAAAACGCACGCACCGTGCCGCTGTCCGAAGGTGCTTTCCACCTGGACGACTACGTCAACTACGTGCAGGAGTTCATCCGGCACCTGCAGGCCACCTATGGCAACTGTCACGTCATCAGCGTCTGCCAGCCCACGGTGCCGGTGCTGGCCGCCGTGTCGCTGATGGCCTCGCGCGGGGAGCTGACGCCCCTGAGCATGACCATGATGGGCGGACCGATCGACGCGCGAAAGTCGCCGACGGCGGTCAACAACCTGGCCATGAACAAAAGCTTCGAATGGTTCGAGAACAACGTGATTTACCGCGTTCCCAGCAATTTTCCGGGTGCCGGCCGCCGTGTCTACCCGGGCTTCCTGCAGCACACCGGCTTTGTCGCGATGAACCCGGATCGCCATGCCAGCAGCCACTACGATTATTTCAAGGACCTGCTCAAGGGCGACGACGCCAGCACCGAAGCCCATGTCAAGTTCTACGACGAGTACAACGCCGTGCTGGACATGGATGCCGACTACTACCTCGACACCATCAAGACGGTGTTCCAGGAATTCAAGCTGGTCAACGGCACATGGGACGTGCGGTCCGTGGACGGCAAGCTCGAACGGGTTCGCCCGCAGGACATCAAGACGACAGCACATTTCACGGTGGAAGGCGAACTGGACGACATCTCCGGCTCCGGCCAGACCGAAGCCGCCCACGCCCTCTGCTACAACGTGCCCAAGGCGCGCCAGAAGCACCTGGAAGTCAAGGGCGCAGGCCACTACGGCATCTTCAGCGGGCGCCGCTGGCGCGAGGTCGTTTACCCGCAGGTCAAGGCCTTTATTGCCGCGCACCATCCCGCGTCGCTGCAGGCAGCCGTCGCCGCCAGCGACACACCGCTGGCCCCCAAAAAGAAGGCTGCAAGGCGCAAGTGAACGGGCTGGCCGCACGCATTCACGCTGCCCTGCCCCAGACCCAGTGCACGCGTTGCGGCTACCCTGACTGCGCGGCCTACGCGCAGGCCATCGCCGGGGGCGAGGCCGACATCAACCAGTGCCCGCCCGGCGGCGCGGAAGGTATTGCGCGCCTGGCCCTGATCACCGGCCGGCCGGCAAGCGCTCTCAACCCCGACAACGGCAGCGAAGGCCCGCGCCAGCTCGCCGTCATTGACGAAACCTGGTGCATAGGCTGCACCCTGTGCCTGGACGCCTGCCCGGTGGATGCCATCCTGGGCAGCAACAAACTCATGCACACCGTGATCGAGCCTTGTTGCACCGGCTGCGAGCTGTGCATCCCGGTCTGCCCGGTCGACTGCATCAGCCTGGAAAACGTCACCGGGGAACGCACCGGCTGGGCCGCCTGGTCGGAAGCCGACGCCGCATTGGCCCTCAAACGCTATGAAATACATAGCTATCGGCGCATACAGGACGAGGGCAAACACCAGAAATGGCTTGAAGAAAAAGCCGAGGCCGCGCTGGCCGACCTGCCCGGGCATTCACAACACACCGACCCTGCCGTGCTGGACCAGAAACGCGCCGTGATTGAAGCGGCTCTGGCGCGTGCACGCGCCAGGCGCGACCCGGGAAAAAACAGCGGCTAGCCCGCAGCGGCCGGCGCGGTAGCACCCGCGTCAACCCAGCGCGTCGTTGACCGAATCGCGAAACTCGGCCAGGCTGACCGCGCTGTCGATCTCGCGCGGCAAGGCATCGCGGATTGAAAAAACACCCAGGATTTTCCCGGCTGACGAAACAATCGGCAAATGCCGGAACCCGCGCTCCAGCAGGATGAGCACCGCATCGGACACAGCCATCTCGGGCACGACACACAGGGGCTTGGGCGTCATCACCTCGGACACCGGTGTCTTCTCAGCATCCAGGGCCCTGGCCAGCACGCGGGTCATCAGGTCGCGCTCGGTCAGGATGCCCTGCATCACGCCCGTACTGTCAATGACCAACACGCTGCCGCAATTGGCCTTGGTCATGACGCGTGCGGCCTCCAGCACGCTTGCCTGTGGTGCCAGGCTCACCACATGCCGGTGCGGAATGGATTGAAAGACGGTGCGTTCAGCCATGGTGTCCCCTCGTCCGGTTGCCAGGAAAAAATCAGCGCAGGGAGGTATTGAGCTTGTCCAGCACGCGCGCACCCGGACAGAGCTGTTTCGCGTCCAGCTTGTTGAGCGGGGTGTCGCTGGTATTGAGCGCCACGTGCAGGTCGGTCACCAGCTTGTCCACATACAGCAGCCCGGTGACAACTTCACCGCGCGCCTGGTGCGCATTCATGTAGCTCAGGGCGGCATAACGATCGGTCGGGTCGTAGTCTGCCTGGAGCTTGCGAAAGCGCAGGCTGGAGCCGTCGTGCTGGACCACCTCGATCACCTCTCCCGGCGCGTAGCTGGCGGTAATCTCGTCGCGCCCGGTGATGAAGTCGATGCGGTTGACCGACTCGTTGTGCTCGCGCACGTAGTCGTAGCTCTTGGTGCTGCCGGCATGGTTGTTGAAGGCCACGCAGGGGCTGATGATGTCGATGAAGGCCGCGCCGCCATGGCCAATGGCACCCTTGATCAGCGGTACCAGCTGGGCCTTGTCGCCCGAGAACCCGCGGGCCACGTAGGTTGCCCCCAGTTGCAGGGCCAGGGCCACCAGGTCCACCGGGCTGTCGCTGTTGACTACCCCTTTCTTGCTTTTCGAGCCCTGGTCGGCCGTCGCCGAAAACTGCCCCTTGGTCAGGCCGTAGACGCCGTTGTTCTCGACGAGATAAACCATGTTGACGCCGCGCCGCATCGCATGGGCAAACTGGCCCAGGCCGATCGAAGCCGAGTCGCCGTCCCCCGACACGCCGAGGTAGAGCAGGTCGCGGTTGGCCAGGTTGGCACCGGTCAGCACCGAAGGCATGCGGCCGTGCACGGTGTTGAAGCCGTGCGAGGCACCGAGAAAATAGTCCGGCGTCTTGGAGCTGCAGCCTATGCCCGAGAGCTTGGCGACGCGGTGCGGCTCGATGTCGAGTTCCCAGCAGGCCTGGATGATGGCCGCCGAAATCGAGTCGTGCCCGCAGCCAGCGCACAGGGTGGAAATTTTCCCTTCGTAGTCGCGCCGGGTGTAGCCGACCTTGTTGACGGTCAGCGAAGGATGATGCAGCCGCGGTTTGGCCAGATAGGTCATGACAGTTCCCTGGATATTTGTTGCACCGCCGCTCCGGCTTGCACATGTTGCGTGATGGCGCTGGTGATGAATCGCGCGGTGATCGGCGTGCCGTCGTAGTGCAGCACACGCACCAGGCGCGCCGGATCGACATCGAGTTCGTTGACCAGCAGGCAATGCATCTGTGCATCGCGGTTCTGTTCGACCACAAACACCTTGTCATGCGCAGCAATGAACTGCGCCACGATGGCCGGAAACGGGAAAGCGCGCAACCGCATGGCATCCAGATCAATGCCCGCCTCGCCCAGCACATCCAGGGCTTCGCCCATGGCCGGGCTGGTGGAACCAAAGTAAATAACGCCCAACGGGGTCTTGCGTGCCGCGGGGCGCAGCACCGGTTGCGGCACCAGCGTGGCAGCGGTTTCGAACTTCTTCAGCAGCCGCTGCACGTTGTAGATGTAATCCGGGCCGCGCTCCGAATACTGCGCGTAGGCATTGCGCGTGGTGCCGCGCGTGAAATAGCTGCCCTTGCTGGGGTGCGTTCCCGGCAGGGTGCGCCAGGGGATGCCGTCGCCGTCCACGTCCTTGTAGCGGCCAAAGTCTTTTCCCGCCTCCAGCTCTTCGGCACTCATCACCTTGCCGCGGTCGTAGCTCCGGCTGTCGTCCCAGGCAAAGGGCTCGCACAGGCGCTGATTCATGCCGATGTCCAGGTCGGTCATCACAAACACCGGCGTCTGCAGGCGTTCCGCCAGGTCCAGCGCAGCCGCCGCGTGCTCGAAACATTCATGCGGGTCTTCGGGCAGCAGCAGCACATGTTTCGTGTCGCCGTGCGACGCATAGGCGCAGGAGATCAGGTCTGCCTGCTGCGTGCGCGTCGGCATGCCGGTGGACGGGCCGCCGCGCTGCACATTGATGATGGTGACCGGTATCTCGGCGAAGTAGGCCAGTCCGAGAAATTCGGTCATCAACGACACGCCCGGGCCCGAGGTGGCAGTGAAGGCGCGCGCACCGTTCCACCCCGCCCCCACCACCATGCCGATGGAGGCGATTTCATCTTCCGCCTGCACGATCGCGTAGTTGTTCCGGCCGGTGTCCGGGTCCACCCGGTATTTGGCGCAGTAGGACTGGAAGGCCTCGGCCACCGAGGAAGACGGCGTGATCGGGTACCAGGCCGCCACCGTGGCACCGCCATACACACACCCCAGGGCCGCGGCGCTGTTGCCATCGACAAAAATCTTGCGGCCGACCTGGTCACTGCGCTGCACGCGTATGCCCAGCGGCGCCTCCAGGTGTTCACTGGCGAAATCACGCCCCAGATGCAGCGCCTGCACATTGGAAGCCATCAGTTTTTCCTTGCCCTTGTATTGTTCGCCGAACAGTTTCTCGATGACCGCCGATTCAATTTCCAGCAGCACCGACAGCGCGCCCACATACACGATGTTCTTGAAAAGCTGGCGCTGGCGCGGGTCGCTGTAGACGGCGTTGCAGATCTCGGTCAGCGGCATGCCGATGACATGGATGTCCTCGCGGAACTTCGAGGCGGGCATGGGCCGCGTGCTGTCGTAAAACAGGTAGCCGCCCGGCTCCAGCTCGGCCACGTCGGCGTCCCAGGTCTGCGGGTTCATCGCCACCATCATGTCGATGCCGCCGCGCCGGCCCTGGTAGCCCTTGTCGCTGACACGCGCCTCGTACCAGGTCGGCAGGCCCTGGATGTTGCTGGGGAAGATATTGCGCGGGCTGACCGGCACACCCATGCGCAAAATGGCCTTGGCAAACAGCTCGTTGGCCGAGGCCGAACCCGAGCCGTTGACATTGGCGAACTTGATCACGAAATCGTTGACGGCTTCTATTCTTTTTTTCATGCTGGCACCCCTGCTGCGCGGTCGGCAGCCTTGTTGGCATCCCGACAGGACGGCCCGGCCTGCGTGGTCTGCAGCAAAAACTTCTGCATGTCCCAGGCCCCGGTGGGGCAGCGTTCCGCGCACAGGCCGCAATGCAGGCAGACATCCTCGTCCTTGACCATCACGCGGCCGGTCTTGAGCTCGCCCGATACATACAGGTCCTGCGCCAGGTTCAGCGCCGGCGCCTTCAGCCGTGTGCGCAGGTCGGCCTCTTCGCCGTTGGCGGTGAAACTGATGCAGTCCATCGGGCAGACGTCCACACAGGCATCGCACTCGATGCAGGCCGGCGCAGCAAACACCGTCTGCACGTCGCAGTTCAGGCAGCGCCCGGCTTCCTTGAAGGCGGTTGCCGCGTCGAAGCCCAGCTCCACCTCGACACGGATGCTGGCCAGTGCAATTTCCGCCTTGGCCCAGGGCACCTTGAAGCGGGTATCGCCGGAGGTGTCGTTGTCGTAGCTCCACTCGTGAATGCCCATCTTGGTGGACATCAGGTTGGTCATGGGGTCGGGCCGGCTGCTGATGTCTTCGCCGTGAAGGAACCGGTCGATCGACACCGCAGCCTCATGCCCGTGCGCCACCGCCGTGATGATGTTTTTCGGGCCAAAGGCGGAATCGCCGCCGAAAAAGACGGACGGCAAGCTGGACTGGAAGGTCTCCTTGTTCAAGACCGGCAAGCCCCACTCGTCAAACGTGATGCCGCTCTGGCGCTCGATCCAGGGAAAGGCGTTTTCCTGGCCGACGGCAATTAGCACCGAGTCGCACTCGATCAGCACGTCGGGCTCGCCCGTCGGCACCAGGCTGCGTTTGCCTTTGGCGTCATACACCGCCTTGACCACTTCGAAATACATGCCGGTCAGCATGCCTTTGTCGTGCTCGAAGGACTTGGGCACATGGAAATTGATGATGGGAATACCTTCGTGCTGGGCATCTTCCTTCTCCCAGGGAGATGCTTTCATTTCGTCGAAACCGCTGCGCACGATCACCTTCACATCGGTGCCGCCCAGGCGCCTGGCCGAGCGGCAACAGTCCATGGCCGTGTTGCCGCCGCCAAGCACGATGACGCGTTTGCCTATCGTCGTGATGTGGCCGAAGGACACCGAGGCCAGCCAGTCGATGCCGATGTGGATGTTTTCCGTAATCTCCTGGCGGCCCGGCAGCTTCAGGTCGCGCCCGCGCGGCGCGCCGCAGCCGACAAACACCGCGTCGTAGCCCTGGGCCAGCAGGCCTTTCATGGACTCGATGCGCTGGCCGCTTCTGAACTGGACACCCAGGTCCAGGATGTAGCCGGTTTCTTCATCGATCACCGATTCGGGCAGGCGAAAACGCGGGATCTGCGTGCGAATGAAACCGCCGGCCTTGGCCTCGCCGTCAAATACCGTGACCTCATAACCCAGGGGCGCCAGGTCGCGCGCGACAGTCAATGAGGCCGGCCCCGCACCTACGCAGGCAATCCGCTTGCCATTTTTGGGTGCGAGTTTGGGCATGCGCTGGCGCACATCGTTTTTCATGTCGGCCGCCACCCGTTTGAGGCGGCAGATGGCCACCGGTTCCGGATGCTCGCCGTTGTTCTCCTCGACGCGGCTGCGCCGGCAGGCCGGCTCACAGGGGCGGTCACAGGTCCGGCCCAGAATGCCCGGAAACACATTCGACACCCAGTTGACCATGTAGGCGTCGCTGTAGCGGCCCTGGCCGATCAGGCGTATGTATTCAGGAACGGGGGTATGGGCGGGACAGGCCCATTGGCAATCAACGACCTTGTGGAAATAGGACGGATTGGCTGCGTTGGTTGGCTGCAAGTGCTGTCTCCTTGCCCCCTTCTACACGCATCACCGGCCAGGAGGCCAAGCCAGTTTACGCCCCGCTTCGCTCTGTGCGCTCTCGGGTGAATCCCTCAGTTCGGAAGAAGTCTGTACCGCAGCCCTGCGGTCTCAGCCCACCACCAGGTTCTTGTACACGCCGCAGCCCACAAAGACGTCGTCGACCTGCTGCACAAAAGACATCTTGGCCTGAACCTTGCCCGTGGTCGGGTTGGTGATGCCGTATTCGACCCAGCCCGGCTCGTGGCTGGCCTGCTCGATGATGGACTGGAGCAGCCCGTCGCCGTCGATGCCTGCGATGTCCTGTACATGCGTGCCGACCTTGGACGGGTTGCCGCCAAAAGCCAGGTAGGTACCCTGGTCGTCGAGCGCAAACACATACATGTCGCGGTCGTGAAATGCCTTGGCGGGCTGGGTCAGGTCGCGCAGGAATGCTTCTTTCGATGTGTGCTGGCGGTGCGCGACGGCGCGCTCCACCAGCGCCACCGCCTCCTCGGCCGAACCCTGCTGCAGCTTGAAAGACGCCACCGACTGCACCAGCGTGCCGGCCCGCGCCTCCAGGTTGACGGCCTGGTTGACGGCACGCCCCACCATCCTTGCATTGCTCTGCGTGATCTCGTCGAGCTGGCGCACGGCCGAGGTGATTTCGGTCAGGCCCGTGCTCTGCTCGGCGCTGGAGGCCGATATCTGCGACATGTTCGCCGCCACATCCCGGATGCCCGAGACGATTTCAGTCATGTTCGCGCCTGCCGCCCGGATTTTTTCCGCACTGGCCGCCACCTGCCCCGAGGACACCCCGATCAACTGGCGGATTTCGCGGGCCGAATCGGCCGAGCGCTGCGCCAGGGAACGGACTTCGCTGGCAACCACGGCAAAACCTCGGCCCGATTCCCCGGCACGGGCCGCCTCCACCGCCGCATTGAGCGCCAGGATGTTGGTCTGGAACGCCAGCCCGTCAATCACCCCGACGATGTCGCCCATGCGCTTGGCACTGCCCTGCACAGCCTCCACCGCCTCAATTGCCTGGGCCATGGTGGATGCGCCCTGGTCGGCCAGGTCCCGGACACCGGCCGCCTGGCTGCTGGCCTGGCCGGCCGCCTGGGCATTGTTCTGTACGGTGGAAGACAGCTGGGCAACGCTGGCTGCCGTCTGCTCCAGGCTGGCCGCCTGCTGCTCGGTACGGTCCGACAGCTCGCGGTTGCCGACGGCCAGGCTCTGACCTGAATGGGCCACAAAAGCGGCGTTGCTGCGCACATTGGCCACCATGGCGGAAACCGTCGCCCCGATGCTGGCCATGGCCTGGGCCAATTGACCCAGTTCATCGCGGCTGCGCGCCGGCAGCGCCACGCGCAAATCACCCCGCACCACCTGGTCCATGGCCTGCACCACCTGCTCCAGGTCATCCACCAGGCTTCGGTAAAAGGCAGTCAGCACATAAGCGGACACCAGCAGGCAGGCACCGGCCAGCCAGGCCATCAGTGCCGTGCCGGCACCGGTGGGCCGGGCGATCAGGTACTGGGTCAGCACTGCAACCGGCAGCGCCATCGACACGACCGCCAGCAGCAGGCATTTGCCTGCAAGCCGCAGGCGCCGCATCAGCCACAGGCCGGGCCGCATGAAAACTCGCATCATGGGAATCTCAATCATTGAATGGCTGGGGGGCGCCCAGGCGGGCGGTTCTCGAAATCGCGAAACAGCGCCATGGCCATCGCGCGCAGGGTGTCGTCATCGGTGCAATGGGCGCTGGCCAATTGCCGCAAGGCGTAACGGTGGTCGCAGCGCATCATGGTGCTGCTGATCCACTCGCCATGGCTGGCCATACGCAGGGCAAATGCCTGCAACAGGTCGGATGGCGCGCTGTCGGGGCGGCAGCCTGGCGCCGGCCAGAGGAAATCGGCCGCTGCCGCTGGCAGGCTGACGCTTAGATCCTTGAATTGCATGGCAAGCTCCTGAGTGGACTTACCAGAGACTAAGGCAATGCCGGAAAAGCCAATACCGGAAAAGAAGGCACAAGTGCGCTCATTTCAGGACAAGCACGGACGCCTCAGGACCGTGCCCGCTGACCGGAAGCCCCCTTCCTTGTCCCGTCTGCCCGCAGTTCAGGACGTCCCGGCAAGCCGGGCAAAAGCCTGAACCACCTCGAGCGGGGCCTGCACCATTTCAATCAGCACACCCTCGCCTGAGACGGGAAACTCGTCATTGGCCTTGGGATGCAAAAAGCAGATGTCAAACCCGGCAGCGCCCCGGCGGATGCCGCCCGGCGCAAACCGCACGCCTTGGGCCGTGAGCCACGCCACCGCCTTGGGCAGGTCGTCGATCCAGAGACCGACATGGTTCAGGGGGGTTGTGTGCACAGCCGGTTTTTTGTCCGGGTCCAGCGGCTGCATCAGGTCCACCTCGACCTTGAACGGGCCGCTGCCGATGGCGCAAATGTCTTCGTCCACATTCTCGCGCTCGCTGCGAAAAGTGCCGGTGACTTCCAGGCCCAGCATGTCCACCCAGAGTTTTTGCAGGCGCTGCTTGTCGGTGCCGCCAATGGCGATCTGCTGGATACCCAAGACCTTAAACGGACGCGTCATACGAACTCCACAATCGGCTGATCCACGGACAAAGACTCGCCCTTGCCCGCCAGCACCTTGCCCACCACGCCGTCGGCCGTGGCGAACAGCACGTTTTCCATCTTCATGGCTTCGATCACGGCCACACGTTCGCCGGCCTGCACTTTCTGCCCCGGCTGCACGGCCACCTCGACCAGCAGGCCGGGCATGGGCGACAGCACATAACGGCTCATGTCGGGCGGCGCCTTGTAGGGCATCAGGGCATGGAGCCTGGCGGCGCGCGGCGACAGCACCATGGCGTCCAGCCGCGTGCCATTGTGCGCGATGCGGATCGCCAGCGGGTTCCTGATGGAACCGTGGCCCGCGCCGCGTTCGACCTGCGCGGCAAACGGCTGGCCGTTGACAGTGCCGCGGATGCGGGCGCCGCCGAGGTGCCAGCTGCTACATATTTCATAGCTGCCTGCGCCCGTGTCCACTCGGCTGGAGCCCGATTGGGCTTGATAGTCCCGCACCGTCACGGGATGCGCCTCGTTGTTCCCGCCGGCGCCCAAGCCGATGACCACGAACTCCTCACCCACCGTCACGCCGTGGCCGGGCAACTGGCCGCTGATGCCTGCGGCGCGCCCGAGCATGCGGCGGTTCACGTAGGCTGCCAGCGCCACCAGGAAAGCCGGGTCGTCGTGCGGCACGTCTTCGGCACGGAAACCCTGGCTGTAGTTTTCGGCAATGAAACCCGTGTTGAAGTCACCGGCCACAAATTTCGGATGAGCGAGCAGCGCCGACTGGAACGGAATGTTGCTGCTGATACCGCGGATCACAAACGCATTGAGTGCCTCGCGCATCTTCGCAATCGCGTCGTTGCGGTCCCGGCCGTGCACGATGAGCTTGGCAATCATCGAGTCGTAAAACATCGGGATCTCGCCGCCGTCCTGCACGCCGGTATCCACGCGCACGCCGAAAAGCTGCGCCGTGTCCGCCGCAAACATGGTCTCCTTGGGCGGCTGAAAACGCACCAGCCGACCCGTGGAGGGCAAAAAGCTGCGGAAAGGGTCTTCGGCATTGATGCGGCATTCGATGGCCCAGCCATTGCGCTGCACATCCTTTTGCGCCAGCGGCAGCTTCTCGCCGGCTGCCACACGAATCATCAGCTCCACCAGGTCCAGGCCGGTGATGCATTCCGTGACCGGGTGCTCGACCTGCAGGCGCGTGTTCATCTCGAGGAAATAAAAGCTCTGGTCATTCCCAACCACGAACTCCACCGTGCCGGCGCTCTGGTACTTCACGGCCTTGGCCAGCGCAACGGCCTGCTCACCCATGGCCTGGCGCGTGACGTCGCTGATGAAGGGCGACGGCGCCTCCTCGATCACCTTTTGGTGCCGGCGCTGGATCGAGCATTCGCGCTCGTTCAGATAAATCACGTTGCCCTGGCTGTCGCCGATCAGCTGGATCTCGATGTGGCGCGGTTCCTCGACAAACTTCTCGATGAAAACGCGGTCGTCGCCAAAGCTGCTACGCGCTTCGTTGCGGCAGGAGGTGAAGCCTTCGAAAGCTTCCTTGTCGTTGAAGGCCACCCGCAAGCCCTTGCCGCCGCCGCCGGCGCTGGCCTTGATCATCACCGGATAACCGATGCTTTTGGCAATCTCGACGGCTTTTTCAGCGGTCTCGATCGCGTCGTTGACACCGGGAATGCAATTGACGCCCGCCGCACCGGCGAGCTTCTTGGATTCGATCTTGTCGCCCATGGCGGCAATCGAATAATGTTTGGGGCCGATGAACACAATGCCCTCTTCTTCCACGCGTTTGGCAAAGCCGGCGTTTTCGCTGAGGAAACCGTAGCCCGGATGCACCGCCTGCGCACCGGTCTGTTTGCAGGCGGCAATGATCTTGTCGGCCTGCAAATAACTGTCGCGGCTCGGCGCCGGGCCGATGTGCACGGCCTCATCGGCCAGTTCCACATGGCGCGCATCCTTGTCGGCGTCCGAATACACGGCAACCGTCTTGATGCCCATCTTGCGGGCGGTGAGGATGACGCGGCAGGCGATTTCACCCCGATTCGCTATCAGTATCTTTTCAAACATACGCCTTCTCCATCGGGGTGAAATCGCCTGCATGCACTTCGTGCATCAGGCAACGTAGCTGCGCTGCTGCGCCGCTTCGCGGCTGGTCACCGCGGTTGGCGATCAGGATCTTGGTGAACATAAGAAGTACTTTCTGCTATTCGCGAGGCAGAAGCCCGTTTGGCAATTTGGTTGGAGTGGGGAGGTTATTTCGCTCTAGCGCAGCCAGTAGGAACGGCTCAAGCCTGGGATTCCATCCGTCCCAATTTGCATTCCAGCAACTTATGCATACCCACAATCCGTAGGTTGAGGCTTGTCGAAGATCATAGGTATGGGGTCCGTATACCTGCGATACAACGCACAGGTCACAAGGTATCTTGTTGGTTGCCACTTCAAAATCTCCTTAAAGTGGAATGTTTCCGTGCTTGCGCCACGGGTTGTCCAGTTTCTTGTCTTTGAGCATCACCAGCGACCGGCAAATCCGCTTGCGGGTTTCATGCGGAAGGATCACGTCGTCAATGAAGCCACGCGCGCCGGCGACGAAAGGATTCGCAAAACGCGCCTTGTATTCGGCTTCCTTCGCGGCCAGCTTGGCCGGATCGCCCTTGTCTTCGCGGAAGATGATTTCCACCGCGCCCTTGGCACCCATCACGGCGATCTCGGCGTTGGGCCAGGCAAAGTTGACGTCGCCGCGCAGGTGTTTGGAACTCATCACGTCGTAGGCTCCCCCATAGGCCTTGCGCGTGATGACGGTGATTTTGGGCACGGTGCACTCCGCATAGGCGTAGAGCAGCTTGGCGCCGTGTTTGATGATGCCGCCGTATTCCTGGCTGGTGCCGGGCATGAAGCCGGGCACATCCACAAAGGTGATCACCGGAATGTTGAAGGCATCGCAGAAACGCACAAAGCGCGCGGCCTTGATGCTGCTTTTGATATCCAGGCAACCCGCCAGCACCAGCGGCTGGTTCGCGACGATACCAACCGACTGGCCTTCCATGCGGGCGAAACCGATGATGATGTTTTTGGCGTACTCGGGTTGGATCTCGAAAAAATCGCCATCGTCCACCGTCTTGACGATGAGTTCTTTCATGTCATAGGGCTTGTTCGGGTTTTCCGGAACCAGGGTGTCCAGGCTCAGGTCCATGCGGGCGGCCGGATCGGCGCTGGGGCGCACCGGGGCCTTTTCACGGTTGTTCAGCGGCAGGTAGTTGTAGAGCCGGCGCAGCATCAGCAGCGCCTCCACATCATTTTCAAACGCCAGGTCGGCCACGCCGCTGCGGGTGGTGTGGGTGGTGGCGCCGCCCAGTTCCTCGGCGGTCACCTCTTCATGCGTCACGGTTTTCACGACCTCGGGGCCGGTGACAAACATGTAGCTGCTGTCCTTGACCATGAAGATGAAGTCGGTCATCGCCGGTGAATACACCGCGCCGCCGGCGCAGGGGCCCATGACCATGCTGATCTGCGGCACCACGCCCGAGGCCATGACGTTGCGCTGGAACACGTCGGCATAACCACCGAGCGAAGCCACGCCTTCCTGGATGCGCGCGCCACCGGAGTCGTTCAGGCCGATCACCGGCGCGCCGACCTTCATGGCCTGGTCCATCACCTTGCAGATCTTCTCGGCATGCGCTTCGGACAAGGCGCCGCCGAACACCGTGAAGTCCTGGCTGAAGACAAACACCAGGCGGCCGTTGATCATGCCGTAGCCGGTCACCACGCCGTCACCGGGAATCTTGTTGTCCTGCATGCCGAAGTCGGTGCAGCGGTGCTCGACAAACATGTCCCATTCTTCGAACGTGCCTTCGTCGAGCAGCAATTCCAGCCGCTCGCGCGCCGTCAGCTTGCCTTTGCCGTGTTGCGCATCGATGCGCTTTTGCCCGCCGCCCAGGCGTGCTGCGGCGCGCTTTTTTTCGAGTTGTTCAAGAATGTCCTGCATGGCTTGCTTTCTTCGTCCTTGGAATAGCTATTTATTTGATAGCTGCCTGCGCCCGTCCTGATTGGGCTGCAAGCAGATTTCGTGCTGCGGTTGAGGCCGGGATGCGGCCGCTTTCGACGTCGGCCACCAGGGTGGGCAGCATGGCGCTGACCGCCGGATCCTGCCGGAAGGCCTGTTTGAGCCCGGCGTCTATGCGCTCCCACATCCACGACAGGGATTGATGCCGGCGTCGTGAGGCCAGCCGGCCATTGGTGGTCTGGATTTTTTTGAACTGCGTCACCGCCGCCCAGAACGCATCGACACCCTTGTTGTGCAACGCGCTGAGCTGGATCACCTGCGGATGCCAGAAGGACTCGTAGGCTGCCGCCTGCGACGGGTCCATCGCGTTGTTGACCAAGCCGAACAGGCGCATTGCCGAGGTGATTTGCGCCTGCGCCCGCATGGCCGCATCGGCATCGATATCGGCCTTGTTGATGATGACCAGGTCGGCCAGCTCCATCACGCCTTTCTTGATTGCCTGCAGGTCATCGCCGGCATTCGGCAGTTGCATCAGAACAAACATGTCTGTCATGTTGGCCACCGCGGTCTCGCTCTGGCCTACGCCCACGGTTTCGACAATCACGATGTCGTAACCCGCGGCTTCGCAGACCAACATGGCCTCGCGTGTTTTCTCGGCCACGCCACCCAGGGTGCCGCTGGACGGACTGGGGCGGATATAGGCACGTTCGTGCACCGACAGCTGCTCCATGCGGGTCTTGTCGCCGAGGATGGAACCACCCGAGACGCTCGACGACGGGTCTATGGTCAGCACCGCGACCCTGTGGCCTTGCTCAATGAGGTACAGGCCCAGCACTTCGATGAAGGTCGATTTGCCGACGCCAGGCACGCCGCTGATGCCGAGGCGGAAAGCCTTGCCAGTGTGCGGCAGCAAGGCGGTCAGCAGCTCGTCGCCCTGCGCGCGGTGGTCGGTCCGCGTCGACTCCAGCAGCGTGATGGCTTTGGCGATGGCGCGGCGTTGCGCGGCGGCGTCGCCATGCAGGACCGCATCCACCAGTTCGCGGGGAATCACTTCAGCGCAGCCTTGATCTGCTCCAGCACATCCTTGGCGCTGGCCGGAATCGGGGTACCCGGGCCGTAAATGCCCTTGACGCCGGCCTCGTACAGCATCTCGTAGTCCTGCCGGGGAATCACGCCACCGACAAACACGATGATGTCGTCGGCACCCTGTTTTTTCAGCTCGGCGATGATGGCCGGCACCAGGGTCTTGTGGCCGGCGGCCAGTGTGGAAACACCGACCGCATGCACGTCGTTTTCAATGGCCTGGCGCGCGCATTCCTCGGGCGTCTGGAAC
The DNA here is from genome assembly GCF_049790275.1 of Polaromonas sp. Classification (GTDB taxonomy): domain Bacteria; phylum Pseudomonadota; class Gammaproteobacteria; order Burkholderiales; family Burkholderiaceae_C; genus Polaromonas. Next base: position 74,705 of record NZ_JBAQYR010000056.1, read on the forward strand.
AGCGGCCCCATGTCGACGTCGAAACCCAGATCGGCGAACGCCGTGGCCACCACCTTGGCGCCGCGGTCATGGCCGTCCTGGCCTAGTTTGGAGATCATCACGCGCGGGCGTCGGCCCTGGGCCTCGGCAAACGCGTTGATCTCGCTCTTGAGATTTTCCCAGCCTTCGGCCGAGTCATAAGCTGCTGCGTACACACCGGTCACCTTTTGTGTATCGGCGCGATGGCGCCCGTAGACTTTTTCGAGCGCGTCGCTCACCTCACCCACTGTAGCGCGCAGGCGCACTGCCTGGATGCTCAGGTCCAGCAGGTTGCCGTCGCCCTTTTCGGCGGCGGCTGTCAGCGCGTCCAGTGCCGCCTGCACCGCCGTACCGTCGCGGCTGGCGCGTACGGCCTTGAGGCGCATGACCTGCCCGTCGCGCACCGCCACGTTGTCGATGTCCCGGGTTTCGATCGCGTCTTCCGTCTTGAGCCTGTATTTGTTGACGCCGACGATCACGTCCTTGCCGCTGTCGATGCGGGCCTGCTTTTCAGCGGCTGCGGCCTCGATCTTGAGCTTGGCCCAGCCGCTGTCCACGGCTTTTGTCATGCCGCCCATGGCGTCGACTTCCTCGATGATGGCCCAGGCGGCGTCGGCCATGTCCTGGGTGAGTTTTTCCATCATGTAGCTGCCGGCCCAGGGATCGATCACATTCGGGATGTGGGTTTCTTCCTGGATGATGAGCTGGGTGTTGCGGGCGATGCGTGAGGAAAACTCGGTGGGCAGCGCAATCGCTTCGTCAAAGCTGTTGGTGTGCAGGCTTTGCGTGCCGCCGAACACCGCGGCCATGGCCTCGATGGTGGTGCGCACCACATTGTTGTAGGGGTCCTGCTCGGTCAGGCTCCAGCCGCTGGTCTGGCAGTGCGTACGCAGCATCAGGCTCTTCGGGCTTTTCGCGTTGAAGCCCTTCATGATGCGGCACCACAGCAGACGCGCCGCACGCAGCTTGGCCACTTCGAGGTAGAAGTTCATGCCGATGGCCCAGAAAAAGCTCAGGCGTCCGGCAAAGCCGTCCACATCCAGTCCCTTGGCAATCGCCGTTTTCACATACTCCTTGCCGTCGGCCAGCGTGAAAGCCAGCTCCAGCGCCTGGTTCGCGCCGGCTTCCTGCATGTGGTAGCCCGAGATGCTGATCGAGTTGAACTTGGGCATGTGCTGCGCCGTGTACTCGATGATGTCGCCGATGATGCGCATGCTGGGTGCCGGCGGGAAGATGTAGGTGTTGCGCACCATGAACTCTTTGAGGATGTCGTTCTGGATGGTGCCGCTAAGCTGGTCCTGTGCCACGCCCTGCTCTTCGGCCGCCACCACATAACCGGCCAGCACCGGCAGCACCGCGCCGTTCATGGTCATCGACACCGAGACCTTGTCCAGCGGGATCTGGTCGAACAGGATTTTCATGTCCTCCACGCTGTCGATGGCTACGCCGGCCTTGCCGACGTCACCGGTCACGCGCGGGTGGTCGCTGTCGTAGCCGCGGTGGGTGGCCAGGTCAAACGCGACCGAGACGCCCTGTCCGCCGGCGGCCAGCGCCTTGCGGTAAAACGCATTCGATTCTTCAGCAGTGGAAAAACCCGCATATTGACGGATGGTCCACGGCCGCACCGCATACATGGTGGCCTGCGGGCCGCGAATGAAGGGCTCGAAGCCCGGCAAGGTGTTGGTATGTGGCAGGCCTTTGATGTCTTCCGCGGTGTAGAGCGGCTTGACCGTGATGCCGTCGGGTGTCTGCCAGGCCAGCGCATTCAGGTCCCCGCCGGGTGCCGACTTCGCGGCGGCTTTGGCCCAGGCTTCCAGGTTCACAGGGGCAAATTCAGGGCTGGCGAAGGGTTTGGAGGTGCTCATGGCGTGTGCAATCAGTCTGTTGGGCGGCCCATTCGGCGATCTGGCAAGTTTACATTATTTATAATTATTGATGCAAAATTTAGTTTCAGATAAGATCACGCTGTCCAGCCCTCCGGCTCCCCATCGACAACACCCAAGACCATGGCCGCTGTTTCCCTGACTCCCCGGGCCCTTTATGAAGAGGTTGCCGAGCTCCTGCGCCAGCGTATTTTCAACCGCGAGCTGGCGCCCGGCAGCTGGATTGACGAGCTCAAGCTGGCCGAGGAATACGGTATCAGCCGCACACCGCTGCGCGAAGCCCTGAAGGTGCTGGCCACCGAAGGCCTGGTCACCATGAAGGTCAGGCGCGGCGCTTACGTCACCGAAGTTTCAGAGCGTGACCTGGCCGATGTCTACCATCTGCTGGCCCTGCTGGAAAGCGACGCCGCCGGCGTGGTGGCGGCCCAGGCCACCGAAGAACAGCTTCGCGAGCTGCAGGCGCTGCATGCGCAGCTGGAAGCCGCGACCGGCGAGCGCGAACAGTTTTTCGCCATCAATGAACGCTTTCACATGCGCCTGCTGGAAATTGCCAACAACCGCTGGCGCGACCAGATGGTGGCCGACCTGCGCAAGGTAATGAAGCTCAACCGCCACAACTCGCTGCTCAAAAGCGGGCGCATCGGGGAATCGCTGGCCGAACACCGTGCCATCATGGATGCGCTGGCCCGTCACGACTCGCCGGCCGCCATGCAAACCATGCAGGCCCATTTCAGAAGCGGGCTGGAAGCAGCAATTTAGCCTTCACAGGCTAGCCGCCTGGCGCCCGGCTCAGGCGTGTGGCTTCGCCTCCCAGCGCTGGAGCGCCTTGCCGTGTTTGTCCACGCTCTCGAGCTGGACCCGGAACCCCCAGAGCCGCGCCACGTGTTTGATGACCTCCTGCACGTCTTCGGTGAGCGGCCTGTCGTCATGGCGGGAATGGCGCAAGGTCAGGGAACGGTCGCCCCGCACGTCCACATCCCAGACCTGGATGTTCGGTTCGCGGTAGCTGATGTCGAACTGGCGCGACAGCGCCTCGCGCACATGCCGGTAACCGGCTTCATCGTGGATCGCGGCCACTTCCAGCTCCGTGTCCGCGGCATCGTCCAGCACGGAAAAAAGGCGGAACTCGCGCATCAGGTGGGGCGACAGGTATTGCCCGATGAAACTCTCGTCCCTGTAATGCCGCATGACGTGATCCAGCGTCTTGAGCCAGTCGGAGCCGGCAATGTCGGGAAACCACTGCCGGTCTTCTTCCGTGGGTGCCTGGCAAATGCGCTTGATGTCGCTGAACATGGCAAAGCCCAGCGCGTAAGGGTTGATGCCGCTGTAGCCCGGGTGTGTCACCGGCGGCTGGTAAATGACATTAGTGTGGGAACGCAGGCATTCGATCATGAACCCATCGGTCAGCAAGCCCTCGTCGTACATGGTGTTGAGCAGCGTGTAGTGCCAGAACGTGGCCCAGCCCTCGTTCATGATCTGGGTCTGCCGCTGCGGATAAAAATACTGCGCGACCTTGCGCACAATGCGGATCACCTCGCGCTGCCAGGGCTCGAGCAAGGGAGCGTTCTTCTCGATGAAGTAGAGGATGTTTTCCTCCGGCTCCACCGGAAAGCGCCGGCTGGCCTTTTCACCGTCCGTCTGTTTTTCCGCCGACCTGGGCACAGTGCGCCATAAATCGTTGATCTGCTGCTGCAGGTAAGCCTCCCGATCCTTGCGGCGCGCCTCCTCCTCGGCCAGGGAAAGCTTCTGCGAACGCCGGTAGCGATCCACCCCGTGGCTCATCAGCGCGTGGCAGGAGTCCAGCAACTGCTCGACCGCATCCCAGCCGTGGTGCTCCTCGCAATCGGCGATGTAGGCCCGTGAATACACCAGGTAGTCGATGATGGAGCTGGCGTCCGTCCACATCCGGAACAGGTAGTTGCCCTTGAAGAAGGAGTTGTGTCCGTAACAGGCATGCGCCATCACCAGTGCCTGCATCGGCATGGTGTTTTCTTCCATCAGGTAGGCAATGCAGGGGTCGGAATTGATCACCACCTCATAGGCCAGACCCATGTGGCCGCGGCGGTAACTCTTTTCGGTCGCGATGAACTGCTTTCCGAAAGACCAGTGACGGTAGTTCACCGGCATGCCCACCGCCGCATAGGCATCGATCATCTGCTCGGCCGTGATGACCTCGAGCTGCACCGGGTAGGTGTCCAGGCCAAAAGACTGGGCCGTTCGCGCGATCTCCCTGTGGTAAATCTCAATCAGTTCGAACGACCAGTCCGAGGGCGAAGGAAGCCGCTCGCGCCGGCCCGTGGCGCGCAGGTCGGACGCCGCCATCTGCGCGGACGAGGCGGATTCAGCTGCGCTCATACGCTGACGCCTTCCTTCTTGAACAGGTCCCTGAACACCGGGTAAATTTCCGTTGCCTCGCTGATCTTGCGCATGGCGAAGTTGGAATGGGTACCGAGTATCTCGGAATACTCCTGCCACAGATTCTGGTCTTCATCACCGACCTGCACATAGGCAAAATACCGCGAAGCAGGCAGCAGCTTGCTCACCAGGAGCTCGCGGCACTTGGACGAATCCTGATGCCAGTTGTCGCCGTCCGACGCCTGGGCGCCGTATATATTCCACTCCCCGGGCGGATAACGCGCCTCAATGATCTGCTGCATCAATGTCAGGGCACTGGACACCACCGTTCCGCCGGTCTCGGCCGAGCGGAAAAATTCTTCCTCGGAAACTTCGGCGGCCTGGGTGTGGTGGCGGATGAAGATGACATCTGTCCGTTCGTAATGCCGCTGCAGGAACAGGTACAGCAGGATGAAAAAGCGTTTGGCAATATCCTTGCGCGCTTCGTCCATCGAACCCGAAACGTCCATCAGGCAGAACATCGCCGCCTTGGCGGTTGGCACCGGCACCCTGACGCGGTTGCGGTAGCGCAGGTCAAACGGATCAAAAAAAGGAACATGCCGGAGGTGGCGCCGCAACGCTTCGATCTGCTCTTTCAGCGCAGGTATTTCGTCGGGCACACGGGGGCCTCGGCGCAAGGCTTCCGCCAGTTGCGCTTCCAGCTCACGCAGTTTTCGCCGTGATTCGCCGCCCAGCGCAATACGCCGGCTCAGTGCCACGCGCATGGAACGCACCACATGCAGGTTGGTCGGCGTACCCTCCGAGACATACCCGGCGCGCTGGGACTTCCACTCCGGCGCGTCCGGCAGAAGCTGGGTACGGATCAGGTGCGGCAGCGCCAGATCGTCGAAGAAATACTGCATGAACTCTTCACGCGTGATGCGGAATACGAAGTCGTCCTCGCCGCTCCCGTCCTGGCTAGCGCCCTGCCCCGACCCGCCGGCACCACCGCCGTCCGGACGTTCGATGCGATCGCCGCGCACGTACTCGCGGTTGCCTGGGTGAACCATTTCACGGCTGCCGCCGGCACCGTGGCCAAACACAGGCTCGGACACATCGCGCCGCGGCAGCGTGATGTCCTCGCCCTGCTCGATGTCATGGATGCTGCGGCCTGAAACCGCGCGGCGAACAGCGTCGCGTATCTGCCCCCTGAACCGGCGCAGGAACCGTTCCCGGTTGCCGATGGATTTGTTCTTGCCCGACAGGCGCCTGTCAATGACTTGCTGGAGCATGGGGTTCCCTGGTCTGATGCAAAATCGCGCGCAACCTTCCCTGGGGTTCAGGAACTCTTGCGAACCCGCAGGTACCAGTCGCACAGCAACCGGACCTGGCGCGTCGTGTAGCCCTTGTCGACCATGCGGTTGACAAAGTCTTCATGTTTTTGCTGTTCGTCCGCGCTGGCTTTGGCATTGAATGAAATCACGGGCAGCAGGTCCTCGGTGTTCGAGAACATCTTCTTCTCGATCACGGTCCGCAATTTTTCGTAACTGGTCCATGTCGGGTTCTTGCCGGCATTGTTGGCCCGCGCACGCAGCACGAAGTTGACGATTTCATTGCGGAAATCTTTCGGGTTGCTGATGCCGGCTGGCTTTTCAATTTTTTCCAGCTCGGCATTCAGGGAAGACCGGTCGAAAATTTCGCCGGTGTCCGTATCACGGTACTCCTGGTCCTGGATCCAGAAGTCGGCGTAGGTCACGTAGCGGTCGAAAATGTTCTGGCCGTATTCCGAATAGGACTCCAGGTAGGCGGTCTGAATCTCCTTGCCGATGAACTCGGCATAACGCGCCGCCAGTGTTTCCTTGATGAAGGCCAGGTACTTCTGCTCGGTTTCGACCGGAAACTGCTCGCGCTCGATCTGCTTTTCCAGCACATACATCAGGTGCACCGGGTTGGCGGCAATTTCCGTGGAATCGAAATTGAAAACCTTGGAGAGGATCTTGAAAGCAAACCGTGTCGAGATGCCGTTCATGCCTTCGTCCACGCCGGCGTAGTCGCGGTACTCCTGGTAGCTCTTGGCCTTCGGGTCGGTGTCCTTGAGGTTCTCGCCGTCATACACCTGCAGCTTGCTGAACATGCTGGAGTTCTCCGGCTCCTTCAGGCGCGTCAGCACGGCGAATTGCGCCATCATCTTCAGCGTGCCGGGCGCGCAAACCGCATTGTTCAGCGACGAATTGCGAATCAGCTTTTCGTAAATCTTGACCTCTTCCGTGACACGCAGGCAGTAAGGCACCTTGACGATGTAGATGCGGTCCAGGAAAGCCTCGTTGTTCCTGTTGTTCTTGAAAGCCTTCCATTCGCTTTCGTTGGAGTGCGCCATCACGATTCCGTCGAAGGGAATGGCGCCAAACCCCTCGGTACCCTTGAAATTGCCCTCCTGTGTGGCGGTGAGCAGGGGATGCAGCACCTTGATCGGTGCCTTGAACATCTCGACAAACTCGAGTAGGCCCTGGTTGGCCAGGCACAGGCCGCCGGAATAACTGTAGGCGTCGGGGTCGTCCTGGGCGTAGGTCTCGAGCTTGCGGATGTCGATCTTGCCGACCAGCGAAGAGATGTCCTGGTTGTTCTCGTCGCCGGGCTCGGTCTTGGCAATCCCGCATTGCTTGAGAATGGACGGGTAACGCTTGAGCACGCGGAACTGGCGCACATCGCCGCCATATTCTTCAAGCCGCTTGACAGCCCAGGGCGACATCACGCGCTGCAGGTAACGCGGCGCAATGCCGTACTGGGCTTCGAGCACAGGCGTGTCTTCTGCATTGTTGAACAGCCCCAGCGGCGACTCATTGACGGGCGAACCCTTGAGCGCATAAAAGGGCACTTTTTCCATCAGCTGCTTGAGCCGCTCCGCGATGGAGGACTTGCCGCCGCCCACGGGGCCCAGCAGATAGAGAATCTGTTTTTTCTCTTCCAGCCCCTGCGCGGCATGGCGGAAGTAGGACACCACCTGCTCGATCGGATCTTCGAGTCCGTAGAAGTCGCGGAAGGCCGGGTAGATCTTGATGACCTTGTTGCCGAACAGGCGGGACAGGCGCTGGTCGTGCCGGGTATCGACCAGTTCAGGTTCACCCACGGCGGCAAGAATTCGCTCAGCCGCCGTCGCGTAAACCAGGGGATCATTCTTGCAGGCATCGAGGTATTCCTCGATGGACAGTTCTTCTTCTCGCGTCTGCTCGTAACGCGTCAGAAAATTGCGGACGACATTCATAGGGCCTCCTATGCACGCTGCACCGGAAGGATCGCTGACCCGTGACGCCAAATCGCTTCTGGTAACCGCGCTGTGACTCGACTGTTTACATCTGATGGCTGTACCGGATTAGTTGCAGGGTCAGTGAAAAAATTCCCGGTACCCAAGGCTACAGCGTACAACGTTATTGGACAAGCTGCAGACAGAAAAACAGCGCAAAGGGTTTTATGTTGTTTCAGGCGCGATAGGGTTTATCATTTCTCGGCGCATTTGGAAGCTGGGTGTCCAGCGATTCACGGTAACGCAAACATCCGCGGAGAAACTGCGGCCACTCGGGAACAACGGGAAGCGGATCTGTTTTCTCCGGCAGCAGCGACCACAAGGCCGGGTGGTGCCAGCACAGTTCGTGGCCCGTGCTGTCGCGATGTACGCGAATGCCGTGCCTGAGCTTCCTGACTTCGTCGACAAGTTGTTCCCGCGACATACCATCAAGATCAGCGTCCATGGTGCCTCCATTTGCAATGGTCGGACCAGTCCATGGTAGCAATTTCATCCTCGTGCGTGATCTGCCGCATGACATTTGGCCTGCGCGGATTGCAGGAAAGCAACGCCGCTGACACAGAAGCCATGCAATCGGCTCAAGATGGCGCATGCACTGCCCGCATTCGCGCGAACCGGTGACGGCGAACCTCACGCCATCAGGAACGAACCGGGAGCGCCTGCTTTGCGGGACGCGTCACGAGAAACACGCCGGGCAGAATCAGCAGCGCACCGACGGCATGGTGCCAGCCCGGCGGTTCACCCAGCAGCCCCCAGGCCGCGGCCGCCGCATACAGCGGGCCCAGGTAAAGCGCCACCGCCACCCGGCTCGCACCCAGGATTTTCTGCGCCCAGCCGTAAATCCAGTAGGCGCCCACGCCGGGGATCAGCGCAGCCACCACCACCAGCAACACGGCATAGGCGCTTAAGACATTCGCGCCGGGCCGCGTGACCTCCCAAAGCGCAGGAGGCAGCAGGACCACGGTGCCGCCTATGCAGATGGCAGCCAGACGCGCCGTAGCCCCCAGGGAGCTGGGCCACCTTTTCTGCAGCAGTGCGTAACCCGCCCACGACACCATGGCGGCAAAAATCCACGCATCACCCGGCACAAACTGCACGTCGGCCAGGGCGGTCCACTGTCCCTTGACGACCACATGGACAACGCCAGCCAGTGCCAGCAGCACACCGGCCTTCTGGCGTGAACCGAAGCCCTCACCCAGCCACCACATGGCCCCCAGGCTGATCAGCACCGGCGAGGCCGAATAGATCAGCGCAATATTCATGGCGCCTGTGGAACGTGCGCCCTCATACACCCAGGCGCCGCAGATCAGCATGCCCAGGGTGCCAAGCACCAGGTACTGCCGCCAGGCGCGGGCAATCGCGGCGCGCTGCTGCCACAGTTCGCCCCGCGTGATCACCACGAGGATCAGGGCGGCAAGTCCCCAGCGGCCCAGCGCCAGCATGTAGGGGCCGATGACACCCGGCGCCTTGCGCGCCACGATGTAGTTGACGGCCCAGAGCGCGGGCACCAGCCACAGGAGCACCAGGGCCCGGCGCGTTTCGCGCTGCGCCGCGTCAGGCATTGGCCATCGCAGCCTGAACCAACAATGCGTCGTTTTCGCCCACGGGCAGCTGCGCATGCGCCAGCGCCATCACATCGCGTGGATGCCAGCCTTTGAGCTTGTGGTCGCTCCAGACCTGGCGCCAGCGGCGACTGCCGGCCAGGCCATGGCGCAGGCCCAGCATGTGGCGCGCGATCGTCGGCCAGGGTGTGCCATGCGCTTCGGCTTCACGCGCCATGTAAACCACCATCTGTTCCTCCACCGATTCGCGCGTGAGGTTCTGCGATTCATCACCGAAGCAGTCCGCATCCCACGAGGCCAGCCACCAGGGGTTGTGGTAGGCCTCGCGGCCCACCATCACGCCGTCAAGCTGCTCCAGTTGGCCGGCCACCTGCCCGCCGGTGGTGATGCCGCCATTGATGACGATGGCGAGTTGCGGAAACTCGCGCTTGAGCCGGTGAACCAGTTCGTAGCGCAGCGGGGGAACTTCGCGGTTTTCCTTCGGGCTCAGGCCCTTGAGCCAGGCATTGCGGGCATGCACGATGAAGGTTGTGCAGCCGGCCTCGCTGACGCGGCCTACAAAATCGCGCACAAATTCATAACTTTCGGTTTTGTCGATGCCGATACGGTGCTTGACCGTCACCGGCACATCCACCACATCCACCATGGCCTTGACGCAGTCGGCCACGAGTTGCGGCTCGGCCATCAGGCAGGCACCAAAGGCGCCGCGCTGCACGCGCTCGCTGGGACAGCCGCAGTTGATATTGATCTCGTCATAGCCCCACTGCTCACCAAGCCGGGCGCAATGCGCCAGGTCGACCGGCTCGCTGCCGCCCAGCTGCAGTGCCACCGGGTGTTCTTCGGCGTTGAAACGCAGGTGCCGCGCAACGTCGCCATGGACCAGTGCGCCCGTCGTCACCATCTCGGTGTACAACAAGGCGTGGCGCGACAGCAAGCGGTGAAAGTAACGGCAGTGCCGGTCCGTCCAGTCCATCATCGGGGCAACGCTGAGGCGGTGGGTGGGAAAAGTGCCGGGGTTCATCGGAAGCATCGGGAAAGCGGGTTCGGTCTGCATGAAAGCCATAGTTTCTCACGGGGGCCCGCAGGGCGCGCACGCGTGGCGAAATTGCCGCACAGAGGGTAGGCACCGACACCGGCCCGCGCGGCAGGCCGGATAATAAGCAGCCCGGGCCGCACCTGCGATTTCTTCTCAATACCCAGCATGACCATGACAGACCAGCCATCACGGATGACTTCTTCCCCCCACCATCCGGAAGCAACGACCCCACCTCCCGCACGGCCGCTGCGGCGTTCCCTGGACGGAAGCCGCACAGGCCTGCTGCTGACCCTGCTGCTTTCGCTGGCTGCCTGCACGTCTGTCCCGCTGCCGCCCTGGCCAGCTCCGGGCGATACGCCCAAGGCGCCGCCGGCTGTTGCGGCGCCTGCTCCCAGTGCCCCACCGGCCGCCATTGCCCAGCCTGTGCCCGTCCGGCCGGGCATTGTCATCGCCCCGCCGGCAGCCGAAGCGCCCTACAGCGCCGCCGTGGCCGCCCGCTTTCCGGCACCGTCCATCATTTACAGCACACCCGGCCTGCAGGAAGGACGAAGCAGTTTCACCTCGAACGCGGAAATCCAGACCTGGCTGCGCGACCTCACGGCCGAGGCCTCCCGCTCACCGGGCCTGAAAGCCGCAGTCCTGCCCATCGGGCAGTCGCAGCGCGGCGAAGCCCTGGAAGCCCTGGTGCTGACACGTGCCGCGGGCACGGACGCCCTCTCCCTCGCAGCTTCCGGGCGACCCACCGTGCTGCTGGTCGGCCAGCAGCACGGCGACGAGCCAGCCGGCAGCGAAGCCCTGCTGGTGATTGCGCGCGAACTCACGCAAGGCCTACTGCGGCCGGTGCTGGAACGTATCAATGTCATCATCGTGCCGCGTGCCAACCCGGACGGGGCGGCAGCCGGCCAGCGCGTGACCGCCGGCGGCCTGGACATGAACCGCGACCACCTGCTGCTCAACACGCCGGAAGCCCAGGCCCTGGCGCGCCTGACGCGCGACTACCACCCGACCGTGGTGGTCGATGCCCACGAATACACCGTGGTGGGCCGTTTTCTGCAGAAGTTCGGCGCCATCCAGAAATACGATGCGCTGCTGCAGTACGCGACCACCGCCAACGTTCCGGAATTTGTGACCAAGGCCGCCGAAGAGTGGTTCCGTCGGCCGCTGCTGACAGCCCTGAGGGCACAGGGGCTGAGCGCCGAGTGGTACTACACCACCTCGACCGATCTGGCGGACAAGAAGATCTCCATGGGCGGCACCCAGCCCGACACCGGCCGCAACGTCAACGGCCTGAAAAACACCGTCAGCCTGTTGATCGAAACGCGCGGCGTAGGCATCGGCCGCCTGCACCTGCAGCGCCGCGTGCACACCCATGTCAGCGCCATCTCCAGCGTGCTGGCCAGCACGGCCCAGCGCGCCGGCGACCTCGGCCAGCTCAAGCCCTATGTGGACAAGGAGTTGAGCACCATGGCCTGCAAGGAAGAAGCCGTGGTCGAGGCCGGCCCCACCCTGGGCCAGCAGGAACTCATCATGCTCGACCCGGTCACCGGCGGCGACAGGGCGATTCGCGTGGAATGGAACTCGGCGCTGACGCTGCGCAAGATCAAGACGCGCGTGCGCCCCTGCGGCTACTGGCTCTCGGCGGCATCAAAAACGGCGGTGGAGCGGCTGCGCCTGCATGGCGTGCAGGTGCTGCGCGTGGCCGAACCCAGCTCCATGCTGGGCGACATCTACCGCGAAACCAGCCGGGCGGCCGGCGTGCGACAGGACGTGCGCGGCGCCATCGCCGACGACGGACAAATCGTCAGGACCGAAGTAGCCCTGGTGCGCGGCGTCATTGATGCGCCCATCGGCAGCTACTACGTGCCGCTGAACCAGCCGCTGGCCAACCTGGTGATGGCGGCCCTGGAGCCGGACACCCAAAGCAGCTATTTTGCGAACCAGTTGATCGACAACCTGGCCGGTATCGCCCGGGTGATGTCGGAACCTGCGCTGCGGGCCGAAGAGCTACCCTGAAGCGCCCTTCTTTTTCGCTTTCTTTCCCCTGTTGACGGGCGTCTCCGGTTCACGCATTTTGTGCGAACCGGCCTACAGACAGCATGGCGCTTCCGTGCATTAATGATGGGTACCCACTACAAGGACCCACCATGAAAGCGTTTGCACTTCACCCCAAAATGCTGAGCCTGCAGGGCGTGTTCTACCCGACCGGCTACGCCTTCATCATGTTCCCGGAGGCCGCGCAGGCCGAGCAAGCTGCCCGCGAGCTGGAAGACAGTGGTTTTCCCGGCCAGGCCATCACGCTGCTGACACCCGACGCCATCCTGCGCGAGATCGGCCAGGTGGATGGCGACTCCGACGTCACATTGCCATCGGTCGGCACCGAAGGCGCCACGGTCCACAAATATGTCGACCTGGCGCGCGAAGGCCATCACGCCCTGATGGTGCATGCACCGTCTGAAAAAGACACCGAACGCGTGATGGCGGTGGTGCGCAAGCATCCTTTTTCCTATGCCCAGAAATACCACATGCTGGCCATGGAAGACCTGGAGTAAGCCGCCGGGCCCGCAGGCACTCCAAAATTCATAGCAGCCTGCGCCTGCCGGTATTGGGCTGCAGGCAGAAATCTCTCTCAAAACCGGGGCAACCCAAGCAGCTTGCGGCTTCGCTTGTATGCCATTTGTGCCCGCAGCCCTTGGCCCGCATGCGCAGGCAGCTATTGATTCGATAGCAATTCAAGCCTCCCGCTGACCTGCCCCCTTCCTTCCATCCGCAGACCGGGCCCGGCTGATAATGACCGGTCACAAGGATGCGCTGTGCTGAAAACGCTGGTACTGGGAGGGTATGGAAATTTCGGGGCAAGGATTTGCCGTGCCCTGGCCGATGAGCCCGGCCTACAGCTGCTGATAGGCGGGCGCGACCCGCAGCGCGCAGCAACGCTGGCCAGGGAAGTGGGCCATGGCGCCTTGGGCGTGTCCCTGGACCATAGCGCCGGGGGATTCGGCCAGACCCTGCGCCAGCTGGGCGTCGGGCTGCTGATACACACCGCCGGCCCGTTCCAGCAGCAGGACTACGGCGTGGCCGCCGCCGCTGCCGCAGCAGGGGCGCACTACATCGACCTGGCCGACGGCCGCCGTTTTGTCTGCGACTTCCCCGCCACCATGAACAGCGTTTTCAGTGCGGCGGGACGCACGGCGGTTTGCGGCGCCAGCACGGTCCCGGCCCTGTCGTCCGCCGTCGTTGAGCACCTCTGCAGCGGATGGCAACGCGTGGATGCCATCGACACCTGCATTGCGCCCGCCCAGACCGCGCCACGCGGGCTGGCCACGCTGGCCGGGGTGCTCAGCTATTGCGGCGAAGCGCTGCAGGTGTGGGACGGCGGGCAATGGCAGGCCCGGCTGGGCTGGGCCCATCCGGAACCGGTGCAGTTCGCACGCTTGCGTCCGCGCCTGGGGGCCCTGTGCGACATTCCCGACCTGGAGCTTTTCCCCGACCGCTACCGTGTGACCCGCCGCGTGATGTTTCGCGCCGCGCTCGAACTCGGTGCCGCACAACGCGCACTGGCCGTGCTGGCCAGGCTGCGTGCGTGGGGTTTCATCCGGCAGCCGGCGCGGCTGGCTGGTTTGCTGAACGGCAGTGCCCGCGCGCTGGATGGCCTGGGCTCGGCGCTGGGCGGCATGGTGGTCCGCGTCGAAGGCCTGGATGCCACCGGGCGCCCTGTGCAACGCGCCTGGCACATCGCGGCAGACCATGACCATGGCCCGGAAATTCCCTGCATGGCCGCCATCCTGCTGGCCCGCAAACTGGCGCGCGGGCAAGCCCTGCCCGCAGGTGCGCTCGCATGCCTTGGCATGCTGAAGCTCGCGGAGTTTGAACCCGGGTTCGCACGCTGGGGCATGATGACCGACATCGTGGAAGAGGACGCAATACATGGCGCATAAAAAACTGGAGTTCCCCATGCCGGCCAGCGAAGCCGTGGTTTTCGACGCGTTTCACTACCACCTGTGGCGTGCGCGCTGGGACTCACTGGTCAGCGCCACCCATGTGCTGGGCGGCGCGCCCTGCCCCTTCGTCGGCGCCGTGACCGACAACACCGGCGCAGGCGCCTTGCGCGGCTTGTCCATGCGCACACAGTTTGTCTCGTACGACCGGCCCCGCGTTGCAGCGGCATCCATGATCGGCCGATCGTTTCCCTTCACCAAGTGGGCAGCATCGATGCGGCACCGCGCCATCGGGCCGCAGCAGTCGGTGCTCATCTACACCTACAGCTTCGAAGCCGGGCCCGCATGGCTGCGCTGGTTATTGACGCCGCTCGTTGACGGGATCTTCATTTGGCAGACCCGCCGCCGCTTTGCCAGGCTGCAAAACTTTCTGGTGCAGCATGCCGCCGAAGTCGAGCGCTGGCAACAAGCTGACGTCAGCACTGGCACACCTGTGGAGCCGTGCTCATGACGCTGTCCGGCAAAGACCAGCAACTGCTGCGCCAGAGCATCGTCTTTGTGTGGCTGGCCACAGCCATCGTCAGCGTGTGGGAACTGCAGGGCCAGAGCGCACAACTGCTGCTGGCCGCCGGTGTGCAAGACGCTTCCCTGGCCCGCTGGCTGATTCTGGCCGGTGCAGGTGTGGATGCCGCCCTCGGACTGGCCATGCTTCTATGGCCCGCGCGCCTGACTTACCTGGCAGCACTGACCGTCATGGCGCTGATGACGCTGGTGGCAACAGGGCTTGATCCATCGCTGTGGCTGCACCCGCTGGGGCCGCTGACCAAGAACCTGCCCATCGCTGCCGTCCTCCTCGTTCTTGCAAAGGCCAAACCATGAGCCTCTACCTGAGCTTGAAGTGGCTGCACGTCCTGTCCAGCGTGGTGCTGGTGGGCACCGGCTTCGGCTCGGCGTATTACCTGTTTTTTGCCAACCGGACGCGCAACGTCACCGCGCAGGCCGTCGTCTCCACCCTGGTGGTGCGCGCCGACTGGTGGTTCACCACACCCACCGTGATCATTCAACCAGTCACCGGTTTTGCCATGGCGTATCTGACGGGTCTGCCGCTGAGCACGCCCTGGCTCGCGGTCTCCATAGCCCTGTTTGTTTTCGCGGGCGCCTGCTGGCTGCCCGTGGTGTGGCTGCAAATCCGCATGGCGGTCATGGCGCAGGAAGCTGCACGCATGGGCAATAAATTGCCGGACGCCTACTGGCGTTATGCGCGCTGGTGGGAATGCCTGGGTTACCCCGCGTTTGTGGCGATGCTGGCAGTGTTTTATCTGATGGTGGCGAAGCCCGCGCTGGGTTAGCGCGGCGGGTTGCCCACCACTGGAGCTGAATGCCTCTTCGCCAGGGCTGCGGTTTTCTGCTCTTCCATGAGCCATTGCACAAAGTGTTGCGTCTCCGGGGTCGCATTCGGCGCAAGGCCAAAATAGTGCTGGCTCAGCGCCATCCGCAGTTCCGGCAATGGGCATACCAGGCGTCCTGAAGCGATGTCGTGGGCAATCAAGGATACCGGTGCGAGGGCGAAGCCCAGCCCATCGACGGCTGCCTGAAGAACAAAATGCAAATGGTCAAATTGCAGGCAACTGGCGGGGCCCAACTCCTGCGCGTTCATCTGCTTTTTCCAGTTTTCCCAATCATGGCTGCGCGATTTGGATAACAACAGGACGTGGGACGCCAAAGAATGCAGACCGGTGACGGGACGGCTGGCGAACAAGGCAGGTGATCCCACCACAAGCACTTCATCTTCCAGAAATGGATGCGTCTGCATTCCAGGCGGCCAGCCCTTGGTGCTTCGCCGGATGGCCAGATCAAATTCACCCACCGCCTTGTCAGGCGGCAAGATACTGGTCATCACCTGCGGTTCGATGTCCGGATGCTTCGCCACAAAGCCCGGCAGCCGGGGGATCAGCCAGCGCACCGCGAAGCTGGGCCTGACGTTGACCTTGACCGCGCGCAATGGCGTACCGCCCCTGAGCGACTCAGCGGCCACGCCTATTTGCTCGAGCGCCGGCCCCACCTGCGCATGAAATTGCTGGCCAGCTGCGGTCAGAAGAACCTGCCGGGTTTTGCGCTCGAACAGCTCGACGCCCAGATGCGCTTCCAGCGCCTTGATCTGGCGGCTGATGGCGCTGTGCGTCACGTGCAGCTCCAGGGCGGCCCGGGTGAAACTCTGATGGCGCGCCGCCGCTGCGAAGGCGCGGACCGCGTTCAACGGAGGCAGGCGAGGCAACATGCGTGCAATTTTCTCACACGTGTTGCGCACTAATGTCGTTTGTCCGCAGATGTGGCGCCGCGCACCATACGGCCCATGCCACAGTCCAACGCTTCCACTTCAGACCGCCACTCGCGCCATGCCGCCATGGCGCTGGGGCTGTCACTTCCGGGTGACACGGTGCTCTACCTGCTGCTGCCGATGTTCGCTCCGGCCTTTGATGTCAGCTTGCCCGAAGCAGGTATTCTGCTGGCGGCAAACCGCCTGGTTCGCATTGCAGGTTACGGTGCGGTGGCAAGGTTTTACGCACGCAACGGCGAGCGGCTCACATGTTCGCTGGCGGCGCTGGCAGCCGCGGTGTGCGCACTGGGTTACGCCACGCTCTCCGGGTTTGTCGCCTTGCTGTTCCTGCGGCTGCTGTGGGGCCTGGCTTTTGCCGCCCTCAACCTGGCCACCCAGGCGCTGGCCACCGCCGAACCGGCAGGCGCCGCGCGCCGGGCGGGACAGTCCCGCGCGTTTTCGGCCCTGGGGCCCATGCTTGCGCTGCCTTTGGGCGGCGTGTGTGCGCTCTGGTTTGGCCCCAAGGTCATCTTCTTCGTGTTCGCGACTGTTGCGTTGTCTGCATTGCTGGTCACGCGGCAGTTGCCAACCTCCCCGCATGCCGAGCCGCCACCCAGAAAAAGATGGTTCAGGCTCCCGGGCAGCCTGGACACTTTTTCCTTCATCGAAGGCCTGGTGCTGGACGGCCTGTTCATCATCGGCCTGTCTTATCTGGGCCGCGACCTGCTGCCGGGCAACCCGGTCATCGTGGCCGGCCTGCTGCTGTCGGTTCGCTATCTGGCGGAAATTATCTTGAGCTCAGCCGGCGGACACATGGCCGAAAAACACGGCGCCAAAACCTTGTTGGTGATTTTTTCCGTGCTGACTTCCGTCGCACTGGTCGGCTTTGGTTTCGGCTGGTTGTGGACTTGCGCGCTGGCCATTGTGATTCTGCGTGCCTTGTTGTTGCCGCTGCTGCCGCCGCTGGTTGCGCTTCGCACACCGGGCCCCGGACGCATACAGGCTCTCGCCACACGTTCGGTGTGGCGCGACATGGGCGCCGGTGCAGGCCCGGTGCTGGCCGGCCTGCTGTTGCCCATCGTGCCCTCTGCATGGATTTATGGCGTTGCTGCGCTTCTGCTTTCGGCCACCGCCATTGCCTGCTTGAGGCAGCGCGGCGACTGAGAACGCATTCGCCACCGCCCTCCTCTTTCATTCACTTCTTTTGGGAGACCTGCACTTGGACATTCACCACACGCTCTTCAGTTGCACCGGCGGCAGGGTCGCCTTGCCGGCCAAACCGATGAACCACCGGAGCGATGGCGGGCATTTGCTGGTCAACCCGCCCCGCCCGGTGTGGGAGAGAAGCGAGTTGACTGCCAACGAGCTGGCGCTATGGTCCTGCCTGGTGGCTGCGACGGGAAAAGCCATGCTGGACACACTGCCCCAACTCTCCGGAGGGTGCCTGAACTACTGGGAGGCGGGCAACAACGCCCTCAACGAACTGGCGTATCCACCCGGGCCGAAAGACCCTCAGCTTCACCGAAAAATGCATCTGCATGTTTTTGGAAGAAACCCACGGGCGACGCACCCTGATTGGTTATGGGGCGAGCCACCGCAGTTTCCAAAATTTGCCTTGTCAGAAACCTGGGCGGCGCAGTTCAGTCGGCTGGAGGCGGAGGAATGTGACGCGATTGGAGAAAGGATCGAGGTTCTGTTGGCGACCAGGTACGCGGTAGGTTCTTAGGTCTGGTCGGACAGCACAAACGGGCACGCCGACGCTACCGGTCCGTATGCGTCCCCCGGCCCGGATATCAGCGAGTTACCCAAGCTGTCTCTCTCGGACATTCGTATTGACGAAGTCCAGCACAACTGCATTGAATGCCTCCGGATTGTCCCGATGTATACCGTGACCACTGTCCGTAATCCGAATCAGGTGTGCGTGTGGCATGAGCTCTGCCAATGCTGTCGTGGTCGCTCGATGTACAGGCAAGGTGTGTTCTCCGTACAGCAACAACGTTGGAACGGTCATCTGTCCGAGCGCGTACTCGCTGAGAAGCGGATATGGTAGTGAAGAGATCGCCAGAGCACGCATGGCGTTCGCATTTCTTAGGCGTCGTTCTCGTCCAGCTTGTGTTGTGGCCTCACCCGGGCCACTGCCATTAATCCCTTCGGTCAACACCCGCACTGCGTCTTCAGGGCGACCGTTTGCGAAAGCGTCTGTTGCGGGATTCAGGACTTCCTGCTCGAATCGCAGTCGCGCCTCTTTGCCTCCTTCAACGCGATCGGCAAACGGCAGAATCGGAGGCTCGGTAAGAGCCAGAGCCAGGACTTTCTCCGGGTGCACCAACGCAAGCTGGAGCGCCGTGTAAGCGCCATACGACGTTCCCACAAGGATGGCGGGCGCTGCATCCCATGCATCGAGCAAGGCGGACAGATCGTTTGCCTCTTCGATCACTGAATGGCTCGTGCTATCGAGCACATTGCTATTTGGGCTGCTGAATCTGCGGCTGTAAGTGATACAGCGAAAGTTACTGGAGAAAGCCACCCATTGCGGTGCCCACGATGACCAGTCACCCATCCCGCCGTGCACGAAGACCAGCGACGGGCCATCGCCAGCTTGAACATAGTGGATCTCGATCCCACCACGAACTTCAAGCCGCTGCGGTGATTGCCTCTCTAGCGGGGTCACTCATTCACCTTTATATTTGCAAGCACCGGGCGCAGACGAGCCTCTTCCTTCTGCAAGTATTGCGCAAAGGTTTTCGGATCATTCGGCTCCGCCACGATGCTTCCAGCCTTGAATTCACTGCTTTTGTACGCTTGGTCCAGCATGACCTGCCGCAGGGCGGCTGCCAGGCGTTCGACGACCGGTGCAGGCAAGTTCGCAGGCCCCAGAAGAGCGGTCCACAGATCAGCTTCGACGCCCTTGACCACCTTGCCCTCATTCACCGTCGGAATTTCCGGGGCGGTAGGATCACGGTGGGCGGAGATGATTCCCAGCGCCTTGAGCTTTCCAGCCCGGATCATCGGCAGCGCTGAGGTCAGAGCGATCGTGCCGACCTGAACTTGGCCGCTCATCAGGTCGTTGAGAAGCGGAGCGCCACCTTTGTATATAACGTGGTCGATCTTGAAGCCCGCAGCGTCAGCTAGCAGGGTTCCACCGACCGTCTGCATCATTGCGACACCTGTCGCCCCGGACAGGAGCGGCGCCTTCGCTTGCCTGGCAAGAACCGCCAGCTCATCAACGCTGTTGGCCGCAAGTCCCGGATGGGCAACAAGGATAGTCGTATTGATGGACAACTTGGCAATTGGCGTGAAGTTGCGGCTGGAGTAACCGGCCTTGATGGCTGCTGGTGCGACGATCATGTCGTTCACGGTCCCGAGGAGGAGCATGTACCCATCAGCGGGTGCCCGCTGCACTTTCTTGGCCCCAATCGTGCCAGACGCTCCTCCAACGTTGTCGATCACCACAGATTGGCCCAGCCGCTTGCCGAGTTCGACGGCGAGGCTTCGCCCGACGCGATCCACGGCCGCACCCGCGGGATAAGGAATCACGATTGTGATGGGCCTGTCGGGATAGGTTTGAGCCCAAGCCGCTGAGGCTGCCCAAGCAACTATGAAAACTGCGGCGAACTGTCGACGAAATTGAAATCCAGCCATTGATGTCTCCTTTGGTTATCTGTAGCCAAAGTTTCATCCGGCCACCTATAATCGTCTAATCATAATTTGACACAATCAATAAGCTTTGCCTATATCTCGCAGACGCCCATCATGAGCTGCTGAATGGCGACCTCCGTCACAACTCTCCGCAATCGGCTCCTCAGTCGCGCCCGGATTCGTCATTTGCACGTCTTCGTCAAGATCGCTGAACTTCAGACAGTCAAGCGTGCAGCGGAGGCAGTCGGTGTTACCCAGCCATCGGCGACACAGGGACTTGCAGACCTCGAACGCCTTCTTGAAAGCCCGCTATTCCTGCGCCATGCGCAAGGCATGGCACTCACTCCAGCTGGTACCGCACTGCTCCCACTGGCACGCCGGATGATTGACTTGGTGGACCAAACTGCCACATTCGCATCTGGACTTCTTGATGGTGCAAGTTCTGTGGTACGCGTTGCAGCCATCTCCGCAGCGATGGGTGGAGAGCTGGGCGGTGTGGTGCCGGCCTTCGCAAGGAGACATCCCAGCATCGTTCTCGAATTGATTGAAGCAGATGCTGTGCGGCAGGCAACACTGGTGGCCAACGCAGAAGTGGACTGTGCCGTCTGCCGACGTCCGGCAGTCCTCCCTTCGGGCTGGTCGTTTCACCCTCTCTGGCCAGATCGGTTCGCGATTATCGCTGGTTCGTTCCATCCGCTTGCCACCAAGCAACGTGTTTCCAGAGCTGATCTGCTTGACTCCACTTGGCTCGTTCCGCCAACGTCTATTGCCGCAAGAGCAGTATTTGACAGGTACTTCCATGATGACCTGGAACGAATCAAGCTGTACAACATCGTCGCGGCTTCGCCACTGCTGATCTGGCGCCTTCTCAGTCAGGAGCCGTTGCTTGCGTTGGTGCCACATAGCGTGGCGGCCACCCTGCTCTCGACAAAACAGCTGTGCGAGCTGTCCTGGCCGGAGAAGCTTCCTTTTGGCGAAATAGGGGTACTGGCACCTGCGAACAAGCGAAACGACGCGCTCGAAAAGCTATTGTCGTTCCTCCAGTCGGCAACACAAAGCTCTGCTGCCGCGAGGCCAACTAAGCAATCACGCAGCCAGTGAGAGCGGAACGGGCGCGAAGTTTATGGTGCGGCGCGTGGCCAGGCACATATTCTCCCCCTAGAAATCCCCACCACCCCCATGCGCCAGACTTTCGAACTTGGTAATGCGGTTGATAAACGCCAGCTTGACGGTGCCGGTCGGGCCGTTACGCTGCTTGCTGATGATGACCTCGGCCACGCCGGGTTCCTTGCAGGCGTCTTTGGTGTAGTACTCATCGCGGTAGATGAACATGATGATGTCGGCGTCCTGCTCGATGGCGCCGGACTCGCGCAAATCGCTCATCATAGGGCGCTTGTCGGTGCGGGACTCAACACCCCGGCTCAGCTGTGACAGGGCAATCACCGGGCATTGCAGTTCCTTGGCCAGCATCTTCAGGCCGCGTGAGATTTCGCCGACGGCGGTGGCACGGTTTTCTTCGCTCATGCTGGAAGACACGCTCATGAGTTGCAAGTAATCGACCACGATCAGGCCGAGCTTGCCGCACTGGCGGGCCAGGCGCCGGGCGTTGGCGCGCAGCTCGCTGACGGTCAGGCCCGGGGTTTCGTCGATGTGCAGGGAGATGTTGCGCAGCTTTTCAATCGCTTCGGTCAGGCGCGGCCATTCTTCGTCGGTTAACGCGCCGGTGCGCAAATGGGTCTGGTCGATGCGGCCGATGGAGCCGACGATACGCACCGCCAGCTGGGAGGCGCCCATTTCCATGGAGAACACCGCCACCGGCAGGCCTTCGTTGAGCGCCACGTGTTCGGCAATGTTGATAGCCAATGCGGTCTTACCCATTGAGGGTCTTGCCGCCAGAATAACCAGGTCGCCGGCCTGAAAGCCGGAGGTCATTTTGTCGAGGTCATAAAAGCCTGTGGGCACGCCGGTGACGTCGTTCGGGTTTTCCGACATCTCGGTCACGCGGTCCAGCAGGCTGACCACCAGGGTGTCCATGCTCTGGAAGCCCTGCTTCATGCGCGAGCCCTGCTCTCCGATCTTGAAGATCTTCTGCTCGGCCTCGTCCAGGATCATGGCCACGGCCTTGCCCTGGGGATTGAAGGCCTGGGTGGCGATCTCGTCGCTGGCGGCCACCAGCTTGCGCAGGATGGAGCGTTCGCGCACGATTTCGGCGTAGCGGCGGATGTTGCCGGCGCTGGGCACGTACTGCGCCAGCGAATTCAGGTAAGCCAGGCCACCCACCTCTTCGGCCTTGCCCTGGTTCTGCAGGTGCTCGTACACGGTGATCACGTCGGCCGGCTTGGTGGCGTTGATCAGCGCACCCACGGCTGCATAGATCAGCTTGTGTTCGTAGCGGTAGAAGTCTTCGTCCACCAGCAGGTCGCCGACGCGGTCCCAGGCGCCGTTGTCCAGCAGCAGGCCGCCCAGCACGCTGGACTCGCCCTCGATGGAGTGCGGGGGAATGCGCAACTGCGCAATCTGGCGGTCGGGGCTGTAGCGGGAGTCGTCAACGGTGGAAAGTACAGCGGACATGGGTTTCCTGAGAGAGTGCTAAATACTACGCCGCCACGGCTAAAACGCGGTGGATAAAGTTGTGAATAAGCGTGGGAAATGCGGTGTAAATCGGCACGGGAGATGTGCACAACTGCGCCCGACCGTAGCGCCAAGAAAAAAGCCGCTCAGCGAGCGGCTTTTTCGGGAGCAGCGAGTGGTTTAAGCGGATTCGCCGTACACCGTCACCGTGATGTCCACAGCCACATCGGTGTGCAATGCAACAGTCACAGGGTGGTCACCCACCGTTTTGAGCGGGCCGTTGGGCATGCGCACCTGGCCTTTGGCAACTGCGAAGCCCAGCTTGCTCAGTTCGGCAGAAATATCGTGGTTGGTCACGGAGCCAAACAGGCGGCCATCGACACCGGCTTTTTGCGTGAGCTTGACGGTGGTGCCGCTGAGCTTTTCGCCCTGGGCTTGCGACTCGGCCAGCTTGGCAGCAGCAGCTTTTTCAAGTTCGGCGCGTTTGACTTCGAACTCCTTGATCGCCACAGCGGTTGCGCGGCGGGCGCGGCCGGAAGGGATCAGGAAATTGCGTGCGTAACCGTCCTTGACCTTGACGACTTCACCCAGGTTGCCCAGGTTCACGACTTTGTCGAGCAGAATAATTTGCATGATCGTGTTCCTTACAGGCTGCGGTGCTGGTCGCTGTAAGGCAGCATCGCGAGGAAGCGAGCGCGCTTGACGGCGGTGTTGATCTGGCGCTGGAAAATCGCGCGCGTGCCGGTCAGGCGTGCGGGGATGATCTTGCCGTTTTCGGCAACGAAATCGCGCAGGGTGTCGATGTCCTTGTAGTCGATTTCTTCAACACCAGCAGCTGTGAAACGGCAAAAACGCTTGCGTTTGAACAGCAGGGATTGGGTATTGCGCTTGGGGCGCTTGTCTTTATTGAAACGTTTTGGTCCGGGCATGATGGACTCCTTAAATGGGGTTCAGTACTTGTTCAGAAACTGGTTGAAAAGCTTGGATATGAAACACGACACTTTTGCTGCCACGCGCATTGACCAGAAAACCGGTGAACCTGAAAGGTCTGCCTAAAGGGAGCTGGCCGGCTTGTTCTGCCAGGGCACCAAAAGCAACTGCCTTCATTGTCAATTTGACCTGCCGGGTGGAACCTGCTTCCGCCATTTCCGACTCGTGTTCGAAGACGAAGTTGGCAGCGGGGATTCCTGCGGGCGTGTAGCGAAGAGGACTGGCCTCGGCGATACAAGCGGTCAATTCAACGCGGTTCACTGCAGGGTGTTTTGCGCAGCAGTGAGTCGTTCAACAGCATGGTGGCGTCTTACGACGCTGCATACTCCTGCTGCTGGGCCTTGCGGGCTTCTTCCCTCTCGACGTTGCGCATCATGAGGGATGGGCCGGTTTCAGCCTTTTTCTTGACCACGGTCAGGTGGCGCAGCACGGCGTCATTGAACTTGAACGCGTGTTCAATTTCTTCCATCACGGCCTGGCTGGCTTCAATATTGATGCACAGGTAGTGGGCCTTGGCGAGTTTCTGGATCAGGTACACCAGCTGGCGGCGGCCCCAATCTTCAACCCGGTGCACTTTTCCACCGCCGGCGGTAATCATGCCCTTGTAACGTTCCAGCATGGCTGGGACTTGCTCGCTTTGATCCGGGTGGATCAGCAAGACGATCTCGTAATGACGCATAAACTCTCCTTGTGGTTGATGAAAGCTGCCCCAGCGTCGTTAAGGGTGCAGCAAGGCGAAGCCCATGATTATAGCCTGAAATGCCTGCCCCCACGGTTGCTCACTGCGAGTAGCGTCCTGCCCCCCGAGGGGCCGCTGCGCCTGCGGACCGGCGAAGCCGGACCCGCGGCCCCTGCTTGAACTGGAGAGCCTTCGCGAACGTCACCTGATACCGACCCGTTCCGAGCTTGTTGCAGGGCCCCAAAGAGCTGCGTTTTCCTCCAAACTGGTCTGGCCAAAGCAACCCGCCCATGAAAAAAGCCCGGCAACTTGCGTTGCCGGGCTCGGACCTGACCGGGGTCAGATCACATCAGCAGGCTCCTGGCTCAGGCCGTGCGCAGGGTTGGGTAGCGTACGTGCTCGACCAGCTCCTGGACCTTGCGGCTGGGCGCAGGGGTGACCAGGCTGACCAGAAGGATCACGGCAAACCCGATGGGCACGCCGAACACACCGGCCGAGATGGGCTGGATTTCCCACCAGAGCTGCACCGGGGATGTGATGCCGAACAAGCCGCGCATCCAGGGCTGGGTGGTCACCATGTAATAGAACGTGGTACCCAAGCCGGCGATCATGCCCAGAGAGGCAGCGATGCCGGTAGCGCGTTTCCAGAAGATCCCCAATGTCAGGGCCGGGAAGAACGCAGCCGCAGCGAACGAGAACGCCGCGGAGACCAGGAACAGAATGTCGGCCGGTTTCTGCGCAGCCACATACGCGGCACACAGGGCGACTACCAGCAGCAGGACCTTGGAGATGGTCACGCGGCGTGCGGTGGAGGCGTTCGGGTCGATCATTTTGTAGTACAGGTCATGGCTGAGCGCATTGGCAATCGTCAGCAGCAGGCCGTCAGCCGTTGACAGCGCCGCGGCCAGACCGCCGGCAGCCACCAGGCCGGACACCACGTAAGGCAGGCCGCCGATCGCGGGACCTGCCAGCACGATGATGTCGCCACCAATGGACATTTCATTGAGCTGCAGAATGCCGTCCTTGTTGACGTCCACCACCGACAGCAGGGTCGGGTCCACCTTGTTCCAGGCAGCAATCCAATCCGGTAGCGCGTTGAACGGCGTGCCGATCAGCACCGTGAAGACCTCGTATTTCACCAGCACGGCCAAAGCCGGCGCTGTGAAGTACAGCAGGAAGATGAAGAACAGCGACCAAGTGACCGACTGACGCGCTTCTTTCACGCTTGGGACGGTGTAGTAGCGCATCAGGATGTGCGGCAGCGCGGCGGTACCCACCATCAGGCAGAAAATCAGCGCCAGGAAATTGCGGCGCGAAGCGTCGTACGCACCTTTGGCTTTTGCATCGCCATTCGGGTCACCGGCAAACTGCTGGGCGTGCGGTGGCATGCCATTCAGGGGAAGCGACTTGGTGTCAGCCCCAGCCTTGGCAGCGGTCCACGCTTTCTTCGCTGCTTCCACATCCTTCGGCAAGGCAGCAAGCGCTTTTTCAGCGGCAGCTATTTCAGACTGTGCACCGTTGGCCGCTTTCAGGTCCGCCACGGCTTTCTCCGCCGCTGCCTTGTCTGCAGCCAGCGCAGCGGCAGGGTCTTTCAGCTTGGCGGCCAGAGCTGCCGAACGCTGCTTGAAGATGTCGCGGACTTCCACCTCTTTGGCATTGGTCGTCAGCTCTTTTTCCTTGGCAGTCACTTTCTGCAGCTGGAAGCCATAGATGGCCTGCGGAATCGGAACGCTGGTCTGTTTGACCGACAGCCACACCACCGGGATCATGTAGGCCACGATCAGGATGATGTACTGGGCCACCTGTGTCCAGGTCACAGCACGCATGCCGCCCAGGAAGGAGCAAACCAGAATACCGCCGAGACCCAGGAAAATCCCGAGTTCGAAAGCCACACCCGTCAGGCGCGCGGTGATGATGCCGACGCCGTAGATCTGCGCCACCACATAGGTGAAGGAGCACAGAATCGCAGCGACGATGCCGAGGAAACGCGGCAGGTTGCCGCCATAACGTTCGCCCAGAAAGTCGGGAATCGTGAACTGGCCGAACTTGCGCAGGTAGGGCGCAAGAAACAGGGCCACCAGGCAGTAACCGCCGGTCCATCCCATGATGAAGGCCAGGCCGCTGTAGCCGGTAAGGTAGAGCGTGCCGGCCATACCGATGAAGGAGGCCGCAGACATCCAGTCAGCACCCGTGGCCATGCCGTTGTACACCGCCGGTACGCGGCGGCCTGCCACGTAATATTCGGCAGCGTCGGTGGTACGGCTCATGATGCCGATGCCGGCATACAGGCCGATGGTGGCCAGCAGGAAGATCAAGCCAATCCACTGACGGGACAAGCCCATCTGTTCAAGGATGGCCAGTACCACCACGAAGGCCAGAAAGCCACCGGTGTACCACTTGTAAACCTTGTTCAAGCCGGACTTGAACGCCGCGTTGGAGGCTTTGGTATTGCCGCCAGCGCTATCAGAACCAAACATTCCAGCCATGATTATTCCTCGCTCTCTTGGACGCCGTGCTCAACATCGAGCTTGCCCATGTACCAGGCGTAATACCCGATGATGGCCACGTAAATCACCAATGCCCCTTGTGCTCCCATCCAGAAGCTGAAGGGCCAGCCAAAGAAATTGAAGTTCAGTTCACGTGCGTAATAACTCACGACGAACGTCACGACGAACCAGATCACCAGCAGGATGCCCGTGATGTTCAGGTTCTTTCGCCAGTAACGGCGATGGTTGTCGGTTAACTGCATAACACTTGCCTCCATCAACAACGCCCTTTCGGGCACATCACGATCACCACCTTTCCCAAGCGTGGCCTGCAAGCCGGATCGCGTCTTATAAGCCTGGGCAGGACCCTGGCCTTCAAATACCCACCCCGATGGTTGGCGGTCAGGACGACTGAGCGATGCTCAGCCCCGTTTCGCGCTCCAGCTGGGCGGCCACTTTAGGCTCAAACCTTTTGAGGTGGCGAATGACCTTCACCGCCTCTTCAGGGTCTTGCCTGTCTACATGAACCCGCGCCAGCTGATACCAGCCGAACGGGCTCATGGGCTGCAGTTCTGTGTTTTTCTTGAGTGCCTGCACGGCTTCGTCGAAGCGGCGGTCACGAATCAGGAGCAATGCCAGGCCATACCAGGCCCGGTCCATCTTGGGCTCGATATCCAGCGCGCGGCGAAAAGCGGGTTCGGCGTCCGGATGGCCGCCAGTGTCTTCCAGCATGTAGGCCAGGTTGAACCAGGCGGCTGCGGTGTCGGGAAAGCGTGCCACCAGTTCGCGCAGGGCCTCAATGGCGCCGTGTTTGTCGCCCAGCTGTGCGAGCACATGTGCCCGGCTGGCCAGGGCGTAGCGGTCGCCGGGGCGCACCAGCAGCATCTGGGTGAACTTTTCCAGGGCTGCGGCCTGCCTGCCGAACACCAGCAGGACCAGCGCCTGCAGTTTGAGATACCAGTAGGCGGCAACGGTGTTCATTTGCACATCTCCACGCCAATTTCAAGGCAAATCCGGATCCTCGTCAGGGTCGACGCGATCCAGACGAACAGCAGCAACAAAAACGCCACGAGCGGTACGTGGCGGTCAATGATCTGTCTGGGGGTGATGAAGCGGGCGGCCACCACAAAGGGTTTGCCCACGATCTGCAGGATTTGATAGAACAGGTTGCTGTCTTTTTTCGCGCCGGCCAGCAAACCGAGGACCCACTGGCCGAACAGCGCCAATAAAGCGATTTCGGCTATCAATTTAAGAGTAGACGCGAAAAAAAGCATAGGACCTTTGGCAACAATGGCTTGATTGTTGCCTCGGTCCTTACCAACTTCTTACAAACAATCGGGCGGGCGGTCCGAACCCGTTCAAACCCTCCTAGGACTTTCCCTTGGTTTCTGCCGCTTCAGGATGCGGCATAGAACCAAGGAATTAAGCCTTGGTACTGCAATCCGAAAATATCGAAACATGAAAGCGCGTCTTCGCACCCATGGCGGCGTTGCAATCCTTGCCCTGGGCGCGAAGCCATCACTTTCATCTCGTTTCGCTACTTCCCGGTTGCAGTACTAGGACGCCAGCTGCTTCCAGGTGTCGATGACGGTGTCAGGATTCAGCGAGATCGAGCCGATGCCCTGCTCCTTGAGCCACAGCGCAAAGTCGGGGTGATCGCTGGGTCCCTGGCCACAGATGCCAACGTACTTGCCCTGGCGGTTACAGGCCTGGATGGCGCGGCTCAGCATGGCCTTGACGGCCGGATCGCGCTCGTCGAAATCTTCTGCCAGGATGGCCAGCCCGGAATCGCGGTCCAGGCCCAGCGTGAGCTGGGTCAGGTCGTTCGAGCCAATCGAGAATCCGTCGAAGAACTCAAGAAACTCGTCAGCCAGGATGGCATTGCTCGGCACCTCGCACATCATGATCACGCGCAGGTCTTTTTCGCCGCGCTTCAGGCCGTGCTGTGCCAGCAGGTCGGTGACCTTTTTCGCTTGCCCGAGGGTGCGGACAAACGGCACCATGACCTCGACATTGACCAGCCCCATGTCGTCGCGCACGCGGCGCAGCGCCTCGCACTCCATCGCAAAGGCTTCGCCGAAATCGGGGCTGAGGTAACGCGATGCACCGCGAAAGCCCAGCATCGGGTTTTCTTCCTCGGGCTCGTAGCGCGAACCGCCAATCAGCTTGCGGTACTCGTTGGACTTGAAGTCCGACAAACGCACAATCACCGGTTTCGGCCAGAAAGCAGCGGCGATGGTCGCCACGCCTTCGGCCACCTTGTCGACATAAAAAGCACGCGGCGAGGCATGGC
This sequence comes from Polaromonas sp., assembly GCF_049790275.1. GTDB lineage: Bacteria > Pseudomonadota > Gammaproteobacteria > Burkholderiales > Burkholderiaceae_C > Polaromonas. Next base: position 103,749 of record NZ_JBAQYR010000056.1, read on the forward strand.
CGCGCGCCACGCTTTCCACGGCCTTTTTCAGGTCGGCATCGACATTCGGGTAGTCGAGGATGGCCTTGGGGTGCACGCCGATGTTGTTGTTGATGACGAACTCCAGCCGCGCCAGGCCCACGCCGTGGTTGGGGATCTGGCAGAAGTCGAAAGCCAGCTGCGGGTTGCCGACGTTCATCGTGATCTTGATGTCTATGGGCGGCATGGTGCCGCGCTGCACTTCGGTGACCTCGGTCTCAAGCAGGCCGTCATAGATGTTGCCGGTATCGCCCTCGGCGCAACTCACGGTTACCAGCATGCCGTCCTTGAGCGACTCGGTGGCGTCGCCGCAGCCGACCACGGCCGGAATGCCCAGCTCGCGCGCAATGATGGCCGCGTGGCAGGTGCGCCCTCCGCGGTTCGTCACGATGGCGCTGGCGCGTTTCATGACCGGCTCCCAGTTCGGGTCGGTCATGTCGGTGACCAGAATGTCGCCGGGCTGGACCTGGTCCATGTCCTTGATGTCGCGCACGATGCGGACCGGGCCGGTACCGATTTTCTGGCCAATCGCCCTGCCCTCGGCCAGCACGGTGCCGGTGCCCTTGAGCTTGTAGCGCTGCTCGGCCTGGCCCTTGGACTGGCTTTTCACAGTCTCGGGCCGCGCCTGCAGGATGTACAGCTCGCCGTCAGTGCCGTCCTTACCCCATTCGATGTCCATGGGACGGCCGTAATGGTCTTCGATGATCACCGCGTAACGCGCCAGCTGCTCGACGTCGGCGTCGCTCAGCGAATAGCGGTTGCGCAGCTCCGCCGGCACATCGGTGGTCTTCACCAGTTTGCCGCCGGCTTTCTTTTCTTCGGCGCTGGTGAACTCCATCTGCAGCAGCTTGCTTCCCAGGTTGCGTCGGATCACCGCGCGCTTGCCGGCCTTCAGCATGGGCTTGTGCACATAGAACTCGTCGGGGTTCACGGCGCCCTGCACCACGGTTTCACCCAGGCCGTAGCTGGAGGTGATGAAGACCACGTCTTCAAAGCCGCTTTCGGTGTCGATGGTGAACATCACGCCGGCAGCACCGATGTCGCTACGCACCATCCGCTGCACGCCGGCCGACAGGGCCACGTCGGAATGGGCAAAGCCCTGGTGCACGCGGTAGCTGATGGCGCGGTCGTTGTAGAGCGAGGCAAACACCTCTTTCATCTTGTGCAGCACGTCCTCGATGCCGACCACATTCAGGAAGGTTTCCTGCTGCCCCGCAAACGAGGCATCGGGCAGGTCTTCCGCCGTGGCGGACGAACGCACCGCAAAACTGGCCTGCGGGTTGCCGGCGCTCAGGGCGGCAAAACTGTCGCGTACGGCTTTTTCGAGTTCCGAAGGAAAGGGCTGGGCTTCGACCAGGCCACGGATCTGCGCGCCGGCGACCGCGAGTGCACGCACGTCCTCGGTGTTGAGCTTGTCGAGGACGGCGTTGATTTTTTTGTCCAGCCCGTCATGGGCCAGAAAAATGCGGAAGGCGTGGGCCGTGGTGGCGAAGCCGGTGGGCACACGCACGCCCTGCGGCCCGGTGGGCAATTGCGAGATCATTTCGCCGAGGCTGGCGTTTTTACCGCCGACAGCCTCGACGTCTGTCATCCTCAGGTTTTCAAACGGCACGACCAGGGCGGTCGCCTCAAAAAGCTTGGACATGAAAATACTCCGGGAGGTTTAAAAACCGGGACGTGGCGCATGCGCGGCGGGCAACCTTGTTGTTGTTGGAAGGGGTTGGTGCGGGGCATGGCGTGAGAATCTGGATAATTGCCTTGATTGTAGGGGCCTGCCGCCTCCGGCAGCCGCCCCCACCTTTCATAACCCTGAAGCCCAGACATGCCCAACCGCACCGTATTTTTCATTTCCGACGGCACCGGCATCACCGCTGAAACCTTTGGTAACGCCATCCTGGCGCAGTTCGAGTTCAAGGCGCGCCATGTGCGCCTGCCTTTTATCGACAGCGTGGACAAGGCGCACCAGGCCATCCGCCAGATCAACCACGCGGCCGTGCTGGAAGGCACGCGGCCGATTGTTTTCACCACGCTGGTGAACATGGAAATCCTGACCGTCATCAAGGCGCATTGCCACGGCATGCTGCTGGACATGTTCGGCACCTTTGTGGCGCCGCTGGAAGTCGAGCTGGGCATCAAGTCCAACCACCGCGTCGGCCGCTTCTCGGACGCTTCCAAAAGCAAGGAATACGATGACCGCATCGAGGCCATCAACTTTTCACTGGCCCACGACGACGGCCAGAGCAACAAGGACCTGGCGGGCTCCGACGTGATTCTGGTGGGCGTGAGCCGCAGCGGTAAAACGCCGACGACGCTGTACCTGGCCATGCAATACGGCCTGAAAGCGTCCAACTACCCGCTGATCCCTGAAGATTTCGAGCGCCGCCAGCTGCCGCCGGCGCTGGTGCCGCACCGCAAGAAGATCTTCGGCCTGACGATTGCGCCCGAGCGCCTGGCGCAGATCCGCAATGAGCGCCGGCCCAACTCCAGGTACGCGAGCCTGGAGAACTGTCGCGAGGAAATCCACGAAGCCGAAGCCATGATGCGGCGCGAAGGCATTCGTTGGCTGTCGACCACCACCAAGTCCATCGAGGAAATCGCCACCACCATCCTGCAGGAAATCCGGCCCGAGCGGCTGGAGTACTGAGCCTCAGTCCGGCGCTTTCCTCAAATTTTGCTAGCTTTTTAATAGCAGCTTGCGCCCGTGCTGATTGGGCTAACGGACAATTTTCTTCATCGCTGTCTCCAGAAATAGCCCCCAGTAGGCTTTGAAGGCATTTTTCACATCCAATGCCGCGTCTCCACTGCAGGAACGGGCGCAACCAGCTCTTGTTTTGATAGCAAACCTGCCATCCCCTGACCAATAGCTATATTGCATGACATGAATACATTCAATTAATTGGATTAATCGATAGTCAGACCTTAAGCTATCCCTGTCGTTAATTTTTACGTCAACACCCATAGAGGAACCCTCCCCCATGTCCCTGATCAACACCCAAGTCCAGCCTTTCAAAACCCAAGCTTTCCTCAATGGCAAGTTCGTCGAGGTCTCTGACGAATCGCTGAAGGGCAAATGGTCGGTCCTGATCTTCATGCCAGCGGCATTCACCTTCAACTGCCCCACGGAAGTCGAAGACGCCGCCGACAACTACGCCGAATTCCAGAAGGCTGGTGCAGAGGTTTACATCGTGACCACCGACACCCATTTCTCGCACAAGGTGTGGCACGAAACCTCCCCTGCCGTCGGCAAGGCCAGGTTCCCGCTGGTGGGCGACCCGACCCACACGCTGACCAAAGCCTTTGACGTGTTCATCCCCGAAGAGGGCCTGGCACTGCGCGGCACCTTCGTGATCAACCCCGACGGCGTCATCAAGACAGCTGAAGTGCACTCCAACGAAATCGCCCGCGATGTCAAGGAAACCCTGCGCAAGCTGAAGGCTGCCCAATACACCGCGGCCCATCCCGGCCAGGTCTGCCCTGCCAAGTGGAACGAAGGCGCCAAGACGATCGCTCCGTCCATCGACCTCGTCGGCAAGATTTAAGCGCCCTGCTGCCTTCCTGACGAAGGCCCGGGCCGGGCACACGTGTGTGCCGTCCCGGGCTTTTTTGTTCCCCATTGAAATTGAAAGTGAGTCCGCCATGCTTGACGACGCCACCAAAGCCCAACTGAAAAGTTACCTCGAACGCGCCACCGCGCCCATCGAAATCGTCGCTTCATTGGACGACGGCGAGGCCTCTGGCGAAGTGCTGTCGCTGCTGAAGGACGTCGCAGAGGCGTCGCCGCTGGTCAAGCTGACCGAAAGCCGCGACGACCCGCACCGCAAGCCCTCGTTCTCGATCAACCGCCCGGGCGAAAACCACGGCCCGCGTTTTGCCGGCCTGCCCATGGGCCATGAATTCACCTCGCTGATCCTGGCGCTGCTGCAGATCGGCGGTTACCCGCCCAAGGTCGAGCAGGAAGTGCTGGAGCAGATCCGCGCGCTCGATCGTGACCTCGACTTCGAGGTCTATGTTTCGCTGACCTGCCACAACTGCCCCGACGTGGTGCAGGCACTGAACCTGATGGCGGTGCAGAACCCGCGCATCAAGACCACCATGATCGAAGGCGGCACCTTTCAGGACGAGATCAAGGAGCGCGAGATCATGGGCGTGCCCACGGTCTTCCTGAACGGCACCATGCTCGGCAACGGCCGCATGAGCCTGGAAGAAATCCTGGCAAAGATCGACACCAGCGGCACCGAGCGCGAAGCGAAAAAGATCAATGAAAAAGACCCGTTCGACGTGCTGATCGTCGGCGGCGGCCCGGCCGGCGCTGCAGCCGCCGTGTACGCCGCGCGCAAGGGCATTCGCACCGGCGTGGCGTCGGAGCGTTTCGGCGGCCAGGTGCTGGACACGCTGGGCATCGAGAACTTCATCTCGATCAAGGAAACCGAAGGCCCGAAGTTCGCCCACGCACTGGAAGAACACGTGCGCAACTACGACGTGGACATCATGAACCTGCAGCGTGCCAAGGCCCTGATTCCCAACAGCGGGCCGGGCAAGGACCTGATCGAGATCCAGCTCGAAAGCGGCCCCTCGCTCAAGAGCAAGACGGTGATCATCTCCACCGGCGCGCGCTGGCGCAACATCAACGTGCCGGGCGAGCAGGCGTTCAAGAACAAAGGCGTGGCCTATTGCCCGCACTGCGACGGCCCGTTGTTCAAGGGAAGACGCGTGGCTGTGATCGGCGGCGGCAACTCGGGTGTCGAAGCGGCGATCGACCTGGCCGGCATCGTCGGCCACGTGACGCTGATCGAGTTCGACACTGCGCTGCGCGCCGACGCCGTGTTGCAACGCAAGCTCAAGAGCCTGAAGAACGTGGATGTGTTCACCAACGCGCAGACCACCGAGATCACCGGCGACCAGAAGGTCAACGGCCTGGTCTACAAAGACCGCGCCAGCGGCGAGCTGAAAACCGTGGCGCTCGAAGGCGTGTTCATCCAGATCGGCCTGGTGCCCAACACCGACTGGCTCAAGGGTGTGGTCGAGCTCTCCAGGCACGGCGAGATCATCGTCGATGCCAAAGGCCAGACCTCGCTGCCCGGCGTGTTTGCGGCGGGCGATTGCACCACGGTGCCCTTCAAGCAGATCATCATTGCGGCCGGTGACGGCGCGAAGGCCGCGCTGGGTGCTTTCGATCACCTGATCCGGACCTCGGCGCCGGTGGCCTGACAGTTCATGAAGCGGTGCGCAGGGCACCGCTTCATGATTTCAAAGAAGAACGCCTATCAATCCCATTCGTGCTCAGACCGCGCACAAAGGGTTATGCATTTTTCCTTGCCCGATGACGCCGGCCTGTCGACAATCAGGACATTCAAAACTAAAAAAAGGAAATGCCATGAAAGGCGACGCACAAGTCATCACCCACCTGCAGGCCCAGCTCAAAAACGAGCTCACCGCCATCAACCAGTACTTCGTGCACTACCGCATGTACAAGCACTGGGGCCTGGACAAGCTGGCCAAGAAGGAATACGAAGAGTCCATCGGCGAGATGAAACATGCCGACAAACTCATGGACCGCATCTTCATGCTCGACGGCCTGCCCAACCTGCAGGACCTGGGCAAGCTGATGATCGGCGAAGACGTGCCGGAAGCCCTGGCCTGTGACCTGAAGGCCGAAACCGGCGCCCAGGCCACCATCAAGGACGGCATCGCGCATTGCGAAAGCGTGCGTGACTATGTCTCGCGCGACCTGCTGCAGGGCATCCTGGACGACACCGAAGAGCACATCGACTTCCTGGAAACCCAGATCGAGCTGCTCGCCAAGGTGGGCGTGCAGAACTACCTGCAAAGCCAGATGGGCGAACTCAGCTAAGCCGTCCTGTGCCGCTGCGGCCAGAAAGGGGGGTCATCCTACAAACGAGAATTACTCTCATTTGTGAGTTAAGCTATAGCCCCCGCCAGCCGACATGTCCGTGTGAAGCCAGCCAGCAACTGGCCTGCGCTTCACCATGTCACTCCCCTCCTCTTTTCTTCACTTAAAATACCTCCCAGCCCAATTACAGAGCGCGCGAGCAGCTAGCAAATTTGTAGCAGCCTTTGTGCTCACGCCACTCGCACTGTGTGTCGCGCAGCTGGCCCGGGCCGAAACACCGCCTGCCACAGCCGCGGGTACCGAATCGCCGCAATTGCGCGAGGTGCGCATCAACGCCACTGTCGAAAAAGACGAAGGTTTTGCGCCCAACCAGGCGCAAAGCGCAGGCAAGGCGCCCATGCGCCTGCTGGAGACGCCGCAATCCATCAGCGTGGTCACACGCGAGCAGATGGAGTCGCGCCAGGCCAGCAACCTGCAGCAGGCGCTGCAGACCGTTGCCGGCGTCAGCCCGGTCAACTTCGGCCGGCGCGGCTTCGACGACATCAACATCCGTGGCTTCCGCTCGACCGAGTCCATCCTGATCGATGGCCTGGTGCAAAGCCCCGGCATGTGGACACGCCTGACGCCCTACGGTTACGAGCGCTTCGAGGTGCTCAAGGGTGCGGCCTCGGTGCTGTACGGCCAGGTGCAGCCCGGCGGCATCGTGAACGCCGTCAGCAAGCGGCCAAAAAAGGAAGCACTGTCGGAAGCCTCGCTGGAGCTGGGAAGCTTCGGCCTCAAGACGCTGTCGGCCGACCTGAACCGTCCGCTGTCCGAGTCGGGCAAGGCGGCGTTTCGCATCAACGCCCAGGTGTCCGATTCCGAAGACCCGACCGACCTGGTCTACCGCAAGGACCGCTGGGTGGCGCCTTCGCTGGCGCTGGACCTCGGCCCGCAAACCGACCTGGTGCTTTTTGCCACCTACAGCCACAGCCAGTGGATGCGCCAGCAGGGCATCACCCCGTATGGCACGCTGCTGCCCAATCGCAATGGCTCCATTCCACTGACGCGCTACACCGGCGATCCGGCCTTCGGTGCCTACGACATGGAACAGACCACCGTGGGTTATTCGCTGGAACACCAGTTCAACCCCGACGTGGTGCTGCGCCAGAACGTGCGATACGAGGAAGAAAAAGGCACCGGCAACTTCGTGGCCAACGGCACGCTGCAGGCCAACCAGCGCCTGCAGAACCGCACCGCCACGCGCCAGTACATGGACTACGACCTGCTGGCCACCGACACCTCGCTGCTGACCAGCTTCGAGGCACTGGGCCTGAAACACCGCCTGGTGACCGGGCTGGACGCCCGCACCGGCACCAGCTCGCAGGCCAGCCGCAGCTGCACGATTGCGCCCATGAACCTGTACAACCCGGTCTACGGCGTGCAGGCCACCTGCCCCACCAGCCTCACGACCGACGCACCCTCCAAACTCACCGCCACCGGTCTCTACATGCAGGACCAGATCAAGTTCGGCAAAGGCTGGACGGCGCTGCTGGGCCTGCGCCATGACCGATCGACGACCGACACCGACAACCGCCTGACCAACACACGCACGATGCAAAAGGACAGGGCCAACACCTTCTCGGGCGGCCTGGTTTATGAATTTGTGCCGGGCTGGTCCACCTACGCGAGTTATGGCGAGTCCTTCCTCCCGGTGTCGGGCCTGGCCTTCAACGGCACGGCTTTCGTTCCGGAAACCGGCCAGCAATGGGAAGCCGGCCTCAAGTACGAGGCGGCCAACCGGCAGGTCACCGGTGCGCTGGCCATCTATGACCTGCGCCGCCAGAACGTGACGACGGCCGACCCGGTCAACACCAACTTCAGCGTGCAGACCGGCGAGCAGCGCGCGCGTGGCCTGGAACTGGAGCTGGGCGCCGACCTGCGCAACGGCTGGAAGCTGACCGCCGCCTACGCCTACACCGATGCGGAAGTCACGCGCGACAACAACACCGCCATCGTCGGCAAACCCATCAACCTGACACCGAAACACACGCTGGCCACCTGGGCCACCTACCGCCTGCAGGAGCTCAAGCGCGTGACCGTGGGCCTGGGCGGGCGCTACGTCAGCGAACAGGTAGGCGCGCTGCCGTTCACGCTGCCTTCCTACTTTGTGGCCGACACCTCGCTGAGCTACCAGGGCGACCGCTTTCGCGTGACGGCAGGCATCAAGAACCTGTTCAACAAGGTGTACTACGCGGGTGCGATCAACGCCAACGTGGTTTCGCCGGCCGAACCGCGCAGCTTCGCGCTGAGCACCACGTTCTATTTCTGACGCTCTCACCAAAGCCTGTCGTTTTTTGCCGTCAAAGACTGGCTACCGCAACTCTTAAACGCGAATAATTCTCATTATTGAGTTAAGATTTGTAAACCGCCAGCCGACATCTCTGAGGAATGTGAAGCCAGCCAGCAACCTGCCTGAGCCGTGCTTCACATGTCCTTTGCATCCCGTTTCCTTGCATCAAAAACCCTTCCAGCCCCCATCCGTCGGGCGCCGTCAGCTACCAAACTGGTAGCGAAATTTGCCCTCTCCCCGCTTGCGCTGTGCGCCGCGCAGCTGGTCGGTGCCCAGGTCCTGCCGGACATCACCATCCGCGCCGACACCGAACAAGGCTACTCCCCGTCCAGCAGCAGCACCGCTACCAAAAGCAGCGCGCCGCTGCGCGACATTCCGCAAACCGTCAACGTGGTGCCCGGCCAGCTGCTGCGCGACCAGGCGGCTCGCTCCATGGAAGATGCGCTGCGCAATGTGCCCGGCGTGGCAGCCAGCCACGGCGACGGCCAGCGCGACCAGGTGATGATCCGCGGCTTCACCGCGATCACCGACCAGTTTTCCGACGGCCTGCGTGATGACGCCCTGTACTTCCGCGACCTGTCGAACGTCGAGCGGGTCGAGGTGCTCAAGGGCCCTTCTGCCGTGCTGTACGGCCGGGGTTCCTCGGGTGGCCTGATCAACCGCATCACCAAGAAACCAAAATTCGGCGAAACCTCGGGCGAGACCGTACTGATCCTGGGCAGCAACAAGCTCAGGCGCGTGGAAGCCGACGTGAACCTGCCGCTGGGTGAAGCGGCAGCCTTTCGCCTGAACGCCGCGCGCGAAGACTCCGGCAGCTACCGCGACCAGCAGTTCGTGGACCGCTACAGCTTTGCGCCGTCGCTGGCGCTCAAACTCAGCAAGCAGACTTCCCTGCTGCTGCAATACACCAAGGCGCGTGACCAGCGCGTGACGGACTTCGGCATTCCGGCACTCAACGGCCGCCCAGTCGATGTGCCCGCCAGCACTTATTACGGTTCGGGCAATGCCCGGCGCGACGACACCAGTACCAGCCTGGTCGACACCTACACCGCCACCCTGAACCACAGCTTCAACGACGCCTTCAGCGTGCGCAACACCACCCGCTACTACAGCTACGAGCTGGACCGCTACAACACCCTGCCCAGCGGCACGACGGACCCGGTGGCGCTGACCATCGGGCTGACCCGCAGCGCCATCTTCCGCGACGAGTCGGGCTGGTTCAACCAGACCGACTTCACCTACAAGAACACGCTGGGCGGCTTCAAGCAGGAGTGGCTCTTCGGCCTGGAAATGGGCCAGCAGAAACGCCGCGCCGAATCGATCTCGGCCGGCACGGTGGCACGCGTGTCCATCTTCAACCCGGGCCTGGTGTCGGTGCCGGCGTTCACCGCGGCTAATCTCGCGGCCGACAGCGCCATTCCCAGCAACACCACGCAGGACGTGCTGGGTGTGTACCTGCAGGACCAGGTCACACTGGCAAAAGACTGGAAGGCGCTGGCGGGCATTCGCTATGACGAGTTCAAGCAGTCCACCACGTTTGAGCGCAAGCTCGCGCCGCTGGCCCGCACCGACCGCAGCTTCAGCCCGCGCGCCGGCCTGGTGTGGCAGCCTACCGATGCGCAGTCGCATTACCTCTCGTACAGCCGCTCGTTCCAGCCCTCGGCCGAGGCCTTTGCCCTGGCCGGCAGCAACGTGGCCAACGAACCGGAAATCACCCGCAACGTCGAGATCGGCAGCAAGCTCGGCTTCCTGGACGGCGCCCTCAGCGTGACGGCCGCACTGTTCAACCTGCAGCGCAGCAACATCAAGAACACCGACCCGGCCAACCCGAACCTGCAGGTCAACGTGGGCACGCAGCGCACCAACGGGCTGGAACTCACGGCCAGCGGCCGTCTGCCGGGCCGCTGGGACGTGAGCGCGGGTTACGCCTACCTGGACGGCGAAATGGTGGAGTCCGTGGCGCGTGTCAGCTCGCTGCAGCTGCCGGTTGTTTCGGTGCCGTCGCTGGGCAAGGTTCCCGCGCTGACGCCGCGCCACTCGGCCTCCTTTTGGGCCATGAAAGACCTGGGCAACGGCTTCAGCCTGGGCGGCGGCCTCAACTACATGGGCGAGCGTTTCGCCTCGCTGACCAACCTCGTCGTGCTGCCGGCTTACCTGACCGGCGATCTGGCCGGCATCTACCGGACCGGCCGCTATGAATTCGGCGTGAACATCAAAAACGTCACCGACAAAAAATACATCGTCTCCAGCCACGGCAGCAACGACAACCTGATCCTGCCCGGCGCACCGCGCGAGCTGCAGGTGAGCATGCGCGTCAAGTTCTGAGCGCCCTCATGCAGCCTGTCCCTCCGGTTCCGGTATCTCCCGCCGGGCCGGGCATCCAGCCTGGCACCCATGATTTTCACTTCCAAACGCGAATAATTCTCATTCTTTAGCTAGAATGAAACATCCCGCCAGCCCACCCCCGCGTGACACGCATGGTGAAGCCAGCCAGCAACCTGCCTGAGCTTGCGCTTCACCATGCCCGTTTATTCTTCATTTCTTCAGTCAAAATCGCCTTCAGCCCTTACCAGCCGTGGGCTGCCAGCTTCCAGATTCATAGCAAACTTCGCCCTGGCGCCGCTGGCCCTGTGTGTTGTGCAGCTGGCGGCGGCACAAACCGCGACCGACCAGACCCTGCCGGCCATCACGGTCAAGGAAGAAGCGGCCCCTGAAACCGCCACCGGCCCGGTAACCGGTTATCGCGCCAAGCGGGCAGCGACTGCGACCAAGACCGACACGCCGCTGTCGGAAACACCGCAGTCCGTCACCGTCATCACCAACGAACAGATGGTGGACCAGGGCGCCATCAGTCTGCAGGACGCCCTCGGTTATGCCGCCGGCGTGCGTTCCGATGCCTACGGGCTGGACTCGCGGACCGACTCGGTGCGCGTGCGCGGCGCTTACCCCGACATGTATCTCGACGGCCTGCGCCAGGCCTATGGCTACTACACCAGCACCACACGCACCGAGCCCTACACGCTGGAGCGCCTGGAGGTGCTGCGCGGCCCCTCCGGCATGTTGTTCGGTTCGGGCACGGCAGCGGGTGTGGTCAACATGGTCAGCAAAAGGCCGCTGGCGGAAACCCGGCGCGAGGTGGGCGTGCAGTTCGGCAGCTACGGCCGCAAACAGCTGCAGGCCGACCTGACCGGCCCGCTGACCGAAGACGGGGAATGGCTCTACCGCCTGGTCGCGCTGACGCGCAAGTCCGACACCCAGGTCGACTACGTGCCGGACAACCGCAGCCTCATTGCGCCCTCGCTGACCTGGCGCCCGAACGGCACCACCTCGCTGACGCTGCAGGGTTTGTGGCAGCAGGACAAGAGCGGCTCGAGCTCGCAGTTCTTCCCGTGGGAAGGCACGCTGCTGCCCAACCCGAACGGCACCCTGCCGACGAACCACTTCATTGGCGAGCCCGGCGATTACTACAACTCCGAGCGCAGCACTTTCGGCTGGCTCTTCGAGCACAAGCTCAACGACAGCTGGACGGTGCGGCAGAACTTCCGCACCGCCAAAAACGAAAACGACAACCGCTACCACTGGGGCGACTTCTTTACCGTCACCGGCGGATGGGGCGCCGACCCGGTGGGCAAGCGCAGGTTTGGCCGCTACAACGACAGCTCGCTCACGCGTAACCGCATCTCGACGCTGGACAACCATGCCGAAGGCCATTTCGACACCGGCGCCTTCAAGCACACGCTGCTGATGGGCGCGGATTTCCAGCGCCAGCGCGAGAACGTCTGGAGCGGTTCGGCCTACAGCGAGATTGACGCCTATGCGCCGGTCTACGGCAACCTGGTGATTCCGGTGCGCGCCGCCGGACCGGGCACCACACAGAACCAGGCCGGCTTTTACCTGCAGGACCAGATCAAGCTGGACAATTGGATCTTCCTGGCCGGCCTGCGCCATGACCGCGCCGTTGCGGGTGCGGAAGGCAGCCCCGACGAAGAAAGCCAGGCCACCACAAAACGCCTCGGGGTGATGTACAAGCTGGCCTCGGGCTGGTCGCCCTACCTGAGCTACGCGGAGTCCTTCACCCCGCAGGCCGCGCGCTCGGGCCAGATCTTCAAGCCGCTGCGCGGCGAGCAGTGGGAAGCGGGCGTGAAGTACGAGCCCGCCGGCCGTTCCCTGGCGTTCAGCGCCGCTGTTTATGACCTGCGCGAGAAGAACCAGATCGCCTCGCCGCAGGTCAACGTCTTCACGCAGGTCGGGGCCACGCGAACCAAGGGGGTTGAACTCGAAGCCCGGGGTTCCGTGAACCCCATGCTCGAGGTGATCGCGCATTACAACTACACCGACCTCGACAGGCAGCTCGAAGGCCTGCCGGCGCACCAGGCCAGCGTCTGGGCCAAGCAGCGTTTAGCCATCGCCGGCATGAACGGTTTCTCGGCCGGTGCCGGTGTGCGCTGGATGGGTCCCTTTCGCGACCTGCAGGGCGGCGTCGGCCCGGACATTCCCGCTTCCACGCTGCTCGATCTGGTGTTCGCCTACGACACGGCGCAATGGCGTTATGCGCTCAACATCAACAACGCGACCGACAAGACCTACTTCAGCACCTGCCTGGCACGCGGTGACTGCTGGTACGGCGCGCGGCGCAATGTCGTGGCCAGCGCCACCTACCGCTTCTGAAAAAGCGCTGCCGACCGGAACCACGATGAACAACACCCGAAAAATAAAAACCTGGGCCTGGATCCACAAATGGTCCAGCCTGGTCTGCACCGTTTTCATGCTGCTGCTGTGCCTCACCGGCCTGCCACTGATCTTCCACCACGAAATCGGCCACCTGCTGGGCACCGAAGTCGAGTCGCCGAAAATGCCGGCCGATACGCCGCGCGCCAGCCTGGACCGCGTGATTGCGGTGGCGCATGCGCTGCACCCCGAGCGTGTGGTGCAGTTCGTCTCGCAGCCCGAGGACGACGACGGCCTGTGGTTCGTCACGCTGACACCGACACCGGCACCGACCGAAGACTTCAAGTCGGTCGCCGTCGATGCACGAACCGCGGCAGTGCTCGCCCAGCCGAAGTTCGACGAAGGGTTCATGTACGTGATGTTCAAGCTGCATGTGGACCTGTTCGCCGGGCTGGCCGGCAAGCTCTTCCTCGGCTTCATGGGCTTGCTGCTGCTGGTGGCCATCGTCTCCGGCGTGGTGTTGTATGCGCCCTTCATGCGCAAGCTCGAGTTCGGCACGGTGCGGCGCGAGCGCGGGCCGCGCCTGAAGTGGCTGGACCTGCACAACCTGCTCGGCATCGTGACGCTGGTCTGGGCCTTCACCGTGGGCGCCACCGGCATGATCAACACCTGGGCCGACCTGATCATCAAGTACTGGCAGCACGACCAGCTCAGCACCCTGCTGGCGCCCTACCAGGGCCAGCCGCCCGTGCCCCTGGCCGAACGCGGCCCGCTGCAGCAGGCTCTGGAGGTGGCACTGGAACGCGCGCCTGGCATGAAAACCGCGTTCATTGCCTTCCCCGGCACGGCTTTCTCAAGCCCTCACCACAACACCGTTTTCCTGCGCGGCGAAGAACCCCTGACCGCGCGGCTGCTGCAGCCGGTGCTGGTGGACGCCCGCACCGGCGCCGTCACCGCCAGCCCCGAGCTGCCCTGGTACCTCACGGCACTGCTGGTGTCGCAACCGCTGCACTTCGGCGACTACGGCGGCATGCCGATGCAGATTCTCTGGGCACTGCTCGACATCGTCACCATCATCGTGCTGGGCAGCGGCCTTTACCTCTGGCTGAAGCGGCCGCAGCCCCTGCGCCTCGCCGAAGAGGCAGGCGCCCGGCACGGCGCCGCGCCGCAGGGCCGCGCCGCATGAAACCCACTTTCACGCAGCTCTGGGGCTGGCCCGTCGCACTGGGCGTGCTCAGCGCCACCGGCCTGCTCAGCGCCCTGGTGTCCGAGGGCTGGGGCGATGTCTGGTCCTGGCTGGCGCTGGGCGGGCCCGTGCTTGTCATGGCCTGGTTTGCCTGGCGCAGGCCGCTAGCTCACTGACGCCCCCCAAGTTTTCTTTCGTTTTTCTTCCCTTCAACCTTCAGGACGCCATCACCATGTCTTTCCCCCGCCTCGGCCTCATCGCCCTTCTCTTCGCCACCGCCACCACTGCCCAGGCGCATCATGTCTGGCTGGAACAGGACGCCACTGGTGCCACGCTGTACTTTGGCGAGTTTGGTCACAACCTGCGCGAGACCACGCCCGGCTACCTCGACAAATTCGTTGCCCCTGTCGCACAGCGCATCAGCGCGGCCGCGGCCCAGCCACTGACCCTGAGCAAAACGGCCAAGGGTTTTGTCCTTTCCGGCACCGCGGCAAAAGGCGAATCCCTGGTGGCGGAAGATGCGCGCTACCCGGTCTCGGAACGCAAGGACGGCGACAAGCTGGTGCGCAGCCTCTACGTGCCCGCGGCCCGCCTGGTCAACACCTTCGACAGGCAGGCCCCGCATTTCACGCTGGACCTGGTGCCCACCGGCAACAATGGCCCGGACGGCGTGGAGGTGCAGGTGTTCTACAAAGGCCAGCCGCTGCCCAAGGCCAAGGTCGAAGTGGTCACACCTTTCGGCTGGGGCAAGGACCTGCGCGGCGACGACCAGGGCCGCCTCACACTCAGCCTGCCGTGGAAAGGCAGCTATGTGCTCGAAGTCAAACATGCAGATACCAGCGCCGGCGAACGCGGCAGCGAGAAATACGACCGCGCCAGCTACGTGACCTCGCTCACCATCACTCAGCCCGAAGGCCTGCCTGCCCTGCCCGCAGCACCGGCGGCCACACCGAACAAGATGAACTGAGGCCTGCGGCGTGCGCCCCTTTCTCCAAAACAGCAAGGAAAATACGCCTCCAGCCCTGATGGGCCGGGCGCATGCCGCTATCTTTTTTGAACCCGTCCAGAAGTTGAAACCGACGGCTGTGGCCGGATGGATCGCGGCACTCGTGCCACCGCGGCTTCGCCGTGCGACGGCCCGCCCCTGGGTGCGCATCGTGCTGCGCCTCATCGCGGCGCTGCCGGGCGCTTATGCCTTCACCGCCGCCCTGGTCGCTTTGCTGGCCGCCGCCCTGCCGCTGCTGGGCCTGGCACGCAGCGAAGCCGTGGTGAGCGCCGCGATGCTGGGTTTTGTGCTTTACCTGCTGGTGTTGCTGTGGGCCTTCAGCGTGCGCAGCCTGGTGCGGCTCTGGGCCGCGCTGGCGGGCGGCACGGCCCTGGCCTTCTGCCTGTTTCAACTGATTCGTTAAATAAGAAAAAGGACGCGTGCGATGGAACCCACTTTCCGCAAATCGATGGCCTGGCTGCACACCTGGGCCGGGGTGGTGATCGGCAGCCTGCTGTTCGCGATTTTCTGGATGGGCACGCTCAGCGTGTTCGACCGCGAGATCGACCGCTGGATGATGCCCGGCACGCGGCTCGCGCCGACCGCTGCCGAACAGCCTTTCCGTCTTGACGGCCCCATCACCGAGCAGGCCCAGCGCCTGGCCCAGGGCTCGTCGCAATGGTTTGTGCGCCTGCCGGCCGACCGCGTACCTGCGGTGGAGCTGCGCTGGCGCGACGAAGCCACCAAGGTCACCGAGCAGCGCCACCTGCACCCGCAGACCGGCGCGGTGCTCGAACACACCGACACGCTCGCGGGCACCGGTTTCATCTTTCCCTTCCACTACCGGCTGCACATCCGCTGGAAAGATGTCGGCTACTGGCTGGTCGGCCTGGCCGGAATGACCATGCTGCTACTGATCGTCAGCGGCGTCATCATCCATCGCAAGATTTTTGCGGACTTCTTTTTGTTTCGTCCAAAAAAACGCCTGCAACGCGCGAGCCTGGACCTGCACAACCTCACCGGCGTGCTGGCGATGCCGTTTCACTTTGCCATGGCCCTGTCGGGCATCGTGATCCTGTTCACCATCTACTGGCCGAGCGCCTACCACGCCACTTATGCGCAGGCCAAAAATTCGCGGCAGGCTTTTTCCGCCGAGGGCTTCGGCCAGTACCGCCGGCCCAAGGCGAATACGCCTGGCCAGCCGATGGCGTCGCTGGACGCGATGCTGGCCAAGGCGGAGCAGCAATGGCAAGGCGGCCGGGCGAACTTCGTGCGTGTCTGGCATCCGGGCGACGCCAACAGTTATGTGGAGCTGCGCCGCGGCTATGCCGACATGGTGACCATGAACCTGGACCAGCTCTACTTCGACGCTGCAACGGGTGCCGTACTGAGCAGCTTCGAAGCCGCGCCGGTGATGACGGTGGAGCGTTTCATCAGCGGCCTGCATTTCATCCAGTTCGAACACTGGACCTTGCGCTGGCTCTACTTCCTGGCCGGCCTGGCCGGCTGCGTGCTGATTGCCACCGGCAGCCTGTTCTGGCTTGAAGGCCGGCGCACCAGCCATGCAAAAAAAGGGCTGGCCGGCGTACGCGTGGTGGAGGCGCTCACGGTGACCAGCGTGCCCGGCATCATCGCGGCAACGATGGTGTTTTTTGCCGTGAACCGGCTGCTGCCGGCCGATGCGGCGCTGGCAGGCTGGAACCGCAGCGAAATCGAGGTCTGGGCCTTTTACCTGGCCTGGCTGGGCACGCTGGGCCACGCCGCGCTGCGCGGCCGCGCCGCCTGGCGCGAACAGGTC
>NZ_JBAQYR010000057.1:0-1531 GCF_049790275.1 Polaromonas sp.
TCTTTGCTCATCATCGCTGCCTGACCATTGACCTCAGGCAGCCGGATAACTTCTAATGAAAACCGTCAACCATGTCTCCGCACACCTGTCCACCATGTGTCCGGTCTATACAGCGACGCAAAAGAAAGTGAGTAGCCGCCGGGCTACCCCCGGCTTGTTGGATGTACCACTGCAAATCGAGCAGGGAAAAAAGCAGCCAACCCTCATCTCTGATTCTCCCCTCGCATGCGATTGATCTCGGTCGGCGTCACCGCGCTGGCCTGGTGGCCCCATGCGCTGCGCAGGTAAGTCAGCAGCTCGGCCAGTTCGTTGTCGTTGAGCACCAGCACAAACGGCGGCATGCCGAAGGGGCGCGGGTTGCCGGCTGTGGCCGGGGCGTAGCCGCCGTTGAGCACGACCTGCACCAGGTTGGCGGTGGATGCCATGGTCACGGCGCGGTTGCCGGCCAGCGGCGGATAGGCGCTCGGCACGCCGCGGCCCTGTTCGCCGTGGCACTGTGCGCAATGCGTTTCATAAAGTTTGGCGCCGGCGCGTGCGGCCGCAGGGTTGCCGGCTGCAGCGGGCGAGGGATCTGCCGCGGCGGTGGGGGGCAGGGCCTTCAGGAAGACCGCCATGGCGCCCAGGTCTGCATCGCTCATGTGCTGGGTGCTGTGCAGCACCACCTCGGCCATCGGGCCAAGCACCGAGCCGCGGGGCGACATGCCGGTCTTGAGCAGGGCGGCGATGTGTTCCGGCTGCCAGTCGGCCACGCCGGCCTCGGCCGGTGAAGTCAGCGAAGGCGCGTACCAGTTCTGCATCGGGATCAGGCCGCCGGCCAGGTCCAGCGGTGTGCTGCTGGCGCCGAGCGCATTGCGCGCGCTGTGGCAGGCGCTGCAATGGCCCAGGCCGCGCACCAAGTAGGCTCCGCGGTTCCATTCAGCGGTCTGCGTTGTGTCGGGTGTATAGGGCCGCGGGCTGAAGTAGAGCGCACGCCACACGGCCAGCGCCGCCTGTGTGCTGAAAGGCCAGCGCAGGGCGTGGGGCGTGTTGGGCTGCGCGGCGGGAGGCAGGCTCTGCAGGTAAGCGAAAAGCGCGTCCGAGTCTTCGCGCGTGACCTCGGTGTAGCTGGTGTAGGGAAAGGCCGGGTACAGCAGGCGGCCGTCTTTCGAACGGCCGTTGTGCATGGCGCGCCAGAAGTGGCTGGCCGACCAGTGGCCGATGCCGGTAGCTTTGTCCGGTGTCAGGTTGCCCGAAAAAACCGTGCCGAACGGCGTGGCGATGCCGCGCCCGCCGGCATATGGGCTGCCACCGCGCGCCGTGTGGCAGCTCATGCAGTTGCCGGCACGCGCGAGGTAAGCGCCGCGTTCAAGAAGCGCCGGCGAAGCAGCCGCCGTGGCCACCGCCTCCGTGACATCGGATTCGTCCCGCAGATTGAGCTGCCAGACCGTGAGGGTCAGCAGCAGCGCCAGCACGATGCCGGCAAAAAGCCAGGCGGCCAGCCGCTTCATGGCCGGTGGCCCGATGGTGCCGCGGCACTGCCGCAAGCCGGGAC
>NZ_JBAQYR010000058.1:0-4880 GCF_049790275.1 Polaromonas sp.
GGATGGTGCGATTCAATGGCGTGCCCAGGCACACGTTCTACCTGCATTTGAAGGAAACCGAGTTCAGATTCAACCACCGTCACTCAAGCCTCTACCAAGCGCTGTTATCCTTGCTACGAAGCAATCCCCTTTAACAAACTTTGCTTCCTAAGCCCCAAAAGTAATAGTCAAACGGGCCGGTAGCCCAATGGATGCGGGCGCAATCAGCTATCATTTTTGAAGCATAGCAGTTTCCGGCCGATGTTGCCGGCCGCGTCCGCCTTGGCCGCGACGCATCAGAAATTGCTGCCTACCAGTTCTTCCAGCTGGGCCGGATCCACCGGCTTGGTGAAGTGGTGGTCAAACCCCGCTTCCTGCGCCTTGCGCTTGTCATCGGCCTGGCCCCAGCCGGTGAGGGCCACGATGATGGGCGCCGGCGCCTGGTCGAGCTGGCGAATCCGGCGGCAGGCTTCGTAACCATCCATGTGCGGCATGCCGATGTCGAGGAAAATGATCTCCGGGCTGAAGTCTGCAGCCATGGCTATCGCCTCGGCCCCGTCATGGGCCGTACGCACGTCGTGCCCCATCATGCCCAGCAGGCTGGCGAGCGTGAAGGCGGCGTCCTTGTTGTCATCGGCCACCAGAATACGGCGTGGTTCGAAGCTCGTGCCCGGGGCCTGGGGCTGGGCCGGATTCGGGCGGTGGTCCGCGTCTGCCCCGGGCGGCACCTGCGTGGCCTGCGCCACCGGGAGCCAGACGACAAAGCGGCTGCCCGGACGGTCAGCGCGGCTTTCGACACCGATACGGCCACCGTGCATCTCGATGATCTTGCGCACCAGCGTCAGGCCGATGCCCAGGCCGCCCTGGGACTCGGGCATGGACGGGCTGCTTTCGCCCTGGACAAACATGTCGAAAATCCGGTTGCCCAGGTGTGCCGGGATACCGATGCCGGTGTCCTCCACGTTGACCGTCACACCCTGCGCATCGGCCACCGTGTGCAAAGCCACCGAACCACCTTCCGGCGTGTATTTCGCCGCGTTGTTGAGCAGGTTGGTGAAGGCCTGCGAGAGCCGGACCAGGTCGGCATCAACCAGCACGGAATCGTCCGGCAGCGTGGCCTCGAAGGTGTGGTGCCGCGCGGCGATCAGTGGTCGGCTGGTTTCCACCGCACTGCGCAGGGCATCGGCCAGTCTGATCTTTTCGAGGCGCAGCTCGAGCTTGCCCCGGCTGATGCGGTTGACATCCAGCAGGTCATCGACCAAGCGTGTCATGTGTGCGATCTGGCGGTCCATGATGGCCCGGGTTTCTTCCAGCTCAAACGGCCCGGCACTGCCACGGCGCAGGATTTCCACGCTGTTGCGCAGCGGAGCCAGCGGGTTGCGCAGCTCGTGGGCCAGCATCGCCAGGAACTCGTCCTTCATCCGGCTCATGTGCTCCGCTTCGCTGCGCGCAGCGCGCTCGCTGTCCAGCAGCTTTTCCCTTTCCTCGGCGGCCTGCCGCGCCACTTCGTAGAGCCGGGCATTGTCGATGGACACACCGGCCTGGGCCGCGATGCCGGTCACCAGCCTTTCCGCGCGTTCATCAAAAACACCGGCGTCCGGATGGCCGAAAAACAGGCCCCCTATCACCTCCGCGGAACCCGAGGCCACCGGCACGGCGAGATAACTCCGGATCACCGCAGGCTTTCGCGCCCCGCTCGCCGCGGTCGGCGGCGCTTCGTGACGCGGGTCTTTCTGCATATCGTCGAGGTGGATCAGCGGCGCGCCGCTGAGGGTCAGGTCAAACAGCGCGCCGGTGCGCGGCAGGCCGCAGGTGTCGAAGTCTTCCATCGCCATGCCCGCCACCGCCTGCAGCGCAAAGCCCTTGTCCCTGCGGGCAGCGGTGGAGTAAAAAAAGGCCCCAACCTTCGCGCCGCTGATTTCCGTGGCCGCGTCAATCACGGCCTGCGCCAGCATGCGCACGTCCAGCTTGGCGGTCAGGATAGTGCCAGTCTTGTTGAGGAGCTCCAGCACGCGGGCTTTTTTGTGCAAGGCGTCTTCGGCGCGCCGCTGTTCCGTGATGTCGCGAAAAACCCAGACCCGCCCCACATGGCGGCCTTCGACAAACTGCATTTTTGAATAGCGCTCATAAACCCGGCCGTCGCGCAGCTTGATCAGATCGAAACTTTCTGCCGGCGAGGTACGGTAGATCTCGTGGACGCGGTCGAGAAAGGCTTGCATGCCTTCGACCTGCGGCCCCACAAAAGACAACAGCCTTTCATGGTCGCGCGAGGCCATGAGCTGCTCGGGAATGCCCCACATCCGCACATACTGCTGGTTGAAGCCCGTGACTTGGGCGTTGTCGTCGGTCACCAGGATGCCGTCCCGGCTGGCCTCCAGCGTGGCCCGCATCATCGACAGGGAAAAATCCAGTTCCCTGGTCTTGTCTTCCAGGCCGCTGTGGGCGCTCGGCAGCGCCTGCTCGGCGCGCTGCCTGGCCAGCAGGATGCTCTGGGCGTTCTGCATGGCAACCGAGTGCAGCAGGCGGTCTTCGTCATCGGACATGTGTATCACCGCCTTTCGAGCAGACGTTCGGCTAGTGCGGTTCCCCGCACCCGCGTGTGAATCCTGGCAAATGCCGCGTCGCAGATGGCCTCGAGGCACAGCGCTTCCAGCCCGGGCGCATCCGCACCGCCGCCGGCGACGGCCTCGATGAGGTGCAGAGGCCGGGGAACGCTGCCGATGGGTTCGGTGGGAATATGCATGGTGACCTTACTATAAAGAGGCTTGGTCCCTGCCTGCGTAGGTGAAACGCGAATTTTTCCGAAAGTGTTTGACGGCCGCGCGGCGGCGCCCGCCAGTGCCGTGATACAAACTCCCCTCACCCGAAAGGAAGACCTTGAAATTCAAAATGGCTGAAAAGTCGCTGTTTGCCATCCTGCTGCGTTCTCCGTGGTGGATCAGCCTGGCCATCAGTCTCGCGATCGGGCTGGTGGCCAGGGCTCTGCTGCCGCCCGAGTACTTCCTGTTCGGTGCCATGGGCGGCTTTCCCTTCTTGGTGATTGCCGTGATCGCGGCCTGGCGGCAATTCAGCGCGCCCAGCACCGCCCATGTGGAGGCCACGCTGGCGCAGATAGGCGCGATGTCCTGGCGCGATTTTTCGGCAGCCTTGGGGCAAGCCCTGGGCCGCGAAGGTTTTGAGGTACGGCGCCTGGACAGTGCCGCCGCCGATTTCGAACTGCTCAAGGCCGGCCGTACCGTGCTGCTCAGCGGCAAACGCTGGAAAGCCGCGCGCCTGGGGCTGGAACCTTTCCAGGCTCTGGAAGCGGCCCGCCGCGCGCGTGATGCCAGCAGCAGCATCTGTGTCACCACTGGCGAGGTCACCGCCAACGCACGCCAGTTTGCCGTGGCCCAGCAGATCCGGGTCATCGAGGGCATGGAACTGGCGCAGTTGCTCAGGCCTGTGCTGGCCGCCGGAAAATCCTGAAGACAGGCACCAGATGCTCTGTTTTTGATAGCTGCTTGCGCCCGAGCACAAAGGGCTGCAGCCATTTTTCTTATGTAACCGGGGGCAAATCGGCCCGCCGCTTCCTGCCGGCCACGGGGTAGGCCCTGGCCATCCACAGGTACATCAGGGCACCGGCCACCAGCGCCGCGGCGGCAATTTCCAGCGACAGCGTGAACCCTTCGCCCAGCGTGCGGCTGTGCCTGAGCAGCAGCGCCACCAGCGGCGGGCCGGCAATCTGCCCAATACCGTACATGGCTGTCAGCAAACCCATATAGCTGGCCGCCGCGGCGGGACGCAGGCGCCGCACCTCCTGCATAGCAAAAAAGGTGATGGCGGTGAACGGAATGCCCAGCAGCAGGCTGCCGACGGCAAACCCCGCCAGGCTGGGGCTGAACACGCTGGCGGCAATGCCCAGCGCCTGCACCCCGTAACAGCCTGCCAGCAGGTAGCGGAAATCGCCGGTAGCCGGGATGCGTGTGGCCAGCAGCGCACCGGTCACCACGCCGCCGCCGAAGATGGGCCAGAAGAAGTCGATCCAGACAGAGTCCGGCATCGCTTCACGCGCAATCACCGGCAAAAAGGTGGCGGTGATGATGTAGCCAAAGCCCGCCAGCCCGTAGGCCAGGGCCAGCAGCAGCATCTGCTGGCGGCCTGCAGGCGCCTGGCTGCCGGCTGTGCTGACAGGCGGGCCGACGGCGCTGCCGCCTTGGCTCGCGCTGCCTTCCTGAAATATGCGCCAGACAGCCGCGGTCAGCACAGCAGCCAGCACGCCGAAAATCAGCCAGCCGGCAGCGGCCGTCCACTGCAACGCCACCATGGCGCTGGCAAACAGCCCGCTCAGCGCAATGCCTGCCCCCGGGCCGGCGTACATGATGCCGCCCAGTGTTGGCGCGCCCAGCCGGGCGAGCTGCGCCAGGCACCAGCCCGAGGTGTAGACAAACACCAGCGCACTCGCCACGCCGGCTGCAAAACGCAGCAGCGGCCAGGCGGCCGGCAGGTGCATGGCCATGCCCAGCGTGAGCAGGGTGGTGGCCACCAGGCCGCAGCGCACCCAGGTCGATGCGGCCACAACCGGCAGGAAAGGCAGCCGCTTCCAGATCCAGGGCTGGAAGGTGCACAGCAGCGCGCCAACCAGGTAACCGAAATAATTTGCGCTGGCCAGCCAGCTGGCGGAAGGCAGGTCGATCACGCCGTCGCTGAGCATCATGGGCAGCAGCGGCGTGAAGGCAAAGCGGCCTATGCCCATGGCGGTGGCCAGCGACAACATGCCGGCGATGGCAATCGCCCAGCGGCCCACGGCAGCCCGGCTCACGGCCTGGCGCCTGTGGCTGCGTTTAGTGTCAGCGCGATGCGGCGGCGCAGGCGCGCGGCGGCCTCGGCATCGCCGCCCTTTTCTGCCACCTGCAACTGCACCC
>NZ_JBAQYR010000059.1:0-5056 GCF_049790275.1 Polaromonas sp.
CGCAAGTCCCTCGCGCGGGACCAGCGCCGGTACCAGGGCGGGCGCGGCGACGCTGAAGCCCACCGTGCCGACGGCACCCACAAAGCCCAGCACCGCCAGCAACCCGATCGAGAGCTGGCCGCCGGCAAGGGTGGCCAGCAGGCCGAGCAGTGCCAGTGTGCGCAGCACCTCTGATCCCACCATCAGGCGCTTGCGCGAGGTGCGGTCTGCCAGCAGACCCAGGGGAATCGACAGCAGCAGGAAGGGAAGGGTCTGGGCTGTGGCCAGCAGCCCGATTTCGCCAGGCCCTGCGCCCAATGCCAGCACGGCCACGATCGGCACAGCCGCCAGGCTCAGTTGCTCGGCCGATTGCGCCGCAAGGTTGGATCCCGTGAGGGCGAGAAGGGGGCGGGGAAGCGTTGCAGTCATGTGTTTTCGATGCCGGGAAATGGCCCTATCCTGCCGCGAGACGCGACCGCTACTGGCCATTTACGGACCTGCGAACATGATCCGCAGGGATAATCGGCGATCGATAAGGGGCCGGCCGGCACAATGGTGGGCAGGGCTTGTTGTCAAACATACCGTCCGGGAGGGCACATGAAAAAAGCAGCGTGGGTACTTGGCGTGGTCCTGCTTGTGCTGGCCGCCTATCTTGGCTTGTGGCCGGTGCCGATAGAGCCTGTCAGCTGGAATGCGCCTGCCGCGCCTGGTTATGCCGGACCCCATGCCGTGAACAACCGGCTGGCGGGCCTGCAGATGATTTCACTGGGTTCGGAGGAAGGGCCTGAGCACATCGTGATTGCCAGGGACGGCAAGCTCTACACCACGGTTGCCAGCGGCAACATCCTGCGCATGAACCAGGACGGGAGTGCGCAGGAAGTGTTTGCCAACACCGGCGGAAGGGTGCTTGGATTTGACTTCGATGCTGCAGGCAACCTGATTGCGGCCGATGCGGTCAAAGGCCTGCTGTCCATCACCCCGGACAAAAAGATCACGGTGCTGGCCGACAAGGTCGGAGACGATCCGATCCGTTACGCCGATGCCGTTGTGGTAGCCGCCAACGGGAAAATCTACCTCAGCGATGCCTCCACACGTTTTGCGCCGGCCCGCTGGGGCGGCACGTTTGAAGCGAGCGTGCTGGACATCCTCGAGCAATCTTCCACCGGGCGAATTCTCGAATACGACCCCGCCAACCAGGCCACGCGTGTGGTGGCCAAAGGCCTGAGCTTTGCCAACGGTGTGGCCTTGAGCCGAGACGGCAAGACGCTGTTTGTCGCTGAAACCGGCAAGTACCGGGTGTGGAAAGTATCGATTGATGCCAGCAACCTGGACGTGGCGCAACCGAATTCGCAAGCCAGTGTGCTGCTGGACAATTTGCCGGGGTATCCGGACAACCTCATGCGCGGCCTGGACGGCAAGATATGGCTCGGCTTGGCCAAACCCAGAAATCCGGCGATTGACAACATGGCGGGCAAACCCTTTTTGCGCAAACTCACGCTGCGGCTTCCCCGTGCCATGTGGCCCATCCCCAAATCGTATGGGCATGTCATGGCCTTCACCGAAGATGGAAAAATAGTTGCCGACCTGCAGGACCCGGCCGGGGCTTACCCGGAAACCACGGCAGTCACTGAAACTTCCGGCAAGCTCTACATACAGAGCCTGCATGCCAAGGGCCTGGGCTGGCTGCCGAAGTAAATCGGTCGGCACGGTGATCACGCATTCAGGGCAGACCAGAAAAATACGGAAATTCAGGCTTGCACTGTGTATTTCCGCACCCCTTGTTCGGGGGATGGCACGGACAGGCACCCGCATCTAAGCTTCGTGATTTGTTGGCTTCGCTTCAGGCTGGCCAGCTTTCCGAATAACAGACTGGGGAGAGAACAATGAAGCATTGGTACCTGCTGGCCCTGCTGCTGGCCATTTTTGCGACGGGCGCATCAGCCGCCGGCAACCCCGGCCGAAGCGCCATGGAATGTGTTTCCGCTTCGCGCGACAAGCAAGATATCGTTTTCAGGAACAGCTGCAGCTACAAGGTCTTTGTGGTCTGGTGTGGTGAGCAGAAGTACACCAAAAAGAAATGTGGTGACGGGCCTGCGGGAAACAGTTTTTATACCCACTCCAACAACATCGAAGCAGGGGCGAGCACCCGGGCCAGCGGCATCCAGGCGTACCGCTATGCGGCCTGCGAGGGTGGCATCGGCTTTGGAAAGGCCGAGATCAAGGATTCGCCCGACGGCAGCTTCCAGTGTGTCGGCTCTGGATCCGGCAAGCAGGCTGCGAACACGAAAGCTGAGACGGCGCCACCTGCCAGCGTTGTCCCTCAACGACCGGTGGTGCAATCCACGCCGGTCGGCGTCTGGCAGGTGGTCACCGAAGCTGGCGAGCGAGCGAGGCTGACCATCCAGGGCGAAGGCGCGGCGAACTATGCGGACAAATATCCGGCGCGCTGGAGCCGGCAGGGCGACCGGATCACTGTCATTGTGTACGCCAATGACGGTGCCATGCAGGCCAACCGGAGTGCGATGACGTATGAGCTCGAGATGGCCGGCAGCACCATGACAGGCACCAAGCTCGCGACGCGTATCAACAACCGGGACTTTCCGGCGCTTGCGTTGACGCTTTCGCGGCTCAATTAGGCTCCCTCGCGCCTGACCAAAGAGGAAATTTCCCGTGTTCGCGTCGGTGCTTTCCTATCCGGGTGCCATTCGATTTGCGGCGCGCTTCAAAAGCACAAGCCAGCCGCGCCTTATCGCCGCGACGACACCACAATACCGCCAACGATCAGCAGGAATGCCATGCCGTGATAGGCATGCGGCAGTTCGCCGAGAAACACCGCCGACATCAGGGCCGCAAACAGCGGGGTGAGGTTGGCAAAAAAACCGGCGATGGCGGGGCCCGCGCGCTGCACACCGACGCCCCAGCACCGATAGGCCAGGATGGCCGGGCCGATGGCGACATAAAGCAGGGCGGCTGCCAGCGGCCAGCCCCAGCGGATGTGGGCATCGGTCAGCGCCCATTCACCGGCCGCGAAAAAGCCGGACCAGCCCAGACCAAAAATCATCTGCGCCATCAGGAAAGCGGCCCAGTTGCTGCGAATGCCCGGCGGCTCTTTCGGCTGTGTCAGCAGCCAGCTGTAAAACGCCCAGGCCACCGTGGCCAGCAGGACGTAGAGGTCACCCGGCACCAGCCGGACCTGGGCCAGCAGGGTCCATTGGCCGCGCGACAACACAACCAGCACGCCGGTGATCGACAGCAGCGCACCCATGATCTGCCGGCGCGACACCTTCTGGGAAAAACACAGCCAGCCGACGGCGAGCATCCACACCGGCGTGCTGGCTGCGACCAGCGTGACGTTGAGCGGGCTGGAGGTCTGGAGCGCCAGGTACTGCAGCGCGTTGTAGGCACCCACGCCGAGCAGGCCCAGCAGCGCAAAACGTTTCCAGTGCGGCCACAAGCCGCTGCCGCGCCGCAACACCCAGCCGGCCAGCGGCAGCAGGAGCACAAACGCCAGCGTCCAGCGCAGAAAGTTCAGCGTGATGGGCGGTACCAGTTCATGGACCAGCCTGCCGACCACGGCGTTGCCGGCCCAAAGCAGCGGGGGGACGACAAGCAGCAGGGCGGTTCGAGGGTTCAGGCCGGTCGTCATGCGGCGACTGTACCCAGCGCCCCGCGACATTGCTGAGGAAAGGCTGAACACCCGCGCGCCGTTCGAGGCAGCCCTGGCCTGGCCCTGCAGGCGCTGCTGATTCGTGGCAGGATGCAGGCCGCATTCTTCTTTTCGCATCCCTTCCACCGCATCCAAGGAAAACCATCATGGCCCAGACCACCTCGCTCGCCGTTCGTATTGACCAGAACGGTGGACCTGAAGAACTCAAACTGGTCGAGGTCCTTGTCGGCGAACCGGGCCCCGGTGAAATTCGCATCCGCCACAAGGCGGTGGGCCTGAACTACATCGACGTGTACCAGCGCGCCGGCCTCTACAAGCTGCCCATGCCGCTGCAACTGGGCATGGAAGCCTCGGGCGTGGTGGAGGCTGTCGGTGAAGGCGTGACTCACCTGAAGGTGGGCGACCGCGCGGCTTATGCGAGCCAGCCCCCGGGCAGCTACTGCGAGGTGCGTGTGATGCCCGCCAAGTGTGTGTGCCGGCTGCCTGATGACATTTCCTTCGAAACGGGCGCCGCCATGATGCTCAAGGGCCTGACCGTGCAGTACCTGCTGAGCCGCACCCAGCCACAGGGCGGGCTGAAGTCCGGCGACTTTGTGCTGTTCCACGCCGCGGCCGGCGGGGTCGGCCTGATTGCCTGCCAGTGGGCCAGAGCCATGGGGCTGCAGCTGATAGGAACGGCCGGCTCGGACGAAAAATGCGAGCTGGCGAAGGCGCAGGGTGCAGCTTTTGCCATCAATTACGCGAAGGAAGATTTTGTCGCACGTGTGAAGGAGATCACCGGCGGCCAGGGCGTGAAGGTGGTCTACGACTCGGTCGGCAAGGACACCTTTCTCAAGTCGCTGGACTGCCTGCGCCCGTTTGGCCTGCTGGCCAATTTCGGCAACGCCTCGGGCAAGGTCGAGCCGCTGGACATCGGCGTGCTGGCCGCCAAGGGTTCGCTTTATGTTTCGCGCCCTACGCTGTTCACCCACATCGCCACCCGTGAAAGCACGCAGGACATGGCTGACGAGCTGTTCGCCATGGTCAGCAGCGGCAAGGTTCACATCCGCATCGACCAGCGCTTCCCGCTGGCCGATGTGCGGCAGGCGCATATGTCCCTGGAAGCGCGCAAGACCACCGGCTGCACCATCCTGACGCTGTAATCCCCGGCAAAGCTGTGTAAAGCTGCGCGCAGCGTTCAACGCACGGCACAGGCCGGGCGTTAAATGGGGGCTTCAGGAGTGACCATGCCCCCCCAATTCACTGTATCGCGCGGGTTCGCACTGGCACTGGCCGGACTCGCCCTTCTGGGCAGTCCTGCGCTGCGTGCCCAGACCGATGGCGGTCCGCCGTCCGCCAATGTGGCTGCCGCCTGGCGTGCCAGTTCTCGCCTGGGTTATGCACCCACGCCGGCGTCAGCGCAGGCGGCCC
>NZ_JBAQYR010000060.1:0-15496 GCF_049790275.1 Polaromonas sp.
CGGCTGGACCGAGCACCGCAGGTTGCCCGCAGCGAAGCGGAGGGACGCAGACAGCAGGGTCGCCTTTTCTTTGCTTACTTTCTTTTGGCGACGCAAAAGAAAGTGAGTTGCCGCCGGGCAACCCCCGGCTTGTCGGCACGCCACAAACGGTAGAGACAAAAACAGCATCGACAAGCTCAGCCCGAACGGGTGCAGAAACACCTCCGGTCGAAGCGACTGAATCACCACACGCAAAGCGGCAAACCGCCTCCGTCGCAAGGGAGGCGAAAAAATGAACCTCTCCGAACCGTTCGTCCGCCGTCCGGTAGCCACAGTCCTCCTCACCATAGGCCTGGCCCTCGCCGGCATAGGCGCGTTTTTCGTGCTGCCGGTCTCGCCGCTGCCGCAGGTCGATTTCCCTGTCATTTCGGTCAGCGCTTCGTTGCCCGGCGCCAGCCCTTCCACCATGGCCAGCAGCGTGGCCATGCCGTTGGAGCGGCGCCTCGGCACGATTGCCGGTGTCAACGAAATGACGTCCAGCAGCGGCACCGGTTCCACCCGCATCAGCCTGCAGTTCGACCTGAACCGCAAGATCGATGCGGCGGCCCGTGAGGTGCAGGCGGCCATCAATGCTTCGCGAGCCGACCTGCCGGCCACTTTGCGCAGCAACCCGACCTACCGCAAGGCGAACCCGGCGGCGGCGCCGGTCATCATCCTCGCGCTGACCTCCAAGACCCGGTCCCCCGGGCAGATCTACGACGAAGTCTCCAACCTGGTGCAGCAGAAAATTGCGCAGGTGCCGGGTGTCGGCGACGTCGAGCTAGGCGGCGGCTCGCTGCCCGCCGTGCGGGTAGACCTGCTGCCGTTTGCGCTGAACCGCTACGGCGTCAGCATGGAAGATGTGCGGGCGGCGCTGCAAGCCTCCAACGCCAACCGGCCCAAAGGCGCGATTGAAGGCAACGGCCAGCGCCTGCAGATCTATTCGGGAGCGAACACCGCCAGCGGCGGGCGCAAGGCCGCGGACTACCGCGACCTGATCGTCGCCTGGCGCAACAACTCGGCCATCCGCCTGCGCGACGTCGCCGAGGTGGTCGATGGCGTGGAGAACATCAACACTCTGGGCCTGTTCAACGGCGAGTCGGCCGTCATCGTGCTGGTCACGCGCCAGCCCGATGCCAACGTGATCGCCACCGTCGATGGCGTGCGCGACCTGCTGCCCGAATTACAAGCTCAGTTGCCGCAGGACGTGGTGCTGCATGTGGCGTCGGACCGCACCAACTCGATCCGCGCCTCGCTCAAGGAAATCGAGATCACGCTGCTGATCTCGATCGCGCTGGTGGTGCTGGTGGTCAGCGCCTTCTTGCGCAGTGCGCGCGCCACCATCATCCCCGCCGTGGCCACCGTGGTCTCGCTGCTGGGCACCTTCGGCGTGATGTATTTCCTGGGCTTTTCCCTCAACAACCTGAGCCTGATGGCACTCACGGTGGCCACCGGCTTTGTGGTGGACGACGCCATCGTGGTGCTGGAAAACACTAGCCGCCACATTGAAGCCGGCATGGACCGTTTCAAGGCCGCGCTGCTGGGTGCGCGCGAAGTCGGCTTTACCGTGCTGTCCATCAGCCTGTCGCTGGTGGCGGTGTTCATTCCGCTGCTGTTCATGGGCGGGCAAACCGGGCGGCTGTTCCGCGAATTTGCCGTCACACTGTCGGCCGCGGTGCTGATCTCGCTGCTGATTTCCCTGACCACCACGCCCATGATGTGCGCCTGGCTGCTCAAGCCCGATGCACACACCAAGTCCCCGGGGCGGCTGGCGCGCTGGTTCGAGGCGGCTTTCAGGCGTGTGCACCGTGGCTACGAAATCAGCCTGGACTGGGCGCTGGCCAGCCGCGCGATTGTGATGCTGAGCCTGCTTGCGGTGATCGCACTCAATGTCTACCTGTTTGTCTCGATTCCCAAAGGCTACTTCCCGCAGCAGGACACCGGCCAGATCAGCGGGGGCATACGTGCCGACCGCAGCATTTCCTTCCAGGCCATGCAGACCAAGCTCAAGGCCATCGTGGACATCATCCGCGCCGACCCGGCGGTCGACACCGTGGTCGGCTTCACCGGCGGCTCGCGCGCCGGCGGCGGCTTCATGTTCATCAACCTCAAGCCGGTGGGCCAGCGCACCGACAAGGGCCAGGCAGTGATCACGCGGCTGCGCCCGCAGCTGGCGCAGATCACCGGCATCAGCATTTTTCTCAACCCGGTCCAGGACCTGCGCGGCGGCGGGCGCGCGAGCAACTCCACCTACCAGTACACCCTGAAAAGCGACAACAACAACGACATGAAAGTCTGGGCCGTGAAACTGGCGGAACAGATGAAGCTGCAGCCTGCCCTGACCGACGTGGACACCGACCAGCAGGAAAACGGCGTGGAGACCATGGTCACCGTGGACAAGGAAAGCGCCGCGCGGCTGGGCATCAGCTCGCGCGACGTGGACAACGCGCTCTATAACGGCTTCGGCCAGCGCCAGGTTGCCACCATTTATGCCGACCTGAACCAGTACAAGGTCATCATGGGTGTGGCGCCGCGCTACATCCAGAGCCCGGAGTCGCTGAAAGACATCTATGTTCCCGCCAAAGGCGGCAGCGGCACCACGCTGGCCAGCGCGGCGCCGGCCACCAGCACCAGCGTGGCCAACCCGGCTTTGCGCGACCCCTCTTCCGGCCAGGCGCTGAGTGCATCGGTGACCACCATGGTGCCGCTGTCGGCGATTGCGCGTTTCAGCGAGAACCCGACGGCCGCATCCATCAGCCATGAAGACGGCGAGCTCTCGACCACCGTGTCTTTCAACCTGGCGGAAGGTGTTCCGCTCAGCGAAGCCCAGGATGCCGTGAAACAGGCCGAGGCCGAGATCCGCCTGCCGGCCAACGTGCGCGGCAGTTTTTCCGGCACCGCGCGCGATGCGCAGCAGTCGCAAAACGAACAGCCGCTGCTGATCCTGGCGGCGCTGGTGGTGATCTACATCGTGCTGGGCATCCTTTACGAAAGTCTGGTGCACCCGGTCACGGTGCTGTCCACCCTGCCGTCTGCCGGCGTGGGCGCGGTGCTGGCGCTGATGCTGTTCAAGATGGATTTTTCCATCATCGCGCTGATCGGCGTTTTCCTGCTGATAGGCATTGTCAAGAAAAACGCCATCCTGATCATCGACTTCGCCATCGAAGCCGAGCGCTCGCGCGGCCTGTCTGCCGTGGAGGCGGTGCGCGAAGCCTGCCTGCTGCGCTTCCGGCCCATCCTGATGACCACACTGGCGGCCATCCTGGGCGCGTTGCCGCTGGCCATTGGTTTTGGCGAAGGCGCCGAGCTGCGCCGCCCGCTGGGCATCTCCATCATCGGCGGACTGATTGCGAGCCAGCTGCTCACGCTGCTGACCACCCCGGTGGTCTACATCCTGCTCGACAAGCTGCGCAGGCGCAGCCCGTCCGAGCGCCAGCTCAGCCGCCACCCTGACGATTCCGGCGCACCGCCCCCCGGTGCGCCGCTGCAACTGCAATGAGGCCAGCCATGCAAAACAGATTGACCTTCTACCCCATCGCCGCCGCGCTGGTGGCGGTGCTAGCCGGCTGCGCCGTGGGGCCCGACTACCAGCGCCCCACCACGCCAGAAGTCAACAGCTACAAGGAGGCCGAAGGCTGGGTGCCCGCCGTGCCGGCCGATGCGTTGGAACGCGGCCCCTGGTGGTCGCTGTTCGGCGACCCGCTGCTGGACCAGCTCGCCGCACGCGTCGAGGTGTCCAACCAGAACGTGGCCGTGGCCGTGGCGGCCTACAACCAGGCACGCGCCCTGGTGCGCGAGCAGCGCGCATCGCTTTTCCCGACAGTCACGCTGGACGGCGGCGCCAGCCGCTCCGGCAACGGCGGCAGCAGCACTGGAAGCACAAGCAGCACCAGCGGCCGCACCGGCAACAATTACCAGCTCAGCATAGGCGGCAGCTGGGAGCCCGATGTGTGGGGCCGGCTGGGCCGGGCGGTGGACGGCGCCAAAGCCGGCGAGCAGGCGAGCGCCGCCGACCTGGCTTCGGCCCGACTCTCGGCACAGGGCGAACTGGCGACCAATTATTTTTCTTTGCGCCAGACGGATGCACAGAAAGTGCTGCTCAGGGACACCATTGACGGTTACGCGCGTGCACTGGAAATCACGCAGAACCGCTACACCGCCGGCATCGCTGCCAAAACTGACGTCCTGCAGGCGCAAACCCAGCTCGCCAATGCCCAGGCCGATGACGCCGGCCTGGTGCGCCAGCGCGCCCAGCTGGAACACGCCATTGCCGTGCTGGTCGGCGAAGCGCCCGGCAACTTCTCGATTGCGCCTGTGGCCTGGAATCCTTCAGTTCCTGAGGTGCCGCCTGGCATACCTTCCGAGCTGCTGCAGCGCCGCCCCGACATTGCCGCCGCCGAACGGCGTGTGGCTTCGGCCAACGAGCAGATCGGCATCGCCAAAAGCGCCTACTACCCCAGTCTGTCGCTGAGCGCTTCGGCGGGCCAGAGTGCGAGCCGGGTGGCGGACCTGTTCAAGGCCTCCAGCAGCGTCTGGTCCATCGGCATCTCGGCCGCGCAGGTTCTGTTCAACGCAGGGGCCACGGGTGCCCGCGTGGAAGGTGCCGAGGCGGCCCACCAGCAGGCGGTGGCGCGTTATCGCCAGGCCGTGCTGGCCGCTTTCCAGGACGTGGAAGATCAGTTGGCGGCAACCCGCGTGCTGCTGACCCAGCAGGAGCTACGCCGCCAGGCTTCACAGGCAGCCGACCAGGTCGAGCAGCAGGTGCTCAACCGCTACCGTAGCGGCCAGGTCGGCTACACCGAAGTCATCAGCGCCCAGGCCACCGCACTGAGCGCGCGGCGCGCGCTGGTGCAGGCCATGGCCGACCGCCAGACCACGGCCGTGGCACTGATCCAGTCGCTGGGCGGCGGATGGCAGGTGCGGCCGACGCCCTGAGCGATCAGGGCACACGTCGTTCTGGCAGCCCCAGCACGCCTGTTCATGGCACTGCCGCCGCAGGGTGGTTTCAGGCACCAACTGTTGACCTGCGTCAGGATGTATTTCAGGCAGAAGCGCCATAGTGAGGGCAACACCAACAAGGAGTTGTCGCCATGAAACTGCTGACCGACCTGTTTTCCACCGACTACGGGCTCATGAGCATCATTGGAATTGCCTTCATGCTCGGCATGGGTGTATTTTTCTTCATGCTGTTCATGGGCAAGATGGATCAGGATGCAAAACGCAACGGTAAATAGGTCGACCCGGCGCATGCCGCTTCCCCGGCGGCCTCGAAGGGGCGGACCAGCGCATCGCCCTCTGGCAACCGCGCGTGGCTGGTGCCCAGCGCCAGGTTCAGCGCCGGCTTAAGCTTCAAAACTCCGGCTGGGGGACTCGCCGGACAGCGCGGTGAATGTCGCAGCTGCGCGGTGTTTCGCTGCCTGAAAACGCGGCTGAGCCGGGTTGCGAATAGGCTTTCAGCCCCTGGTGAATGCCTTCTGGCGTATGCTGGATGGTCTCACCCCCGATCAACAGCAGGCCGTGATGAGCGGCAATGCCCTGCGCTTTTACCGCATTGATCTTCCACCCCCATCGGATACAAACCCATGAACGACTTCAACAACCTGATCAATGGCCAATGGCTTGCCGGTACCGGCACCAGCGCCAACCGCAACCCTTCCAACATCGCCGACGTGATCGGTGAATACGCCCAGGGCGATGCCGCCCAGGTGGACGCCGCTGTGGCGGCGGCCCAGGCGGCTTTTCCCGCCTGGAGCACAGGCTCCATCCAGGCCCGCTCGGACGCGCTCGACAAGATTGGCACGGAAATCCTGGCGCGCCGGGAAGAGCTGGGCACCCTGCTCTCGCGCGAGGAAGGCAAGACCAAGGCCGAAGGCATGGGCGAAGCCACCCGCGCCGGCCAGATTTTCAAGTTCTTCGCGGGTGAATGTCTGCGCCTCTCCGGCGAAACACTGCCTTCGGTGCGCCCAGGCATCGGTGTGGAAATCACGCGCGAACCGGTGGGCGTGGTCGGACTGATCACGCCCTGGAATTTCCCGATCGCCATTCCGGCCTGGAAAATCGCGCCGGCCCTGGCCTTCGGCAACTGCGTGGTGTTCAAGCCGGCCGACCTGGTGCCGGGCAGCGCCTGGGCGTTGGCCGAAATCATTTCGCGCTCAGGCATTCCGGCGGGCGTGTTCAATCTGGTGATGGGCCCCGGCCGCGTGATCGGCGATGCGCTGGTCAACCATGCCGGCATCCAGGCCATCAGCTTCACCGGCTCGGTCGGTGTGGGCAGCCGCATTGCCGAGACCTGCGCCAAAAGCCTCAAGAAGGTCCAGCTCGAAATGGGCGGCAAAAACCCGCAAGTCATTCTGGACGATGCCGACCTGGCCCAGGCGGTTGAGCTGAGCGCCCAGAGCGCGTTTTACTCCACCGGCCAGCGCTGCACGGCTTCGAGCCGGCTGATCGTGACCGAGGGCATCTACCCGGCGTTTGTGAAAGCACTGCAGGAACGCATGGCGCGCATCAAAGTGGGCGACGCGCTGGCGGCCGGCACCGACATCGGGCCGGTGTCCTCGCAGGCACAGCTTGAGCAAGACCTGAGCTACATCGAGATCGGCCAGTCTGAGGGCGCAACCCTGTCATTTGGCGGCGACCGCGTGCAATGCCACACCGCCAGCGGCGCTGAAGGCTATTTCATGTCGCCCGCGCTGTTCACCGACAGCACGCCCGCCATGCGCATCAACCGCGAGGAAATTTTCGGTCCGGTCGCCAGCGTGATCCGCGTGAAGGACTACGAAGCAGCGCTGGCCACGGCCAACGACACGCCCTTCGGCCTCTCGGCCGGCATTGCCACGACCTCGCTGAAATACGCCACCCATTTCAAGCGGCACAGCCAGGCCGGCATGGTCATGGTCAACCTGCCGACGGCGGGTGTGGACTACCACGTGCCTTTCGGTGGCCGCAAGGGCTCGAGTTACGGCCCGCGTGAACAGGGCCGCTATGCGCAGGAGTTTTTCACGACGGTGAAAACGGCCTACACACTGGCCTGAACCTGAAGAACCGGGAAAGCCATCTGCTATTGAATAGATAGCTGACGGCGCCCGTCCCTGCTGGATGAAACCGTTATTTGACTGTGAATGTGAGGCGAAAACCCTCACATCGCCATGTAACGGCCAGGCCTGTGGTTGATGGCCAGCGCCAGGTTCAGCACCACCGCGCCCAGCACCGACAGCACGACGCGCTCCCAGTCCGTGACCCACAGGGCGCCCAGCACGATCAGCCCGTCCATCACCATCTGCACCTTGCCAGCGCGCCAGCCGAAGCGTTCCTGCAGGTACAGCACCACGATGTTCAGGCCGCCCAGGCTGGCGCCGTGGCGGAAGACGATGAGCATGCCCGCACCGCACAGCAAACCGCCCAGCACGGCAGCCAGCGCGGGCGAGAGGTGACCGAAAGCCAGCCCCTGCGGCAGCAGCCAGCTGAAAAGCGACAGCAGGCCCACGGCGGCAAAAGTCTTGAGGGTGAAGGCCGGCCCCATACGGCGCCAGGCAAACGCGTAAAACGGCAGATTCACTGCAAAAAAAGCCAGGCCGAAACTCAGGCCGGTCGCGTAATGAATCAGGAAAGCAAGGCCGGCCGTGCCGCCCGTGAGCAGGCCGGCGTGGCCGAACATCACCACGCCCAGCGCCACGAACAGGGTACCCGTGCTCAGCGCCTGGATGTCCTCGTGCAGGCGATGGCGCAGTACGGCCGGTGCGCGAACGCCTGGCACGGTGCTGGCCGGCGCGGTGGTCATGCCGTCTGGGCAGCGGGGACGGCGGGCTGTGCGTCGTCGGAGCAGCTGGCGCCGCCGCAACCGTGAATGATGTCCCGGGGCAAGGCCTCGGGCATGCTCACCACACCCGTGGCCGGGTCGTACCCCGTCCCGCGCAGGTGCAGGGCCAGCGCGGCGTCCATGGTCTGTGCATGCTGGGGGAACCAGAGGGCCAGCTCGCGCGCCATGTGGCGCAAGGTCTCCAGCTTGCCCGCCTCGGCAGCCGCCAGACCTTCACGCATGACCTGCAGCACCACCTTGTGCTGCACGCTGTGGCAGTTGGTGGATGAAAAGCGCGTGTCCTGCATCCAGCGGTCTTCGCGGGTGAAGTGTTCACCGGTGTGGTCCAGCAACACACGCCAGTGGTCCAGCAGCGCGGAGTCCGCCGCCGTTTCCACTTGCGCCAGCAGTTCCACAAATTCACGGTGGGTGTCATCCATGGCGGGCAGCTCGAGCGCCAGCGCATCAGACCATTCAAGACTCGGCATGTTCAGGGCTCCTCAGGCAATGCACAAGCTTACGCAAAGCCTGCCTGAAAAAATTTGATCCATGTCATGGATCCATGCGCTGGACACAATGAGCCCCTGCGCCTGCAGAAGGCCCGCGTCACTATGCTTTTTATAGCTTCTTGCGCCCGGGCTGATTGGGCTGACGGCCTGTTTGGCTATTGGATATCGGCTAGAACGGCACCATTGGCCGGTGTGGCTGGGGCGGCAGCGCGATGCGGATGGCATCACCCGCGTCAACCTCTCCGCCGGCAAGCACCGTGGCCGCGCCGGCAGCACCCGCCATCTGATTCAACCGGCCTTGACCGCCGCCACCAGGCGCTCGGCGCAGGCCAGCGCCTGCTGCGCTTCGCGCGCTTCCACCATCACGCGAAGCAGTGGTTCGGTGCCGCTGGCCCGGATCAGCACGCGGCCGTTGTTTGCAAGCTCTGCCTGCACGGCCCTGGTTTCCGAGGCCAGCAGGGCATTGCTGGTCCAGTCCTGCCCCGGCTGCAGACGCACATTGAGCAAGGTCTGCGGAAACAGCGTGACGTCGGCCAGCAGCTGGGCCAGGCTTCTGCCGCTGCGCACACAGGCCTGCAACACCTGCAGTGCGCTGATCAGCCCGTCGCCGGTGCTGTGTTTGTCGAGGGCCAGCAGGTGGCCGGAGCCTTCGCCGCCAAGCAGCCAGCCCCTTTTTTCAAGTTCTTCGAGCACATAACGATCGCCCACCTTGGCGCGGACAAACTCGACGCCCCTGGCTTTCAGGGCCACTTCGACCGCCATATTGGTCATGAGCGTGCCCACCGCGCCGGGTACCACCTCGCCGCGCGCCAGGCGCTCGGCCACCATCAGGTAGAGCACCTCATCGCCGTTGAAAAGACGGCCTTCGGCGTCCACCAGCTGCAGGCGGTCGGCATCGCCGTCCAGCGCCACGCCGTAATCTGCGCCATAGGCCTTGACGGCCTTGATCAGCGCCTCGGGGTGGGTCGCGCCGACCTCGTGGTTGATGTTCATGCCGTCGGGCGCGCAGCCAATGGCGATGACCTCAGCCCCCAGCTCATGAAAGACCTCGGGGGCAATGTGATAGGCCGCGCCATGTGCAGCATCCACCACGATCTTCATGCCCTTGAGCGTCAAGTCGCTGGCATAGGTGCTTTTGCAGAATTCGATGTAGCGGCCGGCAGCGTCGTCGAGGCGGCGTGTCTTGCCCAGGTTGGGCGAGTCGGCCCACACCGGCGCTTCTTCCAGCACGGCTTCGACCTCCTGCTCCCAGCTGTCCGGCAGCTTGCTGCCCAAGGCGCTAAAAAACTTGATGCCGTTGTCGGGAAAGGCGTTGTGGCTGGCGCTGATCACCACGCCCAGGCTGGCGCGCTGCGTGCGTGTGAGGTAGGCCACGCCCGGTGTCGGCAGCGGGCCGAGCAGTACCACATCGACCCCGGCGGAATTGAAGCCCGATTCGAGCGCGCTTTCGAGCATGTAGCCGGAGATACGCGTGTCCTTGCCGATCACCACCGTCGGCCTGGCTTCGCTCTTTTTCAGGACACGGCCCACCGCATGGGCCAGGCGCAGCACGAAGTCGGGCGTGATGGGCGCCTGGCCCACGGTGCCGCGGATGCCATCGGTGCCGAAGTATTTTCTGGTCATGGAGGTTTGTCCCTGCGGAGCTTGTTGTTCTGGAAATGTGGGCTTATTTTAGGTCGCCCCGCCCTGCTCCCGTGTCAGCCAAAGCCTCAGTGAGCGGCCGACCAGACTTTGAGCGCCTGAACAGTCTCCCGCACATCATGCACACGCACGATGCGTGCACCGCGGTCCACGGCCAGCACGGCCGCGGTGATGCTGGGCACCATGCGGTCCGCAATGTCCAGCTGGGCGACGCTGGCCAGCGAGGTGCCGGTCACCGCAGCCAGCGAGGACTTGCGCGACCAGCCAGCCAGCAGCGGATAACCGGCAGCCAGCAGCTCACGCTGGCGCGCCAGCAATGAAAAATTCTGCGCCACGGTCTTGCCGAACCCGATGCCCGGATCCAGAGCTATGCGGCCGGCGGCCACGCCCAGGGCTTGCAGCTCTTTGGCGATCTGCGAAAGGAAAGACAGCACTTGCGGCAGCACGTCGCCCTCCATGGGTGCGGCCTGCATGGTCTGCGGCTCGCGGTGCATGTGCATCAGGCAGACGCCGCAGGCCGGGTGCGCGGCCACCACGGCGGCGGCCCCGGGCTGGCGCAGGGCCCAGATGTCGTTGATGATGTCGGCCCCCAGGTCCAGCACGGCTTCCATCACTTCGGGCTTGTAGGTATCCACCGAGACCGGCACGCCCAGGGTGACGGCATGGCGCACCACAGGCAGCACACGCGCCAGCTCCTCGGCCAGCGGCACCGGCGGCGCGCCGGGGCGGGTGGATTCACCGCCTATGTCGAGCATGTCGGCGCCTTCCTCGATAAGCCGGGCGCAATGGTCGAACGCGGTCTGTTGTTCGCTGTCTTTGGCAAAGTACTTGCCGCCGTCTGAAAACGAATCAGGCGTGACGTTGACGATGCCCATGACGCGCGGCCGGGACAAATCGATGGAAAAGCGAGAGGTCTGCCAGATCATTTACGGCTCCCTTAAAAGGCCTGCCAAAGAAAAACCGGGGACAGGCCCCGGTTTTAGTGAGAAAGGGGGATCAGGCGGCTGTAGGCGCCGGATCCGTGCTGACCGCCGGGGTGCCCCCGCTGGGGCCGCCGCCGCCCACCGAAGGGTTGCGCGGCGTCCAGTCTTTCGGCGGACGCGGCTCCTTGCCGGCCATGATGTCGTCGAGCTGGTCGCCGTCAATGGTTTCCCACTCGAGCAGGGCCTTGGCCATGGCGTGGATCTTGTCCTGGTTGTCCTCGATCAGCTTGCGCGCCTGGGCGTACTGCTGGTCGATGATGCGGCGCACCTCTTCGTCGACCTTTTTCAGGGTCGACTCGCTCATGTTGTTGGTTTTGGTGACCGAACGGCCCAGGAATACTTCGCCTTCATTCTCCGCGTAGACCATGGGGCCCAGCGCCTCGCTCATGCCGTAACGCGTGACCATGTCCCTGGCCAACGCCGTCGCACGCTCGAAGTCGTTGCTGGCGCCGGTGGTCATCTGGTGCATGAACACCTCTTCGGCAATGCGGCCACCGAACAGCATGCTGATCTGGCTCAGCATGTACTCGCGGTCGTAGCTGTAGCGGTCCTGTGCCGGCAGGCTCATGGTGACACCCAGCGCACGGCCGCGCGGAATGATGGTGACCTTGTGCACCGGGTCGCACTTGGGCAGCATCTTGCCGAGCAGGGCGTGGCCGGACTCGTGGTAAGCCGTGTTGCGGCGCTCCGACTCGGGCATGACCATGCTCTTGCGCTCGGGACCCATCAGGATCTTGTCCTTGGCTTTTTCGAAGTCCTGCATTTCAACGGTGCGTGCACTGCGGCGGGCCGCCATCAGGGCTGCTTCATTGCACAGATTGGCCAGGTCGGCGCCGGACATGCCGGGTGTGCCGCGGGCGATCACGCTGGCGTTGACGTCCTGGCCGAGCGGCACCTTGCGCATGTGCACATTGAGGATCTGCTCGCGGCCGCGGATGTCGGGCAGCGTGACATAGACCTGGCGGTCGAAACGGCCGGGACGCAGCAAGGCGGCGTCCAGGATGTCGGGACGGTTGGTGGCAGCCACCACGATCACCCCGACATTGGTTTCGAAACCGTCCATCTCGACCAGCATCTGGTTCAGGGTCTGCTCGCGCTCGTCGTTGCCACCGCCCAGGCCGGCGCCGCGCTGGCGGCCGACGGCGTCGATTTCATCGATGAAGATGATGCAGGGGGCGTTTTTCTTGGCGTTGTCGAACATGTCGCGCACGCGGGCTGCGCCCACGCCGACAAACATTTCAACGAAGTCGGAACCGGAGATCGAGAAAAAAGGAACCTTGGCTTCGCCGGCAATACCTTTGGCGAGCAGGGTCTTGCCGGTGCCCGGAGGGCCGACCAGCAACAGGCCGCGCGGAATGCGGCCGCCGAGTTTCTGGAATTTCTGCGGGTCTTTCAGGAAATCGACGACTTCCTTGACCTCTTCCTTGGCCTCGTCGCAACCGGCAACGTCGGCAAAGGTCACGGGATTGGTGGACTCGTCCAGCATGCGGGCCTTGGATTTGCCGAAGCTGAACGCCCCGCCCTTGCCGCCGCCCTGCATCTGCCTCATGAAGTAAATCCAGACACCGATCAGCAGCAGCATCGGACCCCAGCTGACCAGCAGGGTCATGAGCAAGGAGCCTTCTTCACGCGGCTTGACGTCGAACTTGACGTTGTGATCAATCAGATCTCCCACGAGGCCGCGATCGAGCATGGTGGCAGTGGTACGGACTCTGCGGTCATCAACCGTGGTGGCAACGATTTCTCCGCCGCTCATGCCCTCCGGCACTGTCGCGGTCTTGATCTGATTGCCGCGAACCAGATCCAGAAACTCGGAATAGCTGACTGCCCCGGTACCGGCACCACCGCGTGTATCAAATTGCTTGAAAACGGTGAATAGCACCATGGCGATCACCAGCCAGATTGCAATTTTGGAAAACCACTGATTGTTCAAGGATGTCTCCGATAGAGGAACACAAGGCACATGCGCCTGATTTTAGGCGTTTCAAGGGCAAAAACCGCACGCGGCGTATGGGACATCCCTTGGTTTGAAGCGGGATTGCGGTATTTATTGCGTTTCAGCAAGCCCGGGCGTTGGGGAAGGCCTGTTTTTGAGACCCATGCCGACCAGGAATGTTTCCGATGAATTCGAGCGCGAGGCCTTGGGTTTGAAAGGCTTGACCACCTTGAAAGTCTCCTTGAACAGCTTGACCAGCGGACTGTAGGCACCACCATGGAACAGCTTGGCGACCAGCGCACCCTCGGGTTTGAGGTGCTGAACGGAAAACTCCACCGCCAGCTCCACCAGGTGGGCAATGCGGGCCGCGTCGGCCGAATCAATGCCCGAGAGATTCGGCGCCATGTCTGAAATCACCACATCAACCTTGGTAAACCCTTTATCGGCGGACAAAGTCTGCTCCAGAATCTGTAGCACCTCGGGCTCCCGGAAATCGCCCTGAATAAACACCACGCCCTCGATCGGGTCCATCGGCAGGATGTCCAGCGCCACGATGCGGCCGTTCAGTGCGCCGGCCGCGGCACCCGACGGCGACAGCTTGCGCCGCGCGTACTGGCTCCAGGCGCCGGGCACGCTGCCCAGGTCCACCACACAGTTGCCGGGCTTGATCAGCCCCAGTGTTTCATCGATTTCCTTGAGCTTGTAGGCCGCCCGCGCCCGGTAGCCCTCTTTCTGGGCCAGCTTGACGTAGGTATCGTTGACGTGGTCGTTTAGCCACGCTTTATTGACCTTTTTGCTTTGGGTTTTTACTTTCATGCCCGTATTGTCCTCTCACCGATAATCGGGGCATGGCTCAAATACTACTTACCCCCGCCCAACGCAAAGATCACCGCGCCGAGGCCCACCATCTGGACCCGGTTGTCATGGTCGGCTCGGACGGCCTGACCGCTGCCGTCAAAAAGGAAATCGACGCCGCGCTCAAGGCACACGGCCTGATCAAGGTCCGTGTGCAGTCGGACGACCGCCCCGGCCGCGAAGCCATGTTCCAGTCCTTGGCCGAGGAGCTCGGCGCTGCACCCATCCAGCACATCGGCAAGCTGCTGGTGCTGTGGCGACCCATGCCGGAAAAGGAAAAGAAGGTCAATGAAGACCGCATGCCCGGCCCGCGCGACGTGAAAGTGCTGAAAAACAGCAGCCGCTACGGCCAGCGCCCCGAAGTCAAAACCCTGCGCGTGCTGGGCAACCAGCGCCTGACGCCGGGCGGCACCGTCAAACGCGCCAAGCCCAAAAAGCAGCAAAGCGTCAAGAAACGCGCCCAGGGCTGAGCCGCAGGCCCGGCTTCCCGGCCCGGGCTCTCCTTTTTAGTCGCCGGATCCCTTTAGATTCAGTGCCAGCGCCCACAGTTGATTGCCATGACCTCCATGCCCTCCTCCAACCCGCTCCTCGACTTTTCCGACCTGCCACTGTTTGACCGCATCAAGCCCGAACATGTCGGCCCCGCGATCGACATGCTGCTCGGGCAGGCTGAAACGGCCCTCGAACAGGTCACGGCACCGGCCTTCCCGGCGCGCTGGACTGACATTGCCGGTGT
This sequence comes from Polaromonas sp., assembly GCF_049790275.1. Lineage (GTDB taxonomy): Bacteria > Pseudomonadota > Gammaproteobacteria > Burkholderiales > Burkholderiaceae_C > Polaromonas. The sequence goes on from NZ_JBAQYR010000060.1 coordinate 14,474, forward strand.
GCTCGACATTGCCACCGAAAACCTGAGCCGGGCCTGGGGCGCTGTCAGCCACCTCAATGGCGTGGCCGACACGCCCGAACTGCGTGCCGCCTACAACGCCGCCCTGCCGCGTGTCACCGAGTTCTGGACGCGCCTGGGCGCCGACGAGCGGCTTTACGCCAAATACAAGGCGATCGATGTCGCCACACTGAACCCCGAGCAGCGCCAGGCGCACAAGAACGCCGTGCGCAACTTCGTCCTGTCAGGCGCCGAGCTGGTGGGCGCAGCCAGGGACCGTTTTGCCGCCATCCAGGAGCGCCAGGCCGAGCTGAGCCAGAAATTCAGCGAAAACGCGCTGGACGCGACCGATGCCTACGCCTACTACGCCAGGGAAGACGAACTGGCCGGCGTGCCGGCCGACGTGGTCCAGACAGCCCGCGCTCAGGCCGAGGCCGAAGGCAAGGGCGGCTACAAGCTCACGCTCAAAATGCCCTGTTACTTGCCGGTCATGCAGTTTGCCGACAGCTCTGCACTGCGCGAAACGCTTTACAAAGCCTACAGCACCCGCGCCAGCGACCAGGCCGCGCCGGAGTTCAGCCGTTTTGACAACAGTGCGGTGATGCAGGAAATCCTCGCATTGCGTCTGGAAGAAGCGCAACTGCTGGGCTACCGCAACTTCGGCGAGGTGTCGGTGGTCGCCAAGATGGCCGATTCGCCGGACCAGGTCATCGGTTTCCTGCGCGACCTGGGCCAACGCGCCAAGCCTTATGGCCTCAAGGACGTGGCCGACCTGCACACCTTTGCCGCGGAAAAGCTGGGCCTCAAGAATCCGCAGCCCTGGGACTATGCCTACATCGGCGAGAAGCTCAAGGAAGCGCGTTATGCCTTCAGCGAGCAGGAGGTCAAGCAGTACTTCACCGCACCCAAGGTGCTGGCTGGTCTGTTCAAGATCGTTGAAACGCTGTTTGAAGTGGCGATCCGCCCCGACAGCGCCCCGGTGTGGAATCCAGGGGTCGAGTTTTACCGCATCGAGCGGTACCCGGA
>NZ_JBAQYR010000061.1:0-12896 GCF_049790275.1 Polaromonas sp.
CTCCTGACCCCACCCCCCTTCTGTATGCGCCGAGGAGCGCAGGGCCAGACGGACCAGGGCGAGCGATTGTCTGAGCCGAAGGCGAGTTCGAGCTCGACCCCGGCTGGACCGAGCACCGCAGGTTGCCCCGGAGCGCAACGCAGGGGTCGCAGACAGCAGGGTCGCCTTTCTTTTGCTTACTTTTCTTTGGCGAGACAAAGAAAAGTGAGTTGCCGCCGGGCAACCCCCGGCTTGCAGGCGGACCACCACGGCTTCGAAGCTCCAACCAGCGCGATGGAGATCAACAAATGCTGACAGTCAAAAACATCAACCAGTACTACGGCGGCTCCCACATCCTGCGCGACGTGAGCCTGGACGCCCACCTCGGCAAGGTCACCGTGCTGCTAGGCCGCAACGGCGTCGGCAAGACCACGCTGCTCAAGTCACTGATGGGCTTGGTGCCCATCAAGACAGGCACCATTGAGTTTGACGGCAAGTCCATCCAGAACGCCACACCTTACGAGCGCGCCCGCGCCGGCATCGGTTTTGTGCCCCAGGGTCGCGAGATCTTCGCGCGCCTGACTGTGGAAGAGAACCTGCGCATGGGCCTGGCCTACAAAAGCGCCGGCACGCCGATTCCTGCCGAGCTTTACGAGTTGTTTCCGGTGCTCAGGCAGATGCTGAACCGTCGCGGTGGCGATCTCTCGGGCGGGCAGCAGCAGCAGTTGGCAATTGCGCGTGCGCTGGCGGCCAAACCCAAGTTGCTGATACTGGATGAGCCGACCGAAGGCATACAACCCAGCATCATCAAGGACATAGGCCGTGTGATCCGCATGCTGGCTGATCGCGGCGACATGGCCATCCTGCTGGTAGAGCAGTACTACGATTTCGCTGAAGAACTGGCCGATGACTACCTTGTGATGGAGCGCGGCGAGTTCATTGCGCGCGGGCAGGGCAAGGACATGCAGTCCAACCGGGTGCGGCAGTTGGTGGCGATCTGAGTTTTGTCATCGCGAACTCGATCCGGAATCCATGCCGCATGAACCTGGGTCAAGTGCGCCTGCAAGGGTTGCGGATCACGTTCGCAATGACTGCTCAGGTGTTTACCTTGACCGGAAAATGATCTCTTTCATGCGCTGAAGTTTGGGCGCTACCACTGGCACGGTCAGCATGGTGCTGGCGATGGCCATCAGCAGCAGGGCGGTGAAGGTTTCGTTGGTGATGATCTGCTTGTCCAGCAGGATGTTGGCAAAAATGATCATGATCAGTGCCTTGGTCTGCAGCAGCCAGCCGATGATGGAACTCTCGCCCGGGGCCCACTTGAGTATGCGGCCTGCGATATGGATACCGATCAGCTTGCCGGCCACCGAGGCGACCAGCAGGACTGCCGCAGCCACAAACACCGCTTCGCCGCCGACTGACCAGTTGGTTCGCAGACCGGTGCTCAGGAAGAAAACAGGCATCATCACCAGCAGCACATGGTGGCGTAACATGTCCATATGCTCCTGGTTGAACCAGTCGCTGTCCATGACGGCTCCGGCCAGGAAAGCACCGACCATGTAGTGCAGGCCGGCCCAGTCCGCGCCGAAGGCGCAAATGATGAGCCAGACGAGGCCGGCATACCAGCGGTCGCGTTCCGGTAGCCAGACCATGAGTTTGCGAAACGCGTAAGCCAGGACTGCAAAGGCGATCAGGAAGCCCGCTTGCCGGCCGACACGTTCCCAGTCCATCAGGATCAGCGCCAACACGCCCCAGATCGCGATGTCGTCGAGGCTGGCATAACGCAGGATGCGCTGGCCGATGGGCTGGCGCAGGATGGCGAGTTTTTCCATCAGCAGAATCAGGATGGGCAGTGCAGTGACGGCGCAGGCCATGCCGACGCCGGCGATAAATTGCCAGCGCATGCCTTGCGGGCCCACCCAGCCGTCATACATCAGCATGCCGGCAGCAGCAGCGCAGCCGAACAGCAGGGGCGTGCCCAGCGCCAGGCCGGCGGTGATGCTGCTCTCGCGCCGGTGCATCCAGGCCTTTTTCAGGTCCAGTTCAATGCCGGCAATCCACACAAACACCATCACCGCCCACCAGGCAATGCCGTTGAGCGACTGCACCACCGGCGTGCTGAAAACGAAGGCGTAATAGTCGGGATAGATCTTCCCGAGGACGCCGGGGCCCAGCAGGATGCCGGCGATGATCTGGACAACGACCAGCGGTGCGTAATAGTCGGTTTTGAAAACCCGCCAGACCAGGTAGGGCAGCGTGAAAATGATCGCCATGGCGATCAGGAAAATCTCGGTGGTGGTCATGGCGGCGTGCATGGCTTCTCTGTTGTTGTTGGGGGGGAAGCAATCGAGTCCGGAAACCGGCCCGTTGAACGGGCGGTGAGCGCGAATTATGCAGGAGCCGGCGCGTGCAGCAATGAGCGCTCAAGCAGGTGAGCGTTCAAGTGCAGGCGCGTATCACCTGCCACTACTGCACGGCAGCCTTCGTCATGGAAGGAACGCAGCTGACCTAGCGCCGGGTGGCCTGGTACAGCGGCATCACCGTAGGCAGCAGGGCCTGGATCTGCTGGACGCGGCTCGCGTCGCTGGGGTGGCTGCTCAGGAATTCGGCGCCGCTGCCACCGCTACCGCCCATTTTCTGCCAGAGGCTGACGCCGGCCTGGGGGTTGTAACCTGCACGGGCCATCAATTCGAGACCGATGCGGTCGGCTTCGGCTTCATGCGATCGGCTGAACCGCGTGGCCACCAGCGCTTCGTAAGCCGCCTCCGTCAATTGCGAGGTGCCGCTGCCCAGCCCGAGCAGCTGGGTACCGATGCCGATGGCTGTTTGTGCCGCCGCGGCCTGTGACACCTGCTCGCGCGAATGTTCACGCAGTGCATGTGCAATTTCATGGCCCATGACCACCGCGATTTCGTCGTCGGTGAGGCTGAGTTTTCGGACCAGCCCGGTGTAGAACATGATTTTCCCGCCCGGCATGCAGAAGGCGTTGAGCTGCTCGCTGTCGATCAGGTTCACCTCCCATGGCCAGCGCGGTGCGTCGCCGCGAAAAACAGCGGTTTGCGGCTGGATGCGCGTCGCAACAGCACGTATGCGCGCCAGCATGGCAGCGTCCGTGTTGAGTTTTCCTGCGGCCGTCGCTTCGGTCTTGAGCTTGTTGTAACTCTGGGCCGCCATCTGGTCCAGTTCCGCGGAAGACACCAGCAGAAGCTGGGAGCGCGAGGCGCCGACGGCACCGCTTTCGGTGGTGCTGGCGCAGCCGGTGATCAGGAGGGCCAGAACCAGGGCGACGGGGGACAGGTAGTGTTTCATGCGTATCTCACAGCTCGATCAGGTGGCACATGCCGGGGTTTCCATTTTCCGGCGCCCGGACGCGGCAGGGGTAGGACGCCGCAAGCCCATGCTGTAGGTTCGAATCGTCAATCCGGCGGGGGAATCAAGGGGTTTTCTCCGACAGGCGATCAGGCGGGATTCTTCAGAAGTTGCTGTGGCGGACAGACTACCGTATCCCCTCTAACTTCACGGATTGGATCCATCATGAGCATTCTCGGCAAGATATTTGGCAAGATTTTCCCCTCCGCACATGCCGGCGCGGCAGCGCCGGGCGCCACAGCGGGTGGCGCACTGTCCAGCGAAGATGCAGCAGCAGCTTCAGCTGCTTCCGATGCCGCGTCGCGTGCCGCAGCTGCGGCTGCCGTCGGCAGTGCAACCCTGCCGGAAGTGGATGTGGAAGCACTGCTGGACGGGATGGCCCGCAACAACCTTGAAAAACTCAACTGGAAAACCTCCATCGTTGACCTGATGAAGCTGCTCAGGCTTGACAGCAGCCTGGGCGAACGCAAGGAGCTGGCCAAAGAGTTGGGCTACAGCGGCGACACCAGCGACAGCGCATCAATGAACATCTGGCTGCACAAGCAGGTCATGAAAAAGCTGGCTGCCAACGGCGGCAAGGTGCCTGCAGACCTGCAGGATTAAGGTCAAGCCGGCTCAGGCGGACCAGATACGCGGGCTGGGCGCAGCCTTGTCCCAGAAATGCCCGCGCCACACCTTCCAGACCTGTTTCATCAGACCCATGGCCGGTTCGACCAGCGGGGCCAGCACGCGCACCACCACCACCTGCGCATCAGGACTGGTGGCACCGGCGCTGTTGCTCAGCGGATGTGCCTGCATGACGTCCCTGGCCAGGTCCAGCGCCAGCTGGCGGCGGTGGCGGTCCAGCTTGCTGCCGGTTGCGAAGAAAAGTGTGGCAATGCAGCGCTGGCCGGCCAGGCCCAGTGGGCTGTTCATCAGCAGCCGGTCGTCCGCCCGGATGCGCGCGCGTTCCAGCCAGACGCCAGGCAGCTCGATATGCTGGCAAAAACTGCCTTCTTCAAAAGGTTTTCCTGCGCTGGGCAAACCGAGGGCCGTGATGTCCCAGCCCATCAGCTCGGCACCGGGAGCGAGGTCCAGCGTCAAATGGTTTTCCGCGATGCAGCCGCTGTAACACAGCGCTTCCATGGGCAGCCATTCGGCGCGTGCTCCGGTTTCAAGGCGCAGGCATGTACGCTGCAGCGCAGTTTCATCCGCCGACCTGTAGAAGCGCGTGGCGCCCGGCGTGGTGATCAGGCCGTGGCTGCCGGCCGCTGCGGCAACTGCGATGTCCAGCGTGTCGCCACCGACCAGCCCGCCCGGCGGATGCACCAGCACGTTGTGGCACACCGCGTCTCCTTCCGGGTACAGGCTTTGCAGGATGCGCAGTGGCCCGTCGTGGCGGAAGTGCGCAACTGTCTTGCCGGCCTGCAAGGTGTAGTCGAGGGAGAGCGTTGCGTTCCAGGCCATCGGTCAAGTTTAACCCGCGGTCCGGGGTTATCTTGCTCCTGGATTGCTACCGATTTGATAGCTATTTGCGCCCGACCTATAAGGGCTGGAAGCCAATTTCCTTGCATGAAATGGAAGCGGCGATCGCTTCGACAGGCTCAGCCCGAACGGTTCCGGACCGGCGCAAGGCGTGAGGGCTCCACTCAGGCAACAGCGACCTCTTTGACATCGCAGGTCTCTTTCACCCGCTCCGCCAGATGCGCCAGGGCTTCCTGCACCTGGTCCACCAGGATCAGGCACAGGTCACCCGGTTGCAGGCGGGCCAATGCGGTGTCGATAGCGAGGAACTCGCCGCGGATTTCTTCGATGTAGGTGGTGCGCGCGGCGCCCGTCAGGCCTTCGCGCAGCAGGCCCATGACCTCGCCGTCGGCCCGGCCGCGCTGGGCGGCGTCCTGGTAGAGCAGGACATCGTCAAAGGCCTGGCCGAGGATGATGGTCTGGTCGCGGATGTCGCTGTCACGGCGGTCGCCGGCACCGCTGATGACCACGCTGCGGCGCTTGGCCGGCATGGCGTTCACGGCGGCCACCAACGCGCGCATGGCGTCCGGGTTGTGGCCGTAGTCGGCAATCACGGTGGCGCCGCGGTAGTCCATCACGTTGAAACGGCCGGGCGCATTGTTCGTATCGTTGACAAAACTGGCCAGGCCACTTTTGAGCGTGTCCCAGGTCACGCCAACGGCCCAGGCGGCGGCCAGGGCCGCCATGACGTTTTCAACCTGGAAGCCGATGCTGCCGTTGCGCGTCAGCGGGATGCTGTGCAGCGGCACGCGTTCGCGCCAGGCGCCTTCGGCGGCGACCAGCGCGTTGCCGTCGATATAGACGGTGCGTTTGCCCTGGGCACGGTGGGTGGCCATCAGGGGGTGGTGCCTGTCGGCAGCGAAAAAGATCACGTTGCCGGGGCAGGTGGGCGCCATGGCGGCGACGATGGGGTCGGCCGCGTTAAGCACGGCATAGCCGGTGGGTGAAACGTTTTGCACAATCACGCGCTTGAGCACCGCCAGGTCTTCGACCGTCGTGATGTAGTTCAGGCCCAGGTGGTCGCCTGTGCCGACGTTGGTCACTACCGCCACCTCGCAGCGGTCAAAGCCCAGGCCTTCACGCAGCACACCGCCACGCGCGACTTCAAACACGGCGGCGTCCACGTCGGGGTGCATCAGCACATTGCGAGCGCTTTTCGGGCCGCTGCAGTCACCGCTGTCGGTCTGGCGGCCGTTGACATACACGCCGTCGGTGTTGGTCATGCCGCAGCGCAGGCCGTTGGCTGCCAGCAGGTGCGAGATCAGGCGTGTGACGGTGGTCTTGCCGTTGGTGCCGGTCACGGCCACCACCGGCACGCGGCCGTCGTCGCCCGCGGCAAACAGCTCGTTGATCATCGCACCGCCGACTGCGCGGCCCTTGCCGTAAGAGGGCGACAAATGCATGCGCAGGCCGGGCGCGGCATTGACCTCGACCACGCCGCCGTTCTGTGCTTCAAGCGGGCGCAGCACGCTTTCGCAGACCACGTCCACCCCGCAAATATGCAGGCCCACCATCTGTGCGGCAGCGACTGCACGGGCGGCGACTTCGGGGTGCACGTCGCCAGTGACGTCGGTGGCGGTGCCACCGGTGCTCAGGTTGGCGTTGTTGCGCAACACGACACGCCGGCCACGCGCCGGAATGGACTCGGGCGTGAGCTCCTGCGCATGCAGGCGTGCCACCGCGATCTCGTCAAAGCGGATTTTGGTCAGCGATGTGGCATGGCCCTCGCCGCGGCGCGGGTCCTGGTTGACGATGTCCACCAGTTCGCGCACGGTGTGCAGGCCGTCACCCAGCACCTGCGGCGGCTCGCGCCGCGAGGCGGCCACCAGCTTGTTGCCGACCACCAGCAGGCGGAAGTCGTTGCCGGGCAGAAATTTCTCGACCATGACCTCGCCGTATTCTGCGGCCGCGCGGAAGGCAATGTCCAGATGGTCGCGTGTGACGATGTTGACAGTGACCCCCTTGCCCTGGTTGCCGTCCAACGGTTTGGCCACGACCGGAAGCCCGATCTGCAGGGCAGCGGCCCAGGCGTCGTCGGCATCCGTGACCGGTCGACCTGTGGGCACGGGCACACCGGCGGCGAGCAACAGCTTTTTGGTCAGGTCCTTGTCCTGGGCGATGGATTCCGACACCGCACTGGTGGCATCCAGTTCGGCGGCCTGGATACGGCGCTGGCGCGAACCCCAGCCGAACTGCACCAGGCTGCCCTTGGTCAGGCGCCTGTACGGAATGCCGCGCGCCACCGCCGCATCCACGATGGCGCCGGTGCTGGGGCCCAGGCGTTCGTCTTCGTCGAGGTCGCGCAGCTGGGCAATGGCGGCATCGACGTCAAAGCCGTTTTCGTTGAGTGCGGCATGGACCAGCGCCCGGGCGAGTTCCAGCGCCAGGCGGCCGACGGCTTCTTCGCTGTACTCGACCACGGTCTGGTAGACGCCGGGCTCCAGCGTGACACTGGTATGGCTGAAGGTCACCGGGCAACCGGCGTTGGCCTGCAGGGCCAATGCGGCTGATTCCAGCACGTGGGCCAGCGAGATCGGGCCGACGTAGCCGCCCGGACGCAGCGCGCCTATGGCCGGGAACAATGAACGCACGCGCGGCTCGAAGCCGGGCAGGGCGTCGATGGAGCGTTCTGCCTCGGTGCAGGTAACGATGGCTTCAAGCGCCGTGTGGCGGCTCCAGAGGTTGGGGCCGCGCAACGCGCGTATGCGGGAAACTTCCATTACTCTGTCTTTCCTTCGGGGCTGGGTCGGTCAACGGTGGTGTCCAGGTTGAAGGCTTCTATGCCTGCGCCTATCAGGTTGAGCGGGATGCCGAGCGCCCAGGCCGCGGCAATGGCGGCGAGCAGGCTGTCTTGGGCCGTTGGAACGTGGCGGCCCTGCCAGAGCGTCAGCTTGTCCAGGCCGGGCAAAAAAACTTCGCTGGCGCCGGTGGCAAGAACCACCTTGCCCTGGCGCATGAATACCGCGCGGCCGCCGCTACCCACGTGAGCAGCGATGACGGCCTGCGCCGGATCCGCGGCGTAAAAAATGACTTCACCGTCGCACAGGCCGGCCATCTCGACAATGGCAGGAACGGCTGCATTCAGCACGGCAACACCGTCGGGCAACACCACATCGACCTGCGAGCGCATAACCTTGAACATCTCCTCTTCGCCCGCAACATCGAACTCGCCCAGCGTCTCAAAGCCGCCCAGATCGGTCACCACGCCGACCTGGCAGCGGTCGTAAGCCAGGCCGCTGCGCAAAATGGTGTCGGCGCCGTTTTCAAGCACGGCGGCCTGCACCGCGCGGTTGATCAGCAGGCGCTGGCCGGCTTCCCAGTGGCTGCAATCGGCGGCGTCCAGGCAGCGCCCATCGAGGAACAGGCCGTCGCGGCAGGCCAGGCCGGTATGCCGCCCCGACAACTGCAGCAGCCAGGCCACCAGGCGCGCCACGTGTTGCGTGCCGGCCGAGCCGGCGACGCCGACCACCGGGATACGGCCGCTGTGGGTGCCTTCGGGGGCCTCGGGGAAAAGGTGGTCGCAGATGGCACGGCCGACCGGGCGGGGCGCACCTTCGGCCGGTTTCAGATGCATCAGCAGGCCGGGGCCGGCATTGACTTCGACCACTGCGCCGCCCTGGGCGTGCAGCGGACGCGAAATGTCCTGGGCCACCACATCGACACCGGCGATGTCCAGGCCAACCACCCGGGCAGCCAGCGAAACGATGTGGTCCACCTCGGGATGGACTTCATCGGTGCAATCGATGGCCACATTGCCGTTGCGCTGGATGAACACCTCGCGGCCGGCGGCTGGCACCGAGGCCGGGTTCAGGTCCTGGCGCTGCAGGTCCAGCAGGATGGCCGTGTCGGTATCGATCTTGACCGGGTTGAGCGGGAAATCTTCCGAAGCGCCGCGCCGCGGATCAGTATTGAGTTGGGTGTCGACCAATTGGGCCACGGTGGAACGTCCGTCGCCCGTGACCGAAGCGGTTTCGCCGCGGGCGGCAGCCACCACGCGGCCGCCGACCACCAGCAGCCGGTGCTCCTGGCCGCGCACAAAGCGCTCGACCATCACCTCGCTGCCATGCCGTTCGGCGAGCTCAAAAGCGTTTGCAACCTGTTCCCGGGTGGTGAGGTCCAGCGAGACGCCTCGGCCGTGGTTGCCGTCCGTGGGTTTGACCACCACCGGCAGGCCGATGTCTTCGGCGGCTTCCCAGGCAGCTTCCGCATTGTCCACAATCTGCCCTTCCGGCACGGGCACGCCGCAGGAGGCCAGCAGGCTCTTGGTCAGGTCCTTGTCGCTGGCGATGCCTTCAGCAATGGCGCTGGTGAACTCGGTTTCGGCCGTCCAGATGCGGCGTTGGCTGGCGCCGTAACCCAGCTGCACCAGGTTGCCGTCGTTCAGGCGGATGTGCGGAATGCGCCGGTCGGTGGCGGCGGCGACGATGGCGGCGGTACTGGGGCCGAGGTAACACTCGTCGACGATATCGCGGACGCGACTGACGGCCGCCTGCAGCTCCGTGTCGCTGTAGGCCTCGTTGTTGATGGCCGCCATCAGCAGGCGGTGGCCTTCGGCCAGCGCGCTGCGTGCCACCTGCTCGTCCCGCGCACGAACCACCATGCGGTAAATGCCGCGCTGCGAGGTGCTGCGGGTCTGGCCGAAGCCGGTGGGCATACCTGCCAGGTTCAGCAGCTCGATGACCACGTGTTCAAGCACATGGCCGGCCCAGGTGCCTTCGACCAGGCGCTGGATAAAGCCGCCGCGCTCGCCCACACCGCAGTGGTGTTCCAGCAGGGCCGGCATCAGGGCCACCAGCCGGTCGCTGAAGCCGGGCAGCAGGTTGGAGGGGAAATCCTCCAGATTGCCGAGGTCCATCCAGACTTCCAGCACGGGCCGGTAAGTCCAGATGTTGGGGCCGCGCAGGTAGTTGATGCGCAGAAGCTGGATGTCGTCCTTTTTGCTCATGTTTTTGGGGGTCCGGTCAACCGGCCGGGCCGGGACAACGTTCTTTTCATGGTGGGCGCCCAAAACGGGCGCTTTTGTTTTGGGCGAAAATCCGGGGTTCAGCCCCGCTGTCTCAGGGGCACCGGTTTCCACGGCTTCCACATCACAATGCAACATTCCCATCCGGTTGACGCCTCCAGCGAGGCTGGCTCTGCGCAGACAGACCTGCGCGCACAACTCGCAAACCATGAGAACGTTCTATGTACAGTGCTGGTTGACCTGAGCCAGCAACTTCGATTTTCGCAGGGTTTGCTGGCGCTGACCGACCGCCGCCTGATGGCCCGGGACCCGGAAACCGGCCTCTGGAGCAGCTGGCCGCTGCCCGAAAAAGCACCCGCCGACAGTCCGCCAGCCCTGTTTTTGCGCCATTTTGACCATGCCGGCGTCGGCACGCTGGAGCTGCACGATGGCAGCGGACGGCTGGCCAGTTGGCGCTTTACGCTGGCAGCCAATGTGCAGGCGCTGCGTTTGCTGCGGCTGTTCGAGCAGCAGTTGGCGCCAGCCCAGGGCGCCGCCGGGGACGACATTGCCCTGTGCCCGCTGTGCGACACCGTGCTGCCGCCGGACAGCGATGAATGCCCGACCTGCGCCCGCGAACTGCATACCCCGCCGTCCACCTGGGTTTTGCTGCGGCTATGGCGTTTTGCCCAGCCCTACCAGGGGCAGTTGCTCGCCGGCTTTTTGTTGACGCTGGCCTCCACAGCGGCCACCCTGGTGCCGCCTTACCTGACGATTCCGCTGATCGACGACATCCTGATCCCCTTCCAGAACGGCCAGCAGATCGAGTCCTGGAAGGTTTTGGCTATCCTGGGCGCGCTGCTGGCGGCGGCACTGGTCGGCTGGGGGCTGAATTGGGCGCGCACCTATTTGTTGGCGCTGGTGTCCGAACGCATAGGCGCGGATTTGCGCACCGCCACGTTTGATCACCTGCTGGAGCTCTCGCTGGACTACTTCGGAGGCAAACGCACCGGCGACCTGATGGCGCGCATCGGTTCGGAAACCGATCGCATCAATGTTTTCCTGTCCTTGCATGCGCTGGACTTTGCAACCGACGTGCTGATGATCCTGATGACCGCCGTCATCCTGTTTTCCATCAACCCCTGGCTGGCGCTGGTGACTCTGCTGCCGCTGCCCTTCATCGCCTGGATGATCCACGCGGTGCGTGAGCGCCTGCGCACCGGCTTCGAAAAAATCGACCGGGTCTGGTCCGAAGTGACCAATGTGCTGGCTGACACGATTCCCGGCATTCGCGTGGTCAAGGCTTTTGCCCAGGAAAAGCGCGAAGCCCAGCGTTTTCGTGACGCCAATCGGCACAACCTGCTGGTCAATGACAAGCTCAACAAGGTCTGGTCGCTGTTCACGCCCACGGTCTCGCTGCTGACCGAAATCGGCCTGCTGGTGGTCTGGGCCTTCGGTATCTGGCTGGTGTCGAAGCAGCAGATCACCGTGGGTGTGCTAACGGCGTTTATTGCCTACATCGGCCGTTTCTACACCCGGCTTGATTCCATGAGCCGCATCGTCTCGGTCACGCAGAAGGCCGCGGCCGGCGCCAAGCGGATCTTCGACATCCTCGACCATGTCTCCAATGTGCCGGAGCCGGCCAGTCCGGTGCCCATGGCGCCGTTGCAGGGCCGCATCGAGATGACCGGGTTGGGCTTTCGCTACGGCAACCGTGCGGTGATTCGCGGGCTGGACCTGTCGATCAAGCCCGGCGAGATGATTGGCCTGGTGGGCCACAGCGGCTCCGGCAAAAGCACGCTGGTCAACCTGATCTGCCGTTTTTACGATGTGACCGACGGCAGCATCAGCGTGGACGGCACTGACATCCGGCGTTTTACGGTGGCAGATTACCGGCGCAATATTGGCCTGGTGCTGCAGGAGCCGTTCCTGTTCTTCGGCACGATTGCCGAAAACATCGCCTATGGCAAACCGGGTGCCAGCCGCGCCGAAATTGTGGCCGCGGCCCGCGCCGCCCATGCGCACGAGTTCATCCTGCGCCTGCCCCAGGGCTACGACTCGCTGGTCGGCGAGCGTGGCCAGGGCCTGTCGGGTGGTGAGCGCCAGCGCATCTCGATTGCGCGCGCGCTGCTGATCGACCCGCGCATCCTGATCCTCGACGAGGCGACCTCGTCAGTGGACACCGAGACCGAGCAGGAAATCCAGAAGGCGCTGGACAACCTGGTGCAGGGCCGCACGACCATTGCCATCGCCCACCGCCTGTCCACCCTGCGCAAGGCCGACCGCCTGGTGGTGATGGACCGCGGCCAGGTGGTCGAGGTCGGGCCGCACGACGAACTGATGGCGAAACAGGGTGCCTACTGGCGGCTGTATGAAGCCCAGGCGCGGCAGGTGGACAGCGAGGATGCCGACGCCGAAGAAGGCCGCATTGCGCTGGTGACTTCACAAGCACGCACCGCTCAGCGCACCGGCAATGTCTGAAGGATCATCTATGACTTCCCCTCAAACCTTGACCAGCCCCGCTTTCCAGCTGGAGCGCCACGCTTCGGGCCGGCTGCTGCTGACGGATGACAAGGGCCAGCAGCACCTGGGTGTGGTGCCGGTGCGCGCTTTCCCGATTGCCGCGCCCGACGAAGGTATTTCCCTGGTGGGCAGCGAAGGCCATGAACTGGTCTGGCTGGACAGCCTGGACGGCTTGTCAACGGCGCTGCGCAGCCTGCTCGAGGAAGAGCTCGCGCTGCGCGATTTTGTGCCCGAGATCACGCGGCTCAAGAGCGTTTCAAGTTTTGGCACGCCCAGCACGTGGTCGGTCGAGACCGACCGCGGCGACACCTCGTTTGTACTCAAGGGCGAGGAAGATATCCGCCGCCTGAGTCGCCAGGCGTTGCTGATTGCTGCCGGTCATGGCGTGCATTTCAGTGTGAAGGATATGGGCACGCTGGACCGCTCGTCACGGCGGCTGCTCGAGCGCTTTCTCTAGGAGTCTGGGCGGCAGAAGGCGTCGAAGCGAGAAGTGGCCCCGGCGAGGCCAGTTTTTGCCGGGTTTGCAGCGCCATAGCCGTAGCTATGGGGCAAAAAGCCGGTGAAAAATGGACCGTCGCGG
>NZ_JBAQYR010000062.1:0-15230 GCF_049790275.1 Polaromonas sp.
GGCGGTGACCGTGCGCATGGCGGCATCGAGCGTTTCGCCCGGCGTCACGCCCAGCTCCCGGCGGAAAAGTTCGCGGCATGCTGCAGCCTGCCTGGCTGCGCCAATGCCATCGCCCGAGGCCGCCAGACTGCGTACCAGCAAGGCCTGGTAGTTCTCGTCGAGGGGATTCCGGCGCACGAGGCGGCCGGCCAGCTTTGTCGCTTCGGCCATCGCACCGGTGGCCATGCGGGCCAGGGAGGCTTCGTGAAGGACGGCTTCAGCCGTACCCTGGAGGTGGCGCCGTTCCGTGGCAAGCCAGACCTCGAAGGCCGGGCTGGCCGGGAAGTTCATTCCCTCCAGTAGTTCGTGGTCCAGCCCCGGGACACCCAGCGCCTGCGCCCAGGCGCCCAGCGCCACGACCCTGACGTCGACCCAGGTCGCCGGCTCGAGTTCAAGTACCAGCAGGTCGCCCCGCAGCCCGGTGTCGCCGACCAGCCGCCGCAACTCGCTCAGGTTCCAGCGCAATGCAGCCAGCGGGTCTTGCGCATCCTCGAACATCAGCCCGGCCAGATGCTTGCGGCTCACGGGAGCGTTATTGCAGATCAGGTAGGCCAGCAGGCCCCACACCTTGTGGCCGCGCGGTGCCGGCAAGGCCTGACCGCCGCGCTCCACCCGCGGTGTGCCGAGAAGATGAATGGCCAGCCCCGAAGTTCGCTCACCGGCCAGGGCTCGCACATTCATGGCATCGTCTCAGGCTTCAGCTGTCGTGGGATCGATGATCCCCGTGACCCGGGAGATCGCATTGGCAGGAAAACCGCCCTTGCGTGCATGCTCCCGGACCAGCTCTTCGCTGGTGGCGTTGTAGATGCAATACATCTTGTCGCCCGTGAGGTAGCTTTGAACCCATTGGACATCGGTGCCCAGGCTTTGCAGCACGTCGCACGATTTCTGCGAGACGGACTGGAGTTCAGCAGCTTTGAGCGCGCCCAGCCCGGGGATCTCGCGTTCGATGACAAATTTCGGCATGACAGGCTCCTTTTGAGTAAGTGGAGACCCGAAGATAGGCAGTGTACGTGTGACCGGGCGTGTGAGGAAAGACGCCTGGCGTTATAAGGACTTGTTTTCCGCACTTGGGCCCCGACCAGGAGACGCTGTCCTCGCGGCCGGGCTCGTGCGGTCGGCGCGGCGCGGGGTTTTGGCAACGCTTTTGTCAACTGCGGCCTTGGCACGCTGTAGGCGTTTGCCGCGTTTGCGAATTCCTGATGTTTTGGCGGCTGTTTGTTGGCTAGCATCACAACCTGCCAACCGCGAGAGTGCCGAGATGAAGCCCAACCCCGACTCCTTCCAGACAGGCCTGTGCCTGCCTTCCTTGCGCGCTCGCTTGGTAGCCGTCCTGCTGGCGGCGGGTTGCCTGCTGGTACCGGCGGCCCATGCCAGTACCGATCCTCTCAGCGACCTGCTCGGCACCCCCGGTAGTGCGGGCCTGGGTTTTGCCGTGCGCGCCGAACAGTCGCCCTATGCGGGCGGCGGCACGCGGTATGACCTGCTGCCGCTTTACCTCTACGAAGGCAAACGCGTGTTCCTGCACGGCAGCCGCGCCGGGCTGAAGCTGTTCGATGAAGAAACGCAGCGCGTCGATCTTTTTCTTGACCAGCGCTTCGAAGGTTATGCCGACGACCGCCTTCCTCCCAGCCTGGCCGGCATGGCCGAGCGCGGCTCCGGCCTGGATGCTGGCGTGTCTTACCGCTTCCGCCAGCCCTGGGGCACGCTGCAGGCCGAGTACCTGCAGGATGTCAGCAGATTTTCAAGGGGCAGCGAAGTGCGCTTGTCTTACAGCTACGACTGGCGCTCCGGCCGGCTGGTGTTGCGCCCCAGCCTGACGGTGTCGGCGCGTGACGCCAGGCTGAACAACTATTACTACGGTGTGCGGCCCGGCGAAGCGACGGCCACGCGGCCAGCCTACGAGCCCGGCGGCGGTATCAACACCACGCTGGGCCTGTACGGGGTCTATGAACTGAGCGAGGGCTGGCGCCTGCTCGGCGGCATCACCCGGACCATGCTGGACGGCAGAGTCAAGGCCAGCCCGATCATCGGAAGGTCGGCGCAGACCGGGGTGTTCATCGGCGCCGCTTACGACTTCGGTACCTACAAGGGGCAGTGGGCGCAGGAAACGTCGCCGACCTACGTGAAGGTCCTCTACGGCAAATCAACGGAAGACGGCTGTCACCTGGCCAAGATCATCACGCTGACCTGCGCTTCGACGGCCAAGGTGAATTCGACGCGTATCGCCGGCGTGCAGATCGGCAAGCCCTTCATCGAGCAGCTCAACGGCTGGCCGCTGGACATCGTGGGTTACCTCGGTGTGCTGCAGCACGACGACCGCGGGCTGGCGGCCAACGGGCTGCAGCTGGATGCTTTCATGAAGGCTTATTACTACGGCTTTCCCTGGAGCGACAAGGTCAAGACCCGGCTCGGCCTTGGCGTGGGCGTCTCGCTGGCGCAGCGTGTGCCTTACGACGAGTCCAGCAGCCAGGCGGCGCGCGGACGCCAGACCTCGCGGCTGCTGAACTACCTGGACCCGAGCATCGACTTCAGCGTGGGCGACCTGCTGGGTTCGCGCGCGCTGAAGGACACCTACCTCGGCTTCGGCGTGTCGCACCGCTCCGGGATATTCGGCGCCTCGCGCCTGCTGGGCAATGTCAACGGCGGCTCCAACTACATCTACACCTATATTGAAACGGTGCTGTAACAGGGGCTGGCCTCACCGACCGCCTTTGCTATTGAAATGGTAGCTGTTGACGCTCGCCCACAAAGGGCTGAAGGCCGGAAAAGCCGTCAAGTCCCGCGCTTTGGCTGGATCCAGACCCTGGCCCGCCCCATAAATGGGGGATTGCGCCAGGCCGGGCTAGCGTTAAAAGTGGCACTTGGCCTCCCAGGCCGCCTTGCCGCGCCTGCATTCCATGCAGCCGCACTTATCATCGGGCTGCCTGCAGCCACTGCCAAAGACTTTATCCATGCCCTTATGGCGCGTATTGATTGTTGAAGACGACGTTCCCACGCGGGACTTTTTTGCGGACAGCGTGTCCCGCTGCGCGGAGTTGCGCCTGGTTGCCGGTGTCGGCACCTTCGAGGAGGCCCGGGCGCTGATCGAAGACACGTCTCAGGCGATCGACATCCTGCTGACCGACCTGGCCCTGCCCGACGGCAACGGGCTGGACCTGATCCGGCTGGCCGGGCGCGTGCAGCCCCAATGCGAGGCGCTGGTGATTTCGATGTTCGGCGATGAAGACAGCGTGTTGTCGAGCGTGGAGGCCGGCGCGCTCGGTTATATCCAGAAAGACTTCACCCCCGACAACATCGCGCACACCATCCTGGAGATGAAGGCCGGCGCCTCGCCGATCTCGCCCATGATTGCGCGCCGGGTGCTGGCCAAATACCGTGCCCTGCATGCCGGCGAACGGGAGGCCACGCTTCCCAAACCCGAGGCCGTGGCTAGCAGCGCGGAAGACATGCCGGGTGGCCGTACGCTGCTGTCGGCCCGTGAGCAGGAAGTGCTGGAGCTGATTGCGCGCGGATTTTCCTATGCGGAAATTTCCAAGCTTAAGGGTGTGAGCGTGCACACCATCCAGTCGCACATCAAGAACCTGTACACCAAGCTGGCCGTTCACTCCAAGAGCGAGGCGGTGTACGAGGCGACCCGGCTGGGTTTGCTGCAGCCGCCGTCATCGTCGGTGACGCCGCGGTAAGCCACGGTGGCCTGGACCGCATGATGCGCTGCAGCCTCCGGTGTTGGGCGCTGTCCTGCCTGCTGTGGTGCGGCATGGCCCAGGCCGGGCTGCTGGAGCTGCACGAGGCCAGCGCCGTGGTGACCGTACAGGACGTGACGACCGCGGACAGGGTGGCCCTGCCTTACCACTGGGATCGCCACCATAGGGGGCAGGCGGGCGACATCACCTTCGAGATACCGTTCCCGGTGGCCGCGGTGAAGGAAGAGCCGTATGGCGTGTATTTCCAGCGCATCGGCAACACCGCTGAAGTCTGGCTGAACGGCGCGCTGGTGGCGCGTTTTGGCGATCCGCGCCAGCCCAACACCGGCGACTATGCCAAGGGGCCGCAGTATGTCTCCATTCCGGCCCGGCTGCTGCGCCAGGACAACCTGCTTCGTATCCATGTGCATGCCGATGGCGGCCGGCGCGGCGGCCTGTCGGCGCTGGTGATCGGCACTGAAAGCGAGGTGCGGCCCCTGTATGTCTCGTCTTTCAACTGGCGCGTGTCCGCGTCCATGGGCGTGATGATTTTCAGCCTGCTGGTCGGCGGGATTGCGATGGCCCTCTGGGTTTCGCAGCCCGACCCGGTCCAGGGCAATCGGCGCGACCGGGTCTACCTGTTTGCCGGGCTGGCCGAAATCTTCTGGGCCCTGCGCGTCGGGGATGTTGCGATCGAGCAGCCCCTGCTGGCCTGGCCTGTCTGGGGCGTGGTGGTGACGGCAGCCTTTGCCGGATGGTTTTGCTGCATTGCGCTGTTCTGCCACCACGTGGCGGGCTGGCACAAGCACGCCAGCATGCCCTGGGTGCGCGGCGGCCTGAGCCTGCTTTTTGCAAGCGCCATCGTGGTGTCCACCCTGTCATTTGCCCTGCGCGAGCCGGTGTACCTGACGGCCTGGCTGGGAATGGTCAATGTGCTGTTCATCGTTTATGCGGCGGTTTATCTCTGGGGTGCCATCCGCCATCCCGGCACGGAGTGGCTGATGGTCGCCATCGCGGGCACACTGAACGTGCTGATGGGCGTGCGCGACTGGGTTGCCATACGCGTCAGCGGCAGTTATATAGACAACACCTGGATCCGCTACAGCTCGGTGCTGTTCGGGCTCGTTCTGGGTTACATCGTGATCCGGCGCTTCCGGGCGGTGAGTGTCCAGGCCACCGACCTGATGACCAATCTGTCCAGCCGTATCGCGCAGAAGGAGCAGGAGCTGGGGCAGACCTACCAGAAGGTCGAGCAGCTGGCGCGCGAGCAGGAGCGGGTCAGCGAGCGCACCCGCATCCTGCGTGACATGCATGACGGTGTAGGCGCCCACCTGAGTGCCGCGATCCGGCAGTTGCAGTCGGGCAAGGCCAGCAGCGAGGACGTGTTGCAGACGCTGCGCTACACGCTGGACCAGCTCAAGCTGTCCATCGACGCCATGCACCTGCTGCCGGGCGACATCAGCTCCCTGCTGGCCAACTTGCGTTACCGGCTGGAGCCGCGTTTTGCGGCCTCGGACATCGAGCTGCAATGGGTGGTGGGCAGCCTGGAGCCGGTGGCCCGCATGGACGCCAACGCCATGCGGCAACTGCAGTTCATGGTGTTCGAGGCCCTGTCCAACGTGCTGCAGCATTCACATGCAACCACCCTGGCGATCGAGGCGGAAATGGCCGGCTCCGGTGTCTGCCTGCGTGTGGTGGACAACGGCCGCGGCTTTGACGCTGCCGCGCCGCCGCGCAAGGGTCTGCTGGCGATGCGCGAGCGCGCTACCGCGATTGGCGTGTCCATTGCCATTGAAAGCCGTCCCGGCCGGACCGCGGTGGAAATCCGGATCACCTGAGCGGGTGCGGGTCGCTATAAAAACAGGAGCCGTTTGCGCCCGTCCACAAAGGGCTGGAGGCTGATTTCTCTTGTAAAAAGCGGGCAACTCACTCAGTGCGGCAGGTACTGCACATTGCTGGCCGCGATCACGCCGCCACCCAGGCAGACCTCGCCCTGGTAAAGCACGGCCGACTGACCCGGCGTGACCGCCCACTGCGGCTCGTCGAAGCGCAGTTCGGCGCCGGTTGGCGACGGGGCCGTCAGTTCACAGGCCGCATCGGCCTGGCGGTAGCGGGTTTTGGCCGCCATGGCCCCCGGCACGGGCGGTGCGCCGGCCACCCAGCTGCAGTCCTGCACCTGCACCTGCGTGGACAACAGCCAGGGATGGTCATGGCCCTGCACCACCCACAGGGTGTTGCTGTCCATGTCCTTGCGCGCGACAAACCAGGGCTCGTGCTCGCCCACGCCGCGCTGCCCGAGCGCCTGCACCGCCTTGAGTTCTGCCCCCCGCGCCTTGACCCCGCCAATGCCCAGGCCCTGGCGCTGGCCCAGCGTGTAAAAGCTCAGTCCCACGTGTTCGCCCAGCACCCGGCCCTTGTCGTTTTTGATCGGCCCTGGCGCCTTGGCGATGTAGCGGTTCAAAAACTCGCGGAATGGCCGTTCGCCGATGAAGCAGATGCCGGTCGAGTCCTTTTTCTTCGCATTCGGCAGGCCGATCTCGTCCGCAATGCGCCGCACCTCGGTCTTCTTCAGCTCGCCGACCGGGAACAGGGTTCTGGAGAGCTGCGCCTGGGTCAGCCGGTGCAGAAAGTAGCTCTGGTCTTTCGCCGGATCCAGGCCCTTGAGCAGCTCATGCAGGCCGGTGGCTTCGTTTTTCCGCACGCGCGCATAGTGGCCGGTGGCGATTTTTTCCGCGCCCAGGCGAATCGCATGGTCGAGAAAGGCCTTGAACTTGATTTCCGCGTTGCACAGGATGTCGGGGTTCGGCGTGCGGCCGGCCTGGTATTCGCGCAGGAACTCGGCAAAGACGCGGTCCTTGTAGTCGGCCGCGAAGTTGACGTGCTCGATTTCGATGCCGATCACGTCGGCCACCGCGGCGGCGTCCACAAAGTCGATGTTGGACGAACAGAACTCGCTGTCGTCGTCATCTTCCCAGTTTTTCATGAAGATGCCGACGACCTCATGGCCCTGCTGTTTGAGCAGCCAGGCGGTGACGGCGGAGTCCACCCCGCCGCTCAGACCGACGACGATCCGTTGCCGCTTGCTGTCGTGGCTGTGTGTGTTGATTTGCTTGTTGCCCATGGCCCCATTGTAAAAAAACGAATGCATTACCGCCTGCTTCGGGCCTTACGGCCCTGCTGGCCATGCGACCGGCGGCCGGGAGGCAGGTGCTCGTCAGGGGCAAACCACCGGGTTTGCAGAGCCATTCGGACTATTGTCGATGGCTGCACTGCGCCATCGCGGACGTTTCCCGCACAATGGAATGCCCCCTTCTTGCAGGAGCTGCCACTTTGCAACGACGTCAATTCCTTTCCCGCACCGGCCAGGCCGTCACGGCTGCCGGCATGGCCGCCGGGCTGCCATGGCTTTCGTCACTGGCCCAAGCCGCGGGCCTCAAACCCGTGGGCAAGGCCCAAGCCTTCGACTACGCGGGGCTCAAGGGCCAGGCACGCGAGCTGTCGGCCAGACCCTACCGGCCCCGGTCGTTGGCATTGCCGGCCGATATTTCGGATTTGACCTGGGACCAGCACCAGGCCATTCGCTTTCGGGACGACCACGCCTTGTGGGGCGATGACAAGCTGCGCTTCGTGGCGAAGTTCTTCCATATCGGCCTGTACTTCAAGACGCCGGTGCGCATGCACGAAGTGAGCAACGGCCAGGCACAAGAACTGGCCTATGACCCGGCCATGTTTGATTACGGGAAAAGCGGCGTGCGGGGCGACAAGCTCCCCGCCAATCTCGGTTTTGCCGGCTTCCGGCTGAATTTCCACACCGATCCGGTGCGTGACGTGGCTGCGTTCCTCGGTGCGAGCTACTTTCGCGCGGTAGGTGGCGAATGGCAGTATGGCCAGTCGGCACGGGGCCTGGCCATCGACACGGCGCAAACTTTCCCCGAAGAGTTTCCGGATTTCATCGGCTACTGGCTTGAAAAGCCGGACCCGAAAGCCGCTTCACTGACCGTGTACGCCCTGCTGGACTCGCCGAGTGTCAGCGGCGCCTACCGCTTTGTGATCACGCCGGGCGACACGCAGATCATGGACCTGGACGTGGCGCTGTACCCGCGTAAAACCATTGACCGCCTGGGCATCGCGCCGTGCACCAGCATGTTCCAGACCGGTGAAAACGACAAACGCATGGGTTGGGACTGGCGCGGTGAAATCCACGACACCGACGGCCTGGCCATGTACAGCGGCACGGGCGAATGGCTGTGGCGCCCATTGACCAACCCGGCGCAACTGCAGTTCAACGCCTTCCAGGACGACAACCCGCGCGGTTTTGGCCTGATGCAGCGCGATCGGAACTTTGACCACTACCAGGACGACGGCGTGTTTTATGAAAAACGCCCGAGCCTGTGGGTCGAGCCCAGGGCGGGCTGGGGCGCGGGCGCGGTGCAGCTGGTGGAAATCCCGACCGTGGACGAAACTTTTGACAACATCGTGGCCTTCTGGAACCCCAGGGACAAGCCGCAGGCCGGGCAGGAGTTGCTGTTTTCCTACCGGCTGCACTGGGGTGCTCGGACGCCAGCCGCGCGGATGCCGCTGGCACACTGCGTGGCCACACGTACCGGCCTCGGCGGCGTGGTCGGGAAAAAGCGCACGGCCTACACATGGCGTTTTGCCGTCGATTTTGCAGGCGGCGACTTTTCGTTACTGAACCCCGGGGCTCAGGTCAAAGCCGTGGTCACCGCCTCGCGCGGCACGATTGAATTGACATCGGCCCGGCCGCTGGACGCCATCAAGGGATGGCGTGCCATGTTCGACGTGCGCCCCGATGGCGACAGCACGGCCCCCATCAACCTGCGCATGCATCTGCAGGTCGATGGCCAGTCATTGACGGAAACCTGGCTGTACCAGTGGACGCCGCCGCCTGTGGCGCAACGGATTCTTTACTGAGGCCTGTGCACGCGTCTGTTCACCTCAAACCGGCAATACTTTCTACCGCCGCTTTAGCGGTTCGTGCACGCTGGCATCCGTAGTCACCAGATCCAGCGGGAAGCGCCTGCCTGCCAGGTAGTCCTCCAGGCAGGTCAGCAACAAAGGGCTGCGATGCAAGTGCGCGCAAGCCCGGATCTCTTCGGGGCTGAGCCACAAGGTGCGCACAATGCCTTCGTCCAGCGCCTGCCCGGCCACATGCTCTCCCAGCGTGCCGCAAAAGGCAAAGCGCAGGTAAGTGATGTCCAGCGGCAATTCCTGGCCGGGCACCGGCCGCTCGAAGCGTGACATGTAGATGCCGACCAGCGCCCCGGGCTTGAAATGGAAGGCGGTTTCTTCCAGCGTTTCGCGGACGCAAGCCTGGAAGGGGCTTTCCCCCGGGTCGAGGTGGCCGGCCGGGTTGTTCAGGCGCAGGCCGTCCTGCGTGTGCTCTTCCACCAGCAGGAACTTGCCCTCGCGCTCGATGATGGCCGCGACCGTGACACTGGGTTTCCATCTTGTATTCATGGCCGCATTATCGTGGGGCGCAGCGCGCGGGCGGCCTGGCTGTACCCGGCTTGTTACCGCAGGGCAAAAATCACATGAAAGTCATGTAAGCTAGCCGACAGCTTCAATTCACGTAGAACTACTTACACGCAACGAGGAGACACCCATGCGAATCGGGGTACCGGCCGAAATCACGGCGGGGGAAACACGCGTTGCCGTCACGCCCGAGACGGCCAAAAAACTCAAGGCCCAGGGCCATACCGTGTGCATCCAGTCGGGTGCAGGCGTGGCCGCCAGCGTCCCTGATGACGCCTACGTGGCCGTGGGCGCCGAGATCACCGATGCGGCCGGCGCCTATGCCAGCGACATCGTGCTCAAGGTGCGCTGCCCGCTGGACAGCGAAATCGGCCTGGCCAAAGCCGGGACGGTGCTGGTCGGCATGCTCAATCCCTTTGATGCCACCGGCCTGCAGCGCCTGGCCGCAGCCCAGTTGACGGCGTTTGCGCTGGAAGCCGCGCCGCGCACCAGCCGCGCGCAAAGCATGGACGTGTTGTCCTCGCAGGCCAACATTGCTGGCTACAAGGCCGTGATGATGGCGGCTGACAGATACCAGCGCTTTTTTCCGATGCTGATGACCGCCGCCGGCACCGTCAAGGCGGCCCGGGTGGTGATTCTGGGTGTCGGTGTGGCCGGCTTGCAGGCCATTGCCACGGCCAAGCGCCTGGGTGCGGTGATTGAAGCCAGCGACGTGCGCCCCAGTGTCAAGGAGCAGGTCGAGTCGCTGGGCGGCAAGTTCATCGACGTGGCCTACGAGACCGACGAGGAACGCGAAGCCGCTGTTGGTGTGGGTGGCTACGCCAAACCGATGCCGGCGAGCTGGCTGGAACGGCAAAAGGCCGAAGTTGCCAAACGCGTGGCCCAGGCCGACGTGGTGATCACCACCGCGCTGATCCCGGGTCGCCCGGCCCCGGTGCTGGTGACCGAGGACATGGTCAAGGCCATGAAACCCGGCAGCGTGATTGTGGACCTGGCGGCACCGCAGGGCGGCAACTGCCCCCTGATCGAAGCCGGCAAAACCGTGGTCAAACACGGCGTCACGCTGATCGGCGAGACCAATGTGCCGGCGCTGGTGGCAGCCGATGCCAGCGCGCTGTATGCACGCAACCTGCTGGACTTCCTCAAGCTGATCATCAGCAAGGAAGGTGCGCTGAACATCGACCTGGAAGACGACATCGTGGCAGCCTGCCTGATGGCGCAGGGTGGCGAAGTCAAACGCAAATAGCCCGCGGATTTCAAAGAAAAACCAACATCAGGAGCCGGCGGCAGCGCCGTCCCATCAGGAGCAGAAGACCATGGATGCCGTGTCACCCACCATCATCAACCTCATCATCTTTGTGCTGGCCATTTACGTGGGTTACCACGTGGTGTGGACCGTCACACCGGCCCTGCACACGCCGCTGATGGCGGTGACCAATGCCATTTCGGCGATTGTCATCGTCGGCGCCATGCTAGCTGCCGCACTGACCGTCACGCCGCTGGGCAAAACCATGGGTGTGCTGGCTGTCGCGCTGGCTGCGGTCAACGTGTTCGGTGGTTTCCTGGTCACGCGCCGGATGCTGGAGATGTTCCGCAAGAAGGAAAAGAAGACAGCTGCCGCTGATGCAGCAGGTTCGGGAGCCGCCAAATGAGCATGAATCTTGTCACGCTGCTGTACCTGGTGGCTTCGGTTTGTTTCATCCAGGCGCTCAAGGGCCTGTCGCATCCCACCACGTCGATCCGCGGCAATTTGTTCGGCATGGTCGGCATGGCGATTGCGGTGGTCACCACCGGCGCGCTGATTGTGGAGATCTCGGGCGGCAAGGCCGTTGGCATGGTCTACGTGCTGGCGGCATTGGTGGTGGGTGGCGCGGTTGGTACGCTGATGGCCAAACGTGTCGAGATGACCAAGATGCCCGAGTTGGTGGCTTTCATGCACAGCATGATTGGCCTGGCGGCGGTCTTTATTGCCGTGGCGGCCATGGCCGAGCCGGACGCCTTCGGCATCGTGGCCGCAGGCCTGCCGACAGCCGCCATCCCGGCCGGCAACCGGCTGGAGCTTTTTCTGGGTGCGGCCATCGGTGCCATCACCTTCAGCGGCTCGGTGATTGCTTTCGGCAAGCTCAGCGGCAAGTACAAGTTCCGCCTGTTCCAGGGCGCGCCGGTCACGTTTTCCGGCCAGCACATGCTCAATCTGGTGCTGGGCATTGCAACGCTGGCACTGGGCCTGGTGTTCATGTTCACCGGCAACTGGACGGCTTTTTTTGCGATGCTCGCGCTGTCCTTTGTGCTGGGCGTGCTGATCATCATCCCGATCGGTGGGGCCGACATGCCGGTGGTGGTGTCCATGCTCAACAGCTATTCGGGCTGGGCCGCGGCCGGCATCGGCTTTTCGCTGAACAACGCCATGCTGATCGTGGCCGGCTCGCTGGTGGGTTCTTCCGGCGCCATCCTGTCCTACATCATGTGCAAGGCGATGAACCGCTCTTTCTTCAACGTGATCCTGGGCGGTTTCGGCGGCGAAGCCGGCGCGGTAGCGGCCGGTGCCAAAGAGCAACGCCCGGTCAAGTCGGGCTCGGCCGACGACGCGGCTTTTATCCTGGGCAATGCCGAAACCGTGATCATCGTGCCGGGCTACGGCCTGGCGGTGGCGCGTGCCCAGCATTCGGTCAAGGAACTCGCGCAAAAACTCACCGACCGCGGTGTCAATGTCAAGTACGCGATCCACCCGGTGGCGGGCCGCATGCCCGGCCACATGAACGTGCTGCTGGCCGAGGCCGAAGTGCCTTACGACCAGGTGTTCGAGATGGAAGACATCAATGCCGAGTTCGGCCAGGCCGACGTGGCCATCATCCTGGGCGCCAATGATGTGGTGAACCCCGCCGCGCACGTCAAGGGCAGCGCCATCTACGGCATGCCGATTCTGGAAGCCTACAAGGCCAAGACCGTGATCGTCAACAAACGTTCGATGGCGGCCGGTTACGCCGGGCTGGACAACGAGCTCTTCTACATGGACAAGACCATGATGGTCTTCGGCGATGCCAAAAAAGTGATCGAGGACATGGGCAAGGCCATTGAGTGACCTGCCGGGGATAACACTTTCGGGTTGCCGGAAAACATGAATTAGGGGACTCCCCCTTCCGATTTCCCGGTTTCCTAGGGGAAAACGCAATAGCCCCGCAGAGGGTGCGCCACGAAAATCCGTGGCAGTTGTTCAATCGTCATCTGGAGAAGACAAACATGAATGCATCCACCCTCGACCGTCCCTGGCTGAGCGCCTACCCCCCGGGCGTGCCAGCCGACATCGACGCGTCGCAGTACGCCTCGCTGGTCGCACTGATGGAAGAGAGCTTCGCCAAAAATGCTGCTGCCGTGGCTTACAGCTTCATGGGCAAGGACATCACCTTCGGGCAGACGGACAGCCTGTCGCAGGCTTTCGCCGCCTACCTGCAGGGGCTGGGCCTGGGCAAGGGCGACCGTGTCGCCATCATGATGCCCAATGTGCCGCAGTACCCGGTTACGGTCGCAGCCATTTTGCGTGCCGGTTATGTCGTGGTGAATGTCAACCCGCTGTACACCCCGCGGGAACTGGAGCATCAACTCAAGGACTCCGGTGCCAAGGCCATCGTCATCATCGAGAACTTCGCCAACACGCTGGAGCAGTGCATTGCCAACACACCGGTCAAGCATGTGGTGCTCACCGCCATGGGCGACCAGCTGGGCATGCTCAAGGGAGCCCTGGTCAACTACGTGGTGCGCAACGTCAAGAAGATGGTGCCGCCCTTCAACCTGCCTTCAGCCGTGCGCTTCAATGAGGCGGTGGCCCAGGGCACACGCGGCACGCTCAAGCGGCCTGATATCAAGCCCGACGATGTGGCTGTCCTGCAGTACACCGGCGGTACCACCGGCGTCTCCAAGGGCGCCGTGCTGCTGCATCGCAACGTGATCGCCAACGTGCTGCAGTCCGAAGCCTGGAACGGCCCGGCCATGTCCAGCATGACGTCCGGCGCCCAGCCCACCTATGTCTGCGCGTTGCCGCTATATCACATTTTCGCGTTCACGGTGAACATGATGCTGGGCATGCGCACCGGCGGCAAGAACATCCTGATCCCGAATCCGCGCGACCTGCCGGCCGTGCTCAAGGAGCTGTCCAAACACAAGGTGCACAGCTTTCCGGCCGTCAACACGCTGTTCAACGGCCTGGCCAACCACCCCGACTTCAATACCGTGGACTGGTCTCACCTGAAAATCTCTCTGGGAGGCGGCATGGCGGTGCAGAGCGCTGTCGCCAAGCTCTGGCTGGAAAAAACGGGCTGCCCGATCTGTGAGGGTTATGGCCTGTCCGAGACTTCGCCGTCGGCCAGCTGCAACCCGACCAACAGCAAGGCCTTCACCGGCACCATCGGTGTGCCGATTCCCGGGACCTGGTTCAAGCTGCTCGACGATGATGGCAACGAAGTGCCACCGGGTCAGCCCGGCGAGATCGCCATCAAGGGTCCGCAGGTGATGGCCGGCTACTGGCAGCGCCCTGACGAGACTGCCAAAGTCATGACCCCGGACGGCTACTTCAAGTCCGGCGACATCGGCGTCGTCGACGAGCGTGGTTTTTTCAAGATCGTGGACCGCAAGAAGGACATGATTCTCGTCAGCGGCTTCAACGTCTACCCGAACGAGGTGGAAGACGTGGTCTCCGGCATGGAAGGCGTGATGGAATGCGCCTGCGTCGGGGTGGTGGACGACAAATCGGGCGAGGCCGTCAAGCTGGTCATCGTCAAGAGGAACCCTGACCTCACCGAAGCCCAGGTGCGCGAGTTCTGCAAGACCAACCTGACCGGCTACAAGCAGCCCAAGGTGATCGAGTTCCGCACCGAACTGCCGAAAACCCCGGTCGGCAAGATCTTGCGCCGCGAACTGCGGGACAAGAAGTAAGGCGCAGGCCTTTTTCAGGCAAAGGCGGCTTCGGCCGCCTTTTTTTTATGGACCCGTGTCATTTCGGGCAAACTCCCAGCCATGACGATTACCGCTATTCTCAGCGCCCTGGCCGAAGAGCAGCAGGGGCTGCTCGAACAACTGCAGCAACCCCGGAAAACCAGGCACGCTGGACGTGACTTCTGGCAGGGCCAGCTGTATGGCCAGCCCGTGGTCCTGGCACTTTCACGCATCGGCAAGGTGGCGGCAGCCACGACCAGCACCGCGCTCATCGAGCGCTTCAATGTGGGACGGATTGTCTTCACAGGGGTGGCCGGTGGACTGGGTGGCGGGGTTCAAGTGGGCGATGTGGTGGTGGCCACAGAATTTGTGCAGCACGACCTGGACGCCTCGCCGATTTTTCCGCGCTACGAGGTACCGCTGTACGGTCAGGCGTGTTTCCCCTGCGACAAGACGCTGACGGCGCTGCTGCTGAAGGCCAGCCGCGCCGGCCTGCAAAGTCTCGCGCTGCCCGCGACGACCCTGCTGCATCATGGCCTGATGGCCAGCGGGGACCGCTTTGTTTCAGGCATGCAGGAGTCCCGAAATCTGCGCACAGCCTTGAAGCAGGGCGGCCACGAGGCGCTGGCTGTGGAAATGGAGGGTGCGGCGGTGGCACAAGTGTGTTTTGACTACGGCCTGCCGTTTGCCGCCGTGCGCACGATTTCAGACCGCGCCGACGACACGGCGCATGTGGATTTCCCGGTGTTCGTCAAGGATGTGGCCAGCCTGTATGCGCAGGCGATTGTCCGGCACCTCCTCGAAGCGCTATAAATTGAGTAGCTGTTGGCGCCTGTCACGCAAGGGCTCGCTACTAATTTGACTGATAAGCGCAGGGCGAAAGAACTACCGCAACCGTGGGGGCAGGTCTTCCCAAGCAGGGGCCGCGGGTCCGGCTTCGCCGGCCCGCAGGCGCAGCGGCCCCTCGGGAGGGCAGGGAGCTACGCGAAGCGAACGATCATGGGGAAGGTCTTTCCAAGCAGGGGCCGCGGGTCCGGCTTCGCCGGCCCGCAGGCGCAGCGGCCCCCCCGGGGGGCAGGGAGC
>NZ_JBAQYR010000063.1:0-32658 GCF_049790275.1 Polaromonas sp.
GAACTGGCGCGCATGCAAAAGCTGGCGCGCAAGGATGTTCCCCAGACCATGGCCGAAGTCACGGCCGTGCTCGAGGAAGTGCGTCGGCGCGGCATCGCCCGTGTGGTGGACACCCTGCTGCCCGGCGTGGCCGGCTTTTGCGCGCCGGTATTTGATGCCGACGGCCACCTGGCGCTGGGCATGGTTGCACTCGGCTCGCTGGCCAATTTCGACCCGGCCTGGGACGGCGCCGTGGCCCGGCCGCTGGCGGCGGCAGCCAAGCAACTTTCCAGCGATCTGGGGTTCACAGGGGCATGAACGCCCTGTCCGCCCAGCGCCGCGGAGCGCTGCCGGCGCGCCCGCTGATCGCGCTGACAGCGCTGGTCGGAGGGATCCATGTGCTGCTGCTGCAGGCGGCGCCCCTGGCATGGGGTCCGCCCGACTCACCAGCGCCCAGGCCACGCCCCTTCATCACGCGAACACTGGAAATCAAACCGGAACCCGCGGTCGCCCCGGTAGCCGCAGCACCCGCGCGCAAACGTGCCGTCCGGCGCCCGGTCCGGGCAGCCAAGCCTTCTTTGCAGGAAAATCCGGCTCCAGCCCTTATTCCACCTATGTTACCAGCTACTGAATCAATAGCATCCGGGGACCCGATTCCCACCGCCGGCCAGTCCGGCGGCAGCCCGCCGGTCGAACCATCCGGTGAGCCTGCTGCCGCGGCCGAACCCGTGCCACCTGCTCCTGAAACACCGGCACCGCCGCTGGCCAGCAGCACGGCCCTGACCATCCCCGGTTCGGTACGCCTCAAATACGCGATGACCGGCCGCTCCCGGAACATGGACTACAGCGCCTTTGCCGAACTGAGCTGGCTGCAGGACGGCCAGAGTTATGACGCCAGGATGGTGGTCAGCGCTTTTATCCTGGGCTCGCGCAGCATGAGCAGCAGCGGCCGCATCACCGCCGATGGCCTGGCCCCGACGCGTTTCCTCGACAAGTCACGCAGTGAGCGCGCGGCGCATTTCGAGGAAGACAAAGGCAAGATCAGCTTCAGCGCCAACACGCCCGACGCCCCCTGGCAGCGCGGCGCGCAGGACCGCCTGAGTGTCTTCCTGCAGCTGGGCAGCCTGCTGGCCGGTGCCCCGGCCAGCTACCCGGCCGGCAGCACCGTGTCGCTGTACACGGCAGGCCCGCGCGCGGTCGATACCTGGACCTTCACTGTCGAGGCCGAGGAAAAGCTCAGCCTGCCGGCAGGCGATCTCGCCACCCTGAAGCTGACGCGCAAGCCACAGCGCGACTACGACCAGACCGTGGAGATCTGGTTTGCGCCGTCCATGGACTACCTGCCGGTACGCAGCCGCATCACGCAGCAAAACGGCGATTTCATCGACCAGAAATTGCGCTCGGCCGAGAAGCCCTGAGGACGAAACGCAGGGGCCGAGCCCGCTGGCACGAAAAAAGCATGAAATACCGCACGTTCCGGCAAATTTGTGGGCATTTCAGGGATTAACCCTGTGGGTCTTGAACTCAGCCTGGCCGTTGATATATGTACCGGAAGGAAAAAACATCATGCAAATGCTCTACGACTCCGAAACCTTTGTGGTGGTGCAGATTCACGCCAATGCGCCCGAGGAATCCGCGCCCCAACCGGCCGTGCCGCAGCTTGCCCGCCACGGCTTTGAAATTGTTGATAAACGCTCCGGCAAGGAGGTTTATCTGGACGGTTCCTGGGCCGAACTGTTCCAGCAGCGCCTGAATGTCTGGCAGAAAAACACGCCGACACAGGAAGAAGTGGAAGATACCCTGGAAGGGTATGCCGAACTGGCGCACACGCCGATTGGGCTGCACTGACACCAGGCGCGCTCAGTCCGGCGGGTTCTGCTGCGCCGGATAGAGCCAGTGGTACAGCGGTGCCACCAGAACCAGCACCGCCACCAGCCGGCAGACCTGGAACGCCGTGACCACCGGCACGCCGAGCTGCAGCACCTTGGCGGTGATCGCCATCTCCGCGATCCCGCCTGGCGATGTGCCCAGGATCAGCGTGGCCAACGGCAAGCCCGTGGTTTGTGCCAGCAGCCAGGCAAAAACCACCGACACGGCCAGCATGCCGAGCGTGCCCAGCATGACCGAAGCCATCCAGCGCGGCGCAGCATACAGAAAGGCCCTGGAAAAACGCACCCCCAGGCCCACCGCAATCAGCAACTGCGCGGCATTGCTCAGCCAGGAGGGAATGCCTGAGAGGGAAATGCCGCCCATGGTCAGGCCCATGGCCGCCAGCAGCGGCCCCATGAACCAGGGGTTGGTCCGCCCCAGCCGGTGCATCAGCCAGGCACCCGCGGCGGTGACCAGCGCCAGCAGGGCCAGGCCCGGGCCGTGGACCGCACGCAGCACGGGCGGGTTCAGGTCCAGGCCATGCAGGCCGCTGAACTGCATGGCAAACGGGATGGTGACCGTGACCAGCAGCAGGCGCAGGCTGTGCGAGGCGGCCACCAGATCGGTCCGTGCATGGGCGCGTTCGGCCAGCAGCGTCATCTCGGAAGCGCCGCCGATGGCGCCGGCGAAATAACTGGTGGCGCGCATCATGGGCGCAGGCACCGACGGCATGTGCGGTGCGTTGACACGCTGCAGCCACCCGCCGAAAACCCAGCCCAGGCCCAGTGCCCAGGCAATCGCCAGGCCGATGGCCCACCAGAGGCTGCCGACCAGCGCAGTCACCTGAGGCGTGAAATAAAGACCCAGGGCCGTCCCGATGATCCACTGCCCCGCATTGCCCAGCGGCCGCCAGGCAGCGGTGGGCGCCCCGGCCACCGAGGCACAGGCCGTGGCCAGCAGCGGGCCAATCATCCAGGGCAGGGGTGTGCCGATCAGCAAACACAGTCCGGCGCCGGCCAGCGCCAGCAGCAGGGTGAAAAGAACAGCAACAGGCTTGCGGCGCATCAAGGGCAGACGATGGTTTCAACAGGAGCCGGCCGACAGGCGACCACCGGCTTCGAGATCAGGCTAGTATCGCCTGACACGCCATGAACCCACCCCCGACCGCTTCCCCGAACATGCGCCGGGCCATTGCCCTCCTGATGCCGCTCCTGCTGCTGGTGGCTTGCGCCAGGGTGCCTGCGCCCAGGCTGTTCCCGCATGCACCCAACGAGATCACCGCCCGCACGGACGCCTTGCTGCCGGCCGACGTGATCCTGCTCGGCGAGCAGCATGATGCGGCCGAACATCAGCATATTCACCGGCAAGTGATTGAGTACCTGGCAGTCCGCGGATTGCTGGGCGCGGTGGTGCTGGAAATGGCCGAAGCCGGGACCAGCACGGCCGCCCTGAAATCCAACAGCACGCAACTACAGGTAGAGGCCGCCCTGGCCTGGAACCACAAAGGCTGGCCCTGGCTGGACTATGGGCCCGCCGTGATGGCGGCCGTGAAAGCCGGTGTCCCCGTACTCGGGGGCAACTTGCCGGCGGCAGACATGCGCAGCGTGATGGCCGACAGCAAGCTCGACGCGCAGCTACCCGGCCCGGCGCTCAAGGCGCAGCAGCAGCTCATACGCCTGGGGCACTGCGACCTGCTGCCGGAAAGCCAGATTTCGCCCATGACACGTATCCAGATCGCCCGGGACATCAGCATAGCGCGCACCATCAGCCAGGCCGTGTTGCCCGGAAAAACCGTGGTGCTGCTGGCCGGCAGTGGCCACGTGAACCGCGTGCTGGGCGTGCCGCAGCATCTGTCGCCCGGCACAAAGGTCAAGGCCGTGCAGCTGCACGCCGGGCCGGTGCAGACTGCGCCCGATACACGCCAGGCCATTGAAAACCAGGCCGCCTTTGACGCGGTCTGGCCGACACCGGCGGTGCCCGGGCAGGACTATTGCAAAGACCTTCAGGAAAAATTCAGGGCCAGGCAGCCTTGAGTCTCAGGCGTTCTTTCTGATGGAGTCCGCCACCACGCTGACGATGCGTTCGATGTGTGCCTTCTCCACGATATAGGGCGGGCAGACCACAATGTTTTCGCCTGCCGGTCGCACCAGCACACCGCGTTTGAAGCAGTCCATGAAGATGTCGTAAGCACGTTTTCCCGGCGCGCCGGCGATGGACGCCAGCTCCACTGCGCCGGCCAGACCCAGGCTGCGGATGCCCACCACATTGGGCAGGCCCTTGAAGCCGCCGTGCATGGCGTCACCCAGCACAAGGCCCATTTGCCCCGCGCGTTCAAACAGCTTTTCTTCCTTGAACAGGTTCAGTGTGGCCATGGCCGCCGCGCAGGCCACCGGGTGCCCGGAATAGGTGTAGCCATGGAAAAACTCGATGGCATGCGCCGGGCTGCCGGCGTTGGCTTCCATCATGGTGTTGTAGATGCGATCGGTGCAGATCACGCCACCCAGCGGGATCACGCCGTTGGTCACGGCCTTGGCGAAATTGAGCATGTCCGGCACCACGCCGTAGTAGTCAGCGCCGAAGTTGGTGCCGAGCCGGCCGAAGCCGGTGATGACCTCGTCAAAAATCAGCAGGATGCCGTGTTTGTCGCAGATCTCGCGCAGGCGCTTGAGATAGCCCTTGGGCGGCAGGTACCAGCCGGCGCTGCCGGCCACCGGCTCGACGATGACGGCCGCGATGTTGCTCGGGTCATGCAGCGGCAGGATGCGCTGCTCGAGCTCAAGCAGAATGTCTTCCTTCCACTCGGGCTCGGCGCCGTGGATGTAGGCATGGTTGACCGGGTCGTGGATGAAGCGCATATGGTCCACCCGCGGCAGCAGGGCCGCGCCGTAGACCTTGCGGTTCGCCGGAATGCCGCCCACGCTCATGCCGCCAAAACCCACGCCGTGGTAACCGCGTTCGCGACCGATGAACACGTTGCGGTGGCCCTCGCCCCGGGCCCGGTGGTAGGCCAGCGCGACCTTCAGCGAGGTGTCGGCCGCCTCCGAGCCGGAATTGCAGAACAGCACCTGGTTCAGATCGCCGGGCGCCATGGCGGCAATCATCTCGGCGGCCTTGAAAGCCTGGTCGTTGCTGGCCTGGAAGGCGGTGGCGTAATCCAGCGTGTCGAGCTGCTTCTTGATGGCCTCGTTGATCGGCTTGCGGTTGTGGCCGGCACCCACGCACCACAGGCTGGAGATGCCGTCGAGCACCTGTTTGCCGTCGTGGGTGGTGAAAAACATGCCGTCGGCGGCGACAAAAACACGCGGGTCCTTCTTGAAACTGCGGTTCGGCGTGAACGGCAGCCACTGGTGGTCCATGTTGAAGTCCTGGTAGGCCATTTCAAAAATCTCCTGCGTGAAAAAACGGTTCGCCGGGTTTTGGCGGGTTTGAGATGCATTCTGGCACTCCCGGCGACAATCTGCTTTCTGGCAAGGTCCACCTGCGACAATTCATCTCCCATGAGCCCTACTTATATTCTTACGCTGTCATGCCCGGACCGTCCGGGCATTGTTCATGCGGTGTCCGGCTTCCTGTTCGAACGCGGCGGCAACATCCTGGAAGCGGCCCAGTTCAGCGACGACAAGCGCGACGACCCGGACGCCGACGCCACCGGCCTGTTTTTCATGCGTGTCAGTTTTGCCTGCGGCCAGCTGTCCTTTGACGAACTGAAAGAACAGGTCGGCGTGCTGGGGCTGCTGTTCGACATGCGCTGGGGCCTGCACCAGGCCGCCCAGCCGATGCGCACCGTGCTCATGGTCAGCAAGGAAGGCCACTGCCTGAACGACCTGCTGTTTCGCTGGAAGTCCGGCCTGCTGCCGCTGGACATCCGCGCCATTGTTTCCAATCACCGCGATTTCTACCAGCTGGCCGCCAGCTACAACGTGCCCTTCCACCATATTCCGGTGACGGCTGCTAGCAAGGACAAGGCTGAAAAAAAGCAGTACGACATCATCGAGGCCGAAGGTGCCGAACTGGTGGTGCTGGCGCGTTACATGCAGATCCTCAGCAATGAGCTGTGCAACAAGCTGGCAGGCCGCGCCATCAACATCCACCATTCCTTCCTGCCCAGCTTCAAGGGTGCCAAGCCCTACTACCAGGCGCATGCGCGCGGCGTCAAGCTGATAGGTGCCACGGCGCACTACGTGACGGCCGACCTCGACGAAGGTCCGATCATCGAGCAGGACGTGGCCCGGGCTGACCACAGCAAAACCGTGGAGGCGCTGACGGCCATGGGCCGCGACACCGAAAGCCAGGTGCTGGCCCGCGCCGTGTTGTGGCACAGCGAGCATCGGGTCCTCCTAAACGGCCACAAGACGGTGATCTTTAAATAGATATGGCCCCCACGCTTGTCACTGCGTGTACTGCGCTGCCCCCCGAGGGGGCCGCTGCGCCTGCGGACCGGCAAAGCCGGACCCGCGGCCCCTGCTGGTAAAGATAGGGCCCAATGACCGCCGCCCGCATCCCGCCCATCCAGTGCCTGCTGACCTTTGAGGCGCTGGCGCGCTTGCGCAGCGTCACCCAGACAGCCGATGAGCTGAATGTGACGCCCAGCGCGGTGAGCCACCGCGTCAAGCAGCTCGAGCAGATCATCGGCACCAAGCTGTTCGGCCGGGCCGACTTCTCTCTGACCACCGAAGGCAGCGAATACCTGGCTCATGTGCGTGAAGGCCTGGCCACGCTGCAGAAATTCCCCGGCAGCGCCGGCCAGAGCGGCAATCCTGCCAAGCGCAAGCTGCGCCTGGCGGTCACACCCACATTTGCCCGCTCCATCCTGATCCCGCGCCTGCGCCAGTTCACCGACGCCTACCCCGAGATCGACCTGACCCTGCAGGTATCGATTCCGCTGCTGGACGTGGTGGCGGAAGACGCCGACCTGATGGTGCGTTTCGGCACCGGCCGTTATGCCGACGTCGAACATGTCTGCCTGATGAAGGACGAAGTCACTCCGCTGGCCTCGCCAGCCTATGTGCGCGAGCACGGGCCATTTGAAGCGCCGGAAGACCTGGACGGCGAAGCCCTGCTGCGCTCGCCGCTGGAACCGTGGCGCACCTGGTTTGCCGCGCACAAGCTGGACTGGCCGGAGCCGGTGGACGGCTCCCAGTTCAACGACATCGGCCTGATGTGCGACTGCGCCGCCGCCGGCATGGGTGTGGCCTTGGTGCGTCTCAAGCTGGGGGCGCCCTGGCTGGAAAACGGTTCACTGGTGCGCCTGTACGAGCGCAATGTGCCCAGCCCGCATGCCCACTACCTGTGCTGGCGCACCGGCATGATGGACCGCTGGGAATGTGCGGCCTTTGCCGACTGGCTGAAAAAGTCAGTGGCTTGAGGCCTGCCGCCCCCAAACGTCAAGCCTTTTATGCCTCCAGCCCTTGTTCCACGGGCGCAAGCAGCTATTTAATTCATAGCACGACGGTTTTCACAAACAGCCACCAATTTCTTCACGCCAGATGTGCGCGCCATGCCTTAAAGTGACTGAACCCCAGCACCCGCGAGCCCGCCCATGAACGCACCTTTGGACACCCTGCAGCAAGAACGCCTTGAACGCTCCGAACGCCAGGCCCAGGTGGTCGGCGCGCTGCAGGCCGTGCTGCCTGCCCACGCGCTGCTCTGGAACAGCGAAGACACCACGCCGTATGAGTGCGACGGCCTGACTGCCTATCGCCAGCGTCCGCTGGTGGTCGCCCTGCCGGAAAGTTATGACCAGGTGCAGGCGGTGCTGAAAACCTGCCATGCACTGGAGGTACCGGTGGTGGCACGCGGCGCCGGTACCGGCCTGTCCGGCGGCGCCATGCCGCACAAGCTGGGTGTGACCCTGTCGCTGGCCAAGTTCAACAAAATTTTGAAGATGGATGCAGCCAGCCGCACCGCGGTGGTCCAGGGCGGCGTGCGCAACCTGGCCATCAGCGAAGCCGCCGCGCCGCTGGGCCTGTATTACGCGCCCGACCCGTCCAGCCAGATCGCCTGCACCATAGGCGGCAACGTGGCCGAAAATTCGGGCGGCGTGCATTGCCTCAAATACGGCCTGACCCTGCACAACGTGCTCAAGGTCAAAGGCTTCACCGTCGAAGGGGAAGCAGTGGAATTCGGCAGCGACGCGCTGGACGGGGCCGGCTACGACCTGCTGCCCATCGTCATCGGCAGCGAGGGCATGCTTGCAGTCACCACCGAGGTCACCGTCAAGCTGGTGCCCAAACCGGTGCTGGCGCGCTGCATCATGGCCAGCTTCGACGACCTGCGCAAGGCGGGCGATGCAGTGGCGGCGGTGATCGCGGCCGGCATCATTCCGGCCGGGCTGGAGATGATGGACAAACCCATGACCGCCGCGGTCGAGGACTTTGTGCACGCGGGCTACGACCTGACGGCCGAGGCGATCTTGCTCTGCGAAAGCGACGGCACGCCGGAAGAAGTCGAGGAAGAAATCGGCCGCATGAGCGACGTGCTGCGCAGCTGCGGCGCCACCGCGATTGCGGTGAGCCAGAACGAGGCCGAGCGCCTGCGTTTCTGGAGCGGCCGCAAGAACGCCTTCCCGGCCTCGGGCCGCATCAGCCCCGACTACATGTGCATGGACTCGACGATACCGCGCAAGCGCCTGGCCGACATCCTGCTCGCCATCCAGCAGATGGAAATCAAATACGGCCTGCGCTGCGCCAACGTGTTTCATGCCGGCGACGGCAACCTGCATCCGCTGATCCTGTTCGACGCCAACGATGCCGACCAGCTGCACCGCTGCGAGCTGTTCGGCGCCGACATCCTTGAGACCAGCGTGGCCATGGGTGGCACGGTGACGGGCGAACACGGCGTGGGTGTGGAAAAACTCAACTCCATGTGTGTGCAGTTCTCGGCCACGGAGAACGAACAGATGTTCGGCGTCAAGCGGGCATTTGACCCGCTGGGCCTGCTCAACCCCGGCAAGGTGATTCCGACGTTGCAGCGCTGCGCCGAGTACGGAAAAATGCTGGTGCGCGGCGGGCAAATCGCGCATCCCGATCTTCCGAGGTTCTAGCCATACTGGCCTGTGCAGCCACTGCTTTTCCGCTTGTCCGCCTGACTACCAACTGTCGATGAAACGCTCATCCCCGGCGGGCCGCTGGCGCGCGGATTGCAGGCCGTGCAGCAGCCACTCGCGTGTCTGCGCCGGGTCGATCACCGCGTCGATCTCCAGCGTCGCCGCCATGTTGAGGGCACTGCCGTTGTCGTATTGACGGGCCACGAGTTGTTCGTACAACGCCTCGCGTTGCGCGCCTTCCGGCTGCGCCTGCAGCTCCTTGCGGTAGCCCAGCTTCACGGAGCCTTCGAGTCCCATGGCGCCAAATTCACCGGTCGGCCAGGCCACGGTGAAGGCCGGCGCATGAAAACCACCTGCTGCCATGGCCATCGCACCCAGGCCATACGCCTTGCGCAGCACCACGCTGAAGAACGGCACACGCAGATGTGCCGCGGCAATGAACATGCGGCTCACATGGCGCACCTGCGCCTGCGCTTCCATTTCCGGGCCAACCATGAAGCCCGGGGTATCGACCAGGCTGATGAGCGGCAGGCCATGGGCGTTGCACAGCTGCATGAAACGCGCGGCCTTGTCGGCCGCATCCGCATCGATGGCGCCGCCCAAATGTTGCGGGTTGTTGGCCAGCAGGCCGACCGGCCGCCCCTCTATCCGTGCCAGCGCGGTATGAATGCCTTTGCCGAAACCCGCACGTAGCGCCAGCACACTGCCGCAGTCGGCCAGGCCATGGATCGCCGCAAGCGTGTCATAGACACGCAGCCGGTTTTCGGGCACCACCCCGCGCAAGGCCAGGGCATCCGGTGCCGTGAACGCCTGGACCGTGCCCTGAAAAAAGGACAGGTAGTGCCGCACGGCCGCGACCGCCTGGGCTTCGTCGTCAACCAGCACATCGATCACACCGTTGCCATGCTGCACAGCGGCCGGGCCAATCTGCTCCGGCTTGAACACGCCGAGACCGCCGCCCTCGACCATGGCCGGACCGCCCATGCCGATATTGCTGTCCCGGGTGGCAATGATCACGTCGCAGCAGCCCAGCAGCGCCGCATTGCCCGCAAAACAGCGGCCCGCCGCCACACCGACCACAGGCACCTGGCCGTTGAGCCGCGCGAAGCTGGCAAAAGTGCCGACATGCAGGCCGGCCACGATGGGCATGTCGGTGTCCCCGGGCCGGCCACCGCCGCCTTCGGCAAACAGCACCACTGGCAACTTGTTTTGCAGGGCGATGCCGAGCAGGCGGTCGGTTTTCTGGTGGTTGCGCATGCCCTGCGTGCCGGCCAGCACAGTAGCGTCATAGGCCATGACCACCGCCCGGCTGGCCTCGGGGCCGAACAACGCGCCATTGATGCTGCCGATGCCGGTCACCATGCCGTCAGCGGGCGTGTTGGCAATCAGGTCTTCCTCGCTGCGCCGGCTGCGCTGCGCGGCAACCGCCAGCGCGCCGTACTCGAGGAACGAACCTTCGTCGCACAGGTCGGCAACGTTTTCGCGCGCCATGC
Source organism: Polaromonas sp. (assembly GCF_049790275.1). GTDB lineage: Bacteria > Pseudomonadota > Gammaproteobacteria > Burkholderiales > Burkholderiaceae_C > Polaromonas. Next base: position 10,387 of record NZ_JBAQYR010000063.1, read on the forward strand.
GCAAGCCCAGGGCGTGGCGCTTAGCCACGGCGTCGGGACGCTGGCTGTCAAGCGTGGGGGCGTGGCGCTCCTGCACACGTTGCAGGTCAGGGCGCAAATCGGCCGGATGTGTGGTTGAAGGATCCGCCTGCCCGGTGGCAACGGTTGCGGGCACGGCCACCCCGGATGACGGTTCGATGGTGGCAAGCAGCGCGCCCGCATCCACCGTCTCGCCTGCAGCAAAAAAAATCTCGCCCAGGCGCCCCCCGAATGCAGCACGCACTTCGTGCTCCATTTTCATGGCTTCGAGAATGACCAGCAGGTCGCCCGGCAGGACCGCCGCGCCAGGCTGAACCTGCCAGTGAACGACCTGGGCTTGAAGGGGGGAATGGACCGCGGGCATCGGCGCATTTTGCGCCCGCCCTGCGACCCGCCGTCGTCAACTAAGCGACAAGCTCAGGCCTGGCGGGGACTCAGGCCACCTGCAAGCCGGATTTCGCCAGCATTGCGGCTTTCGAATTGGCCACCGCACCGAACAGAATCTCGCCGGCCAGCTGGCCGCCTTCTTCAATCACGAGCTTGCCGTAGCGGATCTTGCCGGTGACTTTGCCGGTAGCAAAAATCACCAGCTTCTGGCGCACGGTGAGGTTGCCGTCGAACTCGCCATGAATCTCCGCGATGTCGATTTCGGCCGAGCCCTTGAAGGCGCCGCGCTCGGCGATCTGCATCACGCGGGAGTCCATCGTGGCTTCCACCAGGCCTTCGACCACCAGGGTGTCGCAGTCGGTGATTTCGACGCCCTTGAGCTTGATGTTGGGGCCGACCGTCAGCTTGCTGCCACCGGATTCACGCGGTGCCGTGGCGGCAGGGGAAGCAGGCTGCTGCGCAGCAACAGGCGCCACGCTCGGGGTGTTCGTTGCTGCAGGTGTATTCGCGTACGGGTTGGGATTGGGACTGCCGTGACGCAGTCCGGTGGGTTCATTGTCGCGCTTGCCGAAGAACGGTGATTGCAGTGCCATCTGGGATTTCCTTCAAAAGGAATCGATGGTACGAAGACTGTTTTGAAAAGTCTCCACTGCTAATGCAAGATGAGTAACGAAATAACCTGATACACGTGCGGCCGCTGACGGAAAAATCCGCAAAAATTTCCGCATCACTTCATGCACCACTCCTCTCATTTCCGTCGCAGTGCGGCGCTCCTTTTTTCGTAGCACAGTGAGCTTGTAGACTTGCAGCATGCTTCATTACACGGTCAGGATTTTTCACAGCGAAGAGGTCTCCGAAGCGGAGCGTGAGCAGGCAGCGCAACGGTTTCGCGCAGCACTCGACGCCTCACTCGGCGATGCCAGCCTCGTAGCACCCGTTTACCGTGCCTACCTGCGGCTGCTGCAAATCCATGTCGACCAGGCCCGCCCATGGGACCTGGATTCATCCGAACAACTGCTGGCCGATCAGTGGGAAGCCGCCGAGCTGGCAGCCACGCAGGCGGCCTTCGGGGCGGAGCGCTACATGGGCGACGCCCACTTCGAACTGGAAATCCCGCCGCGCTGAACCGCGCCAGCAGCCCCCTTGCCCGCCCCGGGTGACTTTATGCGGATAATTGGGCCGGGGCATTCAGAATAGAGGTAAAGGGGAGTTCGTGGAGCTTGTTGTCTTGTTCGTGCTGCTGGCGCTGCTGGGCCTGCTCGGCTGGGGGGTGTATCGCGTCTCGAAAAACCAGCCCGCCAGCCCCGGCGCTCCCGCAGCCGGCAGGGGCCGCCCCGATGACAGCAACAGCAGCACCCTGGACGACAGCACCTACCGTGTCAGCTACGCGCCGCCCGAGTTCGAGTGGAGCGGCACCGTCACCGGCGCCCTGCCGGTCAAGATACTGACCTACAAGCAGTACGAGTGCCTGGAAGACGCCCGCTACGGCTTCAGGATTGTCGGCCTGCCGCCCACCGAGCGTAAACAGCCCCAGCCCTACAAGACACGGGCCCACGGCCTGAAAACCGTCGCATCGCTTGAAAAGCACGGCTTCCTGGCCAAAGATCCCGAAGGCGGCTTTGTCATCACCGACCTGGGCCTCAATGCGCTAGAGGTCTGCAGCGTCCGGTATTGACCCCGCAGAAGGCCTCGTGCAGAGGCAGAGGTCATCCCCGCTTTCGCCAACAGCATCGAGGCGGCGAAAAGACCCGCGCAAGCTGGCTGCGCCGTCCTACCACCCCGCGCGCCAGCGGCCGGCATTTTTCTTCAATTGCCCAGCGCCTCATGAATGAAACCGCTTCATTCACCGCCCGGCAAGCGGTCCAACTCCTCACCGGACAACAACCATGGCACTCATCACCTACCTCGTTGAAGACAACCAGATGATTCGGGAGAACCTGATCGAAACCCTGGAGGAGATCGCCCATGTCAAGGTCGTGGCGCACGCGGTCACCCAGGCCGAAGCCAGCCGCTGGCTGACGCTGCATGACGGCACATGGCACCTGGCCATCGTGGATCTTTTCCTCAAGGAGGGCAACGGGCTGGGCGTGCTGGCCGGCTGCCGCAACCGTGAGCCCTACCAGAAGGTGGTGGTGCTGACCAACTACGCCACACCTGAAATCCGGCGGCGTGCGGCCGAACTCGGCGCCGACGCGGTATTTGACAAGACCACCGAACTTGACGAGCTGTTTGCCTACTGCGCCGAACAAACGGCCAGCATGCTCGAGGAAGACGTGCAGGAGGCGCAGCGCGACGCCGTCGCGCAGCACAACCAGGCCACGCCCACCTGAAAAAGCCGGCATTCGCGCCCCCTGCCAAGCCGTTTGTCGATTTGTTCGCTAGCGTACATACAAAGCGTTTGGAACAGCCTAATATGGGAAGCTGGCCAGGGACCTCTGCCAGAGGCGCCACTCGAAGCCAGATACCGCTTCGGAGCTTTGGGCGCGAAGGCATGCTGGGCGCGCAACTGGCGCTGGGTGTCGCCACAACGCCCTGGCGTGCAGTGGTACAGGGCGCCGGTGGCGCCTGGCGCATCGGCGCGGTCGCTTTCAAGCGCGAGCTGGCGCGCAGCCCGGCGCTGCAGCGCGGCCTGAACCGCTATCTGTATGTGCTGATGGCGCAACACGCCGCGTCTGCCGGTTGCCTGCGCTTTCACCTGACCGGCCAGCGCCTGGCGCGCTGGCTGCTGATGAGCCAGGATCGCGCCCACTCGGACAGCTTTCACGTCACCCATGAGTTCCTGGCCTACATGCTGGGGATGCGGCGCGTCGGCATCACAGCCGCTGCCAGCACGCTGCAGCGCGAGGGCCTGATCGAATACCACCGAGGCGAACTCAAGGTGCTGGACCGCGCAGGACTGGAAGCCGCCGCCTGCAGTTGCTACGCCTCGGACCGGCAGACCTACGCGCAATTGCTGGGCTAGGGACCTCCGGCGAAAGCGCGGCCTATGTTCGCTCCCGCACGGACGAGGCCTGTCCGGAGGCCTATAAATGGATAAGCAAAAACTCTGCATCCCGCACGCAGCGCGAGCAGAGCCTCCCGGGCCTGCGCAGGCCCGCAGATTCCTCATGACAGCGAGGTCCCGACATGATCCAGCCGATTTCCCATGAAACGCAGGCAGCGGGTGCGCCCATGACGCTTTCCGGACAGAGCCTGTCTGTGCGGAACATGGCGTCGGTCGGCATGGGCAACACAGCGCCCTTGCTGACACGTGAAGCTGCGCTCAAACTCACCGGACCCGAACCCACCGGGACTGTGCTGCGCCCTTCGCGCGTGGTCAACCTCCCGCAACAACGCCCGCCCATCGCCATTGAAGACTGGGACGCCCTGTTCTGCGCGGTTCAAACACAGCTCAAACACGCCGTGGGTGAGCGGCTGGGCATCCTGCCCTACATGCCGACACACTCGATTGATCTGGCCGCCACCCTGGTCCAGGCCATTGTGCTCGACTGCGTCGATGCCATGGAGCAGCTCCATGCAGCACTGAAGCAGGAACGCAGTCAACGTCCCACAGACTGACGCGCAGCCGCCCGAGGCGACTTCAGGCCACCCCCGCGAGCAAAGCCGCATTCCCCCCCGCCGCCGTGGTGTTCACCGTGACGGTTTGTTCCGCGCAGAAGCGGTACAGGTAATGCGGGCCGCCGGCTTTGGGGCCGGTGCCACTCAGTCCCTCACCGCCGAACGGCTGCACGCCGACCACTGCGCCGATCATGTTGCGGTTGATATAGATGTTGCCCACATGCGCAGCCGCGGCCAGCGCCTGCGCGCGCGAGTCAATGCGGGTCTGGATGCCCAGGGTGAGGCCGTAGCCGAGGGCGTTGATCTGGTCAATGACCTTTTGCGGCTCACCGCCCCAGCGCACGATCTGCAGCACCGGGCCGAAGATTTCGTCCTTCACCTCGGCCAGGCTGCTGACTTCAAAGGCGGCGGGGAGCACCAGATTTGCTATCGAATCAGGAGCTTCTTGCGCCCGCGCGGAAAGGGCTGGAAGCACTTTTGACGTTGAACCCAGGCGCTGCAGGTGCTTCTGGATGTTGTCAAAGGCCTCGCGGTCGATGACGGGGCCCACATCGGTGGACAGCTCCGCGGTGTAGCCCACGGTCAGTTCCTGCATGGCGCCCTGGATCATTTCAATCACCTTGTCGGCAATGCCCTCGTGCACACACAACAGGCGCAATGCCGAGCAGCGCTGGCCGGCCGAACGGAAGGCGCTTTGCACCACGGCATCGACCACCTGTTCGGGCAGGGCGCTGCTGTCGACCAGCATGGCGTTGATACCGCCGGTCTCGGCAATCAGCGGCACGATGGCGCCGTCCTTGGCGGCCAGCGCACGGTTGATGATTTTGGCCACCTGGGTGGAGCCGGTGAACACCACACCGGCCACGCCAGGCGCGGCTACCAGCGCTGCGCCCACGGTTTCACCGGGGCCGTGGACCAACTGCAGCGCGCCTTCCGGCACGCCCGCGGCATGCAGCAACCGGACGGCGGCTTGCGCCACGCCCGACGTCTGCTCGGCAGGTTTGGCGATCACGGTGTTACCGGTGGCCAGCGCGGCGGCGACCTGGCCCGTGAAGATGGCGAGCGGGAAATTCCAGGGGCTGATGCAGACCCAGACGCCGCGCGCGGTCAGGCGCAGCATGTTGGTTTCTCCGGTGGGGCCAGGCAAGGCGATGGGCGCCATGATGCGTTCAGCCTCATTGGCGTAGTAGCGCAGGAAATCGATTGCCTCGCGCACCTCGGACACCGCGTCGCCCCAGGTCTTGAAGGCTTCCTTGACCAGCAGGGCGCAGAACATGGGCATGTGTTTCTGCATCGCGTCAGCGGCGTGGCGCAGCATGGCGGCGCGTTCGGCTACATCGATTTTGCTCCATTTTTGATAGCTGCTTGCGCCCGTATTTACTGGGCCATCGATCAATTTGGCATCAAACTCCGGGGCCACAGGCACCTGGGTGCTCGCCAGCGCGGCCAGCAGCGGCGCGCGCATGCTCTCAACCGTGAGGTCCAGCCCCTCGCTGTTGGGACGGCCGGGGCCGTACAGAGCCGGCGGCAGCGGCAGCGAAGACTCGGGCTCCAGGCGCAACGGCGACGTGAGCAACGCATCCATGCCCACCGACTCGTCGGCGAGCTGATGCACAAAGGAGGAATTGGCACCGTTTTCCAGCAGGCGGCGCACCAGGTAGGCCAGCAGGTCGCGGTGCGCGCCCACCGGCGCATAGACGCGGCAGCTGATCTGCGGATTCTTCAGCACCTCGCGGAACACGCCTTCGCCCATGCCATGCAAACGTTGCAATTCAAAAGAAGATCCGGCCCCCACGTTCGTCACTTCGTGTACGTCACTGCCCCCCGAGGGGGCTGTGCTTGCTTGGGGCGGCCCTGCGCGGCGCACGTCCGCATTACGCGCCGCCATTTGAATGATCGCAGCGATGGTTCCAGCGTTGTGGCCGGCAAACTGCGGATAGATGGCGTCGGGCGCGGCCAGCAGGGCTTGCGCGCAGGCGAGGTAAGACACATCGGTGTGGTGCTTGTGGGTGAACACCGGGTAATGCGGCAGGCCCATCTCCTGCGCGCGCTTGATCTCCGAGTCCCAGTAAGCGCCTTTGACCAGGCGGCACATCAGCCGCAGACCGTACTTGCGGGCAATGCTGATGACGTGTTCGATCAGATCCAGCGAGCGCGTCTGGTAGGCCTGCAACGCCAGGCCGAAGCCCTTCCACTGCGGGTGCTGCTTTGCCACCTGGGCGGCCAGGGCCTCAAACACATCGAGCGAGAGTTCGAGCCGATCCACCTCTTCGGCGTCGATGGTGAGGTTGATGTTGGCACGCGCGGCCATCTCGCACAGGCCCCAGACACGCGGCACCAGTTCGGCCATCACGCGTGCATGCTGGGCGTCTTCGTAACGCGGATGCAGCGCGCTGAGCTTGATGGATATGCCGTCATTTTTCTCACAAGCCCTTTCCACATCTGCGTGGACAGCTATTGATTTAATAGCATCTTGATAACTGGCCAGGTAGTGCAGGGCATCGGCACCGGTGCGCGCCCCCTCGCCCAGCATGTCGTAGCTGAAGCGCAGGCCGGGGATGTCTTTTCGCGAACGGTCGGCCTCTTTCATCGCCTCGCCAATGTTCTGCCCCAGCACAAACTGCCGGCCCAGCAGCTGCACCGCCCGCAGCGTGGCGGCCACCACGGTGCGCGCGCCCAGCTTGCTCATGATGCTGTTTTGGCCGTCCTCAGGCAAAAACTTCTTGGACATGGCGATGGCCGAGGCCGACAGGCGCGCCATCATGCCGTCGCTGGCGCCGTCAAAATCGGCACGTCCGAGCTGGTCCGCGGTCAGGGCAATCGCGGTCTCGGCATCCGGCACGCGCAGCAGGGCTTCGGCCAGGCGCATCAGGGCCAGGCCCTCGGCGCTGGAAATCGGGTACTCCTTGAGCAGGCTTTCCATCGCCCAGAAAGGCGGCGGGTTGTCGCGCACGGCCTGCACCCAGGGCCGGGCGAGCGGCGCGGCGACCGCCCAGTCCAGCGTGGCAGCCAGCTTCTGCAGATGGCTGGACACGATGCCGGCCTCGGGCCGGTAGGGAAAAGGCAGGCGCTGCTGCTGTGGCATGAAAACTCCGTAATCTGGTGAATAACGCCATGTTGTACGGATTGACATAGAATTTCACGCCAAATTCAGTCACATATATTGAATAATTCACTACATGACTGAAACCCCGACAGACATCGACCGCATCGACCTGAAAATCCTGAGCGTGCTGCAGCAGGATGGCCGCATCTCCAACCTCAAGCTCGCCGAGAGCGTGGCGCTGTCGCCCACGGCCGTTCTGGCACGTGTGCAGCGGCTCACGCGCGACGGCTACATCCTGGGCTACGAGGCAAGGCTGAACCCGCTCAAGCTGGGCGCCGGCATGATGGTTTTTGTCGAGGTGCTGCTGGACCGCACCACGCCGCATGTGTTTGAAGCCTTCAAGGCGGCGGTGCAGGTGTACCCCGAAATCATGGAGTGCCACATGGTGGCCGGCGGCTTTGACTACCTGCTCAAGACCCGCATGGCGGACATGGCGGCGTACCGCCAGTTCGCCGGCACTGCGCTCTGGCAACTGCCGGGCGTGCGTGAAACCCGCACCTATGCGGTGATGGAAGAAGTGAAAAGCACCACCTGGCTGGCGCTGGGTGTGTAGCGCGCCGGGACCCTGAACCGGCGGCCGCAGGCAATCTGTTGCCATTTTCAGTAAAAAGTTAACACTTCGGGGGCAAACCACATTGCCATAGTCAATCTCCTGGACTAAGTTGGATCAGGGATAGGTTTTGCTTTGCATAGCGAGCCAGGTCCATGCCGGTCAGCAACACCAGGGGATCACGATGACTATCCACCCATGGGCCGCCTGCGCCCTGCTTTCTACTATGTTGATGTCACCCGGCCATGCCGCCGACATCGGCGTCACGGACAAGGAAATCCTGGTGGGCCAGTTTGCCGCCCAGACCGGGCCGGCGGCGGAACTGGGCAAACGCATGCAGCTGGGCATGCTCGCGCATTTCAATGCAGTCAACGCGGCCGGCGGCATCAACGGCCGCACCATCAAGCTGGTGTCGCGCGACGACGGGTACGAGCCGGAGAAGGCGGTGGCCGCGGTCAAGGCGCTGATCGAGGAGGACAAGGTGTTTGCGCTGGTGGGATCGGTCGGCACGCCGACCACGCTGGCGGCCGTGCCCGCCATCAATGCGGCCGGCATTCCCCTGATCGGCCCCTTCACCGGCGCGCAAGCCTTGCGCGAGCCCTTCAACCGCAACCTGTTTCATGTGCGCGCGAGCTACTTCGACGAAACCGAGCGCATCGTGCAGCACCTGAGTACCCTGGGTATCAAGAAAATCGCGGTGTTCTACCAGAACGACTCCTATGGCAAGGCCGGGCTCGAAGGCGTCACGCGGGCACTGACCAAACGCAATCTCAAGCCCACAGCCACGGTGACGGTGGAGCGCAACACGGTGGACGTCAGCGCCGCCCTGGCCGAGATACTGAAAACCTCGCCCGAGGCAGTGGTGCAGATCAGTGCCTACAAGTCATGCGCGGCGCTGATCAAACAGGCGCGCACCAAGGGTTATGGCGGACAGTTCTTCAATGTGAGTTTTGTCGGCTCTACCGCGCTCTCTGCCGAACTCGGGGACACCGGCGCCGGGGTCACGATTTCCCAGGTGGTTCCCTTCCCCTACACCCCGTCGTCTGCCGTGGTGCGCGAGTACCAACAGCGCATGACAGAGGCCGGGCACAAGGATTTCGACTTCTCCAGCATGGAAGGCTTCCTGGCGGCCAAGGTGTTTGTCGAGGGCGCGCGCCGCGCCGGCAAGACGCTGACGCGCGCGAGCCTGGTCACCGGGCTGGAGTCGATGCGCGAGGTCAACCTGGGCGGCTTCATCGTGAACTATGGGCCCAACAACCACGAGGGCTCCCGTTATACCGACCTGACCATCATCGGCCGGGGCGGGCGGTTTGTGCGATAGGGCCTGTTCACCCTATAGTGATGTTTTTTGGGAGGACCCGCCATGAACAACCTGAAACCTTTTCGCCTGTGGAGCGGCGCCGCGCTGGCACTGCTTGCACTCACCGCCCAGCCTGTGATGGCACAAACCCTCAAGCCCGGTCTGTGGGAGATCAACAACAAGATGCAGTCCGGCTCGGGCCAGGTTGAAAAGGCCATGGCCGACATGCAAAAGCAGCTCGCCAGCATGCCACCCGAGCAGCGCAAGATGATGCAGGACATGATGGCCAAGCAGGGCATGTCCATGAGCCCGGGTGCGGGCGGCGGCATGGCCGTGAAAGTCTGCATGACCAGGGAAAGCATCGAGCGCAACGAACTGGGGTCCCAGCAGGGCGACTGCAAAACCACCACCTCGCCGCGCATGGGCAACACCATGAAGATGTCCTTTGCCTGCACCCAGCCACCATCCAGCGGTGAAGGCCAGGTCACCTTCGTCAGCCCCGAGGCCTACACCATGAAGATGGCCATGAAAAGCAATGTGCAAGGCAAGCCGGAAATCATGACCATGGACGGTGGCGGCAAATGGCTCTCGGCGGACTGCGGCGCGATTAAGCCGATGGCTGCGCCCAAAAAATAGACATCACGACACCCCGGTCTCTTCCCCTACAAGCAGGGGCCGCGGATCTGGCTTCGCCAGTCCGCAGGCGCAGCGCCCCCTCGGGGGGCAGCGACCCACACGCAGTGGGGGAGCGTGGGGGCCCCTTACCGGCCGCCGAAAATTGCCGTCCCTACCCGCACCATGGTGCTGCCGGCATGAATGGCGGCTTCCAGGTCGGCCGTCATGCCCATGGACAGCGTGTCCATGGGCTGCGGCAGCGTACCGGCGCGATTTATATGGTCAAAAAGGTCTGCGGCCTTTTGGTGGACTGCGCAGGAAGCTATGAAATCAGGAGCAGGCTCGGGAATAGACATCAAGCCGCGCAACTGCAAGCCCGGCAAACCCGCGACCTCGGCCGCCAGCGCCAGGGCCTCCTGCGGCGCCACCCCCGACTTGGTTGGCCCGCCATCGATATTGACCTGCAGACAGATCTGCAGCGGCGGCAAATGCGGCGGGCGCTGCTCGCTCAGGCGTTGCGCAATTTTCAGGCGGTCCACCGACTGCACCCAGTCGAAATGCTCGGCGACCAGCCGCGTCTTGTTGCTCTGGATGGGGCCGATGCAGTGCCACTCCGAAGCGCGAAAAGACGGCGAGCGAAGACCGTCGGCTTCCCATGCACGGACCGCAAGAATCTTCTCAACCCCCTCCTGGATATAGTTCTCGCCGAAAGCGCGTTGCCCGTCGGACATCGCATCGATCACCGCATCGGCGCCGAAGGTCTTGGACACGGCCAGCAGGCGCACGCTGGCCGGGTCGCGCCCGGCCGCGACACAGGCCGTGGTTATACGGTCACGGACGAGTTGGAGGTTGCGCACAATCATGGTCATAATCCAACTGTAAACTTTTGAGGGATCCCCGGGATGGACATTACCCAACTGCTGGCTTTTAGCGTCAAGAACAAGGCGTCCGATCTGCACCTGTCTGCGGGCCTGCCGCCCATGATCCGGGTGCACGGGGATGTCAGGCGCATCAATGTCGATCCGCTGGACCACAAACAGGTTCACGCCATGGTGTACGACATCATGAACGACACCCAGCGCAAGAACTACGAAGAGTTCCTCGAGATCGACTTTTCCTTCGAAATCGACGGCCTGGCGCGCTTCCGGGTCAATGCCTTCAACCAGAACCGTGGTGCCGGCGCCGTGTTCCGGACCATTCCCTCGAAAATCCTGACGCTGGAGCAGCTCAATGCGCCGAAGATTTTCGGCGACCTGGCGATGAAGCCGCGCGGCATGGTGCTGGTCACCGGTCCCACGGGTTCGGGCAAGTCCACCACGCTGGCCGCCATGGTCAACTACCTGAACGAAACCGAGTACGGCCACATCCTCACGGTGGAAGACCCGATCGAGTTTGTGCACGAATCGAAAAAATGCCTGATCAACCAGCGCGAAGTCGGCCCGCACACGCTGAGTTTCAGCGCCGCGCTGAAGTCCGCGTTGCGGGAGGATCCCGACGCCATCCTGGTTGGCGAGATGCGCGACCTGGAAACCATACGCCTGGCCATGACGGCTGCAGAAACCGGCCACCTGGTGTTCGGCACGCTGCACACCTCGAGCGCTGCCAAAACGATTGACCGGATCATCGACGTGTTTCCCGCCGAGGAAAAGGACATGATCCGCGCGATGTTGTCCGAGTCGCTGCAGGCGGTGATTTCGCAGACCCTGTGCAAGACCAAGGACGGCCAGGGCCGCGTGGCCGCGCACGAGATCATGCTGGGCACCAGCGCCATCCGCAACCTGATCCGCGAAGCCAAGGTCGCACAGATGTACTCCTCGATCCAGACCGGCAACAGCGTGGGCATGCAGACGCTGGACCAGAACCTGACCGATCTCGTCAAACGAAATGTGATTTCGGCAGCCGAGGCCAGAGGCAAGGCAAAAATCCCGGAAAACTTCCCGGGCTAGTGGAAAAACTGAAGATCGGCGAAATGCTGTGCAGGTGCACGCCTGCAAAGTAGTCAATTGGAGAAAACATGGAACGCGACCAGGCCAGTAAATTCATCAATGACCTTCTCAAGCTGATGGTGGGCCGCAATGGCAGCGACCTGTTCATCACCGGCGATTTCCCGCCCGCGATGAAAGTGGACGGCAAGGTGACCAAGGTGTCACCGCAGCCGCTGAACGCCGGCCACACGCTGGCCCTGGCGCGCGCCATCATGAACGACAAGCAGGCCGCCGAATTCGAACGCACCAAGGAGTGCAACTTCGCCATTTCGCCGCCCGGCATCGGTCGCTTCCGCGTCAATGCCTTCATCCAGCAGGGCAAGGTCGGCATGGTGATGCGGGTGATCCCGGCCGTGCTGCCGACCATCGACGGCCTGGGCGTGCCGCAGGTGCTCAAGGAGGTCGTGATGTCCAAGCGCGGCCTGTGCATCCTGGTGGGCGCCACCGGTTCGGGCAAGTCCACCACGCTGGCGGCCATGGTGGACTGGCGCAACGAAAACTCCTTCGGCCACATCATCACAATTGAAGACCCGGTGGAGTTTGTGCACCCGCACAAGAACTGCGTGATCACCCAGCGCGAAGTTGGCCTGGACACCGACAGCTGGGAAGCGGCGCTGAAAAATACCCTGCGCCAAGCACCCGACGTCATCTTGATGGGCGAGGTGCGCGACCGCGAAACCATGGAACACGCCGTGGCTTTTGCCGAGACCGGCCACCTGTGCCTGTGTACCCTGCACGCCAACAGCGCCAACCAGGCGCTGGACCGCATCATCAACTTCTTCCCTGAAGACCGCCGCGCCCAGCTGCTGATGGACCTGTCGCTCAACATGAAAGCCATGATCTCCCAGCGCCTGGTGCCCAAACAGGACAGCAAGGGCCGCGTCGCCGCGGTGGAGGTGATGCTCAACACGCCGCTGATTTCCGATCTGATCTTCAAAGGTGAGGTTTCCGAAATCAAGGAAATCATGAAGAAGAGCCGCAACCTGGGCATGCAGACTTTCGACCAGGCGCTGTTCGATGCGTTCGAAAGCAACATGATCACCTACGAAGATGCGCTGCGCAATGCCGACTCGGTCAACGACCTGCGGCTGCAGATCAAGCTCAACTCCCAGCGTGCCAAAACGCAGGACCTGGCGGCCGGCACGGAACACATGGCCATTGTCTAGGCCGAGACCCCGCCTTTCTTCGGTACGCCGGCAGGCGCTGTCTGGATAAAAGCGGCAAAGCAGGTTTGAAGGTAGTCCATGGTGGCGCGAATCTTCGGGGCCCGGTGCCGTCCGGCCAGGATAGCGGCATAGATCGCGTACTCTCCCGGCACCCCGTAACGTGCGAGCACGGGTTTTAACCGGCCCTCCCGGACCAGCTCCCGCCCCACCACGTCATTGATACGCGCGATTCCGGCGCCGGCCAGAGCAAGGGAGACAACTGCCGCGCTGCTGTTCACGCATATCTGTCCGCGTACATCCACCGCAGTGCGCACACCATCGACCAGAAAATCCCAGCGGTTATGGGCTGGAACGGCTGTGTTGCCGATCAGGCTGTGCGATGCCAGATCAGCAGGCGTGCGAGGCGTGCCATGCTTTCTCAGGTAGTTGGGCGCGGCATACAAGGCGCGTCCGTGCCGTCCCAGTGAACGGGCGATCAAGGTGTCTGCAGGAGGAATGCCGGCACGCACGGCAATGTCGATGCCTTCATGCGCCATGCTGACCAGGCGGTCGTCAATATGAAGATTGACGTGCAGATCCGGATGCAGGGTTCGAAGCGCTGCAAAACGGCTCGTCAGCACGTATTGCGCAAGCAACTGGCTCACACTGATGTGAACAGTCCCGCTCACCGCCTTGCTCCGGCTTCCGAGGCTGGCCTGCAGTTGGCGATGCTCCTCCACCATGCGCTGGGCATATTCAAGGAAGACCTCGCCCTCGTCCGTCAGGGAAAGGTTGTGCGTGGTACGGTGCGCCAGGCGCAGATCGCACGCCTCTTCGATCCGGGCCAGCGCCCTGGACACATGGCTGGCCGCCACATTTCTCTCACGCGCCGCGGCAGAGAGTGATTGCAAAGCGGCAACCTGGACAAACAGGGCAAAGTCATCAAGGCTGAGGTTTTTCATGCTTGTGCATTTTGAGCACAAGCATCGTGCAGGGCAAGGGGTGTCCGAAACAAGGCATTTGCAGCACATTGGCAAGGCGCGCATCCCGCCGCTTGACCTTCCATCCCGCCAAGGAGTTTCATATGCCACTCGTACGCATCAGCCTGCCCCAAACCACCCCTTCCGCTGAAGTGGCTGCAGTGTCTGACACCATCCATCGCGCCATGGTCGAAACCTTCAATGTGCCGGAGCTTGACCGGTTTCAGGTCGTTCATCGCCACAGCCCGGAAGAGCTGGTGTGTACGCCCGAATACCTGGGCGTCAGCCATGGCGGACAAGTCGTTTTCGTACAGATCACCTGCGCGCCGGGCCGCAGCTTGGAGATGAAAAAAGCGCTGTACGCCAAAATAGCTTCGGACATCTCCCAAACCAGCGCTTTCCCTGCCGCGGACGTGATAATCAACCTGGTGGAAACCAACCGGGAGAACTGGTCTTTCGGTTTGGGAATCGCCCAATACAGCCAATGAACACTGTCGGCGTGCGGGCATGCCCTGAGTCCAGCCGCCCTGGCCCGCCTCTGACTTGTTTGTTTTAAAGTACCACCCATGTCCTCCACCAACCTCAAAACCTACGAACCCGCCCCATCCCGCAAAGTCGCCTTTCTGGGCCTGGGCGTCATGGGTTACCCGATGGCCGGGCACCTCGCGCTGGCCGGCCACCAGGTCACCGTCTACAACCGCACCGCTCCCAAATCCATAGCATGGTGCGCAGAATACACGGGGACCAGTGCCCCAAAACATGCCTCAACACCGCGTGAGGCCGTGCATGGTGCCGACATCGTTTTTTGCTGCGTCGGTAACGACGACGACCTGCGCAGCGTGGTGCTGGGCAAGGACGGCGCCTTCGCCGGCATGCTGCCGGGAGCCATCTTCGTCGACCACACCACCGCCTCCGCCGACGTGGCCCGGGAACTGTATGCCGCCGCCAAGGCGCTGAAGCTGCAGTTTGTCGATGCGCCCGTTTCCGGCGGGCAGGCCGGCGCGCAGAACGGCGCGCTCACGGTCATGTGCGGCGGCGATGCGGCAGCGTTCGAGGCCGCCAAGCCGGTGGGCATGGCCTTTTCCAAAGCCTTCACGCTGATGGGTGCCAGCGGTGCGGGGCAACTGACCAAGATGGTCAACCAGATCTGCATCGCCGGGCTGGTGCAGGGCCTGAGCGAAGCCATCGCCTTCGGCCAGAAGGCCGGGCTGGACATGAACCAGGTGCTGGACGTGATCGGCAAGGGCGCCGCACAAAGCTGGCAACTCGACAACCGTGGCAAGACCATGGTGGCCGACAAGTTCGACTTCGGTTTTGCGGTGGACTGGATGCGCAAGGACCTGGGCCTGGTGCTGGATGAAGCCAAGACCAACGGCGCGCGGCTCCCGGTGGCGGCGCTGGTAGACCAGTTTTACGGCGACGTCCAGGCCATGGGCGGCCAGCGCTGGGACACATCCAGCCTGATCAAACGGCTGAAGTAGAGCCCCCACGGTTGCTCACTGCGTGTAGCTCTCGTGGCCCTGCAGGCCGCGGCTCGCAAGATGCTTCGCTCTGTCGCCTGTCCAAAGCTGCGCAGGCTGCTTTGGAGCTGCAGGCTCCAGCCCCTCGGAGGCGCATTTTTCCTTGGGCAGCCCTGCGGAAAAACAGGGCCCCGCATGTTGGCAGCGAACTATTTGACCGCTGCGGGCGCGCTAGCGGGCTGCTGGGACTGCTGCGGCTTCAGGCTCTGCAGTTCGTCTTCGCTGATGATCTCAAGAATGCGCACCACTTTCTGCACACCACGCGCACCACGAACGATGTCCGTCGCACGATCGGCTTCCCGCTGCGTCACGCGTCCCATCAGGTAAACGGTACCGCGCTCGGTGACCACCTTGAAGGCGTTGACATACAGGTCTTTGGCATCAATGAGCAAAGCCTTGACCTGGCCGGTGATCAACACGTCGGAGGACCGCTGAACCAGCGTCGGGCTGTTGATGATGGCCAGCTCGTTGACCACGGAGGACACGTTTTCCACCCGGGAAACAACCTGTTCGACCAGTTTTTTGTCCTGCTCGTTCAGCACCTCGCCGGTCAGCAGCACCTGGCGGTTGTAGCTGGTCACGCTGACCCGGGCCCGGCTGCCGATCTGGTCGCGCAGCCGGCTCATGGAACGCAGCTCGATGCCTTCGTCTTCAAGTTGCGCGCCCGAGGTACGGCGGTCGGTGGCGACCAGCGCGCCTCCGGCCAGCGCGCCCCCGGCCACCAGCGGGAAACAGGCGGTGAGGCTGCTGCCCAGGGTCGCTGCGGCGCAGGCGGCCAGCAGCACTCGCCTGAAAATGGCCGACGGATTGCGCGTTGCTTTGACTGTCATTTAAGTGTTCTCCTGGTCACCAAGTAACTGGGCATCCACGCCATCACAAATACAGTGAAGGGCCAGCAGATGAACTTCCTGAATGCGTGCCGTGCGCTCGTGCGGCACACAGATGTGCACGTCGGTCTCGCGGAGCGCGGCGGCCATTTTCCCGCCGCTCCTGCCGGTCAGCGCCACGACGGTCATCTCGCGCTCGTGCGCCGCCTCGATGGCCGCCAGCACGTTGGCCGAGTTGCCGCTGGTGCTCAGCGCCAGCAGCACGTCGCCGGCGCCGCCCAATGCCCGCACCTGCTTGGAAAAAATCACGCTGAAATCGTAGTCGTTGGCAATTGCCGTGAGGATGGAGCTGTCGGTGGTCAGCGCAATCGCGCCGAGTTCGGGCCGCTCGCGCTCAAAACGCCCGACAAATTCGGCCGCAAAGTGCTGGGCATCCGCCGCCGAGCCGCCATTGCCACAGGCCAGCACCTTGCCGCCGCTGGTCACACTGGCCAGGATGGCCTGCACGGCCGCGGCAATCGGTTTGGAAAGGATTTGCGCGGCCTGGTACTTCAGGTCGGCGCTGTCGATAAAGTGCTGTTCAATGCGTTGTTCGAGCATGGGTCAATGATACCGGGTCAAATTTTCGTTCCGTGCCTGGCAGCCCTTCAGGCCCGCCAGGCGCAATGCATGGTTACAAATGGGGATGAAACAGCCATCCACAAGCGCCTCAGTCCGCGTCAAAAGCACCGCGCAGCCACTCGATCACTGCAGTTTCCGGCGCATCCATCCGGCCCTGCACCGTGACCACATCAAATCGGCAGGGCGGCATGCTGGCGAAGCGCATCAGGTAATGGCGCGCCGCAAAGATGATCCGCCGCTGCTTGACAAGGCCGACGCTGGCAGCCGCGCCGCCGTGCCCATCGCCCTTGCGCTGGCGCACCTCGACAAACACCAGCGTGCCGTCCGGCGCCCGCATGATCAGGTCCACCTCGCCGCCGCCGCGGCCCGGGGTTCGATAATTGGTATCAACCAGCTTCATCCCCGCGCGCACCAGATGCGCCAGCGCCAGCGATTCGGCGGCGTCGCCCAGGCGCTTGGTGGTAATCTGGCCGGGCACCACCGCGGCGGCGCCGGCAGCGGCGGGCTCCTTTGCAACCTGTTTTCTGGAAAACCACATTGAACGCTTCCTTTGACCTGGCACTCCCCGCGGCGCGCGCTGCGGCAGGCATGCAGCATTATCCCGAAGCGGCGCTGTATGTGGTGGCCACACCCATCGGCAACCTGTCGGACATCACCCTGCGGGCGCTGCATGTGTTGCAGCTGGTGCATGCCATCGCCTGCGAAGATACCCGCCATACCCAGACCATGCTGCGCCAGTACGGCATCGACAAGCCCCTGCTCGCGGTACACGAACACAACGAGGAAGAGGCGGCGCAGCTCGTGATTGAGCGGCTGCGGCGCGGCGAGCGCGTCGCCTATGTCAGCGACGCCGGTACGCCCGCGGTCAGCGACCCCGGTGCTCGGCTGGTGGCAGCCGTGCGCGCCGCCGGGCTGGGCATCCTCCCCCTGCCCGGCGCCAGCAGCGTGACCACTGCCCTGAGCGTGGCGGGCATCAACGGCGGATCGGGTTTTGTGTTTACCGGTTTCCTGCCTTCGAAGGCGCTGGAGCGGGACCAGGCCGTGCTGGCGCTGCAGGCAGACCCGCGTGCTGTGGTCATCCTCGAAGCACCACACCGCATTGAAGCCCTCGCCCGCGCCCTGGCCCCGCTTGGCAGCCGGCGCGTCACCGTCGGCCGCGAGCTGACCAAGCAGTTTGAAGAAATCACCACCGTGGCCGCGCAAGACCTGGGCGCCTGGCTGGCCGCGGGCAGCCAGCGCACGCGTGGTGAATTTGTGCTGGTGCTGCATCCGGGCGAAGAGGCCAAGGCCAAGGACGACGGCCACCGCGTGCTGCAATTGCTGCTGGCCGAGCTGCCGCTCAAAACTGCGGTCAAACTCGCGGCCGACATCACCGGAGCATCACGCAATGAGTTGTACGACGCCGCCCTGCAGCTGAAAAACACCTGAAGCCCCGGCACTCAATCCCGGTCGTTCGGATCATTGCGGAATTCCATGCCCGGGTGGGCTCTTTGCACCACCTGGTTGCCGTCCAGATAGACCCAGTAGAAAAGGTCCTGCAGGTCATACCAGCGGTAAGTCAGGACGTCGCCCGGCCACGAGGCCACCCGATCAACCAGCGCAGGCCGCCCGAATTCGCGCAACACATCATCACGCGTCCATTTGCCCGGCTCTATGCGCGCGAAGTCCCTGGCGGTGAGAACCTGCCGCGCACTGAACACGCGACCACCGGCATCAAGGTCCACCATGAAAGCAAACTGCCCGGTGGGCTGGCCGGAATACTGCAGGCGTGTGCCCTGAGGGATGGCCACGACGGCGCCGGGCTGGCCTACGCGCGCGATCACCTCTTCGCGGGTCATGCCAGGGCTGACGGCGCTGAAAGGATGGAGCGCGCAGGCACCGAGCAATAACAGGCTGATGGCCAGCAAGGGAAAAATTCTGGCTATTCGCATGGCAGTTCCTTTGTTGTCTCCGAGCCGCTGGTCGCAGCAGGTTGCATGGTGCGCCATACCCGGTCCTGTGTATTCGACAGCCTCCGCACGTGACAGTTCCCGGGCGGCGACAATCGGGTTGTCATGGACAAACCCCACGCCCCCGCCACCGAACGGAACCGCGAACCCATTCTGGCCATTCTGCGCGATCGTTTTGCCGACCGGCATTCGGTGCTCGAAATCGGCAGCGGCACCGGCCAGCACGCGGTATATTTCGCCCGCGCGCTGCCCTGGCTGCGCTGGCAAACCTCGGACATCGCAGACAGACTGCCGGGAATTCAGCTCTGGCTCGACGAGGCCGGGCTGCCGAACACCCCCGCCCCCTTGCCGCTCGACCTACGCCAAGACTGGCCGACTGTGACATTCGATGCAGTCTTCAGTGCCAACACCCTGCACATCATGGGCTGGCCCCAAGTGCAGCGCCTGTTCATGGAACTGGGCCGGCACATGCCGCCTGGCGGCCTGCTGACGGTGTATGGACCTTTCAACTACGGCGGCCGTTTCACCAGCGAGAGCAATGCCGGTTTCGACGCCATGCTGCGCGCCGGCAACCCCGAAAGCGGTTTGCGTGATTTTGAGGCAGTCCTTGACCTGGCCACCCAGGCCGGCTTGCAGCTGCTGGAAGACTGCGCCATGCCGGCCAACAACCGCTGCATCACCTGGCAGCGTGACCAGAACACAGCCGGATAGCCGGTTATAGCGCCCGTGATTCGACCCGGCCCGGACGCAGCGAATACCGGTTGCCCGCATCGAAACATTCCACCTGGATGCTTGCAGGACGGTGGGCATAAACCGTCACCTTGAGCCATTCGCATTCGGCCTGAAGCTGGGCCTCGTCGCCGAGGCGGGTATGCCACACCTTGTGGGCACCATCCCAGCGGTAGCCCCGCGCTTTGAGCAAGTCCTTGGCATCAAATGGTGCGGCGGTTGCCTGCAGCCGATAGCTGGGGCGGGCTGCGACAGAAAGCAGTTGTCCGAGACCCGTCTGCCCGGACAGCGGAAGCGCGCTGGCCAGAACCGCCAGCAACGCGTGGCAGTCCATCTCGGCACGGTGCGCGTCGTAAAACCAGCCCAGCTCCAGCGCCAGAAGGGTGAGCTTGGCCGAACCGCGGCCTTCCTTCTTCCAGTCCAGATCGGCAAAGGAGCAAGCCCAAGAAAATTGCGCAAACTGCGCCAGACGGGCTTCCACAAAGGGGCGGTCAAAGTCGGCATTGTGGGCGATCACCAGGTCTGACTCGGCGAGCATGGTCAGCACGCGCGGCTCGTCGAGCTTGTGGCCGCGCACCATCGCGTCGCTGATGCCGGTGAGGTCCTGCACTTCCCGGGGAATCGGCATGCCGGGGTCTTCCAGCCCGTCATACACCTCGACCTTGCCGACAGGCAGTCCCGTGGCATTGTCCACATCAACCCGCAGCAAGGCGAGTTCCATGATGCGGTCACGCGAAGGATCCAGGCCAGTGGTCTCAGTGTCCAGGATCAGCACACGCGTCACAGGCCCCGCGGGCTGGTGCGCAAACTGCGTCACCACCGGCAAGCGCCGCAGGACGCGGTAATCGGCATGCCGCTCCAGCACCAGCGCCATGGCTTCCGGTGTGAGCGGCTCCGATGCGGGAGCAGGAGGAACGATTCGGCCTTTGCGGGTTCGGACCGGAACGGGCGCGGGCGCGATGGGCGCAGCGTCGTCGAAACCGAAGCCCAGCTGGCCTGCAAAAAGTGCGTGAC
The DNA here is from genome assembly GCF_049790275.1 of Polaromonas sp. Lineage (GTDB taxonomy): Bacteria > Pseudomonadota > Gammaproteobacteria > Burkholderiales > Burkholderiaceae_C > Polaromonas. The sequence goes on from NZ_JBAQYR010000063.1 coordinate 30,691, forward strand.
CGTCTGACTCGGCGTTCATGTTTCACTCCAGCTCATGGGACACGGATTCATGCGTGGCCGGGGACAGACATGACCGACTGAAAACAGATGTGGTGCGGCTGGCGGGGATCGAACCCACGACCCTTGGCTTCGGAGGCCAATACTCTATCCACTGAGCTACAGCCGCAACGCTGAAACAAGGGATCTGCGCGCTTTGCAGCATGCAGAAACCCCCAAGGAGCAGTCGCCGTGAGCGCCGCCCCTGTGGAAGTCTTCGATTCTATCAGCCGGATGGGCCGTGTCCGGGGTTTACAGGGGCCGCGGCTATAATCAAAGGTTGTCGAATATGAGTTGCTTTAGTTACCGATTTTCAGTTTTTTGAGGAAGCCATGAGCGCAAACGATCACACGACGGCCCACGAAGAAGACCACTCAGGCCCCATCAAAACACCCAAGCAGCTCCTGCTTGCCGTTTTCTTTTCTTTTGTCGTCCCTATTTTTGCCATCATTGCGTTGGTTTATTTCGTCACCTCTGACAACAAACCCGCTGCCGGCACGGGCGATCTTGAAAAGGCCGTTGCACAGCGCATCCAGAAAGTGGGCATGGTTGAAATCCGCGATGCCAACCGCCCACTGAAAGCCGGCAGCGAAGTATATACAGCGCAATGCGCCGCTTGCCACGCTACCGGGGCAGCCGGAGCGCCCAAGTTTGGCGACGCAACCGCCTGGGCGCCACGCATCAAAACCGGTTTCGAAGCGCTGTGGAACTCCGCCCTCAAGGGCAAAAACGCCATGAGCCCGCAAGGTGGTGGCGATTTTGACGATGTCGAAATCGGCAGGGCCGTGGTCCACATGGCCAATGCCGCAGGTGCGAAATTCGCCGAACCGCAAAAAGCAGCCGTGCAGGCCAGCGCTGCAGAGCCCGCTGCGCAAGCCGCACCTGCAGCCGCAGTGGCAGCTCAAACCACAGCGCCTGTTGCGGTGGCCGCAACCCCAGCCCCGTCCGCCGCGCCCAAAGCCGGTGCCGGCGAAGCCCTGTACAAACAAACCTGCGTCGCCTGCCATGCTGCAAGCGTCGCAGGGGCGCCCAAGTTTGGCGACAAGACTGCCTGGGCACCACGCATCAAAACCGGCATGGACGCACTGACTGCCAGTGTGATCAAGGGCAAAAATGCCATGCCACCCAAAGGAGGCTCTTCCGCCACTGACGCGGATATCCGCGCGGCGGTCGAATTCATGGTCAGTGCTGCCAAGTAAACTGGCCTCTGCACACCCTCAAAAAAGCCGGTCAGTGACCGGCTTTTTTTATACGAAATCACGCTCCATCCCTTAAGGGATGGACGCAAGAAACTCCTAAATCGATAGCATCACGCCGATGTTTCCCGTTCCGCTGACGGACTGCGCACATAGGCAAAATGACGCGGCAAGTCGCTCGTCGCCATCTCCATGGGCACCCACAGGCCCTGCTCGATCGCGTCAGATGCCTGCACCATGTCCTGGGTGTGCACCAACCCGAAACCCAGATCGGTTTCCAGATAGGCACGGCCATGTTCATCGAGAATGCAGCGCTGCACGCGGGCGGGCCGGCCGGTATGCGCCGTTACCGAAAAATCAGGTGCATCGCCGATGCGCCAGACCCATGGGGTCGCTTCGAGCTCAACGTATACGCGTTGCGGGCCGTTCTGGAAAAACCACTGGCCGGCCGGGTCGCTTTCGTAGTTGCGGGCAATGAAGTCGATCAGTTTGTCGTGTTTGAGGAGTGATCCCTTGCCGGCTGCCGGGCCGCCGGCAAAGGAGCCTGCGGCCTGGGCCTTGTCATCGCGCATGTACCAGTTGCCGCGCGCGTCCAGGCCCAGCCAGCCGAAGCAGTGAGGCACGTTGGGCCATTTGGCAATGGCCTGTCGAACAATGTCATCCATGCAGTTGATTTTGCTCCGCATCGATCTGCGCCGAGAAAAACCCGCATACTGCCTCGGGCATGGCGCGCACA
>NZ_JBAQYR010000064.1:0-36385 GCF_049790275.1 Polaromonas sp.
GTCCAGCGAGTCGCAGCCCTTCGACACCGGCACACAGAAATCCGTGGACAACATGGGGGGCCGCGTCGAGAAATTCCGCAACCGTTTTGGCAAGACACCTGCCAAGGACGTTGCTGCAGAAGCTTCCAAGTAAGCTGCAACACCTTTCTCCGGCCCCATGAAAAAAGCAGCCTGACCCTCAGGCTGCTTTTTTTTGCCCCAAAATCGGGCATTCCGTTTTCGCTGCCATCCCTTGAACAAACCCTCCCCAGCCATCATTGCCCAGTCAGCGGTTCGCCGCTTGCCCCGACTTGCGCTGCTGCTGTTTTGCGTGGCTTATGTGCTGCCGGGCTTCCTGGGCCGCGGCCCCTGGAAAAACGCCGATATCGCGGCCTTCGGCACCATGCAGGCCCTGGCCTCGGGTGCCACCAGCTGGCTGCACCCGCAACTGCTGGGACAAGCCGGCGAATTTGAAGCGCTGCTGCCTTACTGGCTCGGCGCACTGGCCATCAAGGCCTTGCCCTTTCTCGATCCCGCTTTCGCTGCACGCATCCCTTTCGGCCTGCTGCTGGCGCTGACCCTGCTGACCACCTGGTATGCGGTCTATTACCTGGCGCGCAGTCCGCAGGCCCAGCCCGTGGCGTTTGCTTTTGGCGGCGAAGCCAGCCCGGTCGACTACGCTCGCGCCATTGCCGACGCTGCCTTGCTGGCACTGATCGCCAGCCTGGGGCTGGCCCAGCTTTCGCACGAAACCACACCCGCGCTGGCGCAGCTCGGCTTCATGGCGCTGGTTTTTTACGCGGTGGCTGCCAGTGCCTACCGCAACGCCTGGAAAGTGATGGGACCGGCACTCGGGCTCGCCACCGGACTAGCCGGATTGGCCCTGAGCGGCGCACCGACCGTGGCCACCTTGCTGGGTGCGGGCAGCACACTGGTCGCACTTGGCAGCACCCGCCGCAGTCAGGGCGAAAAAGACACAGCCCATGCCTGGCGCTGGGTGCTCCTGACCGGAGCACTGACCCTGGCCGTGGCAGGCCTGGCCCACGGGCTGGATCTGTGGCGCTGGCGCATCGAAATTCCCGGCCTGGAAAGTCCTGCGGACCGCAAGGAATGGCGCAGCCTGGCACGCCTGCTGGTCTGGTTCACCTGGCCAACCTGGCCGCTGGCCGCCTGGACCCTGTGGCGCTGGCGCCGGCAATTGACAAGCCGCCACGTCGCGCTGCCCTTGTGGTTTGCGCTGGTGGCGCTGGCCGCCACGGTGACCACCACCGCCTCGGACCGCAGCCTGCTGCTGAGCCTGCCGCCGCTGGCCGCCCTCGCCGCTTTTGCCCTGCCCACCCTCAAACGCAGCGTGGCCTCGCTGATCGACTGGTTCACACTGCTGTTTTTCACCGGCTGCGGCATCATCATCTGGGTGATCTGGATCGCCATGCAGACCGGCATGCCAAAGCAGCCTGCGGCCAATGTGGCCAAGCTGGCACCCGGGTTTGAGCCCAGTTTTTCATGGCTGGCTTTTCTGGCCGCGGCACTGGCCACCGTGGCCTGGGCCTGGCTGGTCAAATGGCGTGCCGGCCGCCAGCGTGCTGCCATCTGGAAATCCATGGTGCTGCCTGCAGGCGGGGCCACGCTGTGCTGGCTGCTGCTCATGACCCTCTGGCTACCCCTGCTCGACTACGCACGCAGCTACGCGCCCCTGTCGCGGCAGGTGGCCGCCCGGGTGGACACCGGGGCATGCGTCGAAGTTTTTGGCCTGAACAGCGCCCAGGTGGCTGCCTTCCAATACCACGGGTACCTGAACTTGCGCCAGGCCGGTGCCAGGGCGGCCTGTCCCTACCTGGTGGTGGACGCCGATGCGCAGGACAAACTCAGCAGCACCGTCGATATGCCCGAGTGGGCATTCCTGGCCACCGTGCGCCGGCCGACCGACAAAACCGAAAATGTGCTGCTGTTCAAACGCGTCAGCCGGCCGTGAGCGGCCTCGTCCGCCTTCTTTCCCCTCCTCCCTCCTGGACGCCGCTTCCCCGCCAGCGGGCGGGCTTTCCCTGACTTCCAGCGAGCCACATGCCCAAACTCATCGTACGAAACACCACAGTCCATGACATTGAAGCGCTGGTGCGTCTGCAGCGCGAGGTCTACCCCGGTATTCCTGCATGGCAACACGACCGTGTAGCGCACCAGATCGAATTGTTTCCGGAAGGCCAGTTCGTCGCCTTCTACGATGACAAGCTGGTCGGCTGTGCCAGTTCGCTGGTGATCCAGTGGGACGAATGGTCGGAACCCCATACCTGGGACGAAATCACCGCCAAGGGAACGTTCGACACCCACGATACCGCGGGCTACACGCTGTACGGCGCAGAGGTATTCGTCGCGCCCCTGCTGCGCGGCAAGCGGCTGGGCCATGCGCTGTATGAAGCCCGGCGGCGGGTCTGCAAGACCCTGAACCTGCGCCGCGTCATCGCCTGCGGCCGGCTGCCGGGCTACCACAAGGTTGCCGACCAGATGCCGGTGGACCTGTACGCGCGCAAGGTTCTGTGGGGAGACATCACGGACCCGGTGCTGAGCTTTCAGCTGCGCGAGGGATTCAGGTACTGTGGCATCATGAAAAACTACCTGGCCGATGACCAGGAATCGCGGGGTTATGCGTCGCTGATCGTCTGGCTCAATCCGGACTACGACGCCTCCAGGCCTTCGGGCCTGCAATTGGCGCAAGACGCCGCAAAGGACCTGCCACGATGACCACCACCAGCCCTCCAACCGGCGTTCACGAACCCAAGCCCATCACGGTGCGCATCGCGGCGGTGCAGTACCTACTGCGGTCCATCCATGACTGGAACGGCTTTGAAAACCAGGTGCGCTTTGTCATGAAAGCTGCTGGCGACTACAAACCCCAGTTTGTGCTGCTGCCCGAAATCTTCACCACGCAGCTGCTTTCATTCATGGATACCAGCGACCTGCGCCAGGCCGTGCGCAACATGAACGACTACACCACGCGCTACATCGACCTGTTCAAGGAACTCGCCGCGCAGTGGAAGGTGCACGTGATCGGCGGCAGCCACCCGACCATACGCGACGGCCAGTTGCTGAACACTGCCTATCTTTTCACGCCCGAGGGAAAGGTGTTCACCCAGGACAAGATCCACCTGACGCGCTGGGAGAAGGAAAAATGGAAAGGCGACCCCGGCCATCACCTGCGGGTATTCGACACGCCGCACGGCCGCATCGCCATCCTGATCTGCTACGACATCGAGTTTCCCGAGCTCAGCCGCAAGGTCTGCGAAATGGGTGCCGACATTATTTTTGTGCCTTCATGCACCGACGACCGCCAGGGTTTCCTGCGCGTGCGTTATTGCTGCCACGCCCGGGCCATCGAAAACCAGGTTTACGTGGCAGTGACCGGCACCGTGGGCAACCTCCCGGTTGAAGGGCTGGGACTGCACTACGGCCAGGCAGCCATCATTACCCCGTCGGACTTCCCGTTCGCGCGTGATGGCATTGCCGCCGAGGGTGTACCCAACATGGAGCAAATTGTCATTGCCGATGTCGACCTCGGCAAACTGGTCATGAACCGCGTCGCCGGCACCACCATTCCGCTGTATGACAAGCGCGTCGATGTTTACAGCAACGACGTGGAAATCGTGGCCACAGCCTGAAGCTGGCGCACCCTGGCAGCCGGGAAAACCATTGAAAACCGGGAGCCGTGCCCTGGCTGGCTTTCGATGCGGAGTTCGGCACCATGGCGCTGCATCACGTGTTTGACAATCGCCAGGCCCAGCCCGGTGCCGCCGGTTTCGCGCGAGCGGCTGCGATCCACCCGGTAGAAACGCTCGGTCAGGCGTGGAATGTGTTCCGCGGCGATGCCTGGCCCGGTGTCCTGGACCTGGAATTCCCCACGACCATCGTCGAGCACCCGCCAGCTGATCTTGATCAGGCCTGAAGGCGGGGTGTAGCGCACGGCGTTGGTCACCAGGTTGGACATGGCGCTGAGAAGTTCGTTCTGCACGCCCGCCAGCTCACAGGGGGGCCCCGGTTCAAACTCCAGCCTGTGGCCCGCCGGGGCCAGCATGGTCGACAGCGAGCGTGCCTCCTGCTCGCACTGCGCCAGCAAGGCACCGGTCGTCACCCACTCGCCGGTATCGGGGAGAGGGCTGCCCTCCAGCCGGGACAAGGTGAGCAGGTCGTTGACCAGCGTCTGCATGCGCTGCGACTGCTGCGCCATCAGGCCCAGATACCTGGTTCGCTCGGGTTCCTTGAGCGGCAGTGTCTGCAGCGTTTCAATGAAGCCTGACAGCACCGTGAGTGGCGTGCGGATTTCATGCGACACATTGGCCACGAAATCGCGGCGCATGGCCTCCGCCAGCTCAAGTGCCGTGACATCCCTCGATAGAAGCAGTTTGCGGCCCCTGCCGTAGGCATGCAGATGCACCGCCAACTTGACGGGCCGCGCCGGCGTTGACCGGCCGCCAGGAATCGTCACATCCCGGGAGAAGTTGCCCGAGCTTAAGTAGGCCGTAAAAGCAGGATCACGCACGAGATTGGCGATGTGTTGCATCACGTCGCGCTGCGCGTCGAAACCAAAATGCTGGGCGGCTGTCTGGTTGCACCATTCGATCCGCCCTTCCGCATCGAGCAGCACGACGCCGTTGGGTGAGGCCTGCATGGCCGCCAGGAATTCGTTGAGCCGAGCCTGGCTCTCCTGGTAGTGGCGGTCACGATTCTTCAGTATGCGACGGGTCCGGTCAGCGACCTCACCCCACATCCCGCCGGTGGGCGGAGATAAGCTGGACAACGAGCCCGGCTCTTCAGCGTTCTGCTCGGCCCGTAACCATTTCAGCAAGCGCACAATCTGCAGGGTGTCGAGCAGAAGCCACACAAAGCCGGCGAGCAACAACCCCGGCTCTATACCATCCTTGCCGGCCAACCACCAACCCACGCCAGACCCGAGCAGCAAACAGGCTGCAAAAGTTATCCAGCGATTGATCATGTCCCTGATTGTGCAGCAGCTGGCTGACCCACCGTTGTTAGCGATGTCAGCCTGTAACCGGCGCCGCGTACCGTCTCCACCATCGCCCCGGCAGCGCCGAGTGCCTCGCGCAGGCGCTTGACGTGCACGTCCACCGTCCGTTCCTCGATGAACACGTGGTCACCCCAGACCTTGTCCAGCAGCGTGCTGCGGCTGTGTACCCGCTCGGCATGTTTCATCAGGTAGTGCAGCAGCTTGAACTCCGTAGGACCGAGCTTGAGCTCCTTCCCCTGGAAGGAAATGCGGTGCGTGGCAGCGTCGAGCATCAAGTCGCCAACCGTCACGCTGTCGTTGACCGACTCCGGCGCACGCCGGCGCAGCACCGCGCGTATGCGGGCCAGCAACTCCTGCGTGGAAAAGGGCTTGGTGATGTAGTCATCGGCGCCAGCGTCCAGGCCGGCAACCTTGTCGGGCTCGTCCCCCTTGGCGGTCAGCATCAGGATGGGAATGCTTTTGGTACGGGACTGTTTGCGCAGGTGCCGCGCCAGAGACAACCCGCTTTGCCCGGGCAGCATCCAGTCCAGCAGAATTGCATCGGGAAGCACCGCATCGAGTTCGCGCTGCGCGGCCACGCTGTCGCCGGCAATCACCGGGGTGAAGCCGCCGTGCGTCAGGTTCACCGCAATGAGCTCGGCAATCGCCGGCTCGTCTTCAACGACCAGTATGCGTGGCTGGTGTTTCATGGGCAAGGAAAATTCCCGGGATTCCTGCGCCAGGTCGCCTCAGGGGAAAAGGTCCGCCCAAGGGAAGCGGCGAAAGACGCTAAATGACGCGTGCGGCAGCCCACTACTTGACCGCCGACTCGATCTGGTCCATCGGACTGTGCCGGACGTCGGCACCCTTGACGATGTAGATGATGAATTCGGCGATGTTCTTGGCATGGTCGCCGACGCGCTCGATGGCCTTGGCCACGAACAGCAGGTCCAGGCTGGACGAAATGGTGCGGGGGTCTTCCATCATGTAGGTGATGAGCTTGCGCACAAAACCGTCAAACTCCTGGTCAATCAGGTCGTCTTCCTTCAGGATCGAAACAGCTGCGGCCGTATCGAGGCGGGCAAATGCATCCAGCGCCTTGCGCAGCAATGCGGACGCAAGCTCTGCCGCAACATTCAATTCCGAAGCAGGCAGGGCTCGCGAGGAGCCGCTTTCAATGATGGACTTGACCATGCGGGCGATTTTTTCCGCCTCGTCACCTGCGCGCTCCAGATTCGCAGTGGTTTTCGAAATTGCAATCAGCAGACGCAGATCGCGCGCGGTCGGCTGGCGACGTGCAATGATGGACGACAGATCACGGTCAATATCGATTTCCATCGCATTGACCCGGGCCTCGGTCTCGATGACCTTGTTGGCGGTTTCGGCACTGAACTGCGACAGTGCATAGATGGCGTGGCGAATCTGGGACTCGACCAGTCCGCCCAGCTCCATCACGCGGGAGGATACGGTGTTGAGTTCGCTGTCAAACTGGGTAGACAAATGTTTTTCGGGCATGGTGCGCTCCTGGTGCCTGGTCAGCCGAAACGGCCGGTGATGTAGTCTTCGGTTTCCTTGCGCATGGGCTTGAAGAAGATGTCTTCCGTTGCGCCGAACTCCACCAGGTCGCCCAGGTACATATAGGCGGTGTAATCGCTGCAGCGCGCTGCCTGTTGCATGTTGTGCGTCACGATGACCACGGTGTAGTCGTTCTTCAGCTCGGTGATCAGCTCTTCAACTTTCGCGGTGGAAATGGGATCCAGGGCCGAACACGGCTCATCGAGCAGCAGCACTTCGGGCTTGATGGCAATGCCACGGGCAATACACAGACGCTGCTGCTGTCCGCCTGAGAGGCTGGAACCGCTCTGACTCAGCTTGTCCTTGACTTCGGTCCAGAGGGCCGCCTTGCGCAAAGCCCACTCCACCCGTTCATCCATGTCGGCGCGGCTCAGGCTCTCGAACAGCTTGACCCCAAAAGCGATGTTGTCGTAGATCGACATGGGGAAAGGGGTAGGCTTCTGGAAAACCATACCCACCTTCGAACGAATCAGGGCCACGTCCTTTTTCGACGTGAGCAGATTCTCGCCTTCAAAAAAAACCTCGCCCTCGGCGCGCTGCTCGGGATAAAGCTCGTACATGCGGTTGAAGATGCGCAGCAGCGTCGACTTCCCGCAGCCCGAAGGGCCGATAAATGCCGTCACTTTTCTCTCCGGAATTTCCAGATTGATACCCTTGAGGGCATGAAATTTTCCGTAATAAAAATCAAGATCCTTGACCGATATCTTGGATTTTTCGGCTGGCTTTTCACGTAACGCGGTCATGGTTTCCATGCTTGATCTCTCTTGTCTTGTCGTGTTGTGCTGTGAGGGCTGTCCCGGATGCCACGGGGTCAAATCTTGTTGCGTGTCAGGATGCGCGCGAGAATGTTCAGGCCGAGCACCGCCATCGTGATCAGGAAAACACCGGCCCAGGCCAGCTTCTGCCAGTTCTCATAGGGACTCATGGCAAATTTGAAAATGGTGACAGGCAGGCTGGCCATCGGCTCAGTCAGGCTGGAGGTCCAGAACTGGTTGCTCAAGGCGGTGAACAGCAGTGGCGCGGTTTCTCCCGCCACGCGGGCCACGGCCAGCATGACCCCCGTCACGACACCTGCCCGTGCCGCCTTGAGCGTGATGCTCAAAATGACTTTCCACTTGGGTGCACCCAGCGCGTAGGCCGCTTCCCGCAGGCCGGCGGGCACCAGCTGCAACATGTTTTCGGTTGTCCGTATCACCACGGGAATCACAATCAGTGCCAACGCGATCACACCGGCCCACCCCGAAAAGGACTTGAAGCGGGAGACCACCACGGCATAAACAAAAAGGCCGATCACAATGGACGGGGCCGACAGCAAAATATCATTCACAAACCGGGTCACCACGGCCAGCCAGCCCTTGGTGTCGAATTCGGCCAGATAGATGCCGGCCATGATGCCGATCGGCGTCCCCACAAAGGTGGCCAGCATGACCATCAGAAAGGAGCCGTAAATGGCGTTGGCCAGGCCGCCCGGGTCGTTGGGTGGCGGCGTCATCTGCGTCAGCGTGTCGAGCGTCAGCCCTTCCACGCCAAGGCGCACGGTTTCAAACAGGATCCAGAACAGCCAGAACAGGCCAAAAGCCATGGCGGCCATCGCCAGCGCGATGGCCACGCGATTGACGAACTTGCGTCTGGCGTATTTGGCTTCGCGGGCATCGGATGCGACGGCGCTCATGTTTTTGCCCCCTCATTTTTCTGCAATTGCGCCAGCAGGATTTTGGACAGGGACAGGACAACAAACGTGATGAAGAAAAGCACCAGGCCGAGGTACATCAATGCGCCCTGATGCAGGCCTTCACCAGCCTCGGCAAATTCGTTGGCGAGCGCGGAGGTGATGCTGTTGGCCGCCTCGAACAGGCTCAGTGAATTGAGCTGGTTGAAATTGCCGATCACAAAGGTGATGGCCATCGTCTCGCCAATGGCGCGACCCAGCCCCAGCATGATGCCGCCCACGACACCTGCCTTGGTGTAAGGCAGCACCACCGTAGAAACCACTTCCCAGGTGGTCGCACCCAATCCATAGGCAGACTCCTTGAGCAACGTGGGCGTCACCTCAAAAACATCGCGCATCACTGACGCAATGAAGGGAATAATCATGATGGCCAGGATAATCCCGGCAGACAAAATGCCGATGCCGACTGGGGCACCGGAAAAGAGCGGCCCCAGGTAGGGAACATCGCCGAAGGCTTTTTGCAGTGGCTGCTGCACATAGGTGGACAGGACGGGACTGAACACAAGCAGGCCCCACATGCCGTACACAATGGACGGTACTGCGGCCAGCAATTCAATGGCGGTGCCCAGCGGGCGCTTGAGCCACGCCGGCGAAAGCTCGGTCAAAAACAGGGCGATGCCAAAACTGACAGGAACCGCAATCAGCAAGGCGATGGCTGACGTCATGACGGTCCCGTAAATCATCACCAAACCGCCGAAGTCCTCCTTGACGGGATCCCAGGTCGTGCTGGTCAGAAAGCCGAGACCGAATTTGGTGATGGCCGGCCAGGCACTGATGGTCAACGATGCCAGGATGGCAAGCAGCACACACAGCGTAAACAGGGCCGCACCCTTGGCCACAAGGCCAAAGATGCGATCAGCCCAAGGGCCCGAACGGGCTGTTTTCATGGAAGGCGGCTTGGTCATGACACGCCCGGAGAATTTGACGGTCTGGTGGGAAGAAGGTCTTTCATTCGCCGGAAGTGTAGTTGACACTCATCTACTCCTGAAAATCGGGCCGGTCAGGCGGGGGATTCAATTTACTTGACGGGAACCGGCTTGCCGGAAGCATCGGTCACCTTGGACCACGCTTTCTCAATTGTGGCAATCACAGTGTCCGGAATGGGCACGTAGTCAAGCGCGGCGGCGGTTTTGTCGCCATTCTTGTAGGCCCAGTCGAAAAACTTGAACACTTCGGTGGCCGAGGCCGGCTTGTCCTGCTTGAGCTGCATCAGGATGAAGGTGGCGGTGGAAATAGGCCAGGCGTTCTTGCCGGGCTGATCGGTGATCAGCTGGTAAAACGACTTGTTCCAGTCGGCGCCGGCAGCCGCTGCTGCAAACGCAGATGCCTCGGGAGCAACAAAGACGCCATCCTTGTTCTTGAGCAGGGTGTAGGTCATCTTGTTCTGCTTGACGTAGGCGTACTCGACGTAACCGATCGAGTTAGGCAAACGGTTAACAAAAGCGGCTACGCCTTCGTTGCCCTTGCCGCCGGCGCCGACCGGCCAGTTGACGGCCGTTCCCTCTCCGACCTTGGCTTTCCACTCGGGATGCACGCGGCTGAGGTAATTGGTGAAGTTGAAGGTGGTGCCGGAGCCGTCGGCACGGCGGACAGGGGCGATCGCAGCATCAGGCAACGGCAGCGATGGGTTGAGCGCCTTGATCGCAGAATCGTTCCATTTCGTGATCTTGCCGAGATAGATATCGCCCAGCACCTGGCCGTCCAGTTTCATCTGGCCTGCAGCAATACCCTTGATATTGATGACGGGGACGGTTCCGCCGATCACGGCGGGAAACTGCATCTGGCCTTTTTTGGCCAGGACCTCATCGGTTTGGGGCATGTCCGAGGCACCAAAGTCCACGGTTTTGGAATCAATCTGCTTGATGCCGGCGCCGGAACCCACTGACTGGTAGTTCACCTTGACGCCGGTTGCCTTGTTGTAGTCAGCAGCCCATTTGGAATAGACAGGAGCCGGGAAAGTTGCGCCGGCACCAGTGATCTCCTGGGCCATCACAACGCCCGACAAGGACATGGCAACCACGCTGGCCACACCGGCCAGAGACAATTTAAAGCTCATTTTCATCAGAACACCTCTTGGGTTGGTTGAAACACTGGCCTGACTTTAGAAGGGTTGTGTGACAAAGACGTGACAGCAGCCCCCACCCTGCTGCTGGCGCCCTCCTCCGGCCGTTCGCCTGGAGCAACCGCGTCACCAAGCTGTCACGAAAACTCCCTAATCTCGGGCTGTTTTCTTAACCAGGAGTTACTTCATGTTTCATCGCCGCGTTTTGCTTGTTGCCCTCGCTGTCGCCGTCGTATCCGGTTGTGCGTCCATGTCATCACCCAAGTCGGTGGCCGACACCATCGCAGCCGACTCTTCGCTGAGCACGCTCAACGGCCTCATCGTCAAAGCAGGCTTGACCCCCACCCTGCAGGATGCCGGTCCGTTCACCGTGTTTGCCCCCACCAACGAGGCATTCAAGGCCGTGCCTGCCAAAACCATGGACGCCCTTGCAAAAGACCCGGCCATGCTCCGGAATGTGCTGACCTACCACGTGCTTGCCGGAAAAGTGATGAGCGGCGACGTCAAAAATGGTTCTGTCAAAACCGTCAACGGCGCCAGCGTGGCGCTGGCCAAGGCCGGCGAGTTCCTCACTGTTGAAGAATCCATGGTGCAGACCGCGAATATCGTTGCCACCAACGGCGTGATCCACACCGTGGATCGCGTGATGATTCCCCCCGTCAAGAAATAATGCCCTGATCCGGCGCCGGCCGTCGCCAGATTTCCTGCACTACTTCGGCATTTTCGGCCTCCGCCCCCATTCAGCGGGCGTGAGGCGCTACTCATTCAATAGCAATTCAAACCAGACGGTGACGCCATCGGGGCTGCGCCGTGGAGAAAAAACCATGCATTTCCACTCAAAGCTCCGGCGCCGCCAGATGTTGCTGGGCGCCGGCCTCCTGGCGGCGCAGGTCGCTGTGCCTGCCCTGGCCCAGCCCGGCAAGTCAGCGGGCAGCGCCCGCACCCTCAGCGTGGCGCAAGTGGTTGACTACTCGCTGACCCAGCAGGACGTCTCCAAGGACTTCCTGATTGGAGCGCGAGCGGCCTGGCAGGACATCAATACCCGCGGCGGACTGCGCGGAAAAACCGTGCGGCATCTGACGCTGGAAACCGACGGCACGCCCGCCAGCGTGCGCGCCGCGCTGGACAAAATAAAGGATGATCCCTCATGCGTCGTTCTCTCGGGCACCGTCGGCGACCAGGTGGCCAGTCAGGTCGTCGCACAACTGTCGCAAGACAGGCTGTCCATTGCCCATGCCGCCCCCTGGCTGCAAAACTCCAGCCTCGCCATCGACGAACAAACCTTCCCCATTTTTGCGGCCCGCCAGCAGCAGATCACCTATGCCCTGAAGACCCTGTCGGGGATGGGCTTGAAGGAGCTCGGCGCGGTGTACGCCTCGAGCCAGGACCAGACGGTTTATCGCGAGGATGTCGAACGCATCGCCGGCAACATGGGGCTCAAGCTGCTGTCTCTTCGCGGTTCGGGCGATCTGGGCGTTCTGGGCCAGAAACTCACGCCGGCTACCCCGGCCGTCCTGCTGTTCCTGGGCGGTACCCCCGAACTGGCCCAATTCACGCAAGGCCTCGGCAAACAGGCAAGGCAGCGCTACATCGTGGCGCTGGCCGATGTGAACATCCAGACCATGATCCAAATGGGCGGTGCACGAACCACGCCTGTCATCGCTACCCAGGTGGTGCCCCTGATCAACGCCAGCCTGCCGGTAGTGCGTACCTATCGGGAAACACTGGGCCGCCTGTTCGATGAGCCACCCGTGCCGCTCAGCCTGGCTGGTTTTATCGCGGCCCGCTACACCCACGATGTTTTAAGCGGCGTCAATGGCCCGCTAACGCGCCAAACCGCACTGGCCGAATTCCAGCGGCGCGCCGACGTCGACGTGGGCGGTTTCCGCATCAGTTATGACGCCCAGCGCCGCAGTGCAACCTACGTGACGCAAAGCATGACCACGGTAGACGGCCGGCTGGTCGGCTAAGCGCGCAACAGTCGATGAGGATCCCGCGCGAATGCTATGCTGAGCCTCCTCTCAGACGCTCACACATGCAAAATGGAACCCGCCTGGCTGCCGTGGACCTTGGGTCCAACAGCTACCGCCTCGAAATAGGCCGCCTCGACCACGGCCAGATTCACCGTACCGAATACCTCAAGGAAACCGTGCGCCAGGGCAATGGCCTGGACGCCGAGCGCAACCTCACGCCAGAGGCCATGCAGCGCGGCTGGGACTGCCTGGCCCGTTTTGGCGAACGCCTGGCCGGTTTCAAAAAAGGGGAAGTGCGCGCCGTCGCCACCCAGACGCTGCGCGAAGCCCGCAACCGCGACGTTTTCCTGCAGCGCGCCCATAAGGTGCTCGGGTTTCCCATCGACGTGATCTCCGGCCGCGAAGAAGCCCGCCTGATCTACCAGGGCGTGGCGCATCTGCTGCCCCAGTCCGACGAACGCCGCCTGGTGGTCGACATTGGCGGCCGGTCCACCGAAATGATTCTCGGCAAAGGCCTGGAAGCCCAGACCATGGAGTCCTACCGCGTCGGCAGCGTCGGCTGGTCCATGAAGTATTTTCCCGACGGCCAGTTCAGCACCCGCGCTTTCCAGACCGCCGAGGTGGCCGCCAAGGCCGTGCTGGACGAAGCCATCAACACCTACCGCAACGACAGCTGGGATGTGGCTTACGGCTCGTCAGGCACGGTGGGCGCCGTCAGCGACGTGTTATTTTCCGCCGGCTGGCCTCAGGGTCTGGTCACGCGCGACGGACTGGACTGGCTGCTGGACCGCCTGCTCAAGGCGCAGAGCGCAGAGCGGCTCAAGCTCGACGGCATGAAGGAAGACCGGCGCGCGGTGATCGGCGGCGGCGTCAGCGTGCTGCGCGCCGTTTTCGAGCTGATGGGCATCACGCAGATGCAAACCGCCCAGGGCGCACTGCGCCATGGCGTTTTGTATGACCTGCTGGACCGCGAGGGAGAAGCGACCGACCTCCGCTCGACCACGGTACAGCGCCTGGCCCGCAAGTTCGATGTCGAGGCCGCGCAGGCCCAGCGCGTCAGCAAAGTCGCCCGGGCCCTTTTTGCGCAAGTCAGCAGCGGCCTGTCCCCGGCGGAGCTGGGGCGGGTGCAGCGCAAGCTCGACTGGGCCGCCCAGCTGCATGAAATCGGCAGCCACATCTCGCACAGCGACTATCACAAACACGGCGCCTACATCCTGGACAATGCCGACGCGCCCGGCTTCTCCCTGCCGGAACTGCACCGCCTGAGCCTGCTGGTGCTGGGCCACCGCGGCAAGCTGCGCAAGCTCGAAGCCGATTTCGAGGACGAAATTTTTGTGCAGCAACTGCTCTGCCTGCGTCTGGCGGTGATCCTGTGCCACGCGCGCCGCGAGCCCGACTCCCGGGACATGCGGATCAGTGAAAACGCCGGCGGCCACCAGTTCCTGCTCGGCTGCCGCCCTGGCTGGTCAGACACCTTCCCCCAATCAGCGCACCTGCTGCGCGAAGAGGCGCTGGCCTGGCAGAAGACACCGTGGTCGCTTGTGCTGGGTGGCGTGTAAACAGGCAGGCTTGACCAGTTTCGAATGAACGATATAAACTGTATATACCGTTTATTTGAAAGACACCGTTCATGGCTACTGCGAAAAAATCCCCTGTCACCTCGAAAGCAGGCACTGCCCCTAAAAAAGTGCCTTCCGGAAAAGTGGGCACCTCTCCGACCTCCAAAGCCCTCCCGGCCAGGAAGCCGGGTGCTACCAAAAAAGCTGCGGCCCAACCCAAACCAGTGGCTGCCCCCCTGCCCGACAAAGCCGCGAAGCCCAAGAAGCCAAAACTGGTGCGTGACAGCTTCACCATTCCCAAGGCCGAGTACCTGGTGCTCGACGAACTCAAGCAGCGTGCTGCAGTGCTGGCACATCCGGTGAAAAAAAGTGAGCTGCTGCGCGCCGGCATCAAAGCCCTGGCTGCCATGCCCGATGCGGCATTCCTGGCAGCGCTGGCCGATGTTCCGGCCATCAAGACCGGCCGTCCGACGCAGTCAACCTGAGCGCCTGAGTTCGGCCAGGGCCGGGCTGCTCAGAGCACTTCGGGCGACTGGACAGTCACCACCACGGTCTGCAAGCCACCCTCGCGTTCGCGGGTGCGCAGCCACCAGAGTGCTCCCTTTTTCACGGGGCAATCGGTTTCCTGCAGGCCCAGCAGCTGGGCAATCGTTTGCCCCAAGGTGGGCTGATGGCCTATTACCAGGATGGGCAGCTTGTTCACCGGCCATTGAACCAGTTCCAGCAGTTGCGACGGCGGCGCGTCGGGGCCAAGCTCTGCCCGGACTTTGTACTTTCTTCCCAGGGCCAGCGCCGTCTGCTCGCAGCGGCGCGCCGGGCTCACAAGAACGCGCGCGCGCTCCGGCAACTGGCGGTCCAACCAGCCGGCCATGCGGGCCGCCTGTTTTTCACCGCGCGACGTCAGTGAACGTTCGAGGTCGCTGACATCGTGCACATCGGCCGGCAACTCTTCGGCTTCCGCATGGCGCCAGAGAATCAGGTCCATCTCAGAGTTCCATCGCAGCACCGGCTGCCGAATAACGTGCCATCAACGCAGCCTGCGCGCCGTGCCGCGCTTCCTCGCCAGTGGCACCCACCCGCACATAATTACCGTCTGGCTGCAGGTCCCAGGCGTCCTGGCTGTCGTGCAGGTAGGCCACCAGGCATTCGTCGATGATGCGCTGGCGCAGCACCGGATCGGTCACCGACCACGCCAGCTCCACCCGCCGCAGCATGTTGCGGTTCATCCAGTCGGCGCTGGAAAGGTAAAGCGTTTCCTCCCCGTCGCAGCGGAAATAAAACACGCGTGAGTGTTCCAGGAAGCGGCCAATCACCGAGCGCACCCGGATGTTGTCCGTCACCCCCGGCACTCCGGCCGGCAGCATGCAGGCACCGCGCACCACCAGGTCAATCCTCACGCCGCTCTGCCCTGCCCTGACCAGCGCCAGCATCAGGCCTTCGTCGGTCAGCGCGTTCATCTTGGCCACGATGCGCGCTTCCTTGCCCTGCGCAGCCGCTTCGGCCAGCAGGTCCACTTTTTCAATCAGCTTGCGGTGCAGCTGGAACGGTGCCACCAGCAATCGGTTCAGCCTGGGTAATTTGCTCTGGCTGGCCAGATGCACAAAGACGTTGTCGATGTCTGCCGTCAGGTCCGGGTCGGCGGTCAGGTAACTCACGTCGGTGTACAGGCGCGCGGTGGTCGGGTTGTAGTTGCCGGTGGACAGGTGGGCATAACGCACCAGCTCCCGGCCCTCGCGCCGCGTGACCAGCAGCATCTTGGCGTGGGTCTTCAGGCCCACCACGCCATAAACCACCTGCGCGCCTATGGATTCCAGCATCTCGGCCCAGTTGATGTTGGCCTCCTCGTCAAAGCGGGCCTTGAGTTCCAGCACCACCGTGACTTCCTTGCCGCGCCGCACCGCCTCGCGCAGCAGCACCATGAGTTCGGAGTCCGGGCCGGTGCGGTAAATCGTCTGGCGGATGGCGAGCACCTGCGGGTCGTTCACCGCCTCGCGCAGGAAATCGAGCACACCGTTGAAACTCTCGAAAGGCTGGTGGATGGACACGTCCCCCTGCTTGAGCCGTTCAAAAAACGACTGCCCCGGCACCAATTGCGTCGGGTAGCAGGCCTTGTAAGGCGGAAAAAGCAGCTTCGGGTCGTTGACCAGGTCCACCAGCTGGTTCAGGCGCACCAGATTGACCGGGCCATGCACCCGGTACAGCGCTTCAGACGGCAGGCTGAACTGGCCGAGCAGGAAATCCGACAGGTGTTTGGAGCAGCCCGCCGACACCTCCAGGCGAACCGCCTGCCCGTAGTGGCGCTGCTCCAGGCCCAGACGCAGCGCGGTACGCAGGTTTTTCACATCGTCTTCATCCACCGCCAGGTCGGAATGGCGCGTCACGCGGAACTGCGAGAACTCCCCCACCTCGCGCCCCGGGAACAGGTCAGTGAGGTGCGCCCGGATGATGCTGGACAGGGAAACAAACAGCGACTTTTTCTGCGAGCCCTTGCTGTCGGGCATGTGGATCACGCGCGGCAGGACCCGGGGCACCTTGACGATCGCGATATCGTTCTGGCGTCCAAAGGCGTCCTTGCCACCCAGCCGGACGATGAAGTTCAGCGACTTGTTGGCCACCTGGGGAAAGGGATGCGAAGGGTCCAGCCCGACGGGAATGAGCAGCGGGCGCACCTCCCGCTCGAAATAGGCCTTGGCCCAGCGGCGCTGCGACGTATCCCGCTCGCCGTGCGAAACAATCCGTATGCCGTGCTTGGCAAACTCGGGCATCAGCTCGTCGTTGTACAGCGTGTACTGGCGCGCCACCATGTCGTGCGCGGCTGCCGACAGCGCCGTGAACGACTCTGCGGAGTAGGGTTCCTTCTGCTCCCGGTTCATCGCCGCCGTCAGGTGCAGGGCCGCGCGCACCTCGAAAAACTCGTCCAGGTTGGACGAAACAATACACAGGAACCTCAACCGCTCCAGCAGCGGCACATCGGGCCGTTTGGCCCAGTCCAGCACCCGCTCATTGAAGGCCAGGATGCTGTGGTCCCGGTCCAGGAACTGGACCAGGGGCGTGGCGGTCGGCGGTGGTGCAGGCAAGGCGGGTGGAATGGACATGCGGAATCTGTATTTTTATTGTCATTGATCTGACTTGTCAGTGTGCGCAGGTTTGATGACAAATGCGTGACAACAACATGACAACCCCTTCAGGCGTGGGCCTGTGCGGCCACCAGCTTGCTGTCGGCCTTCCTGTTCGCAGGCACCAGGTGCCCTTCGAACAGCTGGGCTGCCTGCAGCCAGCTGAAATCCAGTGCCCGGACACGGGCCTCGTGGCGCGGCACCGTCATCGCGCTGTAACAGGCGTGTTTCAAATCCTCGTGCATCACACCGCCGTGGCAACTGCCGTCGGGCTTGCCCAGCACCTCCAGCGGGCCATCGACCGGGTAGGCCGCCACCGGCGTGCCGCTGGCCATGGCCTCCAGCATCACCAGGCCAAAGGTTTCGGACCGGCTCGGAAACACGAACACGTCGGCCGCCGCATACACCCTGGCCAGTTCGTCTCGTGGCAACACCCCCAGCCAGCGCACCTGCGGGTAGCGGTCCTTGAGCGAGGCCTCCAGCGGCCCGACGCCGCAAACCACCTTGGTGCCCGGAATGTCCAGCGCCAGGAAAGCCTCGATGTTTTTCTCGTACGACACCCGGCCCACAAACAGCGACACTGGCCGCACCAGCGTGCCCATGCGAGGATACAGGTGCGCCTCGGGCTGGAATGAAAACAGCTGGGTGTCCACGCCATGCGTCCAGCTGCGCAGGTTGCGGAATCCGCGCTGCTCCAACATGCGCAGCACGCCCTGGGTCGGCACCAGAACACCGGACGAGGCCTTGTGGAAGTGGCGAAACAAGGCATAACCCCAGGACAGAGGAACCTTCAGCGCGGCATGGAGGATTTCAGGAAACTTGGTGTGAAAAGCGGTGGTGAACCGCAGGCCCCGTTTTATGCAGTAGCCGCGCGCGGCCCAGCCGAGCGGGCCTTCGGTGGCAACGTGGATGGCCTCCGGCGCAAAGGCATCCAGCTTCTCGGCCAGCAGGGCTTTCGGTCGCACCGCCAGGTCGATGCCGGCATAACCCGGGCAAGGGCGCGTCTTGAACAGGCCCGGGTGGATCACCGCCACACGGTGCCCCAGGGCTTCCAGCTCACGCACCAGTTCCACCAGGGTGGTGACCACGCCATTGACCTGCGGCTGCCAGGCGTCGGTAACAAGCGCGATCTTCATGCGGCCACCGTGGCCGTTGCATGGCCGCGGCCCTGGGTTTCATGGCTTGGTGCCCAGTGCAGCAGCGCCAGCGTGCCGTCGTAGTGCTCCACCAGCGCTGTGCGGCTTTCCACCCAGTCGCCGTCGTTGCAGTAAAGCACGCCGTCGATGTCGCGCATCTCGGCCCGGTGGATGTGTCCGCACACCACGCCCTGGTGACCGCGCCGGCGCGCTTCGTTGGCAACAGCCACTTCAAAGTCGGTGACATAGTTCAGCGCGCTCTTGACCTTCTGCTTGAGGTAGGCCGAAAGCGACCAGTAAGGCAGCCCCAGACGCGCGCGCAGGCTGTTGAGGTGCCGGTTGAGCTTGAGCGTGAATTCATACAGGTTGTCACCCACATAAGCCAGCCATTTGGCGCATTGCACCACGGCGTCGAAATAATCGCCATGAACAATCCACAGGTGACGGCCGTCGGCCGTGGTGTGCACGGCCTCTTCGACAACTTCGATGCCGCCGAACTGGTGGCCTATAAATTCACGCGCAAACTCATCATGGTTGCCGGGCACATAAATCACGCGGCAGCCTTTGCGCGCCCGGCGCAGCAGCTTCTGCACCACGTCATTGTGCGACTGCGGCCAATACCATTTGCGCCGCAGCTGCCAGCCGTCCACGATGTCGCCGACCAGGTAGAGGTAGTCGCTCGGGTGCGCCTTGAGGAAGTCCAGCAGCGCCGTGGCCTGGCAGCCGGGCGTGCCCAGGTGCAGGTCGGAGATGAAGATGCTGCGGTAACGCTTGCGCAGCGCTGCCTCGTCATGGTCATCGCCTTCGTCCGGCATGTGCCCCTGGTTCAGGGGACCGAGTTTGTCAAACAGCTTGCGCATCAGTCCCCCTTGCCGGAAAAGTGTTTGCGGTAACGCGGCGGCAAATCGGCAATGCGCATCATCATGGGCAGGTCGGCCGAGTTGAAGTCAGGGTCCCAGGCCGGCGCGCCCAGCACCTTGGCACCCAGGCGCAGGTAGCCCTTGATCAGCGCCGGCGGCTCGACCTCCAGCGAATCGTCGAGCCGCTCGACCGGCAGCGGCAGGCGCGGTGTGACGTGGTATTCAATCGGCGCCAGATGGGTCTGGCGCACCTGGCGCCAGATGCTGGCCGCCGCCTGCCCCATGGAGGCACCGGTGTGATGCATTGGAATGCTGGCGCAGCCGATCATGGTGTCGAGCTGGTTGCGCGCCATGAACTCGGCCAGCGCGCCCCACAGCGCCAGGATTACGCCGCCATGGCGGTGCTCGGCATGCACGCAGCTGCGGCCCAGCTCCACCATGCGGGCCCGCAGGAAACGCAGGCGTGTCAGGTCGAACTCGGTGTCGCTGTAGGTGCTGCCGGCACGTTTGGCCTGGGTCGGCGTAAGCACGCGGTAGGTCCCAATCACCTCCTGGCTGGCTTCGTCGCGCACCAGCAGGTGTTCGCAGAAGTCGTCAAACAGGTCGATGTCATGGCCGGGCAAGGTGTTGGGCAATGTCGCGCCCATCTCGAGCGCAAAAACCTGGTACCTCAGGCGCTGCGCCTGCCGGACCTCATCCTGGTGCCTGGCCCAGCTGACCTGGATCTTCCCCAGGGCAGGCCTTTGAACAGCGGCACCGACAGCATGAGAGCTTTGATGAAGTGACCCCCGTGGCATCGCGACTGGCGACAATGCAAAAGTGGGGTTGGGCAGTTCTTTCATGATGGACTCCTGGTTGTCTTCTCGCCAATGACTCTCGACACTCAAAAATTTCTGTAAAAAAGCCCCGCAGTCGGGGCTGTTGATGCTGGGAACCTAGGTCCCGACGATGCCGCCATCCTTGCGGCGGATCACGACAGTGGCCGAACGCGGCCGGCCACCCGTGGGGCCGTCGGGCCAGCTGCTCACGGCTTTCGGCTGGGCCGGGTCGCCGCGCTCGCTGGCGGTTTCGCCGGGGTGCTGGATGTTGATGAAAACCGCGCGGCGATCCGGCGTGAAACTCACCCCGGTGATCTCGCAGCCGGCCGGGCCAGTCAGAAAACGTTTCGTCTCGCCGGTCGCCGGGTCGGCGCACAGCATCATGTTGTTGCCTATGCCTTTGTAGGCACCCTTGTGCATGGCCGAGGTCGAAATGTCGGTCTGTATCCAGAGCAGGCCACCGGCATCGAACTGCAGTCCGTCGGGGCTGCCGTACATGTCGCCCTTGATGGTGCCGCGGTATTCGGCCTTTTCGGCATTCGGGTCGCCCGCCAGGGCAAAGTGCATCCAGCGGAATTCGGTGGCGCTGGCGTCGCCGTCCAGGCGTTTCGCAAACGTGCCCTGCCCCTTGCCTTCGCGCCAGCGGATGATGTGGCCCATGATGTTGTCATTGCGCGGGTTGGCCGCGTCGACCATGCGGCCGTCCTTGCCGCGGCTGCTGTTGTTGGTCAGCGTGACAAACACCTCGCCGGTGTTGGGGTGCACCGCCACCCATTCGGGGCGATCCATTTTGGTGGCACCCACAAGGTCGGCCGCCTGGCGGCACTTGATCACCACATCGGCCTGGCTGGCAAACCCGCCGGCGGCGTTCAGGCCGCCCTCGCCATGCACCAGCGGCAGCCAGCGGCCGTAACCCTGCTCGTCAAAACGCGCCACATACAGCGTGCCGTGGTCCAGAATGTCCTTGTTGGCGCGGTAGCCGCCGGGCTTGACCTTGTCGCGGCTGACAAACTTGTAGATGTACTCAAAACGCTCGTCGTCGCCCATGTAGACCACGGCGCGGCCGTCGCGGCTCAGCGTGGTGGTGGCGCCTTCATGTTTGATGCGGCCCAGCGCCGTGCGCTTGATCGGGGTCTGCGTCGGGTCCTGCGGGTCGATCTCGACCACCCAGCCGAAACGGTGCGGCTCGTTCGGGTGTTTCACCGCGTCAAAGCGCTCGTCGAACTCGTGCCAGCGGTAGCCAAAGCCTTTGGCACGCAGGCCGTAACGTGCCTCGTCCGGGTTCGGCTTGTCCTGCGCCGAAAAGTAGCCGTTCCAGTTTTCCTCGCAGGTCAGGAAAGTGCCCCAGGGTGTCTGCCCCGCAGCGCAATTGTTCAGCGTGCCCAGCGGGTGCAGGCCCTCGGGGTCGGCTGCGGTCTTCAGAAGCGCATGCCCTGCCGCCGGCCCGCTGAACTGCATGGGTGTGTGGCCGGTGATGCGGCGCGCATAACGCGAATTCGGCATGACGCGCCAGACGCCGGCACGCTCCACCACCTCGATCACGCTGACACCGTGCGCCGCCTGCGACTTGCGCACCTTGTCGGCCGTCCAGGTCTTCATGCCGTCGCTGTGCAGCAGGCCGTCGTCGGTGTATTCGTGGTTGATGGCCAGCAGGCCGTGGCGCGGGTTTTTATCGAGCGGGAAATACTCCATGCCGTCGTGGTGCATGCCCGACTGCAGCAACTGCTCCTGCCAGCTGTTTGACGCGTCTGCGCTGAATGCAGGCGCCGCAGCCCCGGCAATGCCCGTCGCGTCGCCCCAGCGGTACAGCACCTGGGCTTCGTACTCGGGCGGCACCACCAGCGCGTCGGCACTGGAAACCGGCACACCGGTAAAACCCAGTGGCTTGCCCTTGACGGGCGCCGCGGCGCTGGCCGTCAGCGTGTGCGAGCCCATCAGCAGCGCCACCGCCGCTGTCGTGCAGCGCAGCACATGACGGCGCTCGCCGTCTACCTCGTGAATGAAGGCATTGGACGTCGTGTTGACGCCGTCGCCCTGCTCATAATCCCTGCCGTATCCCTGACCCATGAATCACTCTCCATCGTGTTTTTGACTGATGGAAGGATTCTGGAAGTCGAGGGTGACGTGTTCATGTCACTTTGATGGCGGTTTGATGACAGACGCCAGCGGCGCTCACCCGCTATTGAATTAATAGCTGCCTGCGCTTGCTGGATATGGGCTGGAGGCCAAATTCACCATACTCCCGGCATCGGCCCGAAACCGGCAGCACGTCACTGCGGTTTCCGTTCGCCGGGTCGGCTACCAGAGTGCCGAGTCGCGCAAGCTTTCGAGTTGCTCACGCTCTCGCCAGAGCCGGCGCCGTCGCCACCACTCCAGAAGCACCACAATCGCCAGAGTAGCAACAAACGCTTCCCAGAGACTGAGGGGGCGGCCAACAGCGACGGGCGCCACCGCCCAGAGCAAGGCGCCCAGCAAAACTGCGAGGACAAAGGTGCCGACAGGCGTGAGGAGCAGGGTTCGGATAGCCACAAGTCATTTTCCACGCGGGAGGCGTCAAATTGTTGGGGAAAACTCTGATCGTGGCCTGAGCGCAACGTCCATGAGCGAGTGTTTCCAAAAGTGTTTTTTTGACCGGCCGACGCCACGGCGTCCGGTCATCGGACCCGATGGCTATCGGGCCGACGCGCTGTTCAGGGCTGCAGCAGCACGTACAAGCGTCTTGAGCGCCTTTTCATCCATCTTGTCACCCTCGTGAAAATCGATGGCGCGCCGGGTGTTGCCTTCGAGGCTGGAGTTGAAAAGGCCTGAAGGGTCCTCCAGCGAAGCACCCTTGGCGAAAGTCAGCTTCACGGCTTTCTTGTAGGTCTCACCGGTGCAGATGATTCCCGCGTGCGACCACACCGGAACGCTCCACTTCCACTCCTCAACCACGTCGGGAACGGCCTGCTTGACGAGCGTTCGCACCCGGGCCAGTGTTTCGCCCCGCCAGTCACCCAGTTCGCTGATTTTTGCGTCTATCAGCTGGGAGGCAGAGGCTCCTTCTCTTTCTTCCTTCGGGCCGCTCTTGCTCTTGTTCATGCTTGCTGCTCCTTTGCTCATGGTGGTTGTTGCATCCGCTCACATGCGTTCGCCGGGCAACTGGCTGGCCTGCTTCACCCAGTCGGCGAGCTGCGCTTCGCCGAACGGGTCGTCCTCGTGGATGTCGAGGTAACGCACTTCCTTTTGTTTGGACTCGCCCGGCGGCACAGGCCGCAGCGACGTGCCGCGAAAGAATGCCACCTTGACGTACTTCGTGAAGACATGAATGCTGAGGAACCAGCCCTCGTCCCCGACACCGTAAAACGGTGAGTTCCATTTGACGGCCTTGCGCACGCCGGGCACTGTGCGCACGATAAGCGCGTCGAGGCGGCGCCCGAGCTCGCTTTTCCAGCCCGGCATGGCAGCGATGTAAGCCTGCACCGGGGCATCACCGTAGCCCTTCGCGATCTGCGGATTGCCGCCTGAAAGAAGAACCGGCTTGGCCGCCTTGGGGGGCGGCACCTCCGGCGCCGTCTTGCGCGGTTGGGCCGCCTGGGCAGCGACCTTTTTTGCGGCCTTCGCCGGCGTCTCCGATGTACTTTTAGCCATTGCGTTCACTCCAGGGTTTGGCTTTGAATGGTGCCGGCAGGTTTCAATCCAACCGCGCCAGAACCTGCTCCAGGTTGGCGAAGAACTGCTGCCATCATGCCACTGGTCGCCGCCTACACCGCGAGCAAGACGGCCATCGAAGGCTTCACCGAATCGTTGACTCCGGAGCTGACGCCCTTCAAGGTCAGCGTGAAACTGGTGGAGCCGAGTTACGGGCCTGGCACGCAGTTCACCGCCAATGGGGCGCAGCGCATGCAGGGCCTGATTCCCCGAGGCTTACGCCCCGTTTGCGCAAGCCATTTTTTCAACGCTGGGTCAGCCGGCGGCCGTGACTACCGCAGCCGACGTGGCTGAAGCCGTGTGGCGGGCCGCGAACGATACGGCTGCGACGCCGAGGTATCCGGCGGGTGCGGATGCGGTTGCGCTCGCCCGGAAGTGAGTGGTGGATATGCAACTCCAGGGCGGCTTGGTCGTTGCTGCGTAAATGACGCAGGCGGATGTGCTGGTACGAACCAAAAGTTAGACGTCACTTGAGCACCGCAGACTTCCACTCCCGCAGGATGCCTACCAACGCGTCCAGAGACGCTAACTTTGGATTGGACAGTTCCGTGAGCACTCCGGAGAGCGGGTAGTCAGTTCCAACAGGAAAACCAACAGAGGCAAACGCTTCTTCGATGGCTTGTCGCCGCCGGTTTGAACGCTCGGCGCCCCATTCGTTGTTGTGCTTCCAGTAATTGGCTGCGTGATTGATGATCTCGACTTTAGTCTTCCCGCTCGAGTGAATTGGTCCTCTGCTCAGCGCTGACTTCTTCTCAACCGAGACCGCACCGCAGACAGTTGCGGCATAGGTTTGGCCCGTCACCATTGCTAGCCCAACTAAGTGCTCCATGCTGTCGAAGTAGCCATACGCGTCTGCGTCTTCAGATTCCACGCTCTTGTCGCTGAGCTTCGTAAGTTGCTGATCGAGCAGACGAATGAGAGAAAGCAGAGTTTCAAGTTCTCCCTCAATCCAGAGCGTGGGCATTGTGATGCCTAACGTTGAAGGCAACCGGACCGCAACCTTTGCGGCAAAGCCGCCTCCTGCAGTTGCGGGTTCGTGTTGGCCGACCAATTAACCTGCAATTTGCTGCGCATAGCGAATTTCGTCAACGGAGACTCCCCCAATATGAACAACCTTTCGAGAGCTTTCATCTTCGGCGAAGCCCGCGGCACGATAAAACCGGATCGCTCGTTCGTTCTCAGCGAGCACCCACAGCGTGGCACGCTTCGCGCCAGCAATCCTCATCGCACTCAATGAGTGAAGCCACAAAGAACGACCCGCACCAGTCCCTAGAAACGATGCCCTAAGGTATATCGCCCAAACCTCAAAGTCAGTCGCAACTGAGTCATCATCGCGGCACATGCCAAATGCAGAGAAGCCAACGATCTCTCCTTCAACCTCCGCCACAAGCAATTGTTGAGTCTGCTTTTCAATTGCCTCAGCCCACATGGTAGCTCGGCGCTCAATTGAAAGTGACGAGAGAAAGTCTGCAGGTAGCACTTGGGCATAGGCGTGCTGCCACCCCAGAACATGCACTCTGGCAATCGCTTCTGCATCCGACGAACTGGCCGCGCGAATATTCATTGCAGGTTAACTTTGAAGTACCCAGCGCCAATGGGTGTCCGCGTTGGGTAATATGTTAAAGGTCATTGCTAACCTATTCCCCCATTGGTTCGAAGCCAAGCAGCTGTTCAATCTTGGCAACACGCTTGGCATTTTTCTCTGCCCTGTTCTCTTGATGCACAGAATTTGAAAGGCCGATGAGCTCTTTCGATGCTTCGAACGCATCCTGCCGCGCTGGCAGGAAACCCTTGGAAACCACAGCCCATCGGGCATAAAAAGGGACAGAGACCAGCTTAGAACGCAAATCGCAAGCCAACCTCCGAAATGCCTCACACGCCCGGTCCTCTCCAGCGCGATCACCGACTGGTGTGAAGACCACTTGCGCATGAAACACAAGCGCATACCGAATTTCACCCAGAAGCTTCTTCAGATCCTGGATCGGCTCAATCACCAGCTTTCCCAGAAGCTGACTCGCCACGAAAACAACTATGGCTCCAATGGCCGTTAGAGATGATGTCAGAAGAATCTTAGTGAGATCGTTCATACGTCTTGGCCCCCTATTAATGCATACCGCACAATTGAATTTCATCATAAATCGCATGATGGGAAATCGTGTGCCATCGCTATAGGCTTGACAACGCGCGAGAAGAACAACCGCACACGCAAATCAACTCGCTATAAATTGAATACCATTTAAGGTTTATCCCTAAGGGGTCAACGCCCAATCCCTAACTCAAAGACTCCGCGGATCCACCCGCCTGGCGCCACATCACTCGTCAGCAGCGCGAACTGGCGAGCTTTCCATCACGCCACCACGCGGTCGCAATGCGAAGAAAGTGCCACATGCCCGCCGCATCGAGCTACACAAGCGACTTAACCACCAACCACTGAGTGGGAATCGCCAGCACCTCGGCAGTGCTGTCACGCCTTCGAACGCACGAGGCGCACCGGCTTCCTCATGCGCGGCGCCAGCTCACCGGCCGACGCCGCGCGAAGCAGCCGCTGAAAGGTCGGGCACTCGGCGTGGCTGGGCGCGGGGCACACCGCCGCATGCCTGAGCCCGTTGCGCATCGCCTTCAGGCGCTTGATCGTCCTGTCAATTTCGTCGGCTTTGGCGCTAAGCGACTTCCTGTCGATGCTGGCCTGGCCGTCTGGCGAGAACATGGCGCCGATGTCGTCCAGCGAAAAACCGGCGGCCTGGCCCAGCGCAATCAGCGCCAGCTGGTCCAGCACGCCCGGCGCAAATGTGCGGCGCAGCCCCTGCCGGCCAACCGAGGCTATCAGCCCCTTCTCTTCGTAGTAGCGCAGCGCAGAGGCAGGCAGACCTGATTTTCTGGCGACTTCGGCGATGTCCATGAAAAAACCCTTGACTTCAAGCTGACTTGAACTTGTAGAGTGACACCAGCTTCACTTTTCGTCAACGGGAAATTCACATGAACACATTCATTTCAGGCGCGGCGCACATCCTGCTCATCGGCGTGGGCGCCACCGCGGTCATGGACGCCTGGCTGCTGCTTCTCCAGCGCCTGGGCGTGCCCACGCTTAACTTCGCGATGATCGGCCGATGGGCTGGCCACTGGCGCCGCGGCACGTGGAAGCATGAGGCGATCGCGAAGGCGGCGCCCGTGCGGGGCGAGCTCGCCCTGGGCTGGTTCTTCCACTACGCGACCGGCATTGCCTTCGCGGGCCTGCTGGCCGGCATCTTCGGCATGGACTGGGTGCACAACCCGACACTGCTGCCGGCGCTGTGCGTGAGCATGGCCACGGTTGCCGCGCCCTGGCTTGTCATGCAGCCCGCCATGGGGGCGGGCATCGCCTCGTCCCGCACGCCGGCACCGGCAAAAAGCCGGCTCAGAAGCCTGGCCAACCACACCGTTTTCGGACTCGGCCTGTACCTGGCCGCCGTCTTCCTCGCCTGGATCTCGCAATGAAGACTTTATTCAGAGATTCACTCACTCAACTTGAACTGGACACCACACCCATGAAGAACAAGCAGCTTGCCGTCATCTATCACAGCGCCCACGGCCATACCGGCCACATTGCCGCGCACATCCTGGCGGGTGCGCGATCCGTTCCCGGCATCACCGCGCATTTGCTGAAGGCAGAAGATCTCACCAGCGCGCCCGAGCGCCTGCTGGAATACGACGGATTCATTTTCGGCTCGCCCACCTACCTGGGCGGTGTCTCCGGCACCTTCAAGACTTTCATGGATTCGACGGGCCGGCTCTGGAAGAGCCACGCCCTCAAGGGCAAGCTGGCATCGGCTTTCACCGTGTCGTCACTGCCGGCCGGCGACAAGCAATCCACGCTGCTGTCCCTCTTCGTCTTCGCCATGCAACACGGCATGGTCTGGGTCGGCAACGCCATCCTGCCCGAGCAGCACAGCGGCGTGCCTTACGAGGAAGCCGCCAACCGGCTGGGCTCGTGGTCGGGAATGATGGCGCAGGCCGGGCATTCGGCGCCGGCGGATTCGTTTGCGGCCGGGGACATCAAGACGGCGCGGATGTTCGGCACAAATGTCGCCGAAGCGTTGCTGCGCATGACCGCCGACGCCGATCTGGAGGTGACGCCATGATTCCGCGGAAATTCGAGCCCATCCTGTTCGGTTTCTTTCTCTCGGGCCTGATGTCGCTATTGGTAGCTGGAATATCCACGCTGCGCGCCGCCGGGGCGGGACCGGGCTTTCTGGCGCTGTGGGTCACTTCGTGGCTCACGGCGTGGCTGTTCGCGTTTCCCGCGGTGCTGCTCGTTTCGCCCGTGGCGCGCCGGGTCGTTCGCAGCCTTCTCGCCCAGGAATGAGGAGGACCGGCTTCAAAAAAAAGCCCTCTCATTCATGCGCTTCGCACGAGATGCCCTGCAGCCCGCGGAGGCTTTAGGCGCGCCGCTTGCAACGACATCCGCTATTAATCCAATAGCTGCCTGCGCCCGCCCACAAAGGGTCAGAGGCCGATTTCTCCCATAGAACTCGCAGGCTCCGCTGATTCACCCGCCCGGCCAATTCCTCCGTACGTTTCCTGCACTCGCGCTGGAATGACGGGCTGGCAGCCTATCCGTGAGCAGGCCGGCGCGCGATGGGCAACCATCCACCCGCCGCCTCGTCGGCAGTCCTGATGTTGCGACTGCGGAAACCCGCCAGTGCTGGAAAATTGCGGGCGCTGACCACAGGATCCCGGTAGGTCACGAGTGGCGGCGCACCAACCCCATCGTCCGCGCGGGGGGCAATGCGCTGGTCTTCGGTCGTCCAGTCCCAACTGCCCGCAAACTCCCTGCGGAACAGCACGCCGCCCAGACGCCCCTGCCGATTGCGTGCCAGGCCGTTGCCCTGTATTGGAGGAAGCAGACGGCTGTGAAGAAGCCCCGCGCTCGGCGCCCCTCCTGCCGGCCAATCCGCAATGACCAGGCCCGGATCGGCGACAAAGTAAACCAGGCCGCGCAGCTTCCAGCGCCCCCGCGTGCCCGTCTTGTCGGGAAACCGGCCCACCGTCCCGTCAGCACCCGGCGCATCCATGACAGTGACCACGGTGAATTTGTCATTGATGAGATCCCTGGCGGGTGTAATGGTCGTCACGCCGGCCGCAACCGTGACCCGCCAGCACTCCCAGTAATCGTCAACCGACACCGCCTGGTAAGTTTGGTGCCGCGGAAAGTGGCGCTGAACCCAGTACTTTTCATTGCGCTGGATGTGCTGAACGACATACCCATCCACGGCGTTCACCACATTCCACTGGATGAAATTACGGAAAAGCGTTGCTGAAGCAGCGGTCGGCGCCCTGGGCTCCAACGCGTAGGTCGGCCCGACGTGGTTGGTGACGGTGATGATCGGCATGCGGCAGTCTAAACTGCCAAAATACATGCCTCGTCCTCAAAATTGGGGACAGACATGACTGGCGCGATTCAGTACAGCTATTAATTCAATAGCTGTCTGCGCCCGCCCCCAAAGGGCCAGCGGCCGATTTGATTCATAAAACTCACAGACTCCGCTGGTTCACCCTTTTCGACAGCGCCTCGGCACTCTCCTTGCGCTCGCTGTACCTGTCCACCAGGTAAGGCGCCACATCACGTGTGAGCAGCGTGAACTTCACGAGTTCTTCCATCACGTCCACCACGCGGTCGTAATAGGCCGAGGGTTTCATGCGCCCTGCTTCGTCGAACTCCAGGAAGGCCTTGGCCACCGACGACTGATTGGGAATGGTGAGCATGCGCATCCAGCGGCCCAACACGCGGAGCTGGCTGACGGCGTTGAAAGACTGCGAGCCGCCGCTGACCTGCATGACGGCCAGTGTTTTGCCCTGGGTGGGCCGCACCGCGCCCTGCGCCAGCGGGATCCAGTCGATCTGCGACTTCATGATGCCGGTCATGGCGCCGTGGCGTTCGGGCGATGTCCAGACCATGCCTTCGGCCCACTGCGCGAGCTGGCGAAGTTCTGCCACTTTCGGGTGGGTGTCGGGTGCGTCGTCGGGCAGCGGCAGGCCGCTCGGGTTGAAGGTGCGCGTTTCCGCACCCATGGCCTGCAGCAGGCGCGCGGCTTCTTCGCTGAGCAGGCGGCTGTAGGAACGCTCGCGCACCGAGCCATACAGAAGCAGAATGCGCGGCGCGTGGGCCGAAGGGCGGAAAGCCTGCAGTGCGCTGCCCGATGGCGGCGCAAACAGGGCTTTGTCTACGTTGGGAAGATCTTCAAGCGCCGGCAACACGTTCTCCCTTGTCATTGATCACCTTCTCGCCGTCTTCCTTGGTAAAAGCGCCTTTTTGCGGCGCCGGCAGGATGTCCAGCACCGCTTCGGACGGCCGGCACAGGCGGGTACCCAGCGGCGTCACGACGATGGGCCGGTTGATCAGGATGGGGTGGGCGAGCATGGCGTCCAGCAGTTGCTCGTCGCTGAGGGCCGGGTTGTCAAGCTGGAGTTCGGCGTACAGCTTTTCCTTGCTGCGCATCAGCGCGCGCACCGGCTCACCCGTCTGTGCCGCCAGCTGCTTCAGCGTTTCACGGCTGGGCGGCGTCTTCAGGTACTCGATGACTTCGGGCTCGATGCCGCTGTTGCGGATCAGTGCCAGGGTGTTGCGTGAGGTTCCGCATTGGGGGTTGTGATAAATCTTGATGTCGGACATGGCTCTTTCCTGGAGTGTTTGAGAAGAAGATTGCATCAATTCGATAATTCAATTATATTTGAACTATGAAATCAATACTTCTTGATGAAACGGGTGCCGTCAAAGCTCTTGCTGCCCTGGCCCAGGCGCAGCGCCTCCGGACCTTCCGCGCGCTGGTGGTTGCCGGCCCCGACGGCCTGACCCCGGGCACGATTGCCGAGCAGCTCGAAGTGGCGCCCAGTGCGCTGTCTTTTCACCTCAAGGAGCTGGCACATTCCGGCCTGGTCAGCAGCGAGCCGCGTGGCCGCAACCTGATCTACCGCGCCAACTTCGAGCAGATGACCGCGCTGCTCGGTTACCTGACCGAACATTGCTGCCAGGGCGAGGCCTGCGAAGTGGCCGACGCAGCTTCCTGCGCAGCCTGCTGACCGGGGGCGCCGCCATGAACCTCGCCGAGACCTTGAACCTCGGGTGCCTGTGCCGCACCCTGAACCCCGACCGCTTGCGCAAGCAGCTTGAAACCGACCCTTGCCTGCAAGGCATGCTGGACGGGCTGGCCACCACCCACCCGCACCTGTTTTCTGAAACAGCCGTGTTTGTGGACCCGGGCATGCGCGCCACGTTGGGCCAGGCCATTGCGGCCATCGAACGTGTGGTCGCCCTGCCCGCCTACCAGCAGCTGGCGCTGGCCCATGCGCCCGAAACCGCCCAGCACCACTTCGGACCCGCGGGCGTTTTCATGGGTTATGACTTTCACCTGGGCGAAGACGGCCCGCGCCTGATTGAAATCAACACCAATGCCGGCGGCGCCTTGCTCAACGCCGCACTGGCGCGCGCCCACCGCGAGTGCTGCGAACCCATGCAGGGCCTGATGGACGCGTCCAGCGACCTGCCGCACATCAACCAGACTTTTGTGGACATGTTCCGCGCCGAGTGGCAGGCGCAGCGCGGCACGCAAGCACTGCGCAGCATTCTGATCACCGACGACGCGCCGGAAGTGCAATACATGGCGCCGGAATTTGCCCTGGCGCGGCAGTTGTTCCTGGCGCACGGCATCACGGCGGCTGTGGGCGACGCACGCGAGCTGCAGTGGAAAGACGGCGCGTTGTGGCACCCGGCCCTGCCGGGCGTGGCGGTTGACTTGGTCTACAACCGCCTGACAGATTTCAGCCTGTCTGAACCTGCACATGAGGCCTTGCGCAGCGCGTATGTGGCCGGCGCCGCCGTGGTGACGCCGCACCCGCGTGCACACGCGCTGTTTGCCGACAAACGCAACCTCATCACGCTCGGCGACGACGCGCTGCTGGCCTCATGGGGCGTGTCTGCTGAAGACCGCCGCATCCTGCAAGCCGTGGTTCCGCACACCGAACTGGTCACTGCCGACCATGCCGATGCGCTCTGGGCCAAACGGCGCCAGCTCTTCTTCAAGCCGGTGGCAGGTTACGGCGCCAAGGCCGCCTACCGCGGCGACAAACTCACGCGCGGCGTGTGGGCCGACATCCTCGCCGGCGGTTTTATCGCGCAGGCCCTGGTGCCGCCGAGTGAACGGCTGGTGGACGTCGATGGCGTGGCCACCCGGCTGAAGCTGGACATACGCGCCTACACCTTCCGCGGCCAGGTGCAGTTGCTGGCCGCGCGCACCTACACCGGGCAGACCACCAACTTCCGCACGGCAGGCGGCGGCTTTTCGCCGGTGGTGGTGCTGCCTGCCATGGTGCTTGGTGTGGACGCCAGCCCTCGCCCGCCCCACGCCGATTGCCTGCCCTCCTCTTCCCTTGAAACCCCCACCTGGAGCCCGTCATGAAACGCTTTCACGTCCACATGCATGTCGAAGACCTCGGCAAAAACATCGCCTTCTATTCCGCCATGTTTCATCAGCCCCCCGCCCGCACCGAGGCTGACTATGCGAAATGGATGCTGCAGGACCCACCGGTCAACTTTGCCATCTCCACCCGCGGCAGCACCACCGGCGTGGACCACCTGGGCATCCAGGTGGAATCCGCCGACGAGCTTGCCGAGCTGAAAGCTCACGCCAGGGACGCCGACCTGGCGCTGCAGGACGATGGGGAAACCACCTGCTGTTATGCGCGCAGCGACAAATACTGGCTGACCGACCCGCAAGGCGTGGCCTGGGAGCAATTCCACACCCTGGACAACATTCCGGTGTTCAGCGAAGCAAAATATGCATCAAACCAGGCTGCAGCCCCTGCCTGTTGTGCGCCGCGCGCTACAGAAACAGTAGCGCCTTTGCCATCCGCAGCTTCGTGTGCCCAAGCCCCGGCCGCGAAAGCCTGCTGCTGAAGGACGCCAAAAATGAGTACTCGCCCCCTCAACGTCCTGTTTTTATGCACCCACAATTCGGCCCGCAGCATCCTGGCCGAGGCCACGCTGAATCACATCGGCAAGGGACGCTTCCAGGCTTTCTCGGCCGGCAGCAGCCCGCGTGAGAACCAGCAGCCCAACCCGCTGGCGCTACAGGTACTGCAGAACGCCGGCATTGCCACCAAAGACCTGCGCAGCAAAAGCTGGGACGAGTTCGGCAAGCCGGACTCCCCTGTCATGGATTTAGTCATTACCGTGTGCGACAACGCCGCCGGTGAGGTCTGCCCTTACTGGCCCGGCCAGCCGGCCACCGCGCACTGGGGTTATGCCGACCCGTCGGAGGTCAAGGGCACGGACGGGCAGCGGCTCGACGCCTTTCACCAGACACTTGTGGCCCTGCGCCGCCGCCTGGAACTGCTGATCAACCTGCCGCCTGAAAAACTCGCGCGAGCCATGGTGCAGCAAGCCGCGCGCGACCTCGCTGGCCAGGCCTGATCACCTCCAACAAAACAAAAAGGAAAACTCATGGGCTTGTTCGAACGCTACCTGAGCGTCTGGGTCGCACTGGGGATTTTGGCCGGCGTCGGGCTGGGCCTGCTGGCGCCGGCGGCTTTCCAGGGCATTGCCGCGCTGGAGATCGCCCACGTCAACCTCGTCGTCGCCGTGTTCATCTGGGTGATGATTTACCCGATGATGATCCAGATCGACTGGTCGGCCGTGAAAGACGTGGGCAAGAAACCGCGCGGCCTGATGCTCACGCTGGTGGTCAACTGGCTCATCAAGCCCTTCACCATGGCCGCGCTGGGTGTGCTGTTCTTCCAGTACATTTTTGCGCCCTGGGTCGATCCGCAGTCGGCCAGCGAATACATCGCCGGCATGATTCTGCTCGGTGTGGCGCCCTGCACCGCGATGGTGTTTGTCTGGAGCCAGCTGGTCAAGGGAGATGCGAACTACACGCTGGTGCAGGTCTCGGTCAACGACCTGATCATGGTGGTGGCCTTTGCGCCGATCGCCGCCTTCCTGCTCGGCGTGACGAACATCACCGTGCCCTGGGAAACGCTGGTGCTCTCCACCGTGCTGTACGTGGTGCTGCCGCTGGCGGCCGGCATGGCGACGCGGCATCTGCTGCAGCGCCGCTCGGCGCACGCGGTGGCCGACTTCGTGGCGACACTCAAGCCCTGGTCCGTCATCGGCCTGATTGCCACCGTGGTGCTGCTGTTCGGCTTCCAGGCCGAAACGATTGTGGCCAAGCCGCTGGTGATTGCGATGATCGCGGTGCCGCTGATTGTGCAGAGCTACGGCATTTTCATCATCAGCTACATCGCCGCCAAAGCCTTGAACTTGCCGCACAACGTGGCCGGCCCGGCTTGCCTGATCGGCACCTCCAACTTTTTCGAGTTGGCGGTGGCGGTGGCAATTTCGCTGTTCGGCCTGCAGTCGGGCGCGGCACTCGCCACCGTGGTCGGTGTGCTGGTCGAGGTGCCGGTGATGCTCTCGCTGGTGGCCATCATCAACCGCACGCCGCACTGGTTTGCGCCGCGTTCCCGCCAGCCGGCCTGAGGGGCCGGCCGGCCGCGGCGCTGCCGGACCATGCATAAAATCGGCCGCCAGCCATTTATCGGCGGGCGCAAGCAGCTATTACTTTGATAGCTTCCAGAGCGCTGCCGCATGCGGAGCCTGCTGCTAGCCTTCATCCCATGAGCCAACACCGCAGCGTCACCGTGGCCAGCCTGGGCATCGCCCAGACGCTGGCCTGGGCGTCGAGCTATTACCTGCCGGCCATGCTGGCGACGTCCATGGCGCGCGATCTCGGCGTCAGCACACCGACCGTGTTCCTCGGTTTCTCACTGGCGCTGGTGGTGTCCGCCCTGCTCGGGCCGTTGGCCGGCAAACTCATAGACCGTTATGGCGGCCGGCCGGTGCTGGCGGCCAACAGCCTGGTCTTTGCCGCCGGGCTGGGCACCCTGGCCTTGGCGCAAGGACCAGTCGGCCTGTTTGCGGCCTGGGCCATCCTCGGCGTGGCCATGGCCGCCGGCCTTTACGAAGCGGCCTTTGCCGCGCTGGTACACCTGTACGGCAAGGACGCGCGCGGCGCCATCACCGGCATCACCCTGCTGGCCGGTTTTGCCAGCACCGTGGGCTGGCCGTTGTCGGCCTGGCTCGAGCTGGAATGGGGCTGGCGCACCGCCTGCGGTATGTGGGCCGGCCTGCACCTGCTGGTGGGGCTGCCGCTGAACTGGATACTTCCTTCCACGCCGACAGCTGCACCTCAGCCGCTGGCCATGCCGGCAGAACCGGCGCCGGCCGGCCTCCTCTCCGCACCTGAACCCGG
Source organism: Polaromonas sp. (assembly GCF_049790275.1). Classification (GTDB taxonomy): domain Bacteria; phylum Pseudomonadota; class Gammaproteobacteria; order Burkholderiales; family Burkholderiaceae_C; genus Polaromonas. The sequence goes on from NZ_JBAQYR010000064.1 coordinate 34,770, forward strand.
GTCCGCACAAAACCCGGCGCACACGGCGGCGCTGCTGGCCTTTGTGTTTGCCGTCACCTGGTTCATCAGCACCGCCATGGCCGCGCACCTGCCGCGCCTGCTGCAGGTGCACGGCGTGCCGCTGGCCACCGCGCTGGTATTCGCCGGGCTGGTGGGGCCGGCGCAGGTGGCCGGGCGGTTGCTCGAATACGGGCTGCTGCGCAACATTCACCCGCTGGTCTCCGCGCGGGTGGCGGGCGGCACACACACGCTGGGCGCCATGGCGTTCCTGTTTTTCGGTGTGCCCGCAGGTGCACTGTTCACCGTGCTGCACGGCGCCGGCAACGGCGTGCTGACGATTGCCAAGGGCACGCTGCCGCTGGTGCTGTTCGGCGCCAGGAACTATGGCGCGCGCCAGGGCCTGCTGATGGTGCCGGCGCGTTTTGCGCAGGCGCTGTCGCCCTGGCTGTTCGGCCTGGCGATTGACCGCTTCGGTGCGGGAGCGCTGTGGTTTTCGGCGGCGCTGGGCGCGCTGGGCTTGGCCGCATTGATGCTGTTGCGAATGCCGCCGCGCGCCCGGGCTGCGGCCTGATTCAAGGCAGGCTCAGGCCAGCCACTTCTGCAGAAACTGCGCGCTGCCCATGGCCGGGTCCAGCTGGTAGCCGGCAAAGCCAATCCGCTCGTACAGCGTGATGGCGCTGCGGTTGCCCTGCAGCACTTCCAGCGTCAGCTTGCAGGCGCCGCGTTCTCGCGCCATATCTTCGACCAGCGCCAGCATCTGCGCGCCGACGCGCCGGCCGCGGTGGCTGGCCAGCACCACCACGTCATGCACATTGACCAGTGGCCGGCAGGCAAAGGTGGAAAAGCCCTCGATGCAATTGACCAGCCCGACCGGCTGCGTGCCGTCGAAGGCGAGCACGCTGAAGGCCTGGGGGCGTGCAGCCAGTTCCGCCACCAGGCGGGTTCTGGCAAAGTCGCTGAGCGGCTGGCCGCCGCCGGCGACGTCGCGGGCATAGGCATCCAGCAGGAACACCAGCGCGTCGGCATGTGCGGGATGGTGGTAGTCAGCGCGGCAGACGCGCAGTGGGGAGGCAGCAGGATCGGTCACGTGTGGGGTCTTGGAAGATCAGCGGGAGAGCAGATTCTAAGCAAAGCATCGCTTCCCGCGACGGCCCGCTGCTCCGGGGTTATGCATCAAATTGGCCTCCAGCCCAATGGAGACGGGCGCCACCAGCTATGCATGTGATAGCAATGTGGGCTATCCGACAGTAGAGGGTCAGGGCTGTCCGCCGTGTGCCGGGCACGCCGCTTCTCTTTACAGGACATTTACCTGGCTCTTTCGAGTACTACATCTGCCCGCGAAAACCAGCAGTGATAATTCCTGACGCTGGCTGAAGATACGCACCTGCACCGTGGGAACGGCGCTGGCGCCATCATCCATAAAAACACAACCATGCCGCTTGCCACGGCGGCAGGCAACAAGGACAGCTGATGGACCCGAAACTTGAGGCACCGCCCCCCGGCTCCGACACTCCCCCACGCAGACACCTGAGCCGCCGCGCCACGCTGATCGGCAGCGTCATTGCCGTGCTGGTGCTGGCCGGCACCGGCTGGCTGGCCTGGCACCTGACCCGGCC
>NZ_JBAQYR010000065.1:0-43335 GCF_049790275.1 Polaromonas sp.
TCTTTGCTCATCATCGCTGCCTGACCATTGACCTCAGGCAGCCGGATAACTTCTAATGAAAACCGTCAACCATGTCTCCGCACACCTGTCCACCATGTGTCCGGTCTATACAGCGACGCAAAAGAAAAGTAAGTTGCCGCCGGGCAACCCCCGGCTTGTTGGAACATCCGCTGAAGCGCAAGCTTGCCAAGGCTTCGACAAGCTCAGCCCGAACGGTGCATAGAAATGCTATTAATTCAGGCGCTTCTTGCGCCCGTCACACAAGGACCACGGCCTCAAAAGACTCCGAAAAATCAATCCACCCGGGCCCCGGAAGCCTTCACCACCTTCTCATACTTGGCCAGCTCGCTTTTCATGAAAGCGCCAAACTGTTCCGGCGAACTCGCCACCGGCTCGGCCAGCAACGCAGCAAAGCGGGTTTTGGCTTCGGGTGAATTCAGGGCGGCGACAAAAGCCTGGTTGAGTCTGGCGACCACGTCTTTCGGCGTGCCGGCCGGTGCCACCAGGCCCCACCAGGTGTCAATGGAAAACCCCTTGAGTGTCTCGGCCACCGCCGGCACATCAGGCAATGCGGCACTGCGCTTTTCAGTGGTCACGGCCAGCGCCTTGAGCTTGCCGGCCTTGATGTTGGCGGAGGCGGTGGCGAGGTTGTCGAAGTTGAAGTCAGCCTGGCCACTGAGCAGCGCCAGCTGCGCAGGGTTGCCGCCGTTGTAGGGAATGTGAAGCGCGAAAATGCCGGCTTCCTTCTTGAACATTTCCCCGGCCAGGTGGCCTGCACTGCCGTTGCCGCCGCTGGCGTAGTTGAGCTTGGCCGGGTTGGCCTTGGCATAACGAATCAGGTCGGCCAGGCTGTTGATGTTCAGGCGCCGGGCCGTGTCGGCGTTCATCACCAGCACATTGGGAACGCGCAGCATCTGCGTGATGGGCGCAAAGTCGGTTGCGGCGTTGTAGGGCATCTTGCTGTACAGCCACGGGTTGATGGCGTGGGTGGCCACGGCAGCGATACCGATGGTCAGCCCGTCGGGCGCGGCCTTGGCCACCACATCGGCGCCGATGTTGCCGCCGCCGCCGGGGCGGTTTTCAATGATGACGGTACCCAGCGAGTCCTTGACACGTTCGGCCATCAGGCGCGCGGTGACGTCGATCGGGCCACCCGGTGCGTACGGCACGATGATGCGCATGACCTTGGGCTGGGCCATGGCGAGGGGGGAAGACAGGGTCAGCACGGCGATGGCGGCCGCCGCCAGGGCACAGAACGCGAAAGAGGAGACAGGGGAGAGAGAGGAGGTTTTCATGGCCCTGATTGTGGCAAAACCGGGAACCCGGGTCACCGTGGCATTCCCTAGGGCCGACACGGCGGCGCACCCGGCCTCCCACAAACGCGGGATGCCCCGAATGCGCAGCGCTGGCTAACATGGCCGGCACCTACCCCTTGGAGTCGCCATGCCCCGTTTTTCCTCCCGCGCCTCGCGTGTCTGCCTGCTGGCACTTGCCTGTCTGGGCACAGGTTCCGCACTCGCGCTCGACCTTCCGAACCCGGCCGAGCCCGAGGCGCAGGCGCTGGTCAAGCGTTTCCAGGCCGACTACGCCCGCGTTAAGGCCGACACCAACTTTTTCAAGCCCCCGGCCGCACCCATGGCCATGCCTTGTGAAGTACCGCAGCGTGACCTGTACACCCCGCTCGGGCTGTTCATGGCGATTCCCGAGGAGGCCGAGAAGATCCGGCTGATGTCGCGCAAACAGCTGCGCGACATGGGCATGGACCCGGACACCGCCGCCAAGCCCATGCAGTACAGCAACATCCGCATCACGCCGCTCAAGGCGGCCTGCAAGGACGGCAAGCTCGAGGGCGACACCGACTTCCTGGTGCAGTTCGACACCTTGATGGAAAACGTCAACAACATGGACCTCGGCACCAGGAAGGTGAAGATGACCATGAAGATGGGGACGCAGCAGGCCAGCCGCTATTTCCTGACCTTCAAGGACGGCAAGGTCCAGGACGGAGACCGCTACCACGTCACCCAGCTGGCCATGCGCAACGAAACCCTGTACGACGATGCGCAGATGACCCAGACCATGGCCAAAACAAAAATTCCGGATGCGCCTGAGCCGCAGGTCACGTTGAACTACATGAACTTCGGAGTCGGAAGAATGGCCCTGTTCACGGTCAGCATGGCGCCCAAGATCAGCGCGGGCCTGTTCGGCGTGAATACCAGTTTCCAGCAGCAACTCGACAGCCATTTCACCTCGGGCATGAACACACCGCTCCAGCGCATGGTCATGTACAAGAACGACAAGATGTTCATGACCAGCCAGACGTCGATGAAAAGCGGCAAGCCGCACGGCGAGCAGGTACAGACCCAGGAAAACTACCTGAAGGCGTCCGGCATGCGGCTCGACCAGGTGCCCGGCATGGAGACCGCGCGGCTGGTGACGGTGGGCGGCGTGGAAATGATTGAGACCCGCACCTGTTTCATCGAGGGCGTGCTGACCAAAGCCCAGACCTGCCCGAAGGACTGAGGGCATGCGGGCCTCCTCTTCACGCCGCGCCCTGGCGCTGTCCGCCCTGGTGGCTGCGCTGGCGCCGGCCGCCCATGCGCTGGACATCTCCAATGCCGACTTCTACCGCTGTGTGCAGGGCGACTGCCGCAACGGGCAGGGAACGGTGCACGACATGTACCAGAACCAGATGCTCGAAGGCGTCTGGCAAGGCAGCAAGACCATTCCCGGCCAGCGTTACCTGGTCAGCCATCCGCTGACCAAGGGGAAACAATACGAGCAGTTCTACGGCGCAGACGGCCTGATGGATCGCGGCAGCCAGATACGCGGTTTTGGCGCGATGAACATCGTGCCGGTGTTCACCGGCTCCTTCGGCCGCATGGACCATGCCTTCATGCGGGCGCGGCTGGCGGTTCCCTACGAGGGTGTGTATGCCCTGGGCAACGGCATCGAATTCCGCGGCCGCTTCGACTACATGCCGGCCAAGGGCACGGAAGCGGGCCGCATCACCATGGGCCACATCATCTTTTACGGTGACAAAGTGGACCTGGAAGACAACAGCAAGGAAACCGGCCTGTTTGTCAGCAACAGCGCCGTGGTGGGCGGCGGCGTGGTGATGTTCATGCCGGCGCGGCCCGACTACATGGCCTTGCTGCAGCAGCAATACCAGCGCGACCTGCAGATTGCCGTTGGCGATTTCAAGCAGCAGGAAAGCGAAAAAGCCTGGCGCACGGCCTTTGCGATTCTGGGCCAGGTGGCCCTGACCATGGCGGGTTCTTCCGGCGGCGGTGGTGGCGGCAGTTCAGGCAACCGTTTCGCGATGGACCTGGTCAGCGGCCTGATGAAAAGCGCCACCGCACCGGAAGGTTCGGCCGGTACATCGGCCAATACCGACCCGTCAACCCGTCTCATCCAACTGGTCACCGGTGCGGCGCTGGGCAAGGTGAGCGGTGACAGCGCCTTGTCGAACAGCCTGGCGAAGGCGGTGGCGACCGGGATTGAAAAGTCGAACGCGGCCGGAAAGTAAAGGCGAAGCAGGCCCGATCCGGATGGTATCGGATGAACGGGAATGTGCTATTGATTCAATAGCTGCTTGCGCTTATTTCCAAAGGGCCAGAGGCCAAAAATACCTGGAAAATCACTCACCCAGATAAGCTGCCCGGACCCGCGGGTCATTGAGCAGCTCTTTGGCCTGGCCATTCATGGTGACGAGCCCCGACTCCATCACGTAGCCGCGGTCGGCAATGCCCAGCGAGCGGCTGGCGTTCTGCTCGACCAGCAGCACGGTCACGCCGTTGGCGGACACGTCCTTCACGACTTCAAAGATCTTGTCGACCATGATGGGCGACAGGCCCATGGAGGGTTCGTCGAGCAGCAGCACCTTGGGGCGGCTCATCAGCGCGCGGCCCATGGCCAGCATCTGCTGCTCACCGCCGGACATGGTGCCAGCGAGTTGGTCCTTGCGTTCGCGCAAGCGCGGAAACAGCACAAACATCTTTTCCATGTCAGCGGCTATCTCGACCTTGTCGCTGCGGATGTAGGCGCCCATCTGCAGGTTCTCGGTGATGGTCATGCGGGTGAACACGCCGCGGCCCTCGGGCACCATGGCCAGGCCGTCCTTGACCAGGTCCCACGAACCCTTGCCCTTGATGCTTTTGCCCATGTATTCGATATCGCCATCGAGCAGCGGCAGCGTGCCGGTGATGGCTTTCATGGTGGTGGTCTTGCCGGCGCCGTTGGAGCCGATCAGCGTGACCAGTTCGCCCTCGTTGACTTCAAAGTCAACCCCCTTGACCGCCTGAATGCCGCCATAGGCCACCTTGAGACCGGTCACCTTGAGAAGTGTATTTGCCATGTTCGTGGTTTCCTTCAATGACCCGTGCCCAGATAGGCGGTGATCACTTTTTCGTTTTTCTGCACTTCAGCAGGCGCGCCTTCGGCAATCTGCTTGCCATAGTCGAGAACGGTGACACGGTCGCACAGGCCCATCACGAGCTTGACGTCGTGTTCGATCAGCAAAATCGTGCGGTTGTCCTTGCGGATCCGGTCGATCAGCTCGCGCAGTTGCACTTTTTCGGTGGCGTTCATGCCGGCCGCGGGTTCGTCCAGCGCGATCAATTGCGGATCGGTGGCCAGCGCGCGGGCAATTTCCAGCCGGCGCTGGTCACCATAGCTCAACGTGCGCGCCTTGAAGTCGGCATATTTGCCGATACCCACATAGTCGAGCAGTTCCTGGGCACGTTTGGCAATCGCCGCTTCTTCGGCCTTGAAACCCGGCGTACGGAACACCGCGCCAATCAGCCCCGACTTGGTGCGCATGTGGCGCCCCACCATGACGTTTTCCAGCGCCGTCATGTCGGCGAACAGGCGGATGTTCTGGAAGGTGCGTGCAATGCCGGCCTTGGCCACTTCGTGGACTGCCGCAGGCTTGTAGGGCTTGCCGGCCAGCTCGAAGGTGCCGCTGTCGGGCGTGTACAGCCCGGTCAGCACATTGAAGAAGGTGGTTTTTCCGGCGCCGTTGGGGCCTATCAGTCCGTAGACCTGGCCGCGCTCGATATGGATGCCGACATCGCTGAGGGCTTGCAGGCCGCCAAAACGCTTGGACACGCCTGAGACTTTAAGAATGGTTTCGCTCATATCCATTCTCCTTAAGGGTTGATGGACTGGATGGGGTCCGGACCGACGGGCTTGTTCAGCGACTTGCCGTGCTCGCGCGCAGGCCAGAGGCCGCGCGGCCGCGACAGCATGATGGCGATCATGGCCAGCGCGATCAGCAGCTGGCGCAGGATGGCGGAGTCCAGGCGTCCGCCGGTCATGGCCTGCAGCGGCCCCGCCACATGGCGGAGCACCTCGGGCAAGGCAGCCAGCAGCAAGGCACCCAGGATGACACCGGGCAGGTGCCCGATGCCGCCCAGCACGACCATGGCCACAATCATCACCGACTCCATCAGGCTGAAGGACTCGGGCGACACAAAGCCCTGGAAAGCGGCAAACATGGAACCGGACACGCCGCCGAAGGTCGCGCCCATGCCGAAGGCCAGCAGCTTCATGTTGCGGGTGTTGATGCCCATGGCCTTGGCTGCAATCTCGTCCTCGCGGATCGCCATCCAGGCGCGGCCGATGCGCGAGTTCTCCAGCCGGTAGCAAATGATCACGGACACGATTACCAGGACCAGGAAGAGGTAGTAGTACATCGACACCGAGTTCACCTCGAAGCCGAGGAATTCATGCGTCTTGCCCAGGTCGAAACCGAAAAACTTCATCGAGTCGATCTGGTTGATGCCCTTGGGCCCGTTGGTCAGGTTGATGGGCCTGTCCAGGTTGTTCAGGAACACGCGGATGATTTCACCAAAGCCCAGCGTCACGATGGCCAGGTAGTCACCGCGAAGTTTCAGCACCGGCACGCCGAGCAGGACGCCGAAGCAGGCGGCCAGCAAGGCCGCCATCGGGATGACGGCCCAGATCGGCAAATGCAGGCCGTTCGGGAAAGCCGCAGCCACGGCGGGAAAGGCGTCGGCCAGATGGGGCGACCCGAGCAGGGCGAACAAATAGGCGCCGACCGCAAAGAACGCGACATAACCGAGGTCGAGCAGGCCGGCGTAGCCAACCACAATATTCAGGCCGAGTGCCAGCAGCACATACAGCAAGGCCATGTCGACAATGCGGACCCAGGCGTTGCCGCCCTGTTGCAGCAGCAGGGGCAGCACCAGCAGTGCCACTGCAAACACCAGGAAGGTGACGAGTCTGTTTTTCTTCATCATGCTTGTTCTCCTAGGCTCGATCGGCCAAGCGCTCGCCGAGCAGCCCCGAGGGCCGCAGCGTCAACACAAAAATCAGCACCATGAAGGCAAAGATGTCGGAGTACTGGCTGCCCAGCACCCCGCCGGTCAGCGGGCCGATGTAGCCGGCGCCAATCGCTTCGATCAGCCCCAGCAAAATGCCGCCGAGGACCGCGCCGCCGAGGTTACCGATGCCGCCAAACACTGCGGCGGTAAAGGCTTTCAGGCCGGGCAGGAAGCCCATGGTGTGCTGCACCGTGCCGTAGTTGGACGCGTACATCACGCCGGCCAGTGCCGCCAGCACAGCCCCAATGATGAAGGTGGCGGAAATGACGGTGTCGGGCTTGACGCCCATCAGGCCGGCCACACGGGGGTTTTCGGCGGTGGCCCGCATGGCGCGGCCCAGCTTGGTGTAATTGACGAGGTACATCAGGATGGCCAGCGAAACCGCCGTGGCGCCGAGGATGAAAATCTGCGTGACGGTGATCACCGCGCCGCCGAACTGCAACGGCTCGGAGGGCAGCAGGGTCGGGTAAGGCTTGTAGTTGGGCTTCCAGATGATCATGGCCAGGGTCTGCAGCAGGATGGACATGCCGATGGCGGTGATCAGGGGGGCCAGCTTGGGCGAATTGCGTAGCGGCCGATAGGCGACTTTTTCAATCGCGAAATTAAGCGCACCGCAAACCACAAAGGCGATCAGCAGCGAAATCAGCAAAATGACCCAACCCGGGGTTCCCGGCATCGCTTCCTGCATCCAGACGATGATGGTCCAGCTGGTGATCGCTCCCACCATCAGGACCTCGCCGTGGGCGAAATTGATCAGGCCGATGATGCCGTACACCATGGTGTAGCCCAGGGCGACCAGGGCGTACATGCTGCCCAGCACCAGCCCATTGATGATCTGCTGAAGCAAAGTTTCCATACTCACTCTCCGTTTGATTGAAATTGCCAACTCCGCTTGCGCTGCGAGCCCCTGGGATCACCACGGGATCTGGCGAGTTAACAAAAAGCCCGCCTATCAATACCAGGGATACTGGATTGGGTGGCGAGCTAATTCGCAAATTGTAGCGAGGCATCTCTAGCGAGAATCGAGCCAGCATGCTGCTTTTCGCCGGGTTAACCCTTGAGCAACTGCATTTTTCCGGCTGGATCAGGCTATATCAGGAGGTTTTGCTTTCCATTAGTTCTTCTGCTTGTTCCTGGATTTCAGCTCGTTCAACTTATCCGAAATCCTGATTTCCAGACCCCGGTTGACGGGACGGTAGAACTCGGGCGCGGCCATGCCATCGGGGAAATAGGTCTCACCGGCGGCAAAGCCGTCCTCCTCGTCGTGCGCATAGCGGTAGTTCTTGCCGTAGTCCAGCTCTTTCATGAGCTGGGTAGGCGCATTGCGCAGATGCAGCGGTACCGGGCGCGTCCCGTCCTTCTTGACCAGCGCCCTGGCCTCGTTGAAGGCCTTGTAGACCGCGTTGGACTTGGGCGCCACGGCCAGGTAGACCACACATTCGGCCAGCGCCAGTTCGCCCTCGGGAGAACCCAGGCGCTCGTAGACCTCGGCGGCGTCCAGCGCCAGCCGCAGGGCACGCGGATCGGCCAGGCCGATGTCTTCACTGGCCATGCGTATGAGCCGCCGGGCCATGTACTTCGGCTCGGCGCCGCCGTCGAGCATGCGCACCAGCCAGTACAGCGCAGCGTCCGGGTCGGAGCCGCGCACCGATTTGTGCAGTGCGGAGATGGTGTCGTAGAACTGCTCGCCGCCCTTGTCGTAGCGGCGCATGCGCTCGCCGAGCACTTTGAGCAGCCAAGCGGACGTGACGTCCAGGCTACCGCCTTTGGTCTCGCGGCGGGCTGCAACCTCCAGCGATTCCAGCGTATTGAGCAGGCGCCTTGCATCACCGTCAGCATAGGCCACAAGCTGGTCCACCGCATCATCCGCTATTGATTTAATAGCTGGTAGCACCCGCTCTGCAAGGGCTTTGGCCACTATTTGCTTGAGATCTTCTTCGTTCAGCGGTTGCAGCACATAAACCGCTGCGCGCGAGAGCAAGGCCGAGTTGACCTCGAACGACGGGTTTTCGGTGGTGGCGCCAATAAAGGTGAAGAGTCCGCTTTCCACATGCGGCAAAAAGGCATCCTGCTGGCTCTTGTTGAAACGGTGCACCTCGTCGACAAACACTATGGTGCGCTTGCCGCTTTGGCCCTGCCAGATCGTTGCCTGTTCAACGGCCTCACGGATGTCTTTGACACCGCCCAGCACAGCCGAAATGGTGATGAAGTGCGCGTCGAAGCTGCTCGCCATCAGGCGCGCCAGCGTGGTTTTTCCGACACCAGGCGGGCCCCAGAGGATGCAACTATGCGGCTGGCCCGATTCAAAGGCAATGCGCAGCGGCATGTCTTCGCCGAGCAGGTGCTGCTGGCCAATCACCTCGCCGAGATTTCTGGGGCGCAAACGCTCGGCCAAAGGAGCCAGCGCCCGGGCATCGGCGTCCTGCCCGAACGGGGTCTCGGCGGAAGCGGCCATGTTTGCCCTTCTTGTTATTGGCGGATCACGTCTGCACCGGCCGGCGTCTTGAACTGGAAGCCGGCGGCGGTGAGTGCTGGATTGATTTCAAACTGGGTGAAGGTCATCACCGAGCGCTGACCGAAGCTGTCGAGGATTTCCAGCACGGCCAGTTCGCTGCCCTTGCCGGTGCTCCTGAAACCAACGGTGATGTTCTGCACCTGCCCATCTTTGGTTTTCGGCGTGGCCTGCACCCATTCGAGGCCGTCCCTGTCGGGCTGCGGCACCAGGGTGAAATCGGCCTGCAGGGCCTTGATGTCTGCCGCGGCGGCAATCACGGCAGCCGGCGTGCCATTGAGGACCTGCGTCAACTTGCGCGCGGTGACCTGGTTCAGGTCCACATCGTGCAGCCACAGGGTCTGGCCGTCCGACACAATGCTTTGCTCGAACGGTTTTTTGTAGACAAACCTGAAACGGTTGGGCCGCAGGAACTCAAAACTTCCATTGGAAGTTTTGGTTTTGGGGGTCTGGCCGTCGCGTGCCGGGCTGGTCACAACCTGGGTGAAAACGGCGCGACCACTTTTGGTGTTTTTGACAAAAGCCTCCAGGCTTTCCAGGCCACTGACCGTGGCCACCTGGGCACCGGCAGCCATGGAAATAAGAGCGAAAAGACCGGCCAGCGCGCCGCGGCATGCAGGAGCGAAAAAACGGCGGGCGGGTGCAGTAGGCAGAAAAGAAAAATGGGTCATGGCAGTTCTGGGGCAAGCCCCGTTGGATAGACAGTGCTGGTAGGACTCAGACTGCGGGCGTTGGTTGCCCGAACAATGTATCGCCCAGGTAAATGCCCAGGCTGTCATCCTTCTGCGCGTGCAGGCACCAGAATTTCACGCTGCCCGCTGCCCGACATGGCGCTGACCATCCCCGACTTCTCCATTTCCTCAAGGAGGCGTGCGGCCCGGTTATAGCCTATCTTCAGATGCCGCTGCACCAGCGAGATGGAAGCCTTGCGATTTTTCAGGACGATCTCGACCGCCTGGTCGTACATCGGGTCTTTTTCTCCTTCACCGCCACCCGCGCCGCCATTGCCGTCGCCAAGCAGATCACCGTCGCCATCCACCGTGCCGCCCTCCAGCACGCCGTCGATGTAGTTTGGTTCGCCCTGCTGCTTCAGGTAAGCGACCACGCGGTGTACTTCATCGTCGCTGACAAACGCGCCGTGCACGCGTATCGGGAAACCCGTGCCGCTGGGCATGTAAAGCATGTCGCCCATGCCCAGCAGCGCTTCGGCGCCCATCTGGTCGAGGATGGTGCGGCTGTCGATCTTGCTGCTGACCTGGAAGGACAGGCGCGTCGGGATGTTGGCCTTGATCAGGCCGGTGATCACGTCCACGCTGGGCCGCTGGGTGGCCAGTACCAGGTGGATGCCTGCGGCGCGCGCCTTTTGCGCCAGCCGCGCAATCAGTTCCTCGATTTTCTTGCCGACCACCATCATCAGGTCGGCCAGTTCGTCGATCACCACCACGATGTAAGGCAGGCGTTCCAGCGGCTCGGGTTGCTCGGGCGTCAGGCTGAAGGGGTTGTAGATGAACTCGCCGCGCGCCTTGGCTTCGTCGATCTTGACGTTGTAGCCGGCCAGGTTGCGCACACCCATCTTGCTCATGAGTTTGTAGCGCTTTTCCATCTCGGCCACACACCAGTTCAGGCCGTGCGCAGCCTGCCGCATGTCGGTGACCACAGGTGCCAGCAGGTGCGGAATGCCTTCGTAGACGCTCATCTCCAGCATCTTCGGGTCAATGAGCAGCAGGCGCACATCGCGCGCATCGGCCTTGTAGAGCAGGCTCAAAATCATGGCATTGATGCCCACCGACTTGCCGGAGCCGGTGGTGCCGGCCACCAGGCAGTGCGGCATTTTCGCGAGGTCGGCCACCACGGGCGCGCCGCTGATGTCCTTGCCCAGGCCGATGGTCAGCATGGACTTGGCCTCGTTGTAGATCTGCGAGCCGAGGATTTCACTGAGCTTGATGGACTGGCGCTTGGCGTTCGGCAGCTCCAGCGCCATGTAGTTCTTGCCGGGAATGGTTTCAATCACGCGGATCGACACCAGGCTGAGTGCGCGCGCCAGATCCTTGGCGAGGTTGACGATCTGTGCACCCTTGACACCGGTGGCGGGTTCGATCTCATAACGCGTGATGACCGGGCCAGGCGCTGCTGCCACCACACGCACTTCGACGCCGAAGTCCTTGAGCTTCTTCTCGATGAGGCGCGAGGTCATCTCCAGCGTCTCGGGCGCCACGGTCTCCTGGCGCGTCAATGCGCCATCGAGCAGGTCCACCTGCGGCAGCTTGGAGTCCGGCATTTCGCTGAACAGCGGCTTCTGGCGTTCCTTGGCAACACGTTCGCTTTTCGGAATTTCGACCAGCGTCGGTTCGATTAGCACCGGGACCGGATGATGCTCCTCGATCTCGATGCGTTCTTCGTGCAGGATTTCCTCGCGCTCGCGGGCCGCGGCGCGTCCCACCGCGAGGTCTTCGGCGATCTCGCGTTTTTCACGGCGCGACTCGATCAGCTCGTCGATCCAGGCACCTATGCGTTGCGCGGTATGAGCCCAGGAAAACGCAAACACCACAGAGACGGCAATCACGCCCAGTGCTATCCAGACCAGGCCGGAACCGGTAAACCCCAGCCACTTCACGCTGGCAGGTCCCGCCAGGTAGCCCAGGATGCCGCCGGCATGGCCAGGCAAGCTGACTTCAAAGCGGTACAGGCGCGACCATTCAAGGGCCGTGCTGGCCAGCAGCAGCAGCGCCAGGCAAGACCAGAACCTGACACGGCCCGCCATCGTGGCGGACGCTGGCTGGCCCCGCAGGCCGCGCGCCAGCGAGCCCAGCCAGGCGCGAACGCCCACGGCCAGCGCCCACCACACGGAAAACCCGAGCAGGAAATAGCTGGCATCGGCCAGGTGGGCACCCAGGCGCCCGCCCCAGTTGCGGGTGATTGCTTCGCCGGCCTTCAGTGCGCTGGCCGCCTCGCGGCTGCCCGTGGTGGACCAGGCCGCATCCTGCGGTGAATAGCTGAGCAGAGCACCAAGCCAGAAGACCAGCGCAAGCAGGCCCAGGATCAGGCTGACTTCATGCGCAAAGCGTTTCACGCCGCCCGCGGAACCGGCCGCGGCAGATGTTCTGGAGTTCAAGGTATCGAGTGAATAAGTCATAGGGCGACTGCTGAGCTTACCTCAGATGATCAGGCCTTCATGACGGAAAAGGTGACCGGGAAGAGACCCTCAACCCAGGGAATTGAGGCGGTCCTTGACCCACATCGAGCCATCGGCCCGCGTCTCGATGAAGCCGCGTTCCTCGAGGTCTTTCATGACCCGGCTGACCATCTCCCGCGAGGCCCCGACCATTTTGGCAAGATCCTGGCGCGACACCTTTTCGCGGATCACGGTGTTGCCCTCACGGTCAGGCAGGGCCGACTCCAGCAAGGCCCTGGCAACTCGGCCGTACACGTCCATCAGCGCCAGCGATTCAATCTTGCGGTCTGCCTGGCGCAGGCGCTGCACCAGTCCTTTCATGACCGCATAGGCCATGGAGCTGTTTTCGGGCAGGCAGCGGGCGAACTCCGGCCGGCCCACCACCAATACATCCGTCTGCACCTCGGTGCGCACGGTGGCTGAATGCGGCTCGTTGTCGATCAGGCTCATTTCGCCAACATAGTCACCCGGATGCATGGTGGCAAGAATCACCTCCCTGCCGCGGGCATCGGTGGTCACCACGCGCGCCCGGCCAGTCAGGATGATGGCCAGGGCGTTGGACTTCTTGCCCTGTTCGACAATGGCTTCCCCTCGTTTGTAACGGCGCTTGAGCACGGCCTGGGCCACTGATTCAGCCTGGCTGGTCGTCAACATCGAGAACAAGGGCACCCGACGAATCAGTTCAAGGTTAGACACCATCGTAGACATACCAAACTTCTCCAGACCGCGCCACTGACCGGACCCAAAAGCCCGCCTGATCCCGGGAAGCACGTTCCCCAGTCCGGCGGCCTTCCGGCACGAGTTCTTACAATAGCGTGTGTTGTGCCAACTATTTCCGTCCACCAGGGGTGTTAAAGCCCCAAGTCAGCCCCGACTCTAACTGAGTTCTCATGCTTTTCCATACAGATTTTCACCATGCGACATTCTAAAGTTCTCATCCTCGGTTCCGGTCCCGCAGGCTACACGGCAGCCGTCTACGCGGCGCGTGCCAACCTCAATCCGGTGCTGATCACAGGCATCGCGCAGGGTGGGCAACTGATGACCACGACCGACGTAGACAACTGGCCCGCCGACCCACTCGGCGTTCAGGGCCCGGCGCTGATGCAGCGCTTTCTTGAGCATGCCGAACGCTTCAAGACGGAGATCATCTTCGACCACATCAACAAGGTCGATTTCAGCCAGCGCCCCTTCACGCTGACCGGCGACAGCGGCAGCTACACCTGTGACGCGCTGATCATTGCCACCGGCGCGTCGGCCAAGTACCTGGGTCTCGATTCCGAAACAGCCTTCATGGGACGCGGCGTGTCTGGCTGCGCGACCTGCGACGGCTTTTTCTACCGAAATCAGGAGGTATGTGTGGTCGGCGGCGGCAACACCGCCGTGGAAGAAGCCCTTTATCTGTCCAACATCGCCAGCAAGGTCTACCTGGTCCATCGCCGTGACAAGTTCAAGGCGGAAGCCATTCTCATCGACAAGCTCCACGAAAAAGTGGCGGCCGGCAAAATCGAATTGAAACTGCACCAGACCCTTGACGAAGTGCTGGGCAATGCCGCCGGCGTCAACGGCGTGCGGCTCAAAAGCACTGAATCCGGCGCCACGCAGGACATTGCGCTGCAGGGCTGTTTTATCGCCATCGGCCATCAACCCAACACTGACATCTTTTCCGGCCAGCTGGAGATGAAGGATGGCTACATCATCACGCGGACAGGTTTGCAGGGTTTTGCCACCATGACCAGTGTGCCCGGCGTGTTTGCCGCCGGTGACGTGCAGGACCATGTTTACCGCCAGGCCATCACCAGTGCCGGCACCGGATGCATGGCGGCGCTCGACGCGCAGCGCTTTCTGGAGCAGAGTTAGGCCCCCACGGTCGCTCACTTCGTGTAGCTCCCTGCCCCCCGAGGGGGCCGCTGCGCCTGCGGACCGGCGAAGCCGGATCCGCGGCCCCTGCTGGGTTGGAGAGCCTTCGCGGACGCTCACTTCTTAACCGATCGTCCTGAGCTTGTCGAAGGATGCCCCCCCGCCCCGAGGGTGCGCTGCGCCTGCGGACCGGCGAAGCCGGATCCGCGGCCCTGGCTGGTATTTCTCGCTGGCTAGCGGAAAACCCAAGCCTCGCTTCTCGCCGCTGGGAACGTGAAACTTGAGGGCGGCTGGTTTTCAGGCTATAATCGCAGGCTTGGCTGAGTATCCGACGGGTACCAGCATCCCTTTTTTCTTTTTTATACGGAGAGTGCTCATGGCACGCGTCTGTCAGGTTACGGGCAAAGGCCCGATGGTGGGAAACAATGTTTCTCACGCAAACAACAAAACCAAACGCCGGTTTTTGCCTAATCTGCAATACCGCCGTTTCTGGGTCGAGTCTGTGAACCGCGGGGTCCGCCTGCGCGTGACCAGCGCCGGTTTGCGTCTGGTCGACAAGCTCGGCATTGATGCGGTCCTGGTGGACCTCCGTGCCCGCGGTGAAATCTAAGGAGAATCATCATGGCAAAAGGCGCACGCGAAAAAATCAAGCTGGAATCGACAGCTGGCACCGGTCATTTCTACACGACCACCAAGAACAAAAAAACCACACCTGACAAGATGCTGATCATGAAATTTGATCCCAAGGCACGCAAGCATGTGGAATACAAGGAAATCAAGCTGAAGTAATTCAGACTGGTTCGGCGACGCTCAGGCTTCGCCCCCTCAAAAACCCGCTGATCTCCAGCGGGTTTTTTTATGCCTGCGAGGAACCGGCGGCCCGGTGCGTGCGGTCCGTATCTTCTGCAGCACAGCCTAGTGAATCAGGGGAGAAGACACACAAAAACCATGGATGGCACCGCATTGCCCATGCGACACCGCATGCCCAGGGCGACTACCTACCCACGCATGCTTCCATGAAAAAGCCGCAGCAGCGATAACACTGGTGCGGCTTGAACCGGCTCCGGCCGGAGGCTGGCCGTGGGGTAAAACTTCAGGCGCGCGCGGCGCGCAGCCTCATCGAAAACTCCTGCAGAGCAGCAATGCCGCTTTCCTCAGCACGGCGGCACCAGGCCTGGAGGTCGGTCGCCAGCTGTTCACGGGATGCCGACGTTGACAGCCACATCTGGCGCAGCTCTTCGCGCATGGTGACCATCTTGTCGAGCACCGGATGCTCGGCGCGGGCCTGCGCAATCTGTGGCTTGGCCGTGGCCGGCACCTTGTCGTCGTCGCGATGCAGCCAGCGGTTGGCAGCCTTCAGCACCGAGATGTCGGCCTTGCGGGCTTTCAAAGCTTCGATTTCAGCCTTGCCGGCACGGCGCAGTTCACGTGCAAAGCCGGCCATCACCTCGTAGCGGTGGGCAATCAGGGCTTCGAGTGTCTTCTCGTCAGCCACCGGCTGGATGCTGCCCAGCTGCAGCTTGGGCGGCACCTTCTTGACGGTCGCCAGACCGACCTTCTCCATCGCGCGGATGTAGATCCAGCCGATGTCGAACTCGTAGGGTTTGACGGAAAACTTGGCCGACGTCGGGTAGGTGTGATGGTTGTTGTGCAATTCTTCGCCGCCGATGAGGATGCCCCAAGGCGATACGTTGGTGCTGGCATCCGGTGCCTCGAAGTTGCGATAACCCCAGTAGTGGCCAATGCCATTGATGATGCCAGCTGCCGTCACGGGGATCCAGATCATCTGGACAGCCCAGACCGCCAGACCAGCTGCGCCGAACAAGGCCAGGTTGAGGACCATCATCAGGCCCACGCCCTGCCAGCTGTAGCGGGTGTAGACATTACGCTCCAGCCAGTCGTTCGGCGTGCCGTGGCCATACTTGACCATGGTTTCCTTGTTCTTGCTCTCTGCGCGGTACAGCTCGGCACCTTCCCAGAACACCTTCTTGATGCCATAGGCTTGCGGGCTGTGCGGGTCTTCGGCCGTTTCACATTTGGCGTGGTGCTTGCGGTGGATGGAAACCCACTCCTTGGTCACCTGCCCCGTTCCCAGCCAAAGCCAGAAACGGAAAAAATGGGAAGGAATGGCGTGCAGGTCCATGGCCCGATGCGCCTGGTGGCGGTGCAGGTAGATCGTCACGCTGGCGATGGTGATGTGGGTCGTCACCAGCGTATACAGCACAATTTGCCACCAGCTGGCGGCTAGCAAACCATTGGCCAGCCAGTCGAGGGCGGCATCAAACAAGACCATGTGAATCCTTTAAACAATCCGGAAAGTGCCCTGCATCGAAACAAAAACCTCTGTGCCGGACAAGCTTTCCATTGTAAGGGCGACGACCGGAATAACCAACCGGGAGAATCCCGAAAGCCGGCCTATCCGGCACAAGTTCTCGAAACCACCGTTTGACCGCCAAAAGCAGGCATCAGACGCTTTTGTCCCTTAAACGACATCAGCTTTCTGCCAGACGGCAGCAAAAAAGCCGTCCGTGCCGTGCAGGTAGGGCCATAAGCGCAGGTAGGGGCCACTGCAGAGCTTGCCGGCCCCGTCTACCCCTAAATGAGTCAGAAGCGCGCTGGTTTCAAGAGGCGTGAAATCTTTATTGGCAGCGCTGAAAGCTTCGGCAATCGCTTCGTTTTCGTCGCGCAGGATGCTGCAGGTGGCATACACCAGCCGGCCGCCCGGCTTGAGCAGCCGCGCGGCGCTCTGCAAAATGGCGGTCTGCTTGGCGGTCAGTTCCTCAATGGCCTTGGGGTTGTGCCGCCATTTGAGGTCGGGATTGCGCCGCAGTGTCCCTAGGCCCGAACAGGGCGCATCAACCAGCACCCGGTCGATCTTGCCGGCCAGGCGCTTGATGCGGTCGTCGCGCTCGTGCGCAATCGCAACCGGGTGGACATTGGAAAGGCCGCTACGCGCCAGCCGCGGCTTCAGCGCATCGAGCCGGTGGCCCGAGGTATCGAAAGCATAAAGCCGCCCGGTGTTGCGCATGCTCGCACCCAGGGCCAGTGTTTTGCCGCCGGCACCGGCGCAAAAATCGACCACCATCTCGCCGCGCTTGGCGTCGACCAGCAAGGCCAGCAGTTGCGACCCCTCGTCCTGCACCTCTATCGCACCGCGTGTGAAGGCGTCAAGCTTGTTGAGCGCCGGCTTGCCGGCCAGCCGCAAACCCCAGGGAGAATACGGTGTAGCTACTGTTTTGATAGCTGCTTTCGCAAGCTCCTTCTGGATATCAGCCCTCTTATCCTTCAAGGTATTGACGCGCAAATCAAGGCCCGCCGGCGCATTGAGGCTGTCCACCAGCGGCCAGAAATCGTCACCGAGCTGCGCCTTGAGCGGCTCGACCAGCCAGGCAGGCAGGTTGTGACGGTGCAACTCCATCAGGTCCGAGGGCTGGACCTGGTCGCAACGGGCCAGCCAGTCTTTTTCAGGCGCCGTCAGGGCACCCAGCAGGAAATCCCGCTCTGCCGCAAAGCCAAGAATGGCCAGACGCCGCTCCGGCGGGCCGCTGCCGTGCTGGGCCAGATAGGTATAGAGATTTTTCTTGCGCAGGACGCTGTAAATCGTCTCGGCGACCGTGGCGCGCTCACGCGGCCCCAGCCGCTGCTCACGGAAATGGCGGGACACCACCATGTCGGCGGGATGTTCAAATTTGAGGACCTGCTTGAGAAGCTCGGAACAACTGTCGAGTAAGGCGTTAGGATGCATGGCCTCATTGTCCCACCGCCGGCTCGCAGCGTACCTTTTCACCCTGGATGACCATGTCCGACGACCTTCCACCCCTGATCGAAACGCCACCCGGCCCGTACCGCCACTACAAGGGCCTGATGTACGAGGTGGTGGGCACGGTACGACACAGCGAAACCCTGGAGCCCATGACGCTGTACCGCGCCCTGTATGGCGAAAAAGGCCTGTGGGTGCGGCCGGCGGCCATGTTTGCTGAAGAGGTGGTGGTGGACGGCGTGCGCCAGCCGCGCTTTGCCAGGCAGCACCAGGGACAGCGCTGAGCTGCCTCACCGATAATGGCGGGTTATGTCCGAACCCACCGAAATCGAAAAACAGGTCAAGCGCCGCCGCACGTTTGCCATCATTTCCCACCCTGACGCGGGTAAAACCACGCTGACCGAAAAGCTGCTGCTGTTCTCTGGCGCGATCCAGATCGCGGGCAGTGTCAAGGCGCGCAAGGCCGCACGCCACGCCACCTCCGACTGGATGGAGATCGAAAAGCAGCGCGGCATCTCGGTGGCTTCTTCAGTGATGCAGATGGAATACCGCGACTGCGTGATCAACCTGCTCGACACCCCGGGCCACCAGGACTTCTCGGAAGACACCTACCGCGTGCTGACCGCCGTCGATGCCGCGCTGATGGTGATTGACGCAGCCAACGGCGTCGAGCCGCAGACGCGCCGCCTGCTGCAGGTCTGCCGCGCCCGCAACACGCCCATCCTGACCTTCGTCAACAAGATGGACCGCGAGGTGCAGGACCCGATGAGCGTGATGGATGAGATCGAGCAGGAGCTCGGCATGACGGTCGTGCCCTTCACCTGGCCTGTCGGCATGGGCAAGCTGTTTCACGGCGTCTATGACAGGCGCGAAAAACGCATGCGCGTCTTCAGCCCCGGCGAAGACAAGGCCGGGGGCGACGATGAAATCCTGGCGGGCCTGGACAACGCGGAAGCGGCCCATCGTTTTGGCGCCGAGTTCACCCAGGCGCAGGACGAGCTGGCGCTGCTGGAAGGCGCCTCGCCCGAATTCAACCGTGAAGAATTCCTGAGCGGCAAACAGACCCCGATGTTTTTTGGCTCGGCCATCAACAACTTCGGCGTGCAGGAAGTGCTGGACGCGCTGGTGGATCTGGCGCCCGCGCCCGCCGCGCGCGAAGCCATCCAGCGCGTGGTGCGCCCCGAAGAAAAGAAGTTCTCCGGCGTGGTCTTCAAGATCCAGGCCAACATGGACCCGGCCCACCGCGACCGCATCGCGTTTTTGCGCGTTGCCAGCGGCGAATTCACACGAGGCATGCGCCTGAAGGTCGTGCGCAGCGGCAAGGAACTGCGGCCCAACACGGTGGTGAGTTTCATGAGCCAGCGCCGCGAGCTGCTGGACACCGCCTTTGCCGGCGACATCATCGGCATCCCCAACCACGGCATCCTGCAGCTAGGCGACACGCTGACCGAAGGCGAGGCCTTGCAGTTCACCGGCCTGCCCTTCTTCGCACCCGAGATGTTCCGCGCCGTCGAGGTGGCCGACCCGCTGCGCAGCAAGCAGCTGCGTGCCGGCTTGACGCAGCTCGGCGAGGAAGGCGCGATCCAGGTGTTCCGTCCGATTGCCGGCTCCCTGCTGCTGCTGGGCGCGGTCGGCCAGCTGCAGTTTGAAGTCGTTGCCCACCGGCTCGAGCATGAATACGGTGTCAAGGCCCGCATCATGGGCAGCCAGTTCAACCTGGCGCGCTGGGTGACCTGCGACGACCCGAACGAGCTGAAAAAATTCATGGACGCCAACTCGCACCGCGTGGCGCTCGACGCAGTGGATGCGCCCACGCTGCTGGTGGACCACAGCGCCACCCTGCGTGCGGTAGAGCAGCAATGGCCCAAGATCAAGTTCCACGCGCTGCGCGAGCACGCCGGACTGGTCTTCCAGTCAAAGATTTAGGTTTTGAAGCATTTTCGATCTCCAGCCCATACCAGCCGGACGCAAGCAGCTATTAATTCAATAGCGCTTGCATCGCAATCGCTCAGTTGGCTTTCAGGAAATTCCAGCAAGATCAATTCGTTGTTGTCGGCCTGGTTGGGCTCGCGGCTGCTGGAAACCGGCAGCTTCTTATCGTTGCCCATGATGATGTGCGTGGCATCGGCGTTGAATTCCTGTGGCATCCTGATGGCAGGCAGCTTGGCGGCCAGACAGCGGGCGCTTTTGCAATAAGCTATGCCGATGTACAGAAAGGCAAGCTTGCGCAGTTTTTTCATGGTGCTGCTCTGTCTGGTGCTGCACACGGGCCATGCGCAGGACTTTGACCGGCTGTACGGAGACAGCGTCACGCCTGCGTTGGCCCGGCCGCTGCAATGGGTGGTGGTGCCCAAAGATTCGGTGGCTTCCCCCGACGTTTTTGCGGCAGCCGAACCTTGGGGCTTCCAGCCCTATACCGACCAAACCGCCCTCCCCACTTCAGACCGGCAGGACGTCTGGGTCACCTTCTCGCTGCCGGCCACTGAAACCCTGCAAACCTGGTTCATCCGGCTACCGGGCCAGGTGATCTTCAAGGCAAGCCTTTATTCGCGCGACCCACAGGGCGGCTGGCAGGTTCAGGCTGCCGGCGAAGCGCTGGCGCCGGCCAACTGGGCATTGCGCACGCGTGTGCCGAGTTTTGAGCTGCAGACCCGCAGCGACCGCGCGCTGACCTACTACCTGCGCTTCGAGAACAGCCGGCCTGTCACAGGGCGTCCCATGCTGCTGACCCCGGTCGAGTACGTGGACGGCGCGTCCCGGGTGGGCGTGGTGATCGGTCTGATGTGGGGCATGTTCAGCGTGCTGGCCGCGCTGAGCCTGGCCGCGTTCGCGATGGCCCGCAACCGCGTGTTTCTGTGGTTTGGCGCGGTGGTGGTGACGCTGATGTTCACGCAGCTGGTGTTGATCGGTTACGGCGGCTGGCGCATCTGGCCGGGCAGTGCACACCTCAACCAGGTCATGGCCTGGGTCTCGGCCGCGCTGAGCATGGCCACGGGCGCCTGGTTCTGCGCCCACGCCAGTTACGCCCGAAGCGGCCACCCACTCGTCTACCGGCTGCTGGTTGCCATCACCGCAGGCAGCCTCCTCATGGCCGGCCTGATGGCAATTGACCGGAACTTCATCCCGCGCGACCTGCGCAACCTGTGGCTGGCGTTGGCCACCGTGTCGATTCTCGGCAGCCTGGTGTGGATGTCCTTGCGCGGGCAGGCGTGGAACCTGTTGCTGCTGCTGGGTACCGCGCCCATCGCGCTGGCAGCGCTGGCGCGGCTTTCCTACAACGCCGGCTGGGTAATGAACATCGAAGCGGCGCAGGCAGCGGGCGTGCTGTCGGCCATGGTCGGCCTGTTGTGGATCTTTTTTGTGCTGGCATGGCGCAGCCGGGCGGCATTGTTTTCCACGCATCGCGGTGCCGCCCTCGCAACTTATGACCCGGCCAGTGGGCTGATGCTGCCGCGGGTGATCGACAGCCGGCTCGGGCAAATGCTGCTGCGGGCCCGGCGCAGGCGCGCCGAATGTGGCATCGTGATGTTGAGCTGGCTGGACCAGTTGCCGAGTCCCGACGAATTGAGTGACCAGAAACGCAGCACCTCGCTTTCGCGCATTGGCGAAATCCTGCGCCGCGCCGCGCGCGACATGGACACGGTGGTCCGTTACGAAGAAAACCTCTTCCTGATGCTGATTGAAGGCCCGGTCAACCGCGAAGCCGTTTCCGAGATTTCCACCAAGGTCCTGGCCGACTGCATCCGCCTGTCGGACAAGCTCGATGACCCGAATGCATTCAACCTGCACATCGCCATCTGGCATGGCACGCCGGAGGCCCAGACCGGACAGCAAATCATCGACAGCCTCCAGACCCGCCTGCGGCGAATGAGTTCAGGGCCGAAGCGTTACGTCCAGTTCATCGATTCAGCCGGCGACCCGGCAAGCGTGCCGGCAGAGGGCAGCATCCGCCGGGAAGACCTGGTGGCCAAAATCAATGCCATCGAAACCTCGCACCCGGCTCTGCATGGCAGCAAGCTGGGGCCGCGGAGGGTGCCGGTACGCTCGGTCCGCTAGAAAACGCCGTGTTCAGGGTGCGGGCAAAGGCAGCGCGGTTTTGTAGCGCACCTGCTTGAGCGCAAAACTTGAGCGGATTTTTTCAATGCCCGGAATCGGCGTGAGCTGCTCGAGGATGAATTTTTCAAGCGCCGCGATATCGGCCACGGCCACGCGAATCAGGTAGTCGCTGTCGCCCGTCATCAGGTAACACTCCATGACTTCGTCATGCTCGACGATGCGCCGCTCGAACTCGGCCAGCGAGTCCTTGTTCTGCGAGCGCAGGCTGATGGAAATGAACACGCTCAGGCCCAGGCCCAGGGCCGCCGCACTGGCAATGGCCACATAACGGTCAATCACGCGCGCCGCTTCCAGCGCCTTGACGCGGGCCAAGCAGGGCGAGGGGCTCAAATGCACCCGTTTGGCCAACTCCACATTGGAGAGGGAACCATCGCGCTGCAATTCGTCGAGTATCCGTAAATCGATTGCATCCAGCTTCATAACGTCTTATTTTCAAAATTTGAAGCATTTTATGCTGCCAAATCCAATTTTTGCGACGTGGTTTAACAGCTCATGTTGAGCCCGGAGGCCTATATTGACAGGCATGAATGCCTCCGTCCCCCTCCATGCCCTGCTGTCCACTGACATGAACGCCGCCGACCCCGATCCGCAGGAAACCGCTGAATGGCGTGAAGCCTTTGTCGCTTTGGCGGCCACACAAGGCCCGGCCCGCGCGCGTTACCTGCTCGATGAACTGGCACGCCTCGCACGCGAGCAGCACATCGGCTGGAAACCCGAACTCGCCACGGCTTACGTCAACACCATCGGTGTCAACGAACAGCCGGTGTTTCCGGGCGACCTTGCGCTGGAAGAACGCCTGGCCTCGCTGATGCGCTGGAACGCACTTGCCATGGTGGTACGCGCCAACCAGGCCGAGTCGGGCGGCTCCGCCGAACTCGGCGGCCACATTGCCAGTTACGCCAGTGCGGCCGATTTGTTTGAAACCGGCTTCAACCACTTCTTTCATGCGCGTGAAGGTCTGGGCGAGGGGCAACACCGCGGCGACCTGGTGTTCTTCCAGCCGCACAGTGCGCCCGGCGTGTATGCCCGCGCTTACCTCGAAGGCCGGCTCGGCGAAAACGATTTAAGCTTTTACCGGCAGGAGCTCTCTGCCGCGCAGCAGGGCGCGCAAGGCCTGTCGAGCTATCCGCACCCTTACCTGATGCCGGACTTCTGGCAGTTCCCGACCGGCTCCATGGGCATAGGCCCGATCAGTTCGATCTACCACGCGCGTTTCATGCGTTACCTCACCCACCGGCGCCTGCTCGACTGCGCCGGACGAAAAGTGTGGGGCGTGTTCGGCGACGGCGAAATGGACGAGCCCGAGTCCATGAGCGCGCTGACGCTGGCCGCGCGCGAAGGCCTGGACAACCTGGTCTGGGTCGTCAACTGCAACCTGCAGCGGCTCGACGGCCCGGTGCGTGGCAACGGCCGCATCATCGACGAGCTCGAAAAACTGTTTGCCGGGGCCGGTTGGAACGTCATCAAACTGGTCTGGGGCAGCGATTGGGACGGTCTCTTCGCACGCGACATTACCGGTGCGCTGACACAGGCCTTTGCCCACACGGTGGACGGCCAGATGCAGACCTTTGCAGCCAAGGACGGCCGCTTCAACCGCGACAACTTCTTCGGCCAGAACGAGGAGCTTGCGCGGCTGGCGCAGGGCATGACAGACGAGCAGATCGACCGGCTCAAGCGCGGCGGCCACGACCTCGTGAAAATCCACGCGGCGTATGCGGCTGCGGCTAATCACAAGGGGCAGCCCACGGTGATCCTGGCGCACACCAAAAAGGGCTACGGCATGGGCAGCGCCGGCCAGGGCAAGATGACCACACATTCGCAGAAGAAGTTTGACGAAAGCGACCTGCTCGAATTCCGCAACCGCTTCAACCTGCCGCTCAGTGACGAACAGGCCAGGCAACTGGCGTTTTACAAACCTGCTGCCGACAGCCCCGAGATGCAGTACCTGCACGCCAGGCGCGCCGCACTCGGTGGTTATTTGCCCAGGCGCGACACCACCGCACAGGTCATTGAGGTACCGGCCTTGCCGGCCTACGCCAACTTTGCGCTGCTCGCCGATGGCAAGGAGATGAGCACCACCATGGCCTTTGTGCGCATGCTGGGCGGTTTACTGAAAGACGCGGCGCTCGGCCCGCGCATCGTACCCATCGTGGCGGACGAGGCCCGCACCTTCGGCATGGCCAACCTGTTCAAGCAGGTCGGCATTTACTCGAGCGTGGGCCAGAAATACGCGCCCGAAGACATCGGCTCGGTGCTGAGCTACCGCGAGGCGCTCGACGGGCAGATCCTGGAGGAAGGCATCAGCGAAGCCGGCGCACTGGCCAGCTGGACGGCCGCCGCCACCAGCTACAGCGTGCATGGGCTGGCGATGTTGCCCTTCTATATCTACTACTCCATGTTCGGCTTCCAGCGCGTGGGCGACCAGATCTGGGCCGCGGCCGACCAGCGTGCCCGCGGCTTCCTGCTGGGCGCCACCTCGGGCCGCACCACTCTGGGCGGCGAGGGCCTGCAGCACCAGGACGGCACCAGCCACCTGGTGGCTGCGACCATTCCCAACTGCAAGGCGTATGACCCCGCCTTTGCCAGCGAGCTGGCCGTCATCCTTGATCGCGGCATGCAGGAAATGATGGTGGAGCAGCAGGACGTGTTTTATTACGTCACGCTGATGAATGAGAACTATGCCCAGCCCGATCTGCGGCCGGGATCGGAAGCTGGCATCGTTCAGGGTTGCTATAAATTCGGTAGCTATTCGCGCCCGCCAGATAAGGGCCATAGCCCTAAAACATCTGAAAGAATCACGCTTCTGGGTTCCGGCGCGATTCTGACTGAGGTCATCAAGGCCGCGCAGCAGCTGGCGGAGCAAGGCATCGAAGCCACGGTTTACAGCGTGACCAGCTGGAGCGAACTTGCACGCGACGGCGCGGCTTGTCAGCAGCAGGCGCTGCGCGGCGAAGCAGCGGACGCACCCTTTGTCGCGCAGCAGCTGCAGGACAGCCAGGGCCCCATCATCGCCGCCACCGACTATGTGCGCGCCGTGCCCGAGAGCATTCGCGCCTTCCTGCCAGCCGGTCGCAGCTACCTGACCCTGGGCACCGACGGCTTCGGCCGCAGCGACACACGCGCGGCACTGCGAAGATTTTTCGGGGTCGATGCGCAAAGCATCGTGACGGCAGCGCTGCACCAGCTGGCACAGGCTTAACCAGTGGTTCAGGGCTGGCTCTGCAGCCAGGCCTTCACCGCTTGCGGATACAGAAGATGCTCCTGCACCAGCACGCGTGCAGACAGGGTTTCAGCGGTGTCACCCGGCAACACGGGCACCGACGCCTGCGCCAGGATGGGCCCGTGGTCGAGCTCGGCGGTGACCTGGTGCACGGTGCAACCGGCCTCCAGGCAGCCCGCGTCGATTGCGCGCTGGTGCGTGTTCAGCCCGGTGAAAGCCGGCAGCAGTGACGGGTGAATATTGATCAAGCGCCCGGCGTAGTGATTGACAAAACCGGGCGTGAGGATGCGCATGAAACCGGCCAGCACCACCAGCGCAGGCTGGTAGCCATCGATCAGTTCCATCAGCGCAGCGTCGAAAGCTTCGCGCGAGCCAAAAGCCTGGTGGCTCAGGACCTGCGTGGTCACACCCATCGACTGCGCCAGCTGCAGGCCGCCGGCGTCTGCCCGGTTGCTGATCACCGCCGCAATGCCGGCGCCGAACTTCTGCTGCCAATCCTGCTGCTGCGCTGCCCGGACGATGGCGGCCATGTTGGAGCCGCTGCCGGAGATCAGGATCACGATGTTTTTGGTCTTGCTGGACATAAGTGTTCTGGATTATCGCGATCACGGTTGCCGGGGCTGCTTGGCCAGCGCAAACAGCAACAGGGATGCCGCACCCATGCCCACCAGCAGCCACAGCAGGCCGGTGTAGCCGCCCAATCCCAGCAGGGCCCAGGCGGTCAGGAAAGGCGCGGCGGCGCGGGTGCACAGCGCAATGCCGGACATGGCACCGCTGATGCGGCCCACGTGTTCACGGCCATAGAAGTCGGGCACGATGTTGCTGCGCACGATGGTGATCAGGCCGTTGGCCACGCCAAACAGCACGGCAAACACCACCAGCACCACGGGCTGGCGGCCCAGCGCAAACAGCACCAACGCCAGGGGAAACAGGGCCAGCACGGCCAAGCCCAGCGCGCGGTGGTTTAGCGAGCGGCCCAGCCACAAAAAGGCAAAACGTCCCGCCACCTGCGCCGGGCCAAACCAGACCATCACGGCCACCGCCTCGGCCTGCGTGAGCCCGCGCGATTCGAACGCCGGCATCAGGTGGGCCCACACGGTGGACAGCGCAAAGGTGTAGAGGGTGAAGGTAGCAGTCAGCAGCCAGAAGGTGCGGCCCTGCATGGCCTGGCGCAGCGTCGCCTGGTCCTGCGCCGCTTTCACCGGTGCGGCGCCGGGCATCAGCGGGCGCTTCCAGGCACCGCGCAGCACCCACGCATGCAGAGGCGCCACCAGCAGCAAGGCCAGCGCCATCACCAGCAGTGCAGGCCGCCAGCCGAGGCGGCCCTGCAGCCAGGCCACCGCCGGGAACGACAGCGTGCTGGCAAAGCCGCCGACCAGCGTGATGGTGGTGATGCCCTGCCGGTAACGCTCCGGGAAACGCTTGGTGACTTCCATGAAGGCCGGCTCATACAGCGTCATCGCCATGGCCAGCCCCAGAATCGCCCAGGCCGCATAGAACACCGGCAGGCTATGTGCCTGCGACCAGAGCGTACAACCCGCCGCACCGAGCAACGCGCCGCCGCTGAGCACCGCTCGCCCGCGCCCGCGGTCAATCGCAGCCCCCACTGCATAAGTTGCCAGGCCCCAGACCATCAGGCCCAGCGTGAAGGCGCCCATGACGTCCGGCTGGCTCCAGCCCATGTCGCGCTGCATGGGCAGCACGAAGGAGGAGAAGCCGTAATACATGACGGCCCAGACAAGAATCTGGCCAACACTGAGGGCGCTGATGATGGTGCGGTAAGACGGCAAGATGCGCTGATTATCCCGGGCGGGCCAACCCGGCTGAATGTGCCCAATTCTGCAAGGCGGAATCGCTCGCTATTTGTCCCAACTGGGACATAAAATTGCGAACGACCGTGCTAAAAATGGCGCGGCAACAGAACACCGATGGAGACACGCAGCTCATGGATTTAGCTTTCACCCCTGAAGAACAGAAATTCCGCGAAGACATACGCGCCTGGGTAGGTGCCAACCTGCCTGCCGATATTTCGCACAAGGTCCACAACGCCCTGCGCTTGACGCGCGACGACATGCAGCGCTGGGCCAAAATCCTCGGCAAAAAAGGCTGGCTGGGCCACGGCTGGCCCAAGGAGTTTGGCGGCCCGGGCTGGAACGCCGTGCAAAAACATCTGTTCGAAGAAGAATGCGCACTGGCCGGCGCACCGCGTGTCGTGCCCTTCGGCCCGGTGATGGTGGCGCCGGTGATCATGGCTTTCGGCAGCCCCGAGCAGCAAAACCGCTTCCTGCCCGGCATTGCCAGTGGCGAAGTGTGGTGGAGCCAGGGTTATAGCGAACCGGGTTCCGGCTCGGACCTGGCGTCGGTGAAGTGCAAGGCCGAACGCAAGGGCGACAAATACATCGTCAACGGCCAGAAGACCTGGACCACGCTGGGCCAGTATGGCGAGTGGATCTTCTGCCTGGTGCGCACCAGCACCGAAGGCAAGCCGCAAACCGGCATCTCCTTTTTGCTGATCAACATGAAGTCACCCGGCGTCACCGTGCGCCCCATCGTGCTGCTGGACGGCGAGGCTGAAGTTAACGAAGTCTGGTTCGACAACGTCGAAGTGCCTGCGGAGAACCTGATTGGTGAGGAAAACAAGGGCTGGACCTACGCCAAACACCTGCTCAGCCACGAGCGCACCAACATTGCCGACGTGAACCGCGCCAAGCGCGAGCTCGAGCGCCTCAAGCGCATTGCCAAGGTCGAAGGTGTTTACGAAGACGCGCGCTTTCGCGACGAAATCGCCAAGATGGAAGTGGATGTGGTGGCCCTGGAAATGCTGGTGCTGCGCGTGCTCTCCGCCGAAAAGTCCGGCAAAAACTCGCTGGACATCGCCGGCCTGCTGAAAATCCGCGGCAGCGAGATCCAGCAGCGCTACAGCGAACTCATGATGCTGGCCGCCGGCCCCTTCAGCCTGCCCTTCATCGAGGAAGCCATGGAAGCCGGCTGGCAGGGCGACTTCCCCGGCGGCCTGCCGGGCGACGCGCCGCTGGCCTCGACCTACTTCAACCTGCGCAAGACCACGATCTACGGCGGCTCCAATGAAGTGCAGCGCAACATCGTCTCGCAGTTCGTTCTGGGCTGAAAGCCCACTGCGCAACCTCAAAAATTTGGAGCATCAGCATGGATTTTGATTTCACCGACGACCAGGAACAGCTGCGCGACGCAGTGCGCAAGTGGGTCGACAAGGGATATGACTTCGAGCGCCGCCGCGGCATTGCCAAAGCGGGCGGTTTCGCGCGCGAGGCCTACAGCCAGCTGGCCGAACTCGGCCTGGCCGGCCTGTACATCCCCGAGGACGATGGCGGCATGGGCATGGGCCCGGTGGAGGGCATGGTCGTCATGGAAGAACTCGGCCGCGGCATCGTGCTCGAGCCCCTGGCCCAGACGCTGATTGCCGGCGCCGTGTTGTCCGGCTATGCACCGGCCGATGTCCAAGCTGCCTGGCTGCCGAAAATTGCGGGCGGCGAAGCTTTGGTGGTGCTGGCTTCGCAGGAACGGGCTGCCCGCTACAGGCTCGACATTTGTGAGGCAAAAGCGGCCCAAGCCGAAACAGGCTGGGCGCTGACAGCTACCAAAAGCATAGTGCCCGCCGGCGACATGGCCGACGCCTTCCTTGTGCCGGCGCAGGTCCAGGGCAAGATCGCGCTGTTCCTGGTGGAGCGCACGGCAGCCGGCGTGACTACCCGCGGCTATGGCACGCAGGACGGCGGCCGCGCAGCCGAAGTGCTGCTCAACAATGCGCCCGCCAGCCTGATCACCCTGGACGGCCTGGCCGCGCTGGAGCATGCCACAGACATCGGCATCGCCGCCACCTGCGCCGAAGCCGTCGGCGTGATGGACAAAACCCTGGCCATTACCGTCGAGTACATGAACACGCGCAAGCAGTTCGGCGTGGTGATCAGCAGCTTCCAGGCGCTGCGGCACCGCGTGGCCGACATGAAGATGCAGCTGGAGCTGGCCCGCTCCATGAGTTATTACGCCTCGCTCAAACTCAACGCCCCGGCCTCGGAACGCCGCGCCGCCATGGCCCGCGCGAAGTACCAGCTCGGTGTCTCCATGCGGTTCATCGGCCAGCAGGCTGTGCAGCTGCACGGCGGCATCGGCGTGACCGACGAATACATCGTGAGCCACTACTTCAAGCGGCTGACACAGATGGAAATGAGTTTTGGCGACACCCTGCACCATCTGGGTGAAGTCTCGTCCCGCATGCAGGAAACCGCCGGCGTCTTCGCCTAGGAATGTGGCCCCCACGCTTGTCGCTTCGCGTACTGCGCTGCCCCCCGAGGGGGCCGCTGCGCCTGCGGACTGGCAAAGCCAGATCCGCGGCCCCTGCTTGTCTTGAGAACTAAGCTCTGCCGATTAATCACCAGCCCTTGTTAGAACCATTGGGAGACAAACCATGATGTTGCACCGCCGCCTTCTTCTTGTGCTCGCCGCCACCGGCCTGGTTCTGGCCGGTTGCGCCACAACACCCACAGCCGAGCAGCACCCGCCTATCGTGTTTGTGCACGGCAACGGCGACTCCGCCTCCATCTGGCAAAGCACGGTGTGGCGCTTCGAGTCCAACGGCTGGCCGCGCGAACGCCTGCATGCCATCGACCTGCCCTACCCGCTGGCGCGCGACGATGATGGCAAGGCCCAGCCGGGCCGCACCTCAACCGCGGAACACATGGCCTACCTGAAGGCGGAAGTCGAGAAAGTGCTGCAGGCCACCGGCGCCCGCCAGGTGGTGCTGATGGGCAACTCGCGCGGCGGCAACGCCATACGCAACTACATCCAGAACGGTGACGGCGCAGCGCGCGTGAGCCATGCCATCCTGGGCGGCACGCCCAACCATGGCGTCTGGGCCATCAAGGGTTTCCGCGAAGCCAATGAGTTTTCCGGTACCGGTCCTTTCCTGACCCGGCTCAACGCCCCGAAAAACGCCGCCGGCGACGAGGTGAGCGGCCCGGTCAAGTGGCTCACGCTGCGTTCGGACAACAACGATAAATTTGCCCAACCCGACGGCGTGTGGATAGGCGCGAAAGGCACACCCACCAACGTCACTTTCGAAGGGCCGGCGCTCAAGGGCGCCACCAACACCGTGTTGCCGCGGGTTGACCACCGCGAGACTTCTTTTTCGCCGGCAGCGTTCGAAGCCACCTACCGCTTCATTACCGGCAAGTCCGCGCAGGCACGCACCATCCAGCCTGAAACACCGGTGGTGCTGAACGGCAAGATCACCGGCTTGGGCCTGCGGCCCACCGACCCGGCTTCGGGCAACTATTCGAACAACCTGCCGCTACCGGGCGCGCAACTGGCGGTCTACGCCACCGACGCCGCCACCGGTGCACGTCTGGGCAACGCCGTGCACAGCAGAACGGTGGGCGCCGACGGCCTCTGGGGGCCGTTCACCGCACAGCCTGGCATGCAATATGAATTTGTCGTCAGTGCGCCGGGTTATGCAACCACCCACATCTACCGCAGCCCCTTCCCGCGCTCCAGCAACATCATCCACCTGCGCGCAGACCGTCCCGCCGAGGCCGACAAGAGCGCAAAATCCAGTACCACGCTGACGCGGCCACGCGGCTACTTCGACGCGACCCGCGACAAGATGTCATTCGACGGCAAGGCCCTGCCGGGCGTGCCGCCCGCCGGTGCCGGCGTGTCCAGTTCCAAAATCAACCTGAGCCAGGACGACAGTCGCCCGATTGCAGCCGAGTTCAATGGCGAAAAGATCACTGGCCGGACCTGGCCGATGGCGGATGGGCACCTGGTGGTGTTGGAGCTGACTTACTGAGTTTTTGAAGAGCTTGCCGGCTCAGAGGCTCAAAAGACTGCCAACAGCGAGAGAGGGGTTTCGGCCAGGTTGATGCGAGTGATTTGGCATTGGACCCGAGCGGATCAGGCGCCTGCGTGGGACGGAGAAGTTGACAGCGCTTCTCGCACAACCCGGGCAACGGAAAATTCGCCTATGGCTTTGCGTCTGCAATAGTCTGACGCAAGCCAAGCCCGCAAATCTTTTGCGCCCTTACTTGCGTTGCATGACATGCAGCATCTGGCGATGTTTTGGCGAGTGACGATCTTTGCGTCATTGACGATGTGCTCCCAGGATGGCTTGGCCCCGCGCAATGTAGCCGGAAGCGAAAAGTCGACTCTGCAATAGACGCATGATGAATCTCGCGCAAGGACTTCTTCTTCCAGCCATACGGGGATGTTCCAGCGATTCACTTAGCACCTGCATGGGTCATTCACATGGCTGCAACTGATTTCTATTTTTTTGCAGCGGTCAGACGTGCTGAAGGAGCTGGGAGGCCCGGACTGCCAAACTCAAACCAGCAGCCGCGAAGTCCTGGGCACATGCGCCATCAGAAACTCCATCTGGTCCGCCAGGATGCGGCGGTTGCGCAGGATGAAGTCTTCCCAGAGACTGGGAACATACGGGGTGTAGAGCAACGGCATGTGCGCCTGTTCGGGCGTGCGGCTGCTCTTGCGGTGGTTGCAGGCACGGCAGGCGGTGACCACATTCATCCAGGTATCAATGCCGTTTTGTGCAAATGGAATGATGTGTTCGCGGGTCAGGTCTTCTTCGTGGAAATGGTCGCCGCAGTAGGCGCAGACATTGCGGTCACGGGCAAACAGCTTGCCGTTGGTCAGGCCCGGCTTGAGGTTGAAGGGGTTGATGTTGGGCACGCCCTTGGTGCCGATGATGCTGTTGATGGTGATAATGGACTGGTTGCCAGTGATGGCGTTGTGGCCGCCGTGAAACACGGCCACCTGCGCACCCATCTCCCAGCGCACTTCATCCGATGCATAGTGCAACACGGCTTGTTCGAGGCTGATCCACGACTGTGGCAACCCCTGGGCTGAGAGCTTCAAGACCTTCAAACGAACCTCCAACATTTAAAAAAACGCATGGAAACCGGACTCAAACTGCTTGAGACCTCAATATACAGCGAATTCATGACAAAGCCGGGGCATCAGCCCTTTTCAGGCCTGCAGCCCCCATCGAACCGACTCGAGGCGCTATTAAAACGATAATTGGCGGCATGAAGGTTTCGCAATGAAGGTTTTCCGCGGCTACCACCACCCCCAGCTTGCGGCGCAGTGCGCGCTGACCATCGGCAATTTCGATGGCGTGCACCGCGGCCACCAGGCCATGCTGGCGCTGCTGAAAAACGAGGCGCAGCACCGGGGCATTCCCAGCTGCGTGATGAGTTTCGAGCCGCATCCGCGCGACTACTTTGCCGCGGTGGCGCGCAAACCCGAGCTGGCGCCGGCGCGTATTGCCACGCTGCGCGACAAGCTGACGGAGCTGGCGAACTGCGGCATCGACCAGTGTGTGGTGCTGCCCTTCAATGCGCAGCTGGCTTCCCAGCCGGCAGAGGCGTTCATCGAGGACGTGCTGGTTAAAGGACTGGGGGTGCGTTACGTGCTGGTGGGTGACGACTTCCGCTTTGGCGCCAAACGCGCCGGCGACTACGCCATGCTGGACGCGGCCGGGGAGCGCCTGGGGTTCGATGTGGCCCGCATGAACAGTTATGAAGTGAGCAACACACGCGTCTCGAGCTCGGCGGTGCGTGAAGCCCTGGGGCAGGGCCAGATGACCCGCGTGGCCAGCCTGCTGGGCCGGCCTTACAGCATTTCAGGTCATGTGGTGCATGGCCGCAAGCTGGGGCGCGAACTCGGGTTTCGCACGCTCAACCTGCGCTTTTCCCACTGGAAACCGGCGGCCAGCGGCATTTTTGCGGTGCAGGTGTTCGGCCTGTCGGACCAGCCCCTGCCGGGGGTGGCCAACCTGGGCATCCGGCCTTCGCTGGACCCGGATGACGTCAACGGCGGGCGGGTGCTGCTGGAAACCCATTGCCTGGCCTGGCCGGCCTCCCTGGGTGCCGAGGAGGCATACGGTAAAATCATTCGCGTGGAACTGCTACACAAACTGCACGACGAACTGAAATACGACAGTCTGGAAAGCCTCAAGGCGGGCATCACCAGGGACTGCGACGATGCACGGGCGTTTTTTGCCGAGGCATCGAAGTCGTTTTCAGCCTCCATGCACACGGAAACCAGCCGCCAGACCACACGCGACCGAATTTAGACGATCTCGTCGCCTCTGGCCCCGCCCCTTTCAGGGCGAACAGCTTTTTTCCTGTCCCGCATTTCCGGCGGCTTGGCCCGATCAGGCCGCCTCAACAAAAGCATCCCATGTCCGACACCAAAACCGACTACCGCAGCACCCTCAACCTGCCCGACACACCCTTCCCCATGCGCGGCGACCTGCCCAAGCGCGAGCCGGGCTGGGTGAAAGAGTGGGATGAAAAAGGCATTTATAAAAAGCTGCGCGACGTGCGTGCCGGCAAACCGAAGTTTGTGCTGCACGACGGCCCGCCCTATGCTAACGGCCAGATCCACATGGGCCACGCCGTCAACAAGATCCTGAAGGACATGATCGTCAAGGCGCGCCAGCTCAAGGGCCTGGACGCCATCTACGTGCCGGGCTGGGACTGCCACGGCCTGCCGATCGAGAACCAGATCGAGAAAACATTTGGCCGCAAGCTCAGCCGCGACGAGGTGCAGGCCAAAAGCCGCGCCTACGCGACCGAGCAGATCGCGCTACAAAAGGAAGACTTCAAGCGCCTGGGCGTGCTCGGCGAATGGGACAACCCCTACCTGACCATGAACCCCGGCAACGAGGCCGACGAGATCCGCGCGCTCAAACGCATCATGGAACGCGGCTTTGTCTACCGCGGCCTGAAACCGGTGTACTGGTGTTTTGACTGCGGCTCCTCGCTGGCCGAGTTCGAGATCGAATACGCCGACAAGAAATCACAGACGCTGGACGTCGGCTTCAAGTGCGCCGAGCCGGACAAGCTCGCCGCAGCCTTCGGCCTGAAAAGCCTGGCCAAGGATGCCTATGCCGTGATCTGGACCACCACCGCCTGGACCATCCCGGCCAACCAGGCGCTCAACCTGAACCCCGAGCTGGAGTACGCGCTGGTCGATACCGAACGCGGCATCCTGCTGCTGGCTGCTTCGCTGGTGGAAAAGTGCCTGGAGCGTTACCAGCTCACGGGCACGGTGCTGGCCACGACCGAAGGCAAAAACCTGGCGCGGCTCAACTTCATGCACCCGTTTTATGAGGTCAACGAGGGTTACCGGCGTTTCAGCCCGGTGTTCCTGGCCGACTACGCCACCGCGGACGACGGCACGGGTATCGTGCACTCCTCGCCCGCTTACGGCGTGGAAGACTTCAACTCCTGCATCGCCAACGGCATCGCCGTGGACGACATCCTGAACCCGGTGCAGGCCCACGGCCGTTATGTGGACGAGCTGCCGCTGTTCGGCGGGCTCAACATCTGGAAAGCCGCACCGCTGGTCATCGACGCGCTGCGCGACGCCGGCCGCCTGTTTGCCACCGAGACCATCACCCACAGCTACCCGCATTGCTGGCGCCACAAGACGCCGGTGATCTACCGCGCCGCGGCCCAGTGGTTCATCCGCATGGACGAAGGCGAAGGTGTGTTCACGAAGGACAAGGCGCCCCAGACTCTGCGCCAGCTCGCGCTCAAGGCCATCGAGGAAACCAGTTTCTACCCGGAAAACGGCAAGGTACGATTGCGCGACATGATCGCCGGCCGGCCTGACTGGTGCATCTCGCGCCAGCGCAACTGGGGCGTGCCGCTGCCGTTTTTCATCCACACCGCCACCGGCGAGCTGCACCCGCGCACCATGGAACTGCTGGACACGGCCGCCGGGATGGTGGCACAAGGCGGCATCGAGGCCTGGAGCAAGGCCACAGCCGAGTCGCTGATCGGCGCGGACGCCGAGTTCTATA
This sequence comes from Polaromonas sp., assembly GCF_049790275.1. Taxonomy (GTDB): domain Bacteria; phylum Pseudomonadota; class Gammaproteobacteria; order Burkholderiales; family Burkholderiaceae_C; genus Polaromonas. Next base: position 34,841 of record NZ_JBAQYR010000065.1, read on the forward strand.
CCAAGAGCAACGACATCCTGGACGTCTGGTTCGACTCCGGCACCACGCACTACACCGTGCTGCAGAAAAGCCATGCGGCGCAGTCCACCTGGCCGGCCGACCTGTACCTCGAGGGCCACGACCAGCACCGCGGCTGGTTCCACAGCTCGCTGCTGACCGCCTGTGCCATGTACGACCATGCCCCCTACAAAGGCCTGCTGACCCACGGCTTCACGGTGGACAGCCAGGGCCGCAAGATGAGCAAGTCGCAGGGCAACGGCGTCGATCCGCAGGAGACCAGCAAGAAGCTGGGCGCCGAGATCATCCGCCTGTGGGTGGCCGCCAGTGATTACTCGGGCGACATCGCCGGCGACGACAAGATCCTCGCGCGCGTGGTGGACACCTACCGTCGCGTGCGCAACACGCTGAAGTTTCTGCTGGCCAACATCAGCGACTTCGACCCGGCCAAAGACACCGTGCCGCTGGAGCAGATGCTGGAGATCGACCGTTACGCGCTGAGCCGGGCGGCGCAGCTGCAGGCCGACATCCTGGCGCATTACGAGGTCTATGAATTCCACCCGGTGGTCTCGAAGCTGCAGATCTATTGCAGCGAAGACCTGGGCTCCTTCTACCTCGACATCCTGAAAGACCGGCTCTACACCACGGCGCCCAAGTCGCTGGCCAGGCGCAGCGCACAAACCGCGCTGCACCAGATCACGCATGCCATGCTGCGCTGGATGGCGCCTTTCCTGAGCTTCACGGCCGAGGAAGCCTGGAAGGTGGCCGGCAGTTCGGAATCCATCTTCATGGAAACCTATGCAGACCTGGGCGCGCCCGATGAGGCGCTGCTGGCCAAGTGGGGCCGTATCCGCGAGTTGCGTGACGCGGTCAACAAGGACATCGAAGCCCTGCGTGCCGAAGGAAAGGTCGGCTCGTCCCTGCAGGCCCATGTCAGGCTGGAAGTGCCCGCCAACGACCATGCACTGCTGGCCAGCCTGGGAGACGACCTGAAATTCGTCTTCATCACATCCGCTATCGATTTAGTAGCTGGAAGTGCACAATCCATAGGGGTTCAGGCCAGTTCTTCCGTCAAATGCGAACGCTGCTGGCATTACCGCGAGGACGTCGGCCACGACGCTGCGCACCCCACGATCTGCGGCCGCTGCACCAGCAACCTGTTTGGCGCAGGCGAAGCCAGAAAGTACGCCTGATGGCCAAAACCACCTTCGGAACCACCTCCCCCAGCCTGTTGCCCTGGCTGGGCCTGGCGCTGATCCTCCTGATTGCCGACCAGCTCACCAAGGTGCTGATCCTGGGCTCTTACCGCCTGGGTGACGCCACCTACGTGACGAGTTTTTTCAACATAGTGCGGGCGCACAACACCGGTGCCGCTTTTTCCTTCCTGGCTTCCGCCGCGGGCTGGCAGCGCTGGCTCTTCACCGCCATTGGTGTGGCCGCGGCGCTGTTCATCCTGTGGATGCTCAAGTCCCATGCCGGGCAAAAGCTGTTCTCCTTTGCGTTGGCCTGCATCCTGGGCGGCGCAGTCGGCAATGTGATCGACCGCCTGCTGCATGGCTATGTGGTGGACTTTCTGGACTTCCATTACGGCGGCTGGCATTTCCCGGCCTTCAACGTAGCCGACAGCGCCATCACCATAGGTGCGGTCTGCCTCATCCTGGACGAGCTGCTGCGAGTAAGGAAATCTTAGCCCCCACGCTTTTCACTTCGTGTAATACGCGAGGCCTTGCAGGCCGCCGCTCGCCAGAGGCTTCGCTTCTGTCGCCTGTCCAAAGCTGCTCAAGCAGCTTTGGAGCCGCAGGCTTCAGCCCCTCGGGGGCGCTGCGCCTGCGGACTGGCAAAGCCAGATCCGCGGCCCCGGCTGGTCTGAAGAGCCCCAACGCTTGCTCACTGCGCTGCTCTCTTTTTTTTGAGGTGGCCCACAGTCAGGCTATAGTGGCCCTCTGACTTTATGAAGCATTTGTTGAATTTACTGGCAGCCATAGCGCTGCTGGTCTGGGGCACCCACCTGGTTCGAACCGGCATCCTGCGCGTGTTCGGGGCCAATCTGCGCCACGTGCTGTCGCGCAGCATCAGCAACCGCTTCAATGCCGCGCTGTCGGGCCTGGGGGTGACCGCGCTGGTGCAGTCCAGCACGGCCACTTCGCTGATTGTTTCTTCCTTTGTCGGCCAGGGGCTGATCGCGTTGCCGCTGGCGCTGGCGGTGATGCTGGGCGCCGACATCGGCACCAGCCTGATGGCGGTGGTTTTTTCCTTTGACCTGTCCTGGCTGTCGCCGCTGTTCATTTTCACCGGTGTGGTGCTGTTCATCTCGCGCCAGTCCACCAATGTCGGGCGCTTCGGCCGCGTCCTGATCGGACTGGGGCTGATGCTGCTGGCACTGCGCCTGGTCACCGACTCCACCACGGTGCTGACCTCCAACGCGGCTGTCAAGGCTTTGCTGGGCACCTTGAGCAGCGACCTGCTGCTCGAAATCACCGTCGGCGCCGTGTTGTCCGTGGTGTCCTACTCCAGCCTGGCCATCGTGCTGCTGACCGCCACCCTGGCGGCCTCCAGCGTGATTCCGCCGGACGTGGCGCTGGGGCTGGTGCTGGGCGCCAACCTGGGCAGCGGCCTGCTGGCAGTACTGACCACCGCGCGCTCAGCCATTGAAGTACGGCAGGTGCCGATGGGCAACCTGGTCTTCAAGCTGCTTGGCGTGGCTGCTGCTGCGCCTTTTGCCGGCCTGTGGCTGCGCCATGTGCCGCCCTACCTCGGTGACACGGCCACCATGGTGGTGCTGTTTCACCTGATGTTCAACTTGGCCGTGGGCATCGCTTTTATCGGCTGGACGCAGGTGGTGGCACGCTGGGTGGAAAAATTCCTGCCGCGACCCGTCAAGGGCGGTGCCGGCGGACGGCCGCACCACCTGGATCCGACCGCGCTGTCCACCCCCTCGCTGGCCATCTCCTGCGCTGCCCGCGAAGCCCTGCACCAGGCCGATGTGGTCGAGAGCATGCTGATCGGTGTGCTGGAAGTCATGCGCCGCAACGATCTGCGGCTGGCCGAAGACCTGCGCAAGATGGACGACACCGTGGACGAGCTGTATTCGGCCATCAAGTACTACCTGACCAAGATCTCGCGCGAGGCGCTGGGCGAGGAAGAAAGCCGGCGCTGGACCGACATCATCAGCTTCACCATCAACATGGAGCAGATCGGCGACATCATCGAACGCGTGCTGATCGACATCGAAGACAAGAAGATCAAGCCCGGCCGCAATTTCTCGGAAGCCGGCATGGCCGAGATCTGCGAGCTGCACCAGCGGCTGCTCGACAACCTGCGCCTGGGCATGAGCGTTTTCCTCAACGGCAATGTGCGCGACGCCAAAAAACTGCTGGAGGAAAAGGCTCGCTTTCGCGACCTCGAGCGCGCCTACGCCAACACCCACCTGGGCCGGCTGTCCGACAACACCATGCAGAGCATTGAAACCAGTTCGCTGCACATCGACCTGATCAGCGACCTCAAGCGCATCAACTCGCACATCTGCTCCATCGCCTACCCCATCCTCGACTCCGCCGGCGCCCTGGTGCCCAACCGCCTGCGCCACAGTGCTTTCAGTGATTCAGTGTCCCGCTGACCGGCGGCGCATGCACGGATGAATCCCGACGCCGGCCAGCTGTGGCGCGCACCGCGCTGGGCACTGGCGGTGCTGCTGGCCCTGCTGGGCATGCTGGGTCCGTTTTCCATCGACACCTACATTCCGGCGTTCTCCGGGATTGCGCGCTCCCTGGGTGCCACGCCTGTCGAGATGCAGCAGACGCTGTCGGCCTACCTGTTCGGCTTTGCCTTCATGAACCTGTTTCACGGTGCCCTGTCCGACAGCTTCGGCCGCCGGCCCGTGGTGCTTTGGGGCATTGCCATGTTCACCGTCGCATCGGCCGGCTGCGCCCTGTCGCAAAGCATAGGCCAGCTGGTGTTTTTCCGGGCGTTGCAGGGCCTGTCCACCGGTGCCGGCATCGTGGTCTCGCGCGCCGTCATCCGCGACATGTTCCCGCCGGCCCAGGCGCAGAAGGTGATGAGCCAGGTGACGATTTATTTCGGCGTGGCCCCGGCGATTGCGCCCATCATCGGCGGCTGGCTGTTTGTGCACCTGAACTGGCACGCGATTTTCTGGTTCCTCACCGGCATCGGCGTGCTGCTGTGGAGCGCCAATTACAAGCTGCTGCCCGAGACGCTGCACATCACGCAACGCCAGCCCTTCAATGTGAAACACCTGATGCGCGGCTACTGGCAGCTCGGTTCGAGCGCGCGTTTTTTCCTGCTGGCGCTGGCCAGCGGCGTGCCCTTCAACGGCATGTTCCTGTATGTGCTGTCGGCGCCTGAATTCCTGGGTTCGCACCTGGGTCTGGCGCCGACGGAGTTTTTCTGGTTCTTCGTGCTGACGATTGCCGGCATCATGGCCGGCGCCTGGCTCAGCGGCCGCCTGGCCGGCAAGATTGCACCCAAGCAGCAGATCCGCCACGGCTTTGTGATCATGCTGGTGATTGCGGTGCTCAACCTGGCGGCCAACCTGCTGTTCAAGGCCCATGTCTCCTGGGCGCTGTTTCCGATTGCGGTGTTTGCCTTCGGCTGGGCCTTGATGGTTCCAGTGGTGACCCTGCTGGTGCTGGACCTCTACCCCGAACGGCGCGGCATGGCGTCGTCATTGCAGGCCTTCATCGGCTCGACCGCCAACGGCATCGTGGCCGGCGTGATCGCGCCGCTGATCATGCACTCCACGGTGGCGCTGGCGGCAACGTCGCTGTTGATGATGGGCATCGGCCTGCTGGCCTGGTTGTACCTGCACCACCGCTGGCCGGAGATCGGCAAGAGTTAGCCCCCACGGTCGTTCACTGCGTGTAACTCCCTGCCCCCCGAGGGGGCCGCTGCGCCTGCGGGCCGGCAAAGCCGGACCCGCGGCCCCTGCTTGAAAGGGAGAAGTCCCCTCGCTGATGAAGTGCTTATGCCAGCAGCGCGGCCTGGATCAGGGCGGCCTCGAGGGTGAATTCCTGGTTCTGCATCTTCTGCAGCAACTCGTGGGCGTCCATCAGCGCAAAACACGCGACCTCGCCATCCTGGTTCACCGGGGTGACGCCGTCCGGTACGGTGCAACGGTACCAGTCCATGTCTTCGACCACGTAACCCGCACCGCCGCCATCCCGCGCAGGCCGGCAGGTGCGCAGTTGTCCCCCGTGGCGCACGGCCTGCAGGTCGGCGACATGCAGGCCGGCCTCCTCCCAGGTTTCGCGCACCAGCGCCGTCGCCACGGTGTCCGTGCCGGCGACCATGCCGCCCACCAGCGTGTCCCACAGGCCCGGGTCGTTGGGTTTGTCGAAGGCCCGCTGCTGCACCCAGAAGCGCCCGTCCGTTGCCTGCCCCACCAGGTGAACGGCCCGGGTGGCGATGCCCAGCGGCCGCACCGCTGCGCGTTCCACTGTGCCCACCACCTGCCCCTGCGCATCGGGAACAGCCAGTTGTTCGTCGCGCCAGGCACCCGCCAGCCCCATGGCATGAAGCACGGCGGCCAAACGGTTCAGTCCGGCGGTCACCTCGCCCTGCAGATGCCAGCCGACAACACCAGAACGCTCCTCTTTTAATAGCTGCTCGCGCCCGTCCAACAAGGGTGGAAGCACGATTTGACTCAAAAATTCGGGCTCTACCGAGCCGATCACCGCCTCGCCCGCCCAGAGCGGCACGCGCGGGCGCATCGGCGGCTGCATGGCAGCGGCACGCAGGATGCGCAGATAGTCGGGGTCCAAGGTGGGAAGGGGAAAGGCCATGGCAGGTATTAAAACGCAGGCACATGACACTTTGCCTGCCCGTGCAACGCCTCGCGCTCCAAGCGCTCAGGCTTTGGCCATCAATCCGTCGAGCCGGCGATCCCAGCCGGCACCCGGCAGGACGCTGGCCAGCTGCGTATCGCCTATCGCAAAGGTGCTGCGCAGCACCTGGGCCAGCACAGCGCGGTAGTCGTGGTGGGCCGGCAGGTCGCGGCCCTCGTTGAGGTTGCCGCGCGCCAGGCCCGTCCACTGGCCATGCCAGCGGCCGCCGTTCACGCGGTTGCCGATGAGCCACATCGCGTTGCCAAAACCGTGGTCGGTGCCGCGTGTGCCGTTTTCCGCGCTGGTGCGGCCGAACTCGCTCAGCACCACGATCACGTCGCCGGCCCCGGAGAAATCCTGGCGCAGCTGCAGGATGCCGCGCGCCAGGTTGCCCAGGTTGTTGGCCAGCTGGCCGGTGGCCGCGCCCTGGTTGGCATGGGTGTCCCAGCCGCCGGCCGACAGGAAGCCCAGGCGCAGGCTGCGGTCATTGCGCATCAGGGTCCCCAGGTGCTGCGCATCGAGCTGCAGGCCCACCGGGTCGGGTGCGCCATTGCTGGCGGCGAGCATTTGCGCTGTCTGGGCCTGGGTGCTGGCGGGCGTACCGTCCCGGTCCAGCTGGCGGTCCATCATGCGGGGGCCTTCGGCGGCCAGGGCGTTGCGCCGGCCGTCCGCTGCGGCTTTTTCGGCGCTGAGTTCCTGCGCGCTCTGCAGGCGGCTGCCCGCGCCCTGGCGAAAGGCCTGGCTGATGTTGTCGTCGCCGGCGTACAGGTCCAGCAGCGCCTGGCGCATTTTGTCGTTGGCCAGCACGCCGGTACGCGCGGCAGCCTGTCCGCGCGGAATCAGCTTGACGGCGGCCGGCCCGCTGAGGATGGCGGGGTTGGCTTCGCCCACACCCAGCGCCGCCGCAGGCCCCGTGCGCAAGCTGGCCACCTGGTTGAGCCAGCCCGGGGCGCTGCTGGTTTTGCCGGGCTGCGCAATTTCCATCTGGTACTGCGCGTCAAAGTGCGAGCGGTTCGGCGCCGGCAGGCCGGCGGCGGGCACAAAACCGAACACGCCCTGCTGCCACAGCGGCAGCAAGGGGCCCAGCGCCGGATGCAGCGCAAAAGTGTTGTCCAGACGCAGGGCGGTTTGTGTGCCGCCATCAGGCGCGGCAATGGCAATGTTGGGCCGCAGCGCGTGGTAGTCGCGGTCGGCATACGGCACCAGCGCTGACAGGCCGTCATAAGCACCGCGCAGGAACACCACCACCAGGCGCCCACCGTCGAGCGCAGCTGTGCCGCCGGGCAGGGGCTGTGCCCAGACGCCGGTGCTCAAGGGCAAGGCCGACAGCACGCCCAGGCCGAGCAGGCTGCGGCGGCGCAAGTGGTCCGGTTCCGAAGGCGGGTTGGAAGGCATGAAAGATCTCCTCGGGTCGGGCTTGGTTCTTACTTTTTACTTGCGCATGAAGTCGGGACTGGCCAGCATCAGGCCGGTATGCAGGGGCGCTGCCTCGCGGGCGATGCGCTCGCGTGTGGCAGGGCTCAGGAAGACATTCAGGTAAGCGGGCTCGGGCATGTGCCGCGCCAGGCCCATGGCGTAGTCGGCGCGCCGGGTCAGGGCCTCGGGGGCCAGCCAGGTCGCGGCATCGGTCTTGTAGCCGTCGGGTGTCTGCCAGCCGTGCATGGGCTGGCCGGCCTGTGTCAGAAAACCCAGGGTCTGCACGATGTCGCGCCGCTCCTTCGCGCCACCCGCCACCGTCAGCGCCGAGCAGGCGTAGTCCAGCGGGGTCTTGAAAAGCTGCTGGTCCGCGGCCCAGAACTCGGGCGCAGCCACCAGCGTGCGCATGACCGCGCGAATATCGCCCTGCGTGGCCAGGAAGGTCTTGCTGAGCCTGTCCACCAATGCCGGAGTCGGCTTGTCGGCTACAAAAAACCCCGCCAGGCGCGTCGCTATCCTTCGCGCCGTGGCCGGATGGCGCGCCAGAAAGCGTATGGCTTCCTCGCCTTCGGCCATGCCCCGGTCAGCGTAGCTGCGGCCCAGCAGGGTCTTGTCCCCGCGGTCATGCAGGCGTTCGGCAAAACGGAAGCCTTCGCCACCCCGCAGGTTCACGGTCCAGCCGGTGAGAATGCGGGCCAGTTCGCGCACGTCGTTCTGCGTGTAGCCGCCATTCACACCCAGCGTGTGCAGCTCCATGAGCTCGCGTGCGTAGTTTTCATTGAGGCCCCGGCTGTTGCTCTGTGCCTGGTCGAGGTAGAGCAGCATGGCCGGATGCTGCGCGCTGGCCAGCAGCAGGTCTTCAAAACGGCCCAGGGCGTTGGGCCGGATCACGTTGACGACATAGTGGCCGACAAATGGCCGCACCACGCCCTTGCCGGCAAACACATTGAGGTGGTTGAACCAGAACTCGGTCATGCGGGCCAGCAGCGGGTTCTCAATGGCCGGGTCGCTGCAGGCCATCAACCGCCAGGCCGCGGCGCTTTGCGCCATCTCCCGGCTGAAGGGTTGCCCGCCGCCGGCTGCCGGCATGGCCGCGGGCGTGGTCTGCTCGCGCAGGGTTTTGCGCGCTTCGCGTTCGGCCTGGAAATCGCGCACGATGTCGCCCAGCGGCGCATTGAAACGCGCCAGCTCGGCGGGAATGTGGGGCGGGCGCCGGCTGGCAGCGTGCGCCTCGTCGATCTG
>NZ_JBAQYR010000066.1:0-33408 GCF_049790275.1 Polaromonas sp.
TCAGTGATGGGGTCGAGGTTCTGGTGTTGTTGCTGATCCTTGTCGTAGTCGTCGAGTGCCATGGTGTTGCTCCTTCAATGATGATGGAATGAATGAGGACCAAATCGACACCCGGCTGGTACCAGGCATCTCGCTGCAAAAGCGCAGTTTTTTCGGTTCAGGATTTCATCGTCGTGCGGTGCCCGAGTGCCTGTGGTCAGGCGAGGACAGACCGGACTGTAGGAGAAGACGCCGTGCGCGGCCTCAGGCGTCCAGCTCGGGGTAACGCCGGAAAATGCCGTCTTCGTTGAAGGGAATGCGCCGCTCGCTCGCGAGGTAGGCCGCCACGCGCCGGTGCTGCGCCACACGGGCGTGCAGGCCGGTGACATGCGGCGCCCGCTTGAGGGTGCGCCGCGCTGCCTTGGGGAACGCATACAGCAGGCCCTCGACCAGCTGGAACAGCGACAGGTCGGCGTAGCTCAGGCGCGCGCCCACCAGGTGAGCCGGCCCTGAAGGGTTGCGCGCGAGCACGTTTTCGAACCAGGCGAGGAATTTGGGAATGCGCTGCTCGCGGAAGGCCTTCGCCCGCTTGGCGGCCTCCTTCTTCTGGTCTTCGTAATACAGGCCGGTGGCAATCGGGTGGTGAGTCTCATGCACCTCCGCCACGGCATCGGCAATGGTCAGCTGTAGCTGGTGCGTCCACAAACGCTTCGCCTCGCTTTTGCCGACCAGACCCAGGCGCGGCCCGAGGTAGAGCAGGATCGCCGCGGTCTGGCCGACGATGAGCTTGCCATCAACCAGGAAGGGCGGTGCGAACGGCGGGTGCTGCACCTGCGGGCTCTCGAGGTAATGCATCATCGACCCCGCGCCCTGCTCTTTGCTTTCGGGGCAGCGCGCCACGTCAAGGTAGCTGGCACCGGCCGCCTCCAGCGCCAGGCGAACGAATTCCCCGCGGCCCTGGATGGTCGGCCAGTAATGCAGTTCATAAGGCATGGGATTTTCCTTCGTGAAACAGCGTTTAACAAAAATGGCTTCCAACCCTTATTGGACGGGCGCAAGCAGCTATTCTTTTTATAGCATATTCAGGGCGCCGCATGGGCGGCCAGGCGCCAGAGCGAAGTGACTTCAGCCGCGCGCGCGGCGTGCAGCGCATCGGCTGCATCACCGGCCTTGGGATGCTGCGGCCGGGTATCCACGCGGGACAGCACCTGCAGGCCGGCAGCGTCTATCCAGGCCATCAGCTCGCTGCGTGGCCGCAGGCCCAGGTGTTCGGCCAGGTCCGACAGGATGAGCCAGCCTTCACCGCCGGGCACCAGGTGCGCAGCCAGCCCTTGCAGGAAGCCGCGCAGCATGCGGCTGTCCGGGTCATACACCGCATACTCGATCGGTGAACTGGGCCGCGCCGGCACCCAGGGCGGGTTGCAGACCACCAGCGTCGCGCGCCCCGGCGGAAACAGGTCCACCTGTTGCAGCTCGACGCGCCCGGCCAACCCGAGACGCACCAGGTTCTCGCGCGCACAAGCCAGTGCACGCGGGTCCTGGTCCGTCGCCACCACCTGCTGCACACCCCGGCGCGCGAGGATGGCCGCGAGCACACCCGTGCCGGTGCCGATGTCAAAGGCCAGGCTGGCGGAAGCCAGGGCCGGCGGCAGCGGCGTGTCGGCCGCCAGGGCCAGGTATTCGCCGCGCACCGGGGCAAACACGCCGTAGTGCGGGTGGATGCGCTCACCGCTCAGGGCGGCGATCTCCACCCCCTTCTTGCGCCATTCGTGCGCGCTGATCAGGCCCAGCAGTTCACGCAGCGACGTGACGTAGGCGCCCTGCGCTGCATCGCCCGGGCCGTAAGCCTCGGTGCAGGCCTGCGAGACATCCGGCGCCCGCCGCAGGGCGATGTGGTGGCTGCCGTCAAACTCCAGCACCAGCATGGCCAGCGTGCGTGCACGCTGGGATTGGGCCTGGCGATGCAGGTTGAAGGCGTCCAGCGGCGAGACGGGAGCCGCATCGGGCCTGGACTTTTTTTCCTTTTTGGGTTTGTCGGTGCGCCTGGCCAGAGCTTGCAGCAGTTGCCGCGCATTCTGGAAATCACCGCGCCACAGGATGGCCGTGCCTTCGCTGGCCAGGCGGAAGGCGGCATCGGCCGTCAGGGTGTCATCGGCCACCTGCACCTTCCGGGGTGGAGCCGCGCCGCTTTCAGAACGCCAGCGCGCAGAACGGGTTTGTTCGCCTTCGGTCCAGTGGATGCGGACCGGCTCGGTCACGCCAGTGCTTTCGCTACAGGGCAGGAGGAGGTATGGAGCAGAGGCTGCAGACGCAGGAAGAAAAAAGGCATTGGATCAACCCGGTCAGTGAACAGACCGTCATTATCCTGCCCGCGCCGCTGCAGGCGCGTTCGCCAGCCAGCGGACTAGCGGCTGTCCTTGCCGTCCGCGCCGGTCAGCGGCGCAAGGTCGGACGAGTAGGTGCGGTCACCGATGGTCATCTCGCTGCTGTTTTGCCAGGCGGACTCAAAGGCGGCCAGTTCCTGCGCGGTGGCGCGTTCATAACGGCGCACATTCGCGGCCCGCTTCGCCTCGGGTGACAGTGGGCCGCTGTCCGGCCCTGCCGTAGCCTCGACACGCTGGGGGTCAAAGCCCCTGAGTTCTTCGTTGACGCGCCAGTAGACCGCTGACACACCCAGGCCATAACGGGCCAGGGCGTTTTTTCCGATGGTGGTGCCCAGCGCGGCCAGTGCCCGCTGGCTACCTTGCTCACTGTCCATGAAGTCCGTGGACAGGTCCACCATCACCACGAAGCTGTGGCCACGTTTGTCGGCGCGCACGACCTTGAACTTGTAGCTTCCGCTCAGAATGCCCCGGCTCTCCATCGTGGTTTTGACGGAGTCGAAAAGCATCTCACGGCGAAATGCCATGCGTTCGTCCAGGCTCATTTTGACCGGCCCGGTTTCTCCCGGATCGCTCTCTTTCTGGCTGTGCGAAGAAGAAAAAAGGTTTTGAAAAAATGACATGGCGCAAATAGATGTTGAATGACGAATGCCAACCCTGGTGCCAATTTCCTTGGGCTTATAGGTCGTTGACAAAGCCTGCACACCACCCGGTCAACACAAACATCGTATGCTTTTCGTTACAGGTTGTCATCTTCTGATACACGGCAATTTGATAGCGTGCTTCTGTGATAAATGACATGAAAGAAAACGAAATACCTCACCATTAAAGAATATTTAGAACTTTTATCTGATGGATGCGTTTTTTGCCGATCATCGGCTTTCTCCGACAAGCGCAGTGGCCTGCGCCCGATAGGGGCACCGCAGATGGTTGCCGATACTGACCCCTTCACTTCTGGAGGAAGACATGTCTTTTGCACTTTATATGGTTGGCTTCGCGATTTTTCTGGCCGGCCTGGTCTGGGGTGCGTTCGAAGCCGGCATTCCCCATGTCTATATCGGCATCGGCGCGCTGGTGATCCTGGGAATCGGGATTTTCAGCGCGGTTAGCCGCACGCGCAGCAAAGATCCTTCATGACAACCGAACAGCTTGGGAAAGTGCGTGATCCGGCGACGCATTGACAATGCACCCCCACACATCGCACTTTCTGCCACGCCTCGCTCATGCGGGGCTTTTTTTTGTGTGTCGTCGCCATGGGGAGCTACTGTCCCACAGCGTGACGGCTCACGCGCCGATACGTTGCGGATTTGCCCCGCCTGATGCTCGACCATCACGGCGCAAACAGGCCGCGATGCCCGCTCTCATTTTTTTAACGCATCGGCTTTTGTTTGAAGGACACGCCATGAAACTCACCCACATCAGAACAATTTCTGCCGCCGCAGCCGCGCTTGCCTGCATGAGCCCGGCATTGCTGATGGCCCAGATCATTGACAACCCGTCGGCCTACATCATGCCCAGCATCAGCGTGGTGGATCCCGATGACCGGTTCAACGGCGGCAAGAACTTCAATGGGCTCGGTCTGCGCATCGGCAAAGCGGTGTCCCCTTCGTGGGATCTCCAGGGGGGCGGCATGCTGGGCCGGTCAACCCAGAACGGCATCCGTTACGAGCAGGCCACGCTGGGTGTAGATGCCCTGTACATGTTCAACCGCAGCAACTTCCGGCCTTTCCTGCTCGCAGGTATTGGTGCGCAGCGCGACAAACTGCCCACCGCCAGTGCGACCTCGCCTTACCTGAACCTGGGCGCCGGTTTCCAGGTGAGCCTGTCCGAGCAGTGGTTCATGCAGGCCGACCTGCGGCGCAGCCGCGCTTATGTTCGCCACAACACCTTCGGCGCAGACCATCTCACGACCAATTCGCTCAACTTCGGCCTGAGCTACTACTTCGACAAGCCGGCAAGCACCCAGGTTGCGCAGTACACGCCACCGCCGGCACCGGCACCTGTCGCGGCACCCCCGCCGCCGCCTCCGGCCGCCGCGCCGGCACGGTTTGAGCGTGTGACCCTGGCGGCCACTGAACTGTTTGCCTTCGACAGCGCCCAGTTGCGCATGCCGCAGACCAAACTGGACGAGATTGCACAGGTCCTCGGGGCCGGCCAGTACAACGGCAATGTCACCGTGACCGGCTACACCGATCGTCTGGGTTCGGACGCCTACAACCAGAAGCTGTCACAGCAACGCGCCGAAGCAGTACGGAACTACCTGACCAGCAAAGGCGTTGCCGCCAATCGCCTGACGGCTGTCGGCAAGGGCGAAAGCAACCCGGTGGTCACCTGCAATGACCGCAAACGCACAGACCTAATCAATTGCCTGGCGCCCAACCGCCGCGTGGAAGTCGAGGAAATCGTTATCGAACGCCGCGTCAATTAAGGCGCATCAGTGCCCGGTGCTGCCGGGCACTGATGGCCTTTTGGTAAAAGGTAAAAGCCGGCCCCGTGCCGGCTTTTTCTTGCGCGGCCCGGTTGGAGAGTCCCTAGAATCAGTTTTGCCCGCAGCACCCCTGTCTGCATCTGAAATATGAATAAAACAAGGCTTCAGCCCTTATGTGGCGGGCGCAAACAGCTATCAAATAAATAGCAATAACGGAGACGCACCGTGCGCTACAGACACACCGACCTGAACGGCTACGCCACTGCATTGCTGGGCGCCGCCGGCCTGGAAGCAGACAAGGCGGGGGCCGTCGCCGACATTCTGATGCAGGGTGACCTCATGGGTCACACCACCCATGGCCTGGCGCTGTTGCCGGGTTATCTTGCCGAGCTTGAATCCGGCGCGATGCGCAAGCAGGGCGAACCCAGCGTGGTGGCCGACCACCCTGCCGCCCTCACCTGGGATGGCCTGCGGCTGCCGGGGCCGTGGCTGGTCCTTCGCGCCATGGAGATCGCCACGCAGCGCGCCCGCACCCAGGGAACCTGTACGGTGGTCATCCGTCGCAGCCATCACATTGCCTGCCTGGCCGCCTACCTGCAGCGCGCCACCGACCAGGGCCTGCTGATGCTGCTGACCTGCTCGGACCCGAACACCGCCAGCGTGGCGCCTTTCGGCGGGCTCGATGCCGTGTTCACGCCTAACCCGATTGCCGCGGGCATTCCCACAAATGACATTCCTGTGCTGATGGACGTGTCGACCTCGGCGACCACCAACGGCCTGACCAACCGCCTGCACAAGGAAGGCGGCCGCCTGCCTGCCGCGTGGGTGATGGACGGCCACGGCGTGCCGGGCGACGACCCGGCGGTGCTGTTCAGGGAACCCAAAGGAACCATCCTGCCGCTGGGCGGCATGGACTCGGGCCACAAGGGCTACGGCCTCACGCTGCTGGTTGAAGCCCTCACCGGCGGCCTGGCGGGCCACGGACGCGCAGATGCCAAAGAAGGCTGGGGTGCCACGGTGTTTTTGCAGATCATCGATCCGCGCGCCTTCTCCGGGCTGGATGCCTTCACGCGGCAGACGGGCCATGTCACCGATGCGTGCCGGGCATCGCGTCCGGCGCAAGCGGGCACGGCCATCCGGACACCGGGCGAAAAAGGCGTGGCACTGGCCCGTGAACAAAGCCGCTCGGGCGTGGCGCTTTACCCGGCCATCCTGCCGGCGCTGGCCCCATGGGCAGCAAAGCTGGGGGTGCCGGAGCCTGCAGCCATCGGCTGACGCCTGCGCCTCAGGCAGGCGCAGCAACGTTGCGGCGCCGCAGCCAGCCCGTGGCGACGGGCGTGAACCACAGGAGGAGGGTCACCGCGGCGAGTGTGGCGGCAATCGGTCGGCCGACAAAAGCCAGCATGTTGCCGTCGGCCTTGATCATGGAGGTGATGAAGTTTTCCTCCAGCATGCCGCCCAGCACCACGCCGAGGATGGCCGGCGCGATGGGAAACCGGTTTTCTTCCAGCACATAGGCGATCACGCCGGCAACCAGCATCACGCCGACTTCAAACAGCGAGTTGTTGATGGCAAAGGTGCCGACGATGCAGAACATCAGGATGATGGGCATGAGCAGGTTGCGCGGCACTTTGAGGATGCGCCGGGCGGCCTTGATGCAGAGAATGCCCAGGGGAATCATGATGATGTTGGCAAGGATGAAAAGCAGGAAAACCGCATAGATGTTTTGCGGATGGGTGGTGAACAGCGAGGGGCCGGGGTTCATGTTTTTCATGTAGAGCACACCGATCACGATGGCCGTGATGGAGTCACCCGGAATGCCGAACACCAGCGCGGGGATCCAGGCGCCGGCCAGGGCGCTGTTGTTGGCGGCGCCCGATTCCACGATGCCTTCGACATGGCCGGTGCCGAACTTCTCTGGCTCTTTCGAGAACTTCTTGCTCATCGCGTACGACATCCAGGCCGCGATGTCCGCGCCCGCGCCCGGCAACGCACCCACCGCCGTGCCCAGCACGCTGCCGCGCAGAATCTGTTTGGGGTATTTTTTTGCCAGCGCCCATTGCCCGGCGAGCACGTTGCCCACGTTCTCGACCACCAGCTCAGGCGGCGGGCTGGTGTCCACCACAAAACGGATGAGCTCGGCAATCGCAAACATGCCGATCATCATGGAGATCATGCCGATGCCGCCCATCATCTCGGTGTTACCGAAAGTGAAGCGCGGAAAGCCGGCCGGGTTGCCCAGGCCCACACAGGCCACCAGCAAGCCAAGGAACAGGGTGATCAGGCCCTTGACGGGACGGTCCGAGGTGATGAACACCGCGCAGGT
The DNA here is from genome assembly GCF_049790275.1 of Polaromonas sp. Classification (GTDB taxonomy): domain Bacteria; phylum Pseudomonadota; class Gammaproteobacteria; order Burkholderiales; family Burkholderiaceae_C; genus Polaromonas. The sequence continues at coordinate 7,115 of NZ_JBAQYR010000066.1, forward strand.
CAGGCCCAGCAGCACCAGCCAGAAATACTCGAAGGAGCTGAACCGGGTGGCGAACTCTGCCAGCGCAGGAGCCGCCACGATCAGCACCACCGTGCCGAACAGGCCGCCCACTGCCGAGAACACCAGGCCGGCACCGAGGGCCACTTCGGCCTGGCCCTTTTTGGTCATGGCGAAGGCCTCGTCGGTATAGGCCGCTGACGCTGGCGTGCCGGGAATGCGCAGCAGGCAACCAGGAATGTCGCCCGAAAAAATGGCCATGGCGGTGGCCGTCACGATGGCCGCGATGGCCGGAATCGGCGCCATGAAAAAAGTCACCGGCACCAGCAGCGCGGTGGCCATGGTGGCCGTCAGGCCCGGCACGGCGCCTACAAAAAGCCCGTACAGCGAGGCGAGCACCATCACCATCAGGGTGTAGGGCTCAAAAACCATGGCAAAAGCCTGTCCAACAGCGGTCATGGCGCGTCAACTCCCCAATGGGTTCCGGATGGCAAGGTGTCTACCAGGCGTAGCCCTGCAGCACGCCCCAGGGCAGCGGCACGCGCAACAGCTTGTAGAAGGCAAAGTGAATCACCAGCGTGGCCAGCACGGCGACCCCCACGGACCTGCCCAGAGGCACCTGCAGCACATAAAACAAGGCCGAAAGAATGATGGCCGAGCTCAGCAAAAAGCCAAGCTTCTGGGACAGCAGCATGTAAAACACGATGGCGCCTATCAGGACTGCCAGGGCCAGCAGATGGCGCGGCGAGCGCGTCCAGTCCTGCGGCACCAGCCAGGGCACCGAGGCACGTTCGCGCCAGCCGCGCACCAGCAGGATCAGGCCGCCCACACACAGCCCGGCGGCGATGAGGCCCGGGAACAGTGCCGGCCCCACCTGCTGCCCCGGTATCTTCGGGAATGCCTGCACGACGAACAGAATCGTGGCGCCCAATGCCAGCAGCAGCACGCCGAAAACGGCGTCGTTGAGTTTCATGTGCGGCTTTTGGCTTTTACTTGGCGATACCCACGGCCTTCATGGTGGCGCCAAGCTCGACATCCGACTTGGCCATGAACTTGGCGAAATCGTCAGGCCCGGCATAAATCACGCCGTAGCCTTGCTTGGCCATGAACTCGTTGTATTCCTTGCTGGCGGCGATTTTCCTGACGGCGGCACTGAGCTTGTCGCGCGCCTCGACAGGAATGCCCTTGGGCGCGACGATGCCGCGCCAGGCAGCCATGGTCCAGTTGCTGCCGATGGCCGATTTGAGCGTCGGAACATTCGGGTAAAGCGCGGAAGGCTTGTCATTCATGATGGCCAGGCTTTTGACCTTGCCCGCATCGATCAGCGAACGCGATTCCGGAAGCGAGACCGGGGCCACTTCCACACCGCCGGCAATCATGTCCTGCAAGCCCGGCGCTGCACCGTTGCTGGGAACCCAGGGCAAGGCTGCAGGGTCGATCTTCTGGTCGCGCAGCAGCCCGGCAATGGCCAGGTGCCAGATGCCGCCCTGCCCCGTGCCAGAGGCCTTGAACTTGCCGGGGTTGGCCTTGATGGCCGCCAGCAGGTCGTTGACTGTTTTGTAGGGCGCGTCGGCACGCACCTGCACACCGGCCGGGTCGGCGTTGACCAGCCCCAGGGGCGTGTAGGAAGCGCCGGTGAGCTCGGTCAGGCCTTGCCAGTGCATCATGCCGATCTCCACCGTTGCCATGCCGATGGTGTAGCCGTCGGGCGCGGCGGAGGCAATCGCCGAATGCCCCACGACACCGCTGCCACCGATGCGGTTGACCACCGTGACAGGCTGGCCGATCTCTTTTTCCAGCAGGCTGGCGATGATGCGGGCCGTGGCGTCGGTGCCGCCGCCGGCGCCCCAGGGCACGATCAGCGTGACCGGACGGACCGGATAGCCTTGCGCGGCCGCTGGAAGGGCCGCGGCCATCAGTGCCAGACCCGCCAGGGTCGCTGCGGTGCGCGTGACAAATGAGCGGCGTGAAGAAGCGTGCATGAGTGTCTCCTTGGAGGGGCGATGGACAAGATGGGGGACATGCCAGGCAAGCACATTTTTTGCAGCGAGCTGTCAGTGAAGCAAGGCATTCGAAAGCAGTTCCGGAGGTCACTCTAGAACAATTGGTCAGCCCTGGGCACTAGGGCGAACCATAGTATCGTATGATGATAGAAAATTTTCGCGTTGTAAAGAAATAGCGCGACAACCCCAGTCGTAGCCTGAATCTATTGCTATCATATATGTAGCACATCCCCGCAATTTTTGGTTGATGCGTCAAGCACCGGCACCTCGCGACCAGCGTGTGGTGTTACAGAAACTGTCCAAATTTCCAGCAATACCCCGCATCCCCGGGGGTTTGTCCCTAGGCCCGGAAATTTTCGGATCCACATAATTAGTGCGTCGTCCAAACTAATCCTATGGTTGCTGCTTTTACAGCAGGACGATGCAGGACCTGGCCGAGCTTTTTTTTCAAAAATCACATGCCTGACATGGGCAGAACCATCGGAGACCATCATGAAACTCAAGACTTCCCTCACTGCATTGGCACTCAGCCTGGCCGCCGCTGGCGCATGGGCGCAGGTGACCGTTGGCGTCAGCTGGTCCAATTTTCAGGAAGAGCGCTGGAAAACGGACGAGGCCGCCATCAAGACGCAGCTTGAAAAGCTGGGTGCCAAATACATCAGTGCGGATGCCGCAGGCTCTCCCGAAAAGCAGCTGGCGGACATTGACGGGCTGATGGCCAAGGGTGCCAAGGTGCTGATCGTGCTGGCCATGGACAAGGACGCCATCCTGCCCGCCGTGAACAAGGCCACCAAACAAAAGGTGCCGGTTATCGCCTATGACCGCCTGATCGAGGCCCCCGGCGTGTTCTACATCACCTTCGACAACAAGGAAGTCGGCCGCATGCAGGCACGTGCCGTGTTCAAGGCCAAGCCCAAGGGCAACTACGTGATGATCAAGGGTTCGCCTACAGACCCGAATGCCAATTTCCTGCGCGAAGGCCAGCAGGAAATCATTGATGCCGCCGTCAAGAAAGGCGACATCAAGATCGTGGGAGAGGAATACACCGAGGGCTGGAAGCCTGAAGTCGCGCAGAAAAACATGGAACAGATCCTGACCAGGAACGGCGGCAAAGTCGACGCCGTGGTCGCCTCCAATGACGGCACCGCCGGTGGTGTCGTGGCGGCGCTGAGTTCCAAGGGCCTCAAGGGTGTTCCGGTGTCCGGTCAGGATGGTGACTTTGCCGCCCTGAACCGCGTGGCCATGGGCACCCAGACGGTGTCGGTATGGAAAGATGCCCGCGACCTCGGCAAACAGGCGGCCAGCGCAGCCGTCAATCTGGGCGCCGGCAAAAAAGTCGATGGTGCGACTTCCTGGAACGGCGGCGAGAAAAAGATTGCCCTGCAGGCCCAGTTCCTCAAGCCCGTGCCCATCACCCGCGACAACCTCGACGTGGTGGTGAAAGCCGGCTGGATCAAGAAAGAGGAACTCTGCAGGGGTGTCACCGGCAACGTCGCAGCCTGCAAGTAGTACAGGTCTTCAACCACCCTGCTCCCCTTCTGCGCAAGCAGGCAAGGCAACCAGCCTGTCGGTTGCCTGTGGGAGCACTGCATCCTCATGACCATGCATTTTCCTGCCCGATCCCTGCGCAACGCTGCCGTCGACTGGCGGCTGGTATTCATGGGAGGCGTCCTTGCCGTCCTGGCAGGCGTGTTCCATGTGCTGTCGGGTGGCATTTTCCTGTCACCTGAAAACCTCTACAACATCGCCCAGCAAACCGCCGTGGTTGGCATCGTGTCCACTGTCATGGTGCTGATCATCGTGGCCCGGCATATCGATCTGTCGGTCGGCTCTGTGATTGGTTTTGTGGGCGTGCTCATCGCCTATCTGCAATACACCCTGGGCTGGTCCTGGCCGGCGGCGTCGCTTGCCGGGCTGGCCGCAGCGGTGCTGGTGTCGATGTACCAGGGATGGCTGACCGCCATGCTCGGTGTGCCGTCTTTCGTGGTCACGCTGGGGGGCCTGATGTCCCTGCGCGGTGCGGCCTTCCTGGTGGCCGACGGCAAGACCCAGCCCGTCAGCGACGAGACTTTCCTGCAGCTGGGTGGCGGTTATGACGGCGGCATCGGGGTGACCGCCACCTGGGTCCTGACGGCAGGTGTGAGCCTGCTGCTGGTGGTCCGCATGGTGTTGCGCCGCCGTGCCTCCACGCACCATGAGATGCCCAACCATCCCCTGTGGATGGACGTCTTGCTGGTGGCGGCACCTGTGGTCCTGCTGGCCGCATTTGCCGCGGTCATGAACAGCTATCAGGTTCCCAACAAGGAGGCTCCCCAGGGCATCCCCGTGCCGGTGTTGATCTGGGCGGCCGTGGCGGTGACCATGTCATTCATCTCTCAACGCACGCGTTTTGGCCGCTACATCTATGCCATGGGGGGCAATCCCGACGCCGCGGTATTGGTGGGCATACCGGTCAAGCGGGTGACACTCATGCTGTTTGCCCTGCTCGGTGTGCTTATCACCATCGCGGCCATCGTGTCGGTGGCCCGCCTGAACGCCGGTACCAACTCGCTGGGCACCGGCATGGAACTGTTCGTGATTGCTGCCGCCGTGATTGGCGGCACCGCACTGGCAGGAGGCAGCGGCACCATCATTGGCTCGGTCCTGGGTGCGCTCATCATGCAGTCGCTGGACAGCGGCATGCTGCTGCTGGATGTGTCCATCGGAAAACGCATGATCATCATCGGACAGGTGCTGATTGTTGCGGTGGTATTTGACGTGCTCTATCGCAAGTGGGCACAGGAAAGCTGACATGCAAACCACCACCGAGCCCCTGGTCGAATTCAAGGACATCCGCAAGGCCTTTGGCGGTGTTCATGCCGTGGACGGCGTGAACCTGAACCTGTACGCGGGCGAAGTTGTGGCCGTGCTGGGCCACAACGGCGCAGGCAAATCAACCCTCATGAAAATGCTGGCCGGCGCTTTCCCCATCGATTCGGGCGAGATCCATGTGATGGGAGAGAAAGTGAATCTCCGGACCCCGGCCGACGCGCAGCACCAGGGCATCGAGACCATCTACCAGACGCTGGCCCTCGCCGACAATCTGGACGCCGTGGCCAACCTGTTCCTGGGCCGCGAAAAAATGACGGCCTGGAACACGCTGGACGACTACTTCATGGAGGCGCAGGCGCGCAAGGTGTTTGGCCGCCTGAATAAAAACTTCACCAACATCCACACCCCGGTGCGGCGCCTGTCGGGCGGGCAGCGCCAGGTGGTGGCCATTTCGCGCGCCATCTACTTCAACGCCCGCATCCTGATCATGGACGAACCCTGCGCCGCCCTGGGGCCGGAGGAATCCGCCATGGTGGCCAACCTGGTGCTGCAGCTGAAAGCCGAAGGCGTGGGCATTTTCCTGATCACGCACGACATGCACGATGTTTTTGCGCTCAGCGACCGACTCTCCGTGATGAAAAACGGCCGCCTGATAGGCACTTACCGAACGACCGACCTGAACGAAGACCAGATTCTCGGCATGATCATCGCCGGCAAGCAGCCCGAAGGAAAAACACAGGCGCCTCACCGCAACGTCTGAGCCATGCCATCGGCCATGAAAACCACAGGCGACCAGCAGCTCGTCAAACGGATCAATCGCAGTGTGTTGCTGCGCTTGCTGCGCAACCAGCCCGGCTGTTCGCGTGCACAGCTGGCCAGCCACAGCGGACTGACCAAGTCGACGGTCAGCCTGCTGGTGCGCGAACTCATTGATGAAGGCTGGCTCAGCGAAACCAGCCTGGCCGCAGCCAGTGGCGTCGGAAGGCCCTCCACGCCCCTGCAGATCGATACCCGGTCCCGCGGCCTGATCGGTGTGGAAGTAGCGGTGGACACCTTGCGTGTGGTGAGCGTCTCCCTGCTGGGGCAGGTGCTGTGGTCAACGGAAGAACCTTTGCGCGGCACCCAGCCGCAAGACGTCTGCAGCCAGATCGGCGAGCTGACGGTGCTGGCCCATGCGCAGCTGGTGTCGCGCGGCATGCAACTCTCGGGTGTGGGCGTGGGGCTGCCCGGCGCGTTTGACGAAGCCACGGGTGTGCTTCGTTTTGCGCCCAATCTTGGCTGGCGCAATGTGGATTTTGTGCCGCAAATCACCCGGGCGCTGGCTCATGCCGGCCTGCCCCCGGTACCCGTGCATGTGCAAAACGAAGCCGACACCGCTGCGCTGAGTGAATACGAATTTTCGGAAGGCGACAGCAAGGACTCGCTGATTTTTGTCACCTGCGATGTGGGCGTGGGCGCGGGCATCGTGCTCAACGACCGGCTGTTCACAGGCATGCAGGGCATGGCCGGCGAGATCGGCCACAGCATCCTGCAAATTGACGGCCCCCTGTGTTCCTGCGGACGGCACGGCTGTGCAGAGACCTTCATCGGATCAGGCGCCCTGGGCCAGCTCGCGGATGCCCGCCGCTCGGGATACTACCTGGGCGTGCTGCTGCAGAACCTGTGGACCACCTTCGATCCCAGCGTGCTGGTGGTTGGCGGTTCGTCGTGCCACCGTTTTCCCGACATGGTGCAGGTCGCGCAGGAGACGCTGAAAAACTATGCCCTCCAGGCAGGCATGGCCGCGCCCGTGGTGCGCGTCGCCCGTTACGGGCTGCTGGCGTCAGCGGTAGGTGCTGCCGCGCTGGTGTTGCACCAATACCTGCGTCCCATGCACCCGCGTGGCCACCTCGCTGCCCATGGCGTCCCGGCGCGAGCCGCGGCCTTTCTGTAAGCAATTTTTCTTCAAAGATCCACCATGTTTCTTGGAATCGACATTGGCACCTCGGAAGTCAAAGCCCTTCTGCTCGACACCAGCCACAAGGTTGTAGGGTCGGCAGGTGCCGCGCTCGACGTGTCCCGCCCGCACCCCGGCCACAGCGAGCAGCAGCCACGGGATTGGTGGACGGCGACACAGGCTGCACTGGCTCAATTGCGCCAGGCCCACCCCGAAGCTTACGCAGCGACCGGCGCGATAGGCCTGTCCGGGCAAATGCATGGCGCCGTGCTGCTGGACGCCCGGGACGAAGTGCTCAGGCCCGCCATCCTGTGGAACGACACCCGCTCGGCCGCCGAATGCCGCGAGATGATGGCCGAGCTGCCCGGCCTGCCTGCCCTGGCGGGCAGCCTGGCGATGCCTGGATTTACCGCACCCAAGCTGCGCTGGGTGGCCCGCCATGAGCCCGAGGTATTCCGGCGAATTGCCAAAGTCCTGTTGCCCAAGGACTATGTACGCCTGATGCTGACCGGCGAGTTCGTGACAGACATGTCGGATGCCAGCGGCACCTTGTGGCTGGACGTGCAGCGCCGCGTCTGGTCGGATGAACTGCTGGCCCTCACCGGCCTGAACCAGGCCCACATGCCGCGCCTGGTGGAAGGCAGCGCTGCGGGTGGCCAGCTCAGCGCGAAGGCGGCCCAGGCGCTGGGTCTGCGGACCGGCACGGTGGTGGCCGGTGGTGCGGGCGACAACGCGGCCAGCGCCGTTGGCATGGGCGCGACCGAGGCGGGCCAGGGATTTTTATCGCTGGGCACCAGCGGCGTGCTGTTCGTGGTGACCCCCAGCTATCAACCCAATGCGGCCAGTGCCACCCACGCCTTCTGCCATGCCCTCCCTGACCGCTGGCACCAGATGAGCGTGATGTTGTCGGCTGCCAGTTCCCTGCAGTGGGCCAGCCGCCTGCTGGGCGCGCCATCGGAAGGCGCATTGGCCACGCAAGCCAGTGCGCTGTCTCTGGCCGAACGTGCGGCAGCGCCGATTTTCCTGCCCTACCTCGATGGTGAAAGAACACCCCACAACGACGCCGACATTCGCGGCAGCTTTCACGGCCTGAGCTTTACAACAGACGCTGCCCGGCTGGCCTATGCAGTGATGGAGGGCGTGACCTTCGGCCTGCATGATGGCCTGGCGGCCCTGACAGCCGCCGGCAGTTCGGTGCAGCGCCTCTCGCTGGTCGGCGGCGGCGCCCGCAGTGCCATGTGGGCCCAGCAACTGGCTTCAAGCCTGAATGTCGAAATCCTGACCCATAGTGACTCGGTGGTCGGAGGGGCCCTGGGGGCCGCGCGCCTGGCGTGGCTGTCCACCGGCGCCGCGCTGCAATCCGTATGCAGAACCCCGGCAGTGGAGGTGGCCTATGCGCCCGACCCCGGCGAGCAGAAGATGCTCTCCCCGCGTTATGCCCGCTTTCGAGCACTCTACGCCCCATCGCACAGCGCCAGCCCGAAAGCCGGTTGAACGCCCCAATCCGGGCAGGCAGCAGCGCTATTTGCTCCCTAGGCCCATGGACCGCGAAATCACTTCTTTCATGATCTCGTTGGTGCCGCCGTAGATGCGCTGTACCCGGGCATCGGCATAGGCGCGGGTGATGGGGTACTCCCACATATAGCCGTAGCCGCCAAAGAGCTGCACACATTCGTCCATGACCTTGCCCTGCAGGTCTGAACACCAGTACTTGGCCATGCTGGCCGTTGCGGTGTCCAGCTTGTCGGCGTCCAGCAGTTCGGTGCACTTGTCGACAAACACGCGCGCCACCTGCACCTCGGTCTGCAGCTCGGCGAGGGTGTAGCGAGTGTTCTGGTAGCTGGCGACCGGCTGGCCGAAGACCTTGCGTTCTTTCACGTAGTCCAGCGTCCAGCCGATCGCGGCCTGGGCTGCCGCCACGGCGCCGATGGCAATCTGCAGGCGCTCCCAAGGCAACTGTTCCATCAGGCAGATGAAGCCGCGGTTTTCCTGCACTGCGCCACCGAGCAGGTTTTCAGCCGGTACATGCACGTCGTCAAAGAAAAGCTCCGAAGTGTCCTGCGCTTTCAGACCCAGTTTTTTCAGTCGTTTGCCTGCTGCAAAGCCTGGCATGCCGCGCTCGACCAGCAGCAGGCTGGTGCCTTTGGCGCCGGCTGCCGGGTTGGTCTTGGCGACGACGATCACCAGGTCCGCGTGCCAGCCGTTGGTGATGAAGGTCTTGCTGCCGTTGAGCAGGTAGCTGTCGTCGGCCTGCTTGATTGCGGTGGATTTCACGCCTTGCAGATCCGAGCCGGCAGCCGGTTCGCTCATCGCAATGGCGCCCACCATCTCACCGCTCGCAAGCTTCGGAAGGTACTTTTTCTTCTGTGCCTCGGTCCCGTAATGCAGGATGTAAGGTGCGACGATTTCGCTGTGCAGGCTGTAGCCAATGCCGGTGAACCCTGCTGCGTTGAGCTCTTCCATCTGCACCACGGAGTACAGTTTGTCGGCGCCCGACCCGCCATATTCCTCGGGCATGGTCATGCACAGGAAGCCGTTTTCCCCCGCCTTGTTCCAGACTGCCCTGTCCACATAGCCCTGCTCTTCCCATTGCGCGTGGAAAGGCGCAATTTCCTTGTCCATGAACCGGCGGAAGCTGTCCCGAAAGGCTTCGTGGTCGGGGCTGAAAAGTGTGCGTTCGATCATGCGGCCTCCTTGGCCTGTGAAAGGGGTTGGTGGTTCAGCATCAATTTTACCAAGCACGTGCTTTCTGAAATTCAAGCAGCTTCCTGCCCAGAGTTTTCTCCAAGGCGCCCTGCCCAAGCGCCATCGCATCAGCCATGCGACGGTTCCCGGCACGGACCGTCGCCTCCCTCATGGGCGCGCGGCCTCCATGGCAATCTTGACGATGCGCGCATAGTTGCCGATGAACACACCCTGCAGCTGTGCTTCGTTCATGCCACGCTTCAGCAGGTTGTCGGCTACGTCGCGCAAATCCACATAGTTCGAGAGGATGGGCCCGGGCCCCGCACCTTCCATGTCGGTACCAAAGGCCACATGAGCGGGGCCAATCAGCTCGCACATGCGGACAATTTCGTCAGCATAGGTCTTGACGCTGTGCACCGGATAAGCCGGGTCACGGCTGACGCGCACGGTCCACAGCCCCACCGCGCCGCCGCGTGCGGCAATCTTTTTTGCCGTGGCGGGCGAGAGGGACCGGGCAATGTAGGAGGAGTCTTGCCAGTTGCCGCCCTGCGGCGAGATCCATGAATGCGACCACACGGGTACACCTTCGCCTGCGTCCAGCGCGCCGTCCACCAGAGCGGCGGTGCCATGGGCCAGATCAACCACCATGCCCAGCCGCCTGCACTCGGCCACCACCTTGCCGCCCAGGGCGGTGAGCCCGCCGTGGACGGGATTGGCCGTCTGGTGGTCGCCCAGCGGGCTCTGGATGAAGTGGACCAGCTGCATGTGCCGCACACCCCAGGCGTGGGCCTGAGCCACGCGTTCGGGCTGGCCTTCCAGAAAGTTGGATCCCTCGGTGGCCAGCAACACACGCGGCTCGCCAGCCAGGGCGGCATCCACGTCGGCCGCCGTCAGCGCCTTGCGCAGGTTCCACTGCACCAGCTTGGCCTCATAGCCGGCAAGGCGCTGCTGGAACGAAACCCACAACTCATCGGGCGCGGGCGTGCGGGTCTGCTTCCAGCCCGTGGGCGTCATGCTGATCCAGCGGTGGTCATCCGTGGCCGCCCAGGCCAGCAGCGTGGTGCCGGTGTCCTGCATGTGTTTGGGCAAGTCCAGCCCGAACAGACGCGGCAAAAACATGCCGTAGTGCGAATGCATATCGGCCAGATAAAACCGCTGTGCGCCCTGAGCCCGCGCCGGCATGAGCTGCAGGCCGGCCGCGGCCAAACCTGACTGGACAAAGCAACGGCGTGTAAGCATGGAGGAGGTCATGCGTCTGTCTCCCTGTTTGTTGTCATTTATGCAAAGCGTTTGCTTGGTGAAATGAATATACTCTACCGGATGCCTTTTTCCGGCTGCCCCGGACCGGGTCCGTGACGACAAACCATTCTGGAGCACATCATGACCGAAGCCTATGTATATGACGCCATCCGCACACCGCGCGGCAAGGGCAAAAAAGACGGCAGCCTGTACGAGGTCAAACCCGTCAACCTGCTGGCAGGTGTGCTGAGCGAGCTGCAGCGGCGCAACGGCTTCGACACGGCCCTGGTCGACGACGTCGTGATGGGTGTGGTCTCGCCCATCGGCGAGCAGGGCTCCGTCATTGCCAAGGTGGCAGCGCTCAAGGCCGGCTGGGACTTCCGCGCCTCGGGCGTGCAGGTCAACCGCTTTTGCGCCTCCGGCCTGGAAGCCGTCAACATGGCCGCGCAAAAAGTACGTTCGGGATGGGAAGATCTGGTGGTGGCCGGTGGTGTGGAAAGCATGAGCCGCGTGCCCATCGGCTCTGACGGCGGCGCCTGGGCGCAGGACCCGGAAACCAACAGTGCCACCGGTTTTGTGCCGCAAGGCGTTGGCGCCGACTTGATTGCCACACTGGAGGGATTTACGCGCGCCGATGTGGACGCCTTTGCCATGGAAAGCCAGAAGCGCGCGGCCAAGGCGCGTGAAGCCGGTTACTTCGACCGCTCGGTCGTTCCGGTGAAAGACTTTCTCGACCAGACCATCCTCGCGCAGGACGAGTTCATCAAGCCGCACACCACCCTGGAAGGCCTGGCCTCGCTGCGCCCCGCTTTTGAACAGATGGGTGGCATGGGTTTTGACCAGGTGGCGCTGACGCGTTACCCGCAGGTCGAGCGCATCCACCATGTGCATCACGCCGGCAACTCGTCGGGCATCGTCGATGGTGCGGCGGCGGTGCTGATCGGCTCGGAAGCCGCCGGAAAAATCCATGGCCTCACGCCGCGTGCCCGCATCGTCGCGGCCGCGCTGAGCGGCGCTGACCCGACCATCATGCTGACCGGTCCCATGCCGGCGGCACGCAAGGCACTGGCCAAGGCCGGTTTGACGATAGACCAGATCGACCTGTTTGAGGTCAACGAAGCCTTTGCCGCGGTGGTGATGCGTTTCATGAAAGAGATGAAGGTGCCGCACGACAAGGTCAACGTCAACGGCGGCGCGATTGCCATGGGCCACCCGCTGGGCGCCACCGGCGCGATGATTCTCGGCACCCTGATCGACGAGCTGCACAGGCGCAAGCTGCGTTACGGCCTGGCCACCTTGTGTGTCGGCGGCGGCATGGGCATTGCAACGATTGTCGAAGCCATTTAAATCCTGTCAGGCCGGGCTTGATCCGGCATCCACAGCCTACCGACATATGACATTCATCCAACATGGATTGCGGGTCTAGCCCGCAATGACAAACAAATGAAAACAATCAAGTACGAACTGGCCGACGGCATTGCCACCCTCACCTTTGACGAGGATGGTTCGCCGGTCAACACCATGTGTACCCAGTGGCAAAAAGACCTGACCGAAGCCACCGCGCAGGTGGTCAAGGACAAGGACGCCATTCGCGGCATCGTGCTGGCATCGAATAAAAGTACATTCTTTGCAGGTGCCGACCTCAAGGCCACGATGCGCTTGCAGGCTTCTGACGCTGCAGCGGTGTTCCAGGAAATCGAGCAGACCAAGAAGAACTTCCGCACGCTGGAGACACTGGGCAAGCCGGTGGTGAGTTGCCTCAACGGCACGGCGCTGGGCGGCGGCTGGGAAGTGGCGCTGGTGGGCCACTACCGCGTTGCGGTTGGTGACAAGAAGATCCAGTTCGGCCTCCCCGAGATCACCTTGGGTTTGATTCCCGGAGCCAGCGGCATCACCAAGATGACACGCATGCTGGGTCTGATGGGTGCGCAGCCCTACATCCTGGAAAGCAAGCTGTTCAACCCGCACGAGGCGCTGGAGCTCGGTCTCGTGCACGAGCTGGTGCCGGATGCAGCCGCGCTGCGCCCTGCGGCGCTGGCCTGGATCGCCACCCATGACGGTGCCGCTGCGCCAGCGCATCACCCCTGGGACGACAAGAACTACAAGATGCCTGGCGGCACACCTGCCAATCCCAAGATTGCGGGCATGCTGGTTGTGGCGCCGGCCGTGCTCAAGCAGAAAACACGCGGGCTGTACCCTGCCCCCGAATATGCGCTGGCCGCCATGGTCGAGGGCGCGCAGGTCGATTTCGACACGGCGCTGCGCATCGAATCGCGTTACCTGGCGAGGCTGATCGTCAGCCCCGTGGCCAAGAACATGATCAACACTTTTTTCTTCAACATGAATGCGATCAAGTCGGGCCGCTCGCGTCCGAAAGATGTCCCGCGCTACAAGCCGCAGAAAGTCGGCCTGCTTGGGGCCGGCATGATGGGCGCTGGCATTGCCTACGCCCAGGCCAGCCGCGGGATTGCCACGGTGCTCAAGGATGTGAGCCAGGACAAGGCCGATACCGGCAAGGCCTACAGCTTCAAGCTGACGCAGGCACGCGTGGACAAGGGCCGCATGAGCCCGCCCGACCAAGCCGCCCTCCTCTCACGCATCCAGGCCACAGACCAGGTGGCCGACCTCACCGGATGTGACCTGATCATCGAAGCCGTGTTCGAACGCCGCGACCTGAAAGCCAAGGTCACGCAGGAAGCCGAGCCCCTGCTTGCGCCTGGCGGCTTTTTTGCATCCAACACCTCCACCCTGCCGATCAGCGGACTGGCGACGGCCAGCGCGCATCCGGACAAGTTCATCGGCATCCACTTCTTCAGCCCGGTCGACAAGATGAAGCTGGTCGAGATCATCCGCGGCAAGCAGACCGACGATGAAACCGTGGCGCGCGCCTTCGATTACGTGCAGGCGCTCGGAAAAATTCCCATCGTGGTCAACGACTCGCGCGGTTTTTACACCAGCCGCACCTTCGGCACCTTTGTGATGGAAGGTGCGGCCATGCTGGGCGAAGGCATTCCGGCGGCAGCGATTGAAAACGCCGGCATCCAGTGCGGCATGCCGGTGGGCCCGCTCGCCGTGCTCGACGAAACCGCGCTGTCACTGAGCGTGCACGTGCTGGACCAGACCCGCGCCGACTATGTGGCCGAGGGCAAAACCTACATCGCCAAGCCAGGCGAGCTGATCGTCGAGCGCATGGTCAAGGAGTTCGACCGCAATGGACGGGTCGCGGGCGCCGGCTTTTACGATTACCCCGAGGAGAAGGGTGCAAAGAAAACCCTGTGGCCCGAACTCAAAACTCTGTTCGAAAAGCCCGGCACGACCTGGAACATCACCGACCTCAAGGACAGGCTGCTGTACCGCCAGGCCGTGGAAACCGCGCGCTGCCTCAGCGAAAACGTACTGACCAGCGTGCACGATGCCAACATCGGCTCCATCTTCGGCATCGGCTTTCCGGCGTGGACCGGTGGCGCGATGCAGTTCATCTACAGCATGGGGGTGGAGGCCTTTGTGAAACGCGCCGGTGAACTGGCTGCAAAATTCGGCCCGGGCTTTGTACTTAGCGACGAGGTCAAGGCCGCGATCAAAAAGCACCAGCCGGTCTATTGAGCATGGATGCCGGCGAGCAGGCCGGCTTTCTGCACCTTGCCCAGTGCGGTTTTGGGCAGGGCCTCGCAGAACACGATGCGCTTGGGGTGTTTGAATCGCGCGAGCCGGCCCTCGAACAATTGCTGGACCCCGGCCGCATCAAGCCTGCTACCGGGTTTGCGCACAACCACGGCAACCACCACCTCGCCCCAGCGCGCATCGGGCTGGCCGACCGCTGCGGCTTCCAGGATCTCCGGGCAATCGGCCAGCAGGTTTTCAATCTCGGCCGGGTAAACGTTTTCGCCGCCCGAGATGATCATGTCTTTCGAGCGTCCCACCACCTCGTAAAACCCGGCTTCATCACAACGCGCCAGGTCGCCGGTATGAAACCAGCCTCCGGCAAAGGCCGGGTTGTCGGCATCGGCCCAGTAGGCAGCCATCACGTTGGGCGCACGCACCCGGATTTCGCCGACCTCGCCCGGGGCCACGGTTTCGCCCAGCGTGTTGACGAGTTTCACGTCCACATGCAGTCCGGCCCTGCCAGCTGCCCCGACATACGCCATCGCATCGGCGCGGCGCAGATAGATGGAGACCGGGCCGGTCTCGGTCGCACCATACACCTGGCCCAGCGGTACACCGCGTGCATGGATGGCCGCAATCATCGACGCGGGAATGGTGGAAGAGCCCGCTGCCAGAAAACGCAGGGAAGAAAGATCGGTGGCAGCAAAACCGGCATGGTCGAGCACCGCGCGCAAGGTGGCCGGTACCATGAGTGACAGCGTAGGCCGGCGTCCGGTCACATCGGCCAGCCAGGCCGCGGCATCAAAACGCGCATGCAGGGTCACCGTTGCGCCGGCATGCAGAGCCGGCAGGGTCTGGATGCACAGGCCGCCCACATGAAACATGGGCAGCACACTCAGCACATGGTCAGCCTGGGTGAGCTCATGCGCATGGGCGGAAATCACACAGTTCCAGATCAGGCCCGACTGCGTGTGCAAGGCGCCCTTGGGCCGGCCGGTGGTGCCTGAGGTGTAGACCAGCAGCACCGGCGAGGCGTACTCACCTGACAGCCGCCCGGCAACACTTCCGGCCAGCCCGGTCGCGAGTCCGCCGGAAGGCAACAGGCGGCACCCCTGCGATGCCGCCAGCGCTGCAGCCGCATCGGCATGTCCGCTGTCGCTGACCAGCAGGCTCACACCCGCGTGTCCAAGAATCGCCACGTGTTCGGGTGACGCCAGCCGGTGGTTGAGCGGCAGCAGAATTGCACCGATGCGGGAAAGCGCAAACAGCAGCGCCAGCATGGCCGGGTCGTTGAAGCCCAGCCAGGCCACCCTGTCACCCGGCCGCACACCGGCCGCCAGCAGCACGTGCGTCGCAGACTCGATGCGCTGCCACAGCACCGGGTAGCTGATGTCTTCCCCTGCCGCGTGCAACGCCACCTGCTGCGGTGAAAACTGCGCGTGCCGCTCGATGATCTGCGCGAGGTTCATGCCCCCGGCCCTACAGCACCGCCTGCTCGTCCTGCTCGCCGGCCTCGTACAAGCATTCACGCCCAAGCCGGTCGATGCAGAGTTCCGCGGTCCAGGGCAACATCAGCGAACCGCAGCGTGAATCGCGGTACATGCGCTCCAGCGGCAGGCTCTTGAGCATGGACTGGCCACCGCAGGTGCGCACCGCCAGGCGGCAGATCTCGTTGGCGTTTTCCATGATGGTGTAGTGCGCCGCATAAAGCCCGAGGCGGATTTCCTTGGAGGGATCAACACGGGCAGCGCGCGCATTCTGCAGAAAAATGGCGCGGGTCTGCTCGAGCCGAACTTTCATTTCCGCGACCGCGATCTGCTTGGTCGGGTACATGCGGCGCTTGACCGGGGGCGTGCCGGGCACCTCGCCGCGCAAATACTGCACCGTGAAATCGTAAGCAGCTTGCGCTATGCCCATGTAGGTTGGCGACAGCGTGGCGAACATGTGCGGCCAGCGCAAGGCCGCCTGGGCATACACGCCTTCGGGAATCAGCCGCTCGACCTCGGGCACAAAGACATCCTGGAACACCAGCGTGCGCGAAACCGTGCCGCGCATGCCCAGCGGGTCCCAGTCACCGGTGACGCTGACACCCGTCAGGTTTTTGTCGACCGCCAGGTAAAGCGAGTCGCGCTGGGTCGCGCCCGGCTTGTCCAGCGTGCACAGAATGCCGTAATAGTCGGCCGCTCCGGCCAGCGAGGCAAAAATTTTCTTGCCGTTGACGACGTAGCCGCCGTCAACCTTTCTGGCCAGGGTACCGAAAGGCGCCTTGCCCGCCGCAGCGGCCCCGCCTTCCGAAAACGGTTGCGAATAGACCTTGCCTTGCTTCACCACACGCTCGTAATGCACCTTGCGGTGCGCCTCGTGGTTGGCGCGCTGCTCTGGCGTCATGTCGAGGTCGTCGGCGATGAAACCGGTCCACATGGTGGAGCTCACATGCATGTTCAGTGTCAGCGCAGTGGCTCCGCAATGGCGGCCGATCTCGGCGGCCGTCATCACATAAGTCGCGAAGTCAGCGCCCCAGCCGCCGTGTTCTTCAGGCACGCAGATGCCCAGCAGCCCGGCTTCACGCAGGTCGGCGTAATTCTCGAAGGGAAACACCGCATCGCGGTCGATCTGTTGCGCACGCGGTGCGAATTTTTCGCGCCCGAGACGGGTAGCGATGGCCAGCAGACTGGCCTGCTTGGGCGTGAGTTCGCTGTAGTCGCCGGCAATCGAGGGCGGCTGGTAGCGGGCGGCAGCGGGAGGAGAGACAGGCAATGCAGACATGGGAAGGTCCTCGGGTCAGGTCGGGAAATGCTGTTTTAAAAAAGTCAGGACGGCGGTGTTGAACCGATCGGGCTGCTCGATGTTGGCAATATGGCCGACACCCGGCAGACAGACGTAGCCAGCGCCCGCAATGCGGTTGGCCATTTTTTCCACCACGGCGGGCGGTGCGTTCTGGTCCAGCTCGCCTGCCAGGCACAGGGTCGGCACGGCGATGTCACCCAGCGCGGCCAGGCGGTTGAACGAAACAATGGCCGACAGTGCGGCGCGGTAGCTGTCAGCCGGCACACGGGCCATCAATGCGGCGGCTTCGGCGATGCATGCCGGTTCGGCATCTGGCGCGAACATGGTGGGCACCAGTTTGCCGGCCAGGCCCGACATGCCCAGCCCCTGGTCCAGCGGCGCGAAGCGGCTTTGCAAAAACTGCTGCTGCCAGGCGCCGTCCGCTTTGCCGAAAGCCGGTGAGGTGCTGTAGAGGACCAGGCCATGTACCAGCCGAGGATGCAGGGCTGTCAGCTCCTGCGCAAGCATGCCGCCCATGCTGTGGCCCAGCAGCACATTGCGTTTCGCGCCGGTGTGTTCGATCAGGGTTTTGAGTGCTTCTGCGAGCGAAGTATTGCTGCAGGACGCCAGCGCTTGCGACGCGCCGTAACCCGGCATGTCCCAGGCAATCGTCCTGTAGCCGTGGCCCGCCAGCGCCGGCTGGTTGTGCGCCCAGGCCTCTTTGCCGCCGCCCACGCCATGCAGCAAAAAAACGGCGGTATCGCCCTTGCCCTGCTCCAGATAGGCCGGCAGTGCCATGGCTCAGGCCAGCTCGCCGGTCAGGCGGCCGCCATCCACCATCACTTGCCCGTCCAGCTGCACCGTGCAGTTCCTGAGCGGCAAATCGAAATGCCCCAGCGTGTGGCGCCCGGCCACCTCGTTGGCGCCGGTGGAATAGAGGAAGTTGCCCGCAAAGGCGCGCAGCTCGGTGCCGTTGAAGTCTTTCTTGTCGTAAAACGCCATGGCATCCCAGCGCGCCCTGGGGTTCATGCCCCAGCCGACATGCGACACGGCATAGGCCTCGCGGTCGCCCCAGGCCGCCCAGTAGCTGCGCATCAGCTCGGCGTCCACATGCTCGCCGGCGATGTCGGTCACGAAGTCGTTTTCAATCGTCAGCACCACGGGCTTTTCAAGGTAACGCTTGAAGGTGAGGTTGACATCGCCCTGGTCCAGCACCAGCTTGCCGTTGACGCTGCCTTTGGCCGGAAAGGCCAGACACAGGCCACCCGGCCAGTGCGAAATGGTGCCGGGCCGGGCGGTGTAGCCCCAGCCGCCGCCGGCTTGCGCCCCGGCCAGCGAGATGGAAAGGTCTGTGCCCGCCCTGGAGGTGACATGCATGGCTTTGGCATTCCTGAGCAGCTTGATGCCGGCCTTGACCTTGGGCTCCAGGGCCGCGTCGGGCACACAGCGCTCCAGGATTTCAGGGTGCTCGTTGGACACCATGAGGATGCGTGCGCCGCCCTTCAAAATGTCCGGCAACTCGGCCGCGTGCAGCAGGCCTTCCACCGTCAGGTCGGCCACAAAGGTGCAGGCAGCCAGCGCCTGCACCACCGGGGCCAGCTGGCCGATGGCGTCGGAGGCACCAGTCGATCGCACCGGTACTGGCGCGGCGAGCCGCGGTGTGTTCAGCACCAGGTGAAAACCCCGCGCACCGAGGCGTGCCAGCGCAAGTTCGGCCAGCTGCACATTGACCGGACGCGACTGCGTTTCGGACAGGATGGCCGCCGTGTCGCCCGCCTTCACGCCGCACAGCGCAAAGGCCTCGGCAAAACAGTCAATCCAGCGGGCTTCGATTCGTTCCTGCAGCATGGGAAACTTTCTTTAAAGGCGCGAGCCCAGCGTGAAATACCCGCCCGCGTGAAACAGCAGCGGCGCGGCTTCGGACAGCGTGAAGCGCTCGACTTCGGCAATGAACAGGCAATGGTCGCCGGCCATTTGCCGCGACACCGTACGGCATTCAAACCAGGCGGCGGCGCCGTGCAGCAGGGGCAGGCCCCAGGCGTTTTCGGCATGCGGCACCCCATCGAACTTGTCGGCCTGGGGCAAGGCGAAGCGGCGCGACACCTCCACCTGCGCTTCAGCCAGCACGTTGACGACAAACCGATCCGCCGCTTCGAATACCGGCAGGTTGGGCGAGCTGATCCGGAGCGACCAGAGAATGAGTGGCGGCTCCAGGGACAGGGCCGAAAACGAATTGACCGTGAGCCCGACAAGCTGGCCGCTGTCTGCGCGGGTGGTCACCACCGTGATGCCGGTCGCAAACTGGCCCAGCGCCGTGCGCAGGACCCGGCTGTCCAGCACAGGCGTTGGGTCGGGGGCAGCGGGAATCAGGGAAGCTTGCAAGGCGACATTCATCTGCGCATAATATATGAATATTCATGCAATACGCAAGCACCCCACTTTCTCGTCGAGGCATCCGGTGAGCCGCTCCAGCAAGCAGGCCTGTCCGGCCCCGGCCACCCGGTTCATCGATGGCTACCTGTCCTACCTGCTCGCGCGGGCCAGCCATGTGGTGTACAGCGAGTTCCACGCCCAGGTCCAGGCAGAGGGCTTGAGCCAGCTCGAGTGGCGCCTGCTGGCCACCCTGTCGGACGGCGACGGCCTGACCATCGGCGAGCTGGCGCGCGAAATCCTGGCGCAGCAGCCGACCCTGACCAAACTCGTTCAGCGCATGGAAAAGGCCGGCTGGGTGCGGCGCGGCGAGGATCCGGCCGACGCGAGGCGCACCCTGGTGTTCGAAACGGCGCAGGGCCGTGCCACTGTGGCGGCCCTGCTGGTACAGGCCAAGGCGCATGAAGACTCGCTGCTGCAGGGCTTCAGCGAGCGTGACGTCACGGCCCTGAAGAAAATACTGCGCACGCTCATCAGCCGGGGCTATTCGGGCTGAATAAGTCTGCAATTACTTGACTCAGTCAAATAATTGCCGGATCATCGCGGCATGACACCCGCCTCCAACACCAGCCCGAACACAGTCCCCGCCGCCCACATCAAGGCCTTGCGCGGCTTCAACCGTTTTTACACCCAGCGCATCGGTGTGCTCACGCCCTACCTGGGCAGTGAGCTGTCGCTGACGGATGTGCGTGTGCTTTATGAACTGGCGCATCGCCAACAGCTCACCGCGACCGAGCTGGGGCGCGACCTTGGCCTGGACGCCGGTTATCTGAGCCGCATCCTGCGGCGCTTCGAGGCCCGGCAATGGCTGACGCGCCTGCCTGCCCCCAGCGATGCCCGGCAAAGCCTGTTGCAACTGACCGAAGCCGGTTACCAGGCTTTCGCGCCGCTGCAGCAACGCTCACGCGACGAAGCGGCGGCGTTGCTGGCGCCCTTGCCCGCTCCTGCGCAGCAGCAACTGACGCAGGCGCTGGCCACCGTGCAGCACCTGCTCGAACCCTCGGCTGCTCCTACCAGCCCGTCCGTCGTCCTGCGCGACCCGCAGCCCGGCGACATGGGCTGGGTGGTGCAGCAGCACGGCGAAATTTACGCGCGCGAGTACGGCTGGGACAGCACATTCGAAGCCCTGGTCGCCGGCATCGTCGCCGGCTATGTGCGCGATTACCAGCCCGAATGGGAACGCTGCTGGATGGCCGAGCTGGGCAGCGAACGCGTCGGTTCGGTGTTTGTCGTGCGCAAGTCGAAAACCGTGGCGCAGCTGCGCCTGCTGATCCTCACGCCGCAAGCTCGCGGCCTGGGCCTGGGGGGCCGGCTGACCGATGAATGCATTGCCTTCGCACGCAGCAAGGGTTACAAAAAAATGGTGCTCTGGACCAACAGCTGCCTGGACAGCGCGCGAGCCATTTATGGCAGGCGCGGTTTCCAACTGGTCAAAAGCGAGCCCTACACTGGTTTCGGCAAAGACCTGGTGGGAGAAACCTGGGAACTCAGGCTGTGAGCAGCCGGGCGCTTTTCTGAAACCCAACCTGGCCCTGCTGGCAGCCGCTGCCACCGGCGTACAGGTCGGCGTGGCCATTGTGGCTTCGCGTTTTGTCGTGGCCGAGGTACCGCCGCTGACCCTGGCCCTGCTGCGTTACGCCATCGGCCTGGCCTGCCTTTTGCCTTTTCTTTTGAAGACCTTTAGGGCTCCAGCCCTTGGTGGACGGGCGCTAGCAGCTATAAAAACAGTAGCGCCTCCAGACTGGCTGGCGATGGCCGCCCTGGGCACAGGCCAGTTTGCGGTGCTGATCGTGCTGCTCAACTACGGGCTCCAGCACATAGGCGCGGCCCAGGCGGCGCTGATTTTCAGCCTGTTCCCGCTGCTGACCCTGCTGCTGTCCGGTGCCCTGGGGCGCGAACATATCTCGGCGGCGCTGCTGGCCGGTGTCATGCTGTCCATCGCTGGCGTAGCCCTGTCGCTCTGGCCCAAGCTCCTGGCGCCTCACCCCGGCCACTGGTGGGGCGAAGCGGCCGTGCTGGCCAGCGCCTGTGTGGGGGCCCTGTGCAGCGTGCTTTACCGCCCTTACCTGCGGCGCTATCCGACGCTGGCGGTGTCCAGCTTTGCGATGCTGGTGTCGGTGCTGTTCCTGGGCCTGCTTGCGCTGCAAGAAAACTGGCCGGTGCGTGTGCTGGCTTTGAGCCTGCAGGCCTGGGCTGTGGTCGGGCTGATCGGGGTCTCCAGCGGCATCGGCTACTTCTGGTGGCTCTACGCACTCAAGCACGAATCGCCGACCCGTGTCACGGTGTTCCTGGCGCTCAACCCGGCCACAGCCGCACTGCTGGGATGGGCGTTGCTGGGCGAGGCGCTGGACCCCACGGCCCTGGCGGCGCTGGGCCTGATTGCGGCCGGCCTCTGGCTGGCCACGCGCACTTCAGGTTCGTGGCCTGAAAAAAAGTCAGGCCAGCCTTGACAAATACAGCGGCAGTCCGCGGGCGATAATTGCCAGCCATGAATCCTTCGCCAGCCCTGCCCATCGACGAAAAATCAGCGCGCCCGCAACCCCAGTCCCTCACCGACCTGTTTGTCTCTTTCACCCTGCTGGCGCTGCAGGGTTTCGGCGGTGTTCTGGCCGTCGTGCAACGCGAACTTGTCGAGAAAAAACGCTGGATGACGCGCGAGGAATTCGTCGAGGAATGGGCGGTGGCACAAATCATGCCGGGGCCCAACGTCGTCAACATCTCGCTGATGATCGGCCACCGTTATTTCGGGCTGCCGGGTGCCATGGCTGCACTGGCCGGCATGCTGACCGTGCCGCTGGTGGTGGTGCTTGCATTGGCGCTGGTGTACGCGCAGTTTGCCGGCCATCCCGGCGTGGCGGGCGCGCTGCGCGGCATGGGTGCCGTGGCCGCGGGCCTGATCGCCGCCACCGGCCTGAAACTGATGGGCGCGCTCAAGACCCACCCGCTGGGGCTGCCCATCTGCATCACGCTGGCGGTGCTGTGCTTTGTCGGCATCGCGCTGCTGCGCCTGCCGCTGGTCTATGTGCTGCTCGGCCTGGGCGTGGTGGCCTGCACGCTGACCTGGCGAAAGCTGCTCCCATGAGCATCACGCTGCAATGGAGCGACTGGCTGGCCATGTTCGGCCATTTCATGATCCTGTCGCTGCTGTCGGTAGGCGGCGCCATCACCACCGCACCCGACATGCACCGCTACCTGGTCGATGGCCAGCACTGGCTGACAGATACGCAGTTCAACGCCTCGGTGGCGATTGCCCAGGCCGCCCCCGGGCCCAACGTGCTGTTTGTCGCGCTGATGGGCTGGCATGTCGGACTCAACGCGGGCGGACCGCTGACCGGGCTGTTTGGCGTCTTCGTCACCATGCTGGGCATCCTGCTGCCCAGCACCACCCTGACTTACCTGGCTGCCAGCTGGGGCCACCGCAACCGCAACCTGCGCGGAGTGCGTGCCTTCAAGCAGGGCATGGCACCGATTGTCATTGCGCTGCTGGTTGCCACGGGCTGGATCCTCGCCAGCGCCAACGTCGTCTCCCTGAAGGACTGGCCAGTGGCGCTGCTGACCGTGGTCACCGCACTGATCGTCTGGCGCACCCGCCTGCACCTGTTGTGGCTGCTGGGCGCGGGCGCCCTGCTGGGTGCCATGGGCTGGATCTAATTCGACATGCTCACGCCGGAAAAACCCGTGAACAGCCTGGCCGCGCCACCCTTGAATTTTTTTGCCGACCTGTCGGTCGATGTGGGAAAACCGCTGGAGGTGGGCGATAGCGGCCACGGATTGCGCCGTCTGGTTCCCATCACCGGCGGACGGGCCCAGGGGCAGGACTGGCGGGCCCGCGTCTTGCCGGGCGGTACCGATTTCCAGCTGGTCACGGCGGCGGGCACGGCCAGGCTGGACGCCCGCTACCTGCTGGAAACCGATGCCGGCGAGCTGATCTACGTGCAAAACCATGCCATTCGCAGCGGCCCGCCGGAGCTGATGGCCCGGCTGCTGCGCGGTGAGCCGGTGGACCCGGCGCTGGTCTATTTCCGCTGCAGCCCGCGCTTTGAGACCGCCGCGCCGACACTGCGCTGGATCACCGAGCGGCTGTTCGTCGGCACCGGCGCGCGGCTGCCCGAGCAGGTGCTGATGCGCTTTTACGAAGTCGGCTGATCTCGCGCCCAGCCTCGCGAACTCAGGCTGTCCGCTGGCGCAGCGCCTCGTACAGGCAGACACCGCTGGCCACCGACACGTTGAGGCTTTCCACCGCGCCGCGCATCGGAATGCTCACCAGCTCGTCACAGGTCTTGCGCGTGAGCTGGCGCATGCCCTCGCCCTCGGCGCCCAGCACCAGGGCCACCGGCCCCTTCAGGTCCACGTCGTAAATGGTTTTTTCGGCATCGTCGCTGGTGCCTATGCACCAGATGTTGCGTTCCTTGAGTTCACCCAGCGTGCGCGCCAGGTTGGTCACCATGAAATAAGGCATGGTTTCGGCCGCGCCGCTGGCCACCTTGGCGACCGTGGCGTTGATGCCGGCCGCATGGTCCTTGGGCGCAATCACCGCATGCGCACCGGCACCGTCGGCCACACGCAGGCAGGCGCCCAGGTTGTGCGGGTCAGTCACGCCGTCGAGCACCAGCAGCAGCGGCGCCTCTTCCCCGGCGGCCTCCAGCTGTTCGAGCAATTCGTCCAGCGACTTGACCTGCGGCACGGCATCCACCCGCGCCACCACGCCCTGGTGGCCGTGGCTGCCGCACATCTTGGCCAGCCGCAGGCCGTCTGACTCGATCAACCGGATGCCGGCCTCGCGGGCGCGGTCGACAAACTGGCGCATACGCGCGTCGCGGCGCGAAACATCGAAAAATACCTCGAAAACAGACTGCGGTGCGGTTTTAATACGCACACCAACCGCGTGGAAACCGAACAGGACTTTGGGTGAAGATGACATCAGGCGATTATCACTGCACCGTCCCGGCTGACAGCAGGGAGTGCGGGGAAGATGGGCGGTACGGTGCAAGGCCTAAAATGGTAACAAGACGTTTTTCACGATGGGGACACTATGGGTTTACGCCTTAAATTCAATCTGGTGCTGGTGATTGTTTTCCTGGCCGGCTTTGCCGCTGCCGGCCTTGTGTCGCGCCAGCTGCTGCAGGACAACGCCCGCGAAGAGGTGTTGCGCAACGCCCGCTTGATGATGGACACGGCGCTGTCCGTGCGGGCCTACACCGTCGAGCAGGTCAAGCCGCACCTGGACAAGCAGCTCGAAGAGGTCTTCCTGCCGCAAACCGTGCCGGCCTACGCGGCCACCGAAACCCTGAACCACATACAGAAAAAATACCGCGACTATGGCTACAAGGAAGCCACGCTGAACCCAACCAATCCGCGCGATCGCGCCACCGACTGGGAAGCCGATATCGTCCAGCAGTTCCGGAAAAACGCTGACTCGAAAGAGCTGGTGTCCGAGCGCACCGGTGGTACCGGCCGTACCCTGTACATCGCCAAGCCGATCCAGATCAGCAACCCGGCCTGTCTGCAGTGCCATAGCGTGCCGGCCGCGGCGCCGGCCAGCATGATCAAGGTCTACGGTGAAGCCAATGGCTTCGGCTGGAAGCACAACGAGATCATCGGCGCGCAGGTGGTGACCGTTCCCATGGAGATCCCCATTCTGAATGCCGAACGCGCCTTCAAGACTTTCATGGCTTCGCTGGCCGCGGTGTTTGCCGTCGTCTTCATCGCGCTGAACGTGATGCTCAGCTGGCTGATCGTGCGCCCGATCCGGCGCATGTCGCAGGCGGCCGACAAGGTCAGCACCGGCGACTTCGACGTTCCGGAGTTTTCCGACGCGGGCCGCGATGAAGTGGCCGTGCTCGGCAGTTCCTTCAACCGCATGCGCCGCAGCCTCGAGAAAGCCATGCAGATGATTGAGCGGGGCAACTGAACACATGAACCCCATCGCGATGAAGGGCGCTGCTTGAGCAGCTTGCCCCCACCGGATGCCAGGCCGCCCGCGGCCGGTGTCGACGCGGCCGCTCTGCCCGACGGCCACAAGGTGTTCGAGTACCGCATTGAAAAGATGCTGGGCGGCGGCGGCTTCGGCATCACCTACCTGGCGCGTGACATCAACCTCGAACTGCCGGTCGCCATCAAGGAGTATTTTCCGGGCGACCTGACAGCGCGGGCGGCCGACCTGTCGGTGCGCGTGCGGGTGCCCGAAGGCGAGCAGCAGTTCCAGTGGGGCCTGGAGCGTTTTCTGGACGAAGCCCGGGCGCTGGCCTCCTTCCGGCATCCCAACATTGCACGCGTGCTGCGTTATTTCCGCGAAAACGGCACCGCCTACATCGTCATGGAATACGAGTCGGGCGATCCGCTCAAACGCTGGCTGGCAAAGCAGCCGGCGCTGGACCAGGCGGGCCTGCTCAAGGTGATTTACCCGCTGATGGACGGCCTGGAGGCCGTGCACAAGCTGGACTTCCTGCACCGCGACATCAAGCCCGACAACATCTACATACGCGCCGACGGCACACCGGTGCTGCTGGACTTCGGGGCCGCACGCCGCTACACCGGCGGGCGCGACCTGACCAACATCGTGAGCCCCGGCTTTGCGCCCTTCGAGCAATACCACAGCAAAGGCAACCAGGGTCCGTGGACCGACATCTACTCGCTTGGCGCGGTGATGTACTGGATGACCACCGGGCAAAAACCGCTGGAATCGGCTGCGCGCGTCCAGGACGACGCCATGCCCAGGGCGGTGGACATCGGCAATGCCGCCGTGTTCGGCGACGCCCTGCTGCGCGCCATCGACTGGGCGCTGAGCCCGAACGAGGCGCGCCGGCCACAGAACGTTGCCGAGC
>NZ_JBAQYR010000067.1:0-2786 GCF_049790275.1 Polaromonas sp.
GTGCCCACCGCCGCGGCCGGCAAGGCAGTATCGGCAGATACCTTGGCAGGCGGCGCCTTGTCGCCGGTCGCCCACTGGAATGCCAGCCCCGCCAGCACAAGCACGGCCACGCCGGCAAATGCCACCATAGGCACTTTGGAGCGACGGGCAGGTTCTGCGCCTGTTGCAGGCTGTGCGGTAGATACCTCTGGCGCAGAGACTGCGCCACCCCGCATGCGGGGTGGCGGCGGGTCCTGCAGCGGCACGGTTGAAGGGCTTTGCCACGTCAGGTCAGAGTCTTCGGCTTCAGCTTCAGCTTCAGGTTCGGGGGCCACACTGGCCGCTGGCTCGGCCGCAGCCACCGCGGCGGGGGCCTGGATCGCCTGGCTGGCTTCCGTATGAAGCCCCTGAAGCCGGGTCCATTCACCGACCTCCTCCGAAGAAACCACCGTCGCCGTCGCCGTTGAGCCGGTCCCGGAGCCATCCGCCAGCACCGTTCCCCCCAGCTTCTTCAAACGCCGGCGCGCCAGGTCGGCATAAATACCGGAGGGAAACTTGTCGAGGAAACCTTCCAGGTCTTCCAGATCCTCGGAATCCTTGATGTCTTTCCAGTAAACCAGCTCGAGTTCCTGCGTCACCGTCGAGCCGGTATCCGTTCCCGACGAAGCCAGCCTGACCGTCGAGCCGCCGGCGCGCGACTTGCCCGTATCCGTTGCGACCCCATTGCGGCGACCGGGCGGACTGACCGGCGGAACAATGGTCGGGTCCGAGGCCTGCCCGCTGGCTTCCTGCAGTGCCTGCGAAAACTCCTGCGCGGTGGCGAAGCGTTCGTCGCGCTTTTTGGCCAGCGCACGCGCCATCACCGCATCGATGGACTTCGGCAAGAGCGCGTTGAAGGTGCTGGGCGCCGCCGGAACGTGACCCACGATCTGCTGGATGATGGCGAAATCGGTATCGCCGTCAAAAGGCCGTTTGCCGGTCAGCAACTGGTACAACACCACCCCTGCTGCAAACAGGTCAGCCCGCGCATCGATGGGCACGCCCTGCACCTGCTCAGGCGACATGTATTTGAGGGTGCCGACCATGGAACCCTGGGTGCGCGTGGCCTCCCCGGAATCCTGGATGCGGGCGACGCCGAAATCGGTCAGCTTGACGCGGCCATCTGCCTCAATCAGCAGGTTGGCCGGCTTCACATCCCGGTGCACGATGCTCTGGCGGTGCGCATAGTCCAGCGCGGACAGCAGGTCGCGCACCATGCGCAGCGTTTCCTCCAGCGAGTAACGCCGGCCCGCGTCCAGATGGTGTTTGAGGTCTTCGCCCTGAATGAACTCCATGACCAGAAAGGCCATGTCGCCATGGCGGTCCGAGTCATACACACTCACGATATTGGGATGTTGCAGGCGGGCAGCCGAACGCGCCTCGGTGCGAAAACGTGCCTCGTATTCTGCAGCGGCTTCTTCCGACAGGTTTTCCACCTTGATGGTCTTGATCGCCACCCGGCGGTCCAGGTTCGGATCGCGTGCCTCATAGACAAGCCCCATCGCGCCTTTGCCCAGCACGCGGGTGATGTCGTAGCGACCAAGCTTGTTCAGGCTCATGGGTTCAAAGGGCAGGAAGGCCAGCGGGATACGTTTGGAAACAAACGATTCTATCGGTGTAGCGTCAGCCGATGATGGAAAAACTGATCAGCGGGCTGCCTTCCTTGCGCTCGCACCCGGCGCTGATCTGGCCGTTACCCACCAGATAACACTCGGTACGGCGCAGCACCACGGCTTCGTTCTGGTTGCCAAAGTAGACCCAGGTGCCATAACTGGACGCATCGCTGAGCACGAACTGCCCGCCACGCCACTCCAGCGTGGCATGCATGCGCGACACCCGCGGGTCGTTCAGGGCCAGTGACGCGCCGGCGCCGCGGCCTATGGACATCTTTGCGTTGCCGGCATTGATACGCACGGCCTGCTCGCCGGCCACCAGTTCGAGAACCAGGGGCCGGGCATCGGAGGCCATCGACCGGCCCATCATGGTGGCGTCTTCATCGCGCCCGCTTTGCCATTCGACACGGTACACATGGCTGGCTTCCACCCTGCCGCGCAGGTGCATGGGCCCCAGGCTGCGCAGCGACGCCTGCTGCATCGGCCCCAGGGCCGACCAGACATTCTGCGTGGTGAGGATTTGCGCCGCACCGGCCAGGTCGGCCAGGCGCGCGGCCGAGTTGACGGTGTCGCCGAAACAGTCGCCGTCGATCTCGACGACTTCTCCCGACTCGATGCCCATCTGCATCTGTACGGGTGCACCGCTGCCGCCGGCCCGGATAGGTTTGTCCAGGAAACGCTTCTGGATGCTGACGCAGGCCGCCAGCGCATCGCCTTCCTGGGGAAACACAACAAACAGCCCATCGCCCAGCAGCTTGACGACACGGCCGCTGTGCTGCTCAAAAACCTGGCTCAGCGCCCCGACCAGTTGGGTGACAAACCGCGAGGCAGTTTCATCCCCCAGCCGCTCGAACATGCTGGTGCTGCCCACGAGGTCGGCAAAATCGACGGTGGTCATGCAAGTGCCACCGTAACCAAAAGGATAAAGAAAACAACAGCACGGCCGGCTTCAGGCGTCAACACGTAAGCATTTGTTCTCATGCCGCAGATTTTCACAGAAAACACGCCTGGGCCGGTTGTGACGTTTTACCGGTTCGCCGCGCAAACTTGAACGGCACACCGGTTTCTAGTGAAAACCGTCCCAGAGAAGCTTGATGCCGGTCAGAAACATGCCGAGGTAGAGAATGCGGTAGAACAGCACCGGGTCAATGCGCC
>NZ_JBAQYR010000068.1:0-8279 GCF_049790275.1 Polaromonas sp.
GGTAGGGGCGCAGCAGCGCGAGCAGTGCCTCGAAGTCCAGCACGGCTGCGTCGGCGGGCAGCTGCGAGAGCTCGATGACGAGCGGGTCGTTGTCAAAAAAATCGGGGATGTCGCCGAAACGCAGCGCCAGATCGCGCGACAGTGCGTGGAGGTCAGGAGACTTGAGCAAAAGCGCGACCAGAGGGAGGTTGGCGCTTTTGATTTCGAAGGTGGCGGGGGTGCTGGCCGGGAGGGCAACGGTCATGGGGAGATGGACGCCGCGTTGCCGCGGGAAAAATGGAGTATTGGTCGCCTGAAAGCGTAGCCCGGAAAGGGACGAATCTTAACAGCGGGGCATGACGCAGTTGTGAGCGAATGAAACGCCTGCGATTGTGCGAGGATGCGCCTCATGACACTGCAAGCCCATGTCCTGCGCATGAAACCCGGTGACGACCTGCGCGGTGCGCTGGAAGCGGCGTGTCGCGAACTGCTGGCGGGCGGCGTGCAGGCCGCGTGTGTGGTCTCCGCGGTGGGCAGCCTGTCCTGTGCGGTGCTGCGTTATGCGGATCAGCCCGGCGGGACGACGTGGGCTGTGCCGCTGGAGCTGTTGACGCTGTCGGGCACCCTGAGCAGGGACGGCGTACACCTGCATGCGAGCGTGGCCGATGGCCAGGGCGAGGTTCGCGGCGGCCATGTGATGCGCGGCTGCACGGTGCGCACCACGGCCGAGGTGGTGCTGGCCCTGCTGCCGGGCTGGCAGTTCGGCCGCGAGCCCGACGCAGCCACCGGCTTCATGGAGCTGGTGGCGGTGCGCCGGCCGGGTTGAGCAGGGCCGTCTTTCTTCAGATAAAAAGGGCTTCCAGCCCTTACTGGTCGGGCGCAAACCGCTATGAATAAGGTAGCGTCAGTGCATTGGCGTGGCGGCGGTATTGATGTTGCGCGCCGTGCCGAGCAGGGTGGCGCACAGGACTTCTTCGCCCTGGCTGCTGACGGCGAACACGTCGGCCGCACAGATGGTCAGCAGCTTGCCCGCGCTGACCACCCGCCCCCGGGCGCGCAGCAGCGCGCCTTGCGCGGGCGCCAGCAACTTGATCGTCGCGTCCACGGTGGCGTTGACCCAGCCCGGTGGCAGCACGCTGCCTGCAGCTGCCACGGCGGCAAAGTCGGCCACCGCAAACACCGCAGTGGCCTGCAGCTGGCCGGGGCGAAAACAGAAGGCTTCGAGCACCGGGATCTCGACCTCCACTTCACCGGGCACGATGCGCCTGAAGGCCAGGCCCAGGGTGCGTGCCATGGGCATGGCGAGCACGAGTTGTTCAAGCGGCTGGAACTGCGGGGCGGTGTGTGTGGCTTCGGTGGTCATGGTCTGGTTTTCCTGCGTGGTGTGGAAAGGGCGGTGGGCCAGGGTGCCTTGCCGTTTTGTGTGGCTGCGAGCCGCTGCGCTTTTTTGGCCTGGTGCTCGCGCTGCTGCTTGTGCATCCACGCGATGTGCGCAACCACGGCGCGGCGCTGGGTTTTGAGCTCGCCGATCTGCGCGTCTATTTCGGCCACCCGGGCCTGCATGGCTTCGACCATCTGTTCAAAACTCAGCCGCCCGGCGCGGTAGGCGGGAAGCTGCGCCGCGATGGCCTTGAGCGAAAAGCCGATGCTGCGCGACATGGCGATGAACACCACTTCGCGGCGCATGGCTTCGGTGTATTCGCGGTAGCCGCTGGCGCGGCGCGCGGGCTGGAGCATGCCCAGCTTTTCGTAGTGGCGCAGGGCATGCACGGAAACGCCGGTGCGTTGGGCAAGTTCAGAGATCTGCATGGCTGCCACCTTAGCAAGCTTCGCTCTGCACGAAGCTTGTGCAGGTGTCACCTGCGCGGCAGCCGTTCTGCGGCGCACAGGTCCTACAGCCATGCGGGCTGGCTGCCGATAGGCGGCGGCGCAGGCGCGTCCTATATTGAAATTGCGGACCTGCCGCTGTGCGGGCGCATCAAGAAAAAGGAGATGCCATGAATACAAACATGTTTGCCATGCCGGTGCTGCTGGTGGCGCTGATGGGGATGTCGGCAGGTGCTGCCGCACAGCCCAGCACCATGCCCGAGGGCGCTACCCAGGTGCTGCCCGAGCTGGGTGTGGAGCCGAAGCCGCCGGAGGCCAATGTACCGCCTGACATGAAGCCCAGGAAACGGCTGCAATTCAAGCCGCGCATGAAGTCTGATGAGCTGAAGCCGGCATTTCACCCGGAACTCAAACCTGAAATGAGCCCCGGCCTGCAGCCGAACAGCCAGAAACCCTTGCGCAAGGACAACCCGCCACGCTCCGGCGGGTGATAGGCTGACGTCCTGTCCTTGAAAGAAGGAGTTTCCATGAAGGCCCCTTTCTTGACCTGTTCACATCGCTCAGGTTATTCACGCTCCTTGTTGCCGATGCTTGCCGCCCTATTGCTGGCGGGCGGAGCGGCACTGGCGCAAGACACCACGACGACGCCGGGCCCGCGCATCAACCGCAACCCGGTCTATCGGGAAAACCTGCCGCCGGCCCCACCGGTGGAGCCCGACTCGCGTGATTCGACCACGCGGCCCGTGCAGCCGCCCGAGCAAGCGCCGGCCGATGGCCGGAGCGTGCTGACCACGCCGCCCGCGCCACAGACGCCTGCCTCGGCACCTGCGGTGCCCGCCTCGGGCCCGTCGCGGGGGCGCTGAACTCTTTTCAGCGGGGCGGCCGGCGGTTCTGAATCAAATTGGCCCTCGGCCCAGGCGCTGTCTGTGCAGGCAGCTATCAAACAAGTAGCAGAAGTGGCGCTGGTGTGTCCCGGGCCTGGCCGCTGCTTGCTTACGCCGCAAGAGGGGTGAGCTGGTCGGCCCAGCCGGCATCGCATTCTGCGGACGCCGCGCTGGCTTCGTACAGGCCATCGAGCGAAAGCTGCACCTGCATGCCCGCCGTCCGGGCAGGAACCGCAAGCTCGGCCCTGGCCTGGGGCATGCGCCTGGCGGGCTGGGATGCCAGGCGGCTCCCGCGCTGGTGGGCTGCTGACACCAGGGGCGGCATGCGTTCTACCCCGGGCAGCTTGCGCCGGTATTTGCGCGGCATGCCTTTGTGCTGCGCCGGCACGGCTGGGCGTGCCGGCTGGAAGATGCGCTGGTAAAACGCGAGCCAGCGCTGTTCACCGGCATCGGGTGGCGGTGCGTCTTCCTTGCTGGCGCCGGGGGCGAAATGAAGCTGGGCGCCATCCCACCGGGCGCTGGTTTGCGGCGTCAGCAAGGCCCAGCGCATCTGCGAAAAACGGTTGGCGAAAACCAGGGCGACGGCTTCAACAATCGTGTGCTCGGGTTCGAACCAGGCCACATGCAGCGGCCCGCCTTCGGGATGGTTGCGGAAGGTGTCGTCCTGCACGCTGCGAAAGCGCACAAAAGCTTTCATCTTGTGCATGTCGCGCTGCACCTCGTGGGCCAGGCGCTGGGCCTCGGCCATGTCGGCGTCGAGCGGGTCATGGCGCAGGCCGGGCTCGTGCACCAGGCGCCAGAGCAGGCGGTAAAGCAGGTCAAAACGGCCGGGGTTGCTGTGCAGGACGGCGCTTTCGCACAGGGTCACAAACTCGGGCGGCACCTGTATCGCTGGGGCGTCGCCGGCGGCGGGGCTTTCCGGCGGGAGAGCGGACAGCTCGTGCGCGGTGGCGGTGCCGCTGTGCCAGCTGACCTGTGCGGGCAGGATGTTCTGAACCAGCAGGCTGCGTGCGGCGCGGCGAAAGCCTTCCAGGTCTGCCGGCCCGCGCAACGTGACGGGCGCCGGGGCTTGCGGAAAAAGGTCGTTCGTCAGCGGGTCACTCATGCTGCCCATGCGGTGCTCCTTGTGTTGCTTTCGTTCTTCATGGTGCGTGCGGCGACGGTGCGGCCGCTGTAGGCCGGGGTGCCGATTGCGGGGCAGGCTGGGCCGCCGCCGGCACGCTGAAAAAGGGAAACCCGCTCCATGCGCAGTACCTGGCTGCGTGCATGCCCGGGCTCCTGCAGGGAGGTGCAGGCCTGGAAGAGGGGCCGTGTTGCCCCGGACGGCGGGTTTGGCAGCATATACACTGTATCAATATACAGTGTTTTTGCGATTCGGGCCAGATTTGGGCTTCTCTGGCTTCGAGAAGATGTTGCTTTCAGGGCTGGAACCGTGGGGAACAGCGCTTAAAACGGCACCATTTCCGGTCAAGAGCCGGAAAGCTCCCGGTGGGGTGCTTTTTCGGTCATACCCGCGTCCCGGGCCAGCTTTTTGGCCCGCGTTTCCATGGCGAGGAACACCGCGGCGGCCACGGCCAGGGGCCCCAGGTAATACACCACGCGGTAGGCCAGCAGTGCGGCAAGCAGTTCATGGCGGGGCACCTGGTGCGAGAGCAGGGCCACAAACACGGCCTCGAGCACACCCAGCCCCCCGGGCACGTGGGTGATGACGCCGGCCACGGCCGCGACCAGCAGCACGCTGACCACGGTGGGGTAGTCGATTTTCTGCTGCAGCAGCAGGAACACCACGCCACCCATGATCAGCCAGTTGCCCGCCCCCATGGTGACTTGCAGCAGGGCCAGCCGGAGCGAGGGCAGGTTCAGCTCATGGCCGCGCAGCAGGTAGCTGCGCCGGCGCGAAAAGGCGCACAGCAGCAGGTAGGCTGCGGCCGTTCCCAGCAGCACAAAGCCCAGCACCTGCAGCCCGCCGCTGCCGATTTTCCAGCCGGGCGGCAGGGCAGGCGTGTGAAAGCCGAACAGCACCCCGGCGAGCAGCAGGTAGCCCATCCAGTTGGTCAGCATGCTCAGGGACATGATGCGGGTGATCACGCCGACCTCCAGCCCCAGCCGTGAATACAGCCGGTAGCGCATGGCGACGCCGCCGACGAGGGAGCCGAGATTGAGATTGAGCACATAACTGGTGAAGGTGACCAGCATCACGGTGGGCGCACGCAGGGAATGGCCGGTGTAGTGGCGCCCCAGCAGGTCAAAGCAGCTGTACAGCGAAAGACTCAGCACAGCCAGTGCGGCGGCACCCAGCAGCGAAGCCGGCGGGTAGCTGCGCAGCGCGGCGAACACCTCGTGCCACTCGATGGCGCGGGCCTGCTCCACCAGCAGCCAGGCCACCAGCGCAAAGAACACCATGGTCGCTCCGCGCTTCAACCAGGGCCACCAGGCCTTGCCGGTGATGCCGGCCTTCTTCGGGCCGGCGCGTGCCGCCAGGGTGTTCATGAGACCCTGCCTTCGTTCACGTAGTCGGCCCCTGCGTTGGCGTCGAGCAGCTTTTCGGCCAGTGTCAGGCGCGGCACATGGGCGGGCAGCCAGCCAAACCAGGCCGGGTAGTGGCGCAGCAGGTGGAAGACAAAAAAGCTGCGCAGCCTGACCCACAGGCCGGTTTCGGCCACGTCGCTGGCCAGGACCTGCCGGCAGCTGTTTTGCATGAGCTGCTCGAGGTGCTCACCCAGGTGCTGGTTGAAGGCATGGTCCTTGATGATGACGTTGGCCTCGAGGTTGAGCGCCAGGCTCAGCGGGTCGAGGTTGCTGGAGCCGACGGTGGACCATTCGTCGTCGGTCAGCGCAACCTTGCCGTGCAGCGGGCGGTCGCGGTACTCGTAGATTTTCACGCCGGCCGCCAGCAGGTGGTGGTACAGCAGGCCGGCCGCGATCTTGACGATCGGCATGTCGGGCTGGCCCTGCAGGATCAGCCGCACGTCCACGCCGCGCCGCGCCGCCTTGCGCAGCTGCCTGAGCAGGCGGTAGCCGGGAAAGAAGTAGGCATTGGCCAGGATGACGCGGCGCCGTGCACCGCGGATGGCAATGCGGTAGTGGCGCTCGATGTCGCTCTTGTGTTCGCGGTTGTCCCGCGTCACAAAAATGGCGTGGGCGTTGCCTGCGGCCGGCAGCGAATCGAGGTCCGGCGTGGCCTGCGGGGCGGGCCGGCGGCGCAGAAAGTTCTGCAGCCGGTTGCCTGCCGGTTCCTGACCGAGCTGCAGCTGGGCCAGGACAAACTGGCGGATGCCGGCAACCAGCCGGCCTTCGATCTCCACCGCATAGTCCTGTTTGGCGTTGGCGCCGAAGTCCGCGAGGTGATCGGCCGAATAGTTGATGCCGCCGACAAAAGCCCGCGTGCCATCGACCACCACAATCTTGCGGTGCATGCGGCGAAACACGTTGGTGCGGTAGCCCCACAGGCGGGGGCTGGGGTCAAACACATGGATCCGCACGCCGGCCTGCGTGAGTGCCAGGATGAAAGCGGGCGAGAGGTCGGGCGAGCCGTAGCCGTCAATGGTGACGTCGATCTGCACGCCGCGCCGCGCGGCGGTGAGCAGGGCTTGCTGCAGGGCCTTGCCGACCTTGTCTTCAAACAGGATGAAGGTCTCCAGCAGCACCTCGCGCTCGGCCGCTGCGATGCATTCGAACACGCGCGGAAAAAAACCTTCGCCGTTTTCCAGTAGTGTGAAATGGTTGCCTGGTATCCAGCGTCCGTTCATGAAAAGTGCGCCGCCTGGTTCGTGTTCAGAGTTCGATTTCGGCTGCCAGCGGTGCATGGTCCGACAGGTGCGACCAGGGC
The DNA here is from genome assembly GCF_049790275.1 of Polaromonas sp. GTDB lineage: Bacteria > Pseudomonadota > Gammaproteobacteria > Burkholderiales > Burkholderiaceae_C > Polaromonas. The sequence continues at coordinate 6,520 of NZ_JBAQYR010000068.1, forward strand.
CGGGGCGGCAGTACCACCGGCGCATGGCCGATGGCGTTGCGCACGTAGATGCGGTCCAGCTGCAGCACCGGAAAACGCGCGGGGAAGGTGCGCGCGGCCTTGCCGTTGGCCTGAACAAACACCTCGTGCATGCTGGCGCCCTGCTCGAGCACATCGTGGGCGCGGCGGCGCCAGTCGTTGAAGTCGCCCGCGGCAATCACCGGTGCGGTGGCGGGGATGTCCTTGTGCACCATGTCGCACAACATGCCGAGCTGCTTGATGCGGTGCGATTCGGCCAGGCCGAGGTGCACACAGATGGCGTGGATGTGGGTGTCGCGGCCGGGCACCTCCAGCACGCAGTGCAGCAGGCCGCGCCGCTCGGGGCCGCTGATGGACACGTCGCGGTTCTCGAAATGGACAATGGGAAACTTCGACAGCACGGCGTTGCCGTGGTGGCCGTTGGTGTAGACGGCATTGCGGCCGTAGGCAAACTGCGGCCAGATGGTGTCGGCCAGGAATTCATAGTGCGGTGTGGCCGGATAGTTGGCCACCCGGCTTTCATGGCGCGCGTGGGTGCCGGTCACTTCCTGCAGGAAGACGACGTCGGCGCCGACCGTGCGCACCGCTTCGCGCAGCTCATGCAGGATGAACTTGCGGTTGAAGAAGGTGAAGCCCTTGTGGATGTTGACCGTCAGGACCTTGATGGAAAAACTCAGCGCGGCGGTGGCGATGGCCTGCCGGGTTTCGGCCAGTGCATCGGCGTCATCGCGGACAGTCTCCACCACGGCAGCGGCTTCGTTGGGCTGGATCAGGGATTGGGGTGGAAGCATGAGGCGGGCAGGAAAGGGCTCAGGGGGCACGAAAAGGGGTAGGGGGCGGCAAAAATCCATTGTCTCGCGGCTGGACGCCAGATAACTGTAGGACAGCAAGCTAAATTATCGTGTGCGGTGCTTCTTGCCACTTGTGTGAAGCTTTGTAAAGGCCAGCGTCCTACGCGAGACGAAGCGGCTTTCCGGCATCTCCGGGCCGGCGGGGGAGCTAAATTGGAATCAACCGGTCCCGATGCGGGGGCCGGTTCCCGCAGACGCCCTCATCGGCCCTGCAGGATGGCAGCCAACCCGGAAGTCACGATTGTCCGGGCTGCCTGGTTTAACAACAGGAGTTTTGAAATGAACAAGTTTTCCATGCGATCCATCCCTGCCGCTGCGGCCCTGGTCGCCACGCTGGCTTTTTCCGCCCATGCCCAGGTAGGTGTTGGTGTGGACACCGGTGTGCGCACCGGGGTCAATACCAATATCGGCAGTGATGTGCGAGCCAATGCAGGCGTCGGCGTGAATGCCGAAGCCTCTTCCATGGGCACGGCCACGCGCAGCAATTCCTCCGCCGGCGTCAACACCGATACCCGCGTCGGCGCGCAGACTTCGGGCAGTGGCGTCAAGGGCACGGTCAGCCGCGCGGCCAACAAGACCGAAAACGCAGTGGAACGCGGTGCGCGTGCGACCCAGCGTGGCGCAGGAAAGGCCGTTGACGCAGTGGGCAATGTAGCCCGCCGCGCAGACCGCCGCATCAAGAACGCGCTGCCGGCCGACGCCCAGGGCAGCGGCCAGGTGAACGTGCAGGGTTCGGGCAACGTCGAGGCCAAGTAAGCCAGACAAGGCACAAGCGGTCCCCGCGGGGCCGGGCCGGCGGACAGGTTCTGCCGGCCCGGCCCTGTTTTTTTCCGGCCGATGGGCCAGACCCCTGCGCGGTGCCGTATGCTGCGGCTGGTTCTAGTGCAGTGT
>NZ_JBAQYR010000069.1:0-31318 GCF_049790275.1 Polaromonas sp.
GCGCCACACCGGAAAAATAACCGCCACCCAGGTCACCGCCCAGCACGCGCAGGGCCAGCGCAGCCAGCGCCGTGCCCAGTGTTATGCCGGCAACGCTGCCGACGGTGCCCAGCAGCGCGGACTCCCACAGCACCAGACGCAGGCGCTCGCGGCCGGTCAGCCCCAGCACGCCGAGCAGCGCAAACTGCTGCGCACGTTTGGCCACGCTCAGCGAGAGCACCGAAAACACCAGGAAAGCCCCGGTGAACAGCGCCACCAGCGCCAGCACGGTGAGGTTGACGCGGTAGGCGCGCGAGAGGTTGCTGACGCGCTGCGCGTCGTCGCCCGGCTCGGTGGCCGTGATGCCGGCCGGCAGTTGCAGCGCGCTGACAAAGGCGGCACGATCGGTGCCGGCCTGCAGGCGCACGTCGATGCGCGAGAGCTGGCCGCTGCGGCCAAACAGTTCCTGCGCCGCACCGATGTCCATCACTGCCAGCGCCGTACCACCGGCGGCAATACTGCCCGCCACCCGGGCAGGCAGCAGGTTCAGGCCGCTTTGCAGGCGAAGTTGCTCCTCCGGCAGGCTTTGGCGTGCCGCGGCGTTGAGGAAGAGGGCGTCGGGCGAAAGCAGCGCCAGCCGCTCGGCCCCGGCCGATGGCACGGGCATCAATGCCGGCGCCAGCGCCGCCACCACCAGCACATCCACGCCGACCACGCGCAGCGCCACACGTTTCCCGCCGGCAGTTACAGCATAGGTGCTGAGTTCCAGCACCGGGCTGGCCAGTGCCACCTGCGGGTGCGTGGCCACGCGTGCATAAATCGCTTCGTCGAACACCCCGCGCATGGCGCGCAGCTCCAGGTCGGGCTGGCCATTGACCGAACGCACCGCCTGCGAAAACTCACTGAGTGCAGACGCATTGATCAACTGCACCGAAAACGCCAGCGCCACACCGAGCATGACAGCCACCACGGCCGCAGCGTTGCGCCACTTGTGGTGCAGCAGCTCCTGCCAGGAGAAGGTGAAGAGGAGGGCGAGCATGGGTTGATTGTGCCTTTCGGTATGCCAGGGGTGAATAAACTAGGGCTCTTTTCAAGCCACTGAATGAAAGCCCACTCGCCATGCAACTCCCCACTTACGACGATGTTGTGGCCGCCGCCGCGCGGCTTGAAGGCCACGCGCATCACACACCGGTGCTGCGTTCTGCCACGGCCGATGCGCGCTGGGGCGCGCAGTTTTTCTTCAAGTGCGAGAACTTCCAGCGCATGGGAGCGTTCAAGTTCCGCGGGGCCTTCAATGCGCTGTCGAAGTTTGATGCCGCGCAGCGCCGGGCCGGCGCCATCGCGTTTTCCTCGGGCAACCATGCGCAGGCGGTGGCGCTGTCGGCTCGGCTGCTGGGCATGCCGGCGCTGATCGTGATGCCGCAGGACGCCCCCGCCGCCAAGCTGGCGGCCACACGCGGCTACGGCGCCGAGTTGGTGCTGTACGACCGCTTCACCGAAGACCGCGAGGCCCTGACCCTGCGGCTGGCCGGCGAGCGCGGCATGACCCTGATCCCGCCCTACGACCACCCCGATGTGATCGCCGGCCAGGGCACGGCCGCGAAGGAACTGATAGCGGAAACCGGCTGGCTGGACCGCCTGTATGTCTGCCTGGGTGGCGGCGGGCTGACCAGCGGTTCGGCACTGGCCGCCCGCGCGCTGGCGCCCGTGTGTAAGGTGTTCGGCGTCGAGCCCGAAGCCGGCAACGACGGGCAGCAGTCGCTGCGCGCGGGCCGCATCGTGAACATCCCTGTGCCCAAAACCATCGCCGACGGCGCGCAGACCCAGCATTTGGGCGAGTACACCTTCGGCATCATCCGCCGCGATGTGGACGACATCCTGACCGTGAGCGATGCGCAACTGGTCGAGGCCATGCGCTTTTTTGCGGAGCGCATGAAGATGGTGGTGGAGCCGACCGGCTGCCTGGCGTTTGCGGGTGCCTGCACCGACGCGGCGGCGATCAAGGGCGCGCGGGTCGGCGTGATTATCAGCGGCGGCAACGTGGATCTGGCACGTTACGGCGAACTGCTGGCGACGTCCTAAGCCGAGCGCCAGAAGCGCAGCGGCACGCAGGTCTGCAGGCGGTGGATGGCTTGCGCCATCAAGGCCGGATGCAGCTCGTGGCCGATGCTGGAGGCGATATCGCAGGTGGCGTCGGCGCCCAGCGCCATCAGCTCGGCATAGGCCTGCTGGGCCAGCCGTGCCGGCACCACGGTGTCGAGCTGGCCATGCAGCAGGTGAATGGTTGTCAGGCTGGGCGCCTTGTTGGGCCAGGCGGCGTAACACCCCGAAAAAGCAAGCACACGGCCGACCAGCCCGTCGTGCTGGTCGCTCAGCGCGAGCGCCAGCGTCGCGCCCTGCGAAAAACCGGCCAGCGCGGTGTCGGACTGCAGGATGCCGAAACGCTCCTGCTGCTGGCGAATAAAGGCGGCCAGCGGCGGCACGGCTTTGGCCACCCGCTCCGGACGATTCGCGTCGGTCAGCTCGAAGGTCGGGAACCACTGTCGCTCTGTCTTGCCGAGGTGAATGGATTCAATCCCTTCCGGCATCACCACGGCCGCTTCGGCAAACGAGTCCCCGAGCAGGTTGGCGAGTTCCAGCATGTCCACTGCCGAACCACCGGCGCCATGCAACAGCAGGAACAGCTGGCGCGGTGCCGTGGCGGGGAGCAGTTCCAGGGTTTCAAAGGACGGGGTATTCATCGAGCTTCAGTTGGGTCCGGTCGCGGGTTTGACAAGCAATTGTCTGTGGGAGGTGCCGCTTCAGCCCGATATGCCTTCGCTGCTCAGGTGCAGCACGCGGTCGGCACGTGCCGCGGCGGTTTCCGAGTGGGTGACCAGCACCAGCGAGGCGCCATGCTCACGCGTTTGCGCCACCAGCGCGTCCATCACTTTGGCCGCAGTGCCCGGGTCCAGGTTGCCGGTGGGTTCGTCGGCCAGCAGCAGGCTGGGGCGGTGGATCAGGGCGCGTGCAATCGCGACGCGCTGCAGCTGCCCGCCCGAGAGTTGCTGCGGCAGGCGTTCGCCCAGGCCTTCCAGGCCGACGGCGGCGAGCATGGCCTGCACCCGCGCCTCGTCCTGCTGGCCGAGCAGCAGCAGGGGCAGGGCAATGTTCTGCGCCACGTCCAGGTGCGGCAGCACGTGGAAGGCCTGGAAGACGAAACCGACCTTTTCGCGCCGCAGCAGGGCGCGCTGGTCATCGCCGAGCGTGCCCAGGTCGACGCCGTCGAGCGTGACAGAGCCGGTGTCCCAGCTGTCCAGCCCGGCCATGCAGTTGAGCAGGGTGGACTTGCCGACACCCGACTCGCCGACGATGGCGACAAACTCACCGGGTGCGACATCTAGCGAGACGTTGCTGAACACCGCGACCTCGCCGTAGTGCTTGCTGAGCTTGCGCACGCTGAGGCTCATGCCGCCTGACTCACCAGATCAAGCACCTGCTGCACGGCCGAGGGATCGTCGCATGCGACCACCTGCCTTTCGGGCATGGAGCGCAGCCAGGTGATCTGGCGTTTGGCCAGCTGGCGCGTGGCAAAAATGCCCTTGTCGCGCAGTTCGGCCATGGGGGAGGTGCCCTCCAGGGCTTCCCAGGCCTGGCGGTAGCCGACGCAGCGCATGGACGGCAGGTCGGCATGCAGGTCGCCGCGCGCGCGCAAGGCCCGCACCTCGTCTAGGAAGCCGGCGGCCAGCATGGCATCAAAGCGCGCGGCAATACGTTCGTGCAGCCAGGCGCGGTCCTGCGGTTCAAGGGAAATAAGGGTTCCAACCCTTGTGGCGCGGGCGCCATCAGCTACTTTTTCGATAGCGTTTTTCTGGTGGAAGAAGGACAACGGCCGGCCGGTGAGGCGGAACACCTCCAGCGCGCGGGAGATGCGCTGCGAGTCGTTCGGAGCCAGCCGGACGGCCGTGGGGGCATCCACGCGGGCGAGTTCGGCATGCAGTGCCGGCCAGCCTTTTTCGCCGGCCTCGGCCAGCAGCACTGCGCGAATCGCCGGGTCGGCAGGCGGCATGTCGTCCAGGCCTTCGAACAGGGCCTTGAAGTACAGCATGGTGCCGCCCACCAGCAGCGGCAGCTTGCCGCGCGTGCTGATCTCTTCGATCAGGTGTGTGGCGTCGGCAGCGAACTCCGCCGCGCTGTAGGCCTGCAGCGGGTCGCGGATATTGATCAGGTGGTGCGGCACGGCGGCCAGTTCGGCAGGCGTGGGTTTGGCCGTGCCGATGTCCATGCCGCGGTAGACCAGGGCCGAGTCGACGCTGATGATTTCCACCGGATAGCGCCCGGCAATGGCGAACGCCGCGGCGGTTTTGCCCGATGCGGTCGGCCCGGCCAGTCCGATCCAGCGCGGAGCTGTCATGGGCGCACGGGCGCGGCCAGCACGGCCGGCTCGCCATGTCTCTGGACCAGCGTCCAGGCAGTCAGGGAAATGCAGACACTCCAGAACAGCACGCCATAGGCCAGCGGAAACACCGTGCCGTCCATGTGGCTGCCCAGCCAGCCGCCCATGGCGAAGGCGGCGATCATCATCAGGAAACCGTTGAGCGCCGAGGCCGCGCCTGCCGCGCCGGGAAAGGGGCTGACGGCGCCGCTCTGGCTGCAGGGCTGGTGCACGCCGTGCGCAAATACAAACAGGTAATAAGGCAGCAGCAGGGCCCAGACGTTGTGGATGCCGGCCCAGGCCAGTGTGCTGATCAGCAGGCCGCCGCTGAGTGTGAGCACACCGGCCATCGCGACCGAGCGGCGCACGCCAAAGCGCGGCAGCAGGCGGCGGCACCAGAAGGTGCCCAGCACATAGACAAACGACATGGAAAACATCACCAGGCCGTATTTGGTCTTGGACAGGCCCAGCACCTTGATGAAAACAAAGGACGAAGACGCCAGGAAGGTGAACAGCCCGCCATAGGAAGCGGTGGACAGCGCCGAGAACGCGACGAAGGTCGGGTTGCGCACAATCGCCCACCAGGTCCTCACCAGGGTGCGCGGCTCCAGCGCACGCGGATTCTTCAGCGTCAGGGTTTCTTCAAAGCGCATGGCAATCATGGCCAGCGCCACCGCGCCGAACACCGCCAGCGCCAGCAGCGCCGCGCGCCAATTGAAAATATCCGACAGCAGGCCGCCCAGCGGCGCGCTCAGGCAGGCGATCACGCCCAGCCCGGTCAGGCCGCGGGACATCGCGCGCGCGGCGGCCACCGGTGCGTAAAGATCGCGCACGATGGCCCGGGCACACATGACGGCTGCCCCCATGGCCGCACCTTGCACGATGCGCCAGATGATCAGCAGCGCCATGGACGGCGCCAGCGCCGCGCCTATGGCCGCGAGCACGTAGGCGCCCAGGCCGCACAGCAGGATGGGCCGGCGGCCAAAACGGTCGGACAACGGCCCCCAGAACAGCTGGGAAATGCCGAACGCCAGCAACAGGCCGGTGAGCGTGAGCTGGGCCTGCGCCATCGGCGCGCCGAATCCTTCGGTGAGCGCGGGCAGCGCCGGCAGGTAGAGGTCGGTGGTGACGGGCTGGATGCCGAGCAGCAGGGTCAGCACCAGCACAACCAGGGCGGACGACATGGGCTTGGAAGCAGAAGCAGACATCGCGCTGAGCGTAGCAGATTGGTTCGCGTGCACTGGGACTCTGGTATGGCTGGAACGGAATCGAAAAACACCCCGCAGGGTGCGCCGCTCCTTCTTTCGTCCCTGCCTCCTCTTGGGGTATTGGCGTACAGCAAACCGATCGTTGCTTGTGGAAATCGAACCCCAGATCCGTCACGTGCATGCTTTTGCAAAATCATGTATGATGAACGTCATGCGAAATACGAAACTCAACGCCAGAACAGCAGCCAAGGAGGCGTCCCACGAACGCATCGTGTCCGCTGCTGCGCGCGCCATCCGCCGAAGCGGCTATGACGGTACCGGCGTTGCCGACATCATGAAGGAGGCCGGCCTGACCCATGGCGCGTTTTACGCCCATTTCCCCTCGCGTGAGGCCATGCTGGCAGAAGCAGCGACCCGGGCCTGCGCTGAAGCAGCCGCTTTGACGGCGGATGTTGTGGCCAGCGTAGCTGCCGATCAGGCTTTGGCATCCATGCTTCGCGCCTATCTCTCGCCGGAGCACCTGAAACAGGTCGAAATGGGATGTCCCCTGGCCGCGCTGGGCTCGGAGACGGCGCGCCAGGCACCCGAAGTACGTCGGGTGACCACCCGGCACATCAAGGAAATGATCGATCTTGTCGCCCGCCAGTCGCCTGACTGGGGGCAGCCCGGCGCTCACGAACGGGCACTCGTGACCGTCGCCACCATGGTGGGCACTTTGGTGCTGGCCCGGGCAGTCGACGAGGCTGCACTGTCGGGCAGCCTGTGTGAAGCTGCCTTCAAGCACCTGACCTCCACCTGAACCCACTGAAACACATCGCCTTTTCGTTTGTCAAAATATATGACGCTCATAATGCGAATTAACCAAAAATAAGGAAAACCATGAAAGCCTTTGTTCTCGATCGATACAGCAAGAAAAGCGCGTTGCGATTGGCAAACATGCCAATTCCGGAGTTGCGTGACGACGATGTCCTGGTTCAGATTCATGCCACAGGCGTGAACCTGCTGGACTCCAAGATCCGGGATGGAGAGTTCAAGCTCATCCTCCCCTATCACCTGCCGCTGATCCTGGGCCATGACGTCGCCGGGGAGGTCGTCAAGGTCGGCCCGCGCGTGCGGCAGTTCAAGCCGGGCGATGAGGTCTATGCACGCCCGGATGATTTCCGGATTGGTACGTTCGCGGAATTCGTTCCCGTCAAGGAAGCTTCGCTGGCGCTCAAGCCCAGGGGGCTCACGATGGAAGAAGCCGCCTCCATTCCCCTGGTAGCCCTGACGGCCTGGCAGGCGCTGGTTGAAAAGGCCAATCTGCAAAAAGGACAGAAGGTCTTCATTCAGGCTGGCTCCGGCGGCGTAGGCACGTTTGCCATCCAGTTGGCCAAGCATTTGGGCGCAACCGTTGCCACGACCACGAGTACGGCCAATGTCGCACTCGTGAAGAGTCTGGGTGCAGACGTCGTCATCGACTACAAGACGCAGGCCTTCGAGGAGGTTTTGCGCGACTACGACGTGGTCCTGAACAGCCAGGACGGCAAGACGCTCGAAAAATCCCTGCGCGTTCTCAAGGCCGGCGGAAAGCTGATCTCCATCTCCGGACCGCCTGATCTCGAATTCGGCAAGGAAAGCGGGGCGCCGGCGTTCGTGAAACTGGTCATGTGGATGCTGAGCGCAGGCATCAGGCGCAAGGCAAAAGGCCGCGGGGTCAGCTTCTCGTTCCTCTTCATGAAGGCGAACGGGAGCCAGCTGCACGAGATCACCCGTCTTTTCGATGCTGGCGTCATCCACCCCGTGATGGACCGGGTCTTCCCCTTCGAGTCAACCAACGAAGCCATGGCCTATGTCGAAGCAGGCCGCGCAAAAGGCAAGGTCGTCGTCAAGGTCAAGTGAGTTTGTTCATGTCAGTGTGGCCGAAGGACCTGGAAGGTCTGAAAGCCGGCAACTGAATCTGTTTGTCCCCTTCCCCTTCTTTTTTTGGAGATTCCCATGAAAATTGAAAATTCTGTTGTCCTGGTCACCGGTGCCAATCGCGGCATCGGCCTGGCATTCACGCGCGAGCTGCTCGCCCGCGGTGCCCGCAAGGTCTATGCGGCCGCACGCGATCCCGCGACGGTCACCCAAGCCGGTGTTCTGCCCCTGCGGCTGGACGTCAACAAGCCGGAGGACGTGGCGGCCGCTGCGGCGCTGGCATCAGATGTGACCTTGGTGATCAACAACGCGGGCATTGCCCAGCCGGGAGGTTTTCTCGCAGCCGATAGCGAAGACGTCGCACGGCGCATCTTTGAGACCAACTTCTTCGCCGTGTTGCGCATGAGCAAGGCCTTCGCGCCTGTCCTCAAAGGCAACGATGGCGGCGCCTTGCTCAACGTCCTGTCGGTCGCTTCGTGGGTGAACGGCGGCGAGTTGGCCGCCTATTCGGCCAGCAAGTCTGCGGCCTGGTCGCTCACCAACGCCTTGCGCAGCGAACTGGCGGCGCAGAAAACGCAAGTGCTGGGGCTGCACATGGCCTACGTCGATACCGATCTCACGCGCGGGTTCGATGTCCCGAAGTCCAGCCCTGAGGAGATCGTCAGGCGCGCGCTCGACGGACTCGAATCTGGCGTCGATGAGGTGCTGGCCGATGAACTCACCTTGCAGGTCAAGAGCGGGATGACGGCGGCGAGGCCCAGCTACCTCCCGCAAACGTCTTGAACCCGAAACCCGACCGATATCGCGAAGGTGAAGAAACATGAGCGCGTCGCAAAACCCGGCAGTCACCTGGAAAGATGTTCCCACGCGGACGATCGCCGCAAGTGGCGTGGAGTTCGCCTATCGGGAACTTGGCGCGGACAACTCCGGCACGCCGGTCGTTTGCCTCATCCACCTGGCTGCCGTCCTGGACAACTGGGATCCTCGAGTTATCGACGGATTAGCGGCGAAGCATCGCGTGATCACATTCGACAACCGCGGAGTCGGTGCCTCCAGCGGCGCCCCGGCGGCCTCCATCGAAGAGATGGCCAGGGATACCATCGCCTTCGTCAAGGCCATGGGTCTTGATCAGGTGGATCTCTTCGGGTTCTCGATGGGCGGGATGATCGCGCAGGAGATTGCGTTGATGGAGCCGCAACTTGTGCGCAGGATGATCCTCACGGGAACAGGCCCCGCTGGCGGCGAAGGCATCAGCAAGGTGGCCCGCGTGACCTACCTCGACATGATCCGTGGCTGGCTCAGCTTTCAGGATCCGAAGCAGTTCCTCTTCTTCACCAGGACGCCTGCCGGAATCCGTGCGGGAAAGGCCTTCCTGTTGCGCATCAAGGAACGCTCCGAAAACCGCGACAGGGAAATCACCGTGGCTGCGCTGCTGGCGCAGTTGAAAGCGCTATGCCTGTGGGGCGAGAAGAAGCCTGCGGACCTGTCAAGGATTCATCACCCCGTCCTTGTCGCGAACGGTGACAGTGATCGCATGGTCCCGAGCAAGAATACCTACGATCTGGCGCAGCGTCTCCCGAACAGCGAGCTCATCATCTATCCCGATTCCGGACACGGCGCGGTGTTCCAGTTCCATGTCGACTTCGTGCCCAAAGCGCTTGAGTTCCTTTCACGCTAAGCGAGGTACAGGCGCGGGACGCTGCGTTCGACGCCGAACCGGGAGGGCTATTTCCCGAATGGACTCAGGCGCCGGAAGGGAGAAGCAGGCGGTCCAGGCCGGTGATTTTTGCGTGCTGCAGCAGCATGATGGTCTTGGCGTCTTCGATGGCGCCGCTGCGCACCATGGCCAGCGCGCCATCAAGCGGCAGCTCGATCACCTCGATGTCTTCGCCTTCATTCACGACGCCACCGCCTTCGCCGGTCCGGTCCGAGCTTTCGTAGGGCGCCACAAAAAAATGCAGCTTTTCTGTGACGGAGCCCGGGCTCATGTAAGCCTCGAAAACCTTGTGTGGCGCCTGGATGTTGAAGCCGGTTTCCTCGGCCGCTTCGCGCCGGATGCAGGTCTCGGGGTCGTCGCCATCGGGCAATCCGGCACAGGCCTCGATCAGCATGCCGTCGGCACAACCGTTGACCCAGGCCGGCAACCGGAATTGCCGTGTCAGCACCACGGTCTGCCGCCGGGCATTGAACAGCAGCAGCGCTGCGCCGTTGCCGCGGTCATAAACCTCGCGTGTCTGCTGCTGCCACGTGCCGCCGCGACGGAGCAGCTCGATGGTGAGCTTGCGCAACACATACCAGTTGTCGGACAGGCGTTCATCGCCGAGCACGCGCACGTGTTGCGCGGGCGGTGGAATCAGGAAGGAAGGGCGCATTGGGGGCGGACTCATTTCGTGTAATATCATGCATTATCGTGAAGTTTCATGCAATTGTTCAAACCCTTCCAGAAGCTCCTGTCCGACAGAAACCCCGATGTTGACCAGCCAACGCAAACACCTGCTGCTGACGCGCCTTGGCCGTGACGGGCAACTGGTTGCCAAGGAGATCAGCCAGGAACTGGGCATTTCGGAAGACACCGTCCGGCGCGACCTTCGCGAGCTGGCCCAGGCGGGCAAGCTCCAGCGTGTCCATGGCGGGGCCTTGCCTGCTTCGCCGGCCGTCGGCAATGTGGCGGCGCGCGAGCAGATCGCGGCGCTGGACAAGCAGGCCATCGGCCGGGCGGCGGCGGCCATGGTCCAGCCCGGGCAGGTGGTGATCATTGATGGCGGCACCACGGCGCTGCAGATGGTGCAACACCTGCCCGAAGACCTTCATGCGACGGTGCACACCCACAGTCCGGCGGTTGCCATGGCGCTGGCGCGCTGTCCCCACATCGTCATCCAGCTGCTTGGCGGGCGGCTGTTCCGGCACTCCATGGTGGCCATGGGGGCTGAGTTGATGGAGCAGCTCTCGCGCCTGCGGGCCGATGTATTTTTCATGGGAGCGACCGGCGTGCATGCGTCAGCCGGCGTGACCACGGGCGATTCCGAGGAAGCCGCCGTCAAGCGGGCGCTGCACCGCTGTGCTTCCGAGACAGTGCTGCTGGCGTCGGGCGAGAAGCTGGGCGCGGCCTCGGCGTACCGCATCATGGCACTGGCCGATGTGTCCGCGGTGGTGGTTCACAGGGGCACGCCGGCGCCGTGGATTCGCAGCGTCAAGCGTGCCGGCGTGCGTGTGGTGCAGGCTGGCTGATCCGATTTCGATATCAGGGCGCAGCAGAGACCGCGAGACTGTTCATGCTGAACAGCTGCGCCAGCGCCTGCCGGTACTGCGCCTGGCCCACGGAGTTGGTGTTGTGATGCGAGCCGCCTTCCACCAGCACGAAGAGCTTGGGCAGGGCAGCGGCTTCGTACAGTTTGCGACCCAGGTCGGGCAGGATCAGCCTGTCTTCGCCGCCATGAACCACCAGAAGGGGCGAGCCGATCCTGCCGACCTTGCGGGCTGCTTCGAAACGCTGGGTGATCAGCAGCGACACCGGCACCCAGCCCCATTTGGAGGTGCTGATGACGTCGGCAATGGAGGTGAAGGTGCTTTCCACAATCGTGCCGCTTTCGTCGCTGACCTCAGCGGCCAGGTTGATGGCAATCGGGCCGCCCAGCGAGTGGCCGAAAATGTAACGCTGCCGGCCGGGGTACTTTTGGGCCAGCCAGTCCCAGGCTGCGCGCGCGTCTTCGTAGGCCGATTCTTCGGAGGGCAGCGCTTGAGTGCTTTTGCCGAAACCGCGGTAGTCCACGCCCAGCACGGAAAAGCCCAGCTCCTGCATGCGGCGCATGCGCGGCGCCGAGCCGGTCACGTTGAAACGGGCGCCGTGCAGGTACAGCAGGATGGGGGCCCTGGCGTCTTCGGCGGGGTGCCACAGGCCGTGCAGCCGGGCCGGTTCGCCGCCGGCTGCGGGTTTGAAGTCGATCCAGACGTCTTTCATGCCTTCCGCGGCGGCGAGGCCGCCGCTCCAGGATCGGTCACTGGGCTGGAAGATCCAGGCGCGCTGGCGTTCATCGAGCGTGCTGCATCCCGAAATAATGGCAAAACCAAGGAGAAGGAGGAGGGCAGCGAAGAGGGGCCAGCGTTTCATGGATAGGACTGAGTGGTAATCGATGTAAAAGTTCGCGTTGTCAGGGAATCTCCCGACAAGCACGTTTCCTGCCATGTCCGCAGCCACCCGCCTCGCGGCGCCTGATCGCAAGCAGTTGCAACAGGACTTCATCAAACCGTCACTTGCACGCACCATACTGGGACATTCAACTGACGAGGGAGAACCATGCATTCACTGCGCATCCTGGCCGCTGGGCTGGCCGCCACCGGCATCCTGGGGCTTGCAGCCTGTGTGGCCACTCCTTCAGCGGGTCCTTACCCGACCCTGGACGGCAAGGCGCCGCTGGTCATTGGCCACCGCGGTGCTGCCGGCTATTTGCCTGAGCACACGCTGGCGTCGTACCAACGGGCGATCGAGCTGGGCGCCGACTTCATCGAACCCGATGTGGTGGCCACCAGGGACGGCGAACTGGTGGTGCGGCACGAACCCAACATCACGGCCACCACCGACGTGTCAACCCGCCCCGAGTTCGCTGCCCGCAAGACCACGCGCCAGGTGGACGGCGTGGCCGAAACCGGCTGGTTCACCACCGACCTGACGCTGGCCGAACTGAAAACACTGCGCGCCAAACAGGCCATGCCCGAGCGCGACCAGTCGCACAACGGGAAGTACGCCGTCCCGACCCTGCGCGAAGTGCTGGACCTGGCGCGCAGCGAAAGTGCGCGGACGGGCCGCACCATCGGCGTCTACCCTGAGACCAAACACCCGACCTACCATGTGACGGCCGGCCTGGCGCTGGAAGACCGGTTGCTCAGGCTGCTGGCCGAATACGGTTACACCTCGAAAAGCTCACCGGTGATCGTGCAGTCCTTCGAGGTAGGTAACCTCAAATACCTGCGCAGCAAGACAGCGTTGCGCCTGGTGCAACTGATAGACGGCGACGGTGTCGATGCCCAGGGCAAGGTGACGCTGGCGCCGCCTTTCGACAAACCCTATGACTTCGCTGTGGCCAAAGACCGCCGCACCTTTGCCGACCTGCTGAGCCCGGGCGGGCTGAAGGAGATCAAGACCTACGCTGACGGTATCGGCCCCTGGAAGGCCTATTTGCTGCCGGCCCGGCAACTGGATGCCAACGGCGACGGCAAGCCCGACGACCTCAACGGTGACGGCGCCATCGACGAACGCGACCGGATGCTGCTGCCGCCCACGCCGGTGGTGAAAGACGCACACGCTGCCGGCCTGTTTGTGCACCCCTTTACTTTCCGCAGCGAAGCGAAACGCCTGGTGTCCGACTACCGCGGCGACGCGGCGGCCGAGTACAAAAAGTTTTTCGAGATAGGCGTGGACGGCGTGTTCAGCGACTTCCCGGACACGGCCGTGAAGGCTCGAGCCGAGCGCAATCGCTAAAGGCTCAGCGCCCGCGCAGGAACAGGTTGTCCAGTTCCCTGATGGTGACCTGGCGCCATGTCGGCCGGCCATGGTTGCACTGGTCGGAGCGCTCGGTGGCTTCCATCTGGCGCAGCAGGCCGTTCATCTCGTCGATGGTGAGCTTGCGGTTGGCGCGCACGGCGCCGTGGCAGGCCATGGTGGAAAGCAGCTCGTTCTGCGCGCGCTGGATCACGGTGCTGGCATCGTGCTGTGCGAGTTCCGCCAGCACGCTTCGGGCGAGTTCCACGGCATCCCCTTGCGCCAGGCTGGTCGGCACCGCGCGCACGGCCAGCGTGCGCGGCGAAAAAGGGGTGATCTCCAGGCCCAGGGCTTTCAGGGTGTCGGTATGCGCCTCGGAGGCGGCCACTTCCTGCGGTGTGGCCGCAAAGGTGGCGGGGATCAGCAGCGGCTGGCTGGCGATGCTGGCGCTGTCCATCTGGTTTTTCAGGCGCTCGTAAACAATGCGTTCGTGTGCGGCATGCATGTCGACAATCACCAGGCCCTGGGTGTTCTCGGCCAGGATGTAAATGCCCTGCAGCTGCGCTACCGCGCGGCCCAGCGGCCAGTCGCCGGGAGGCAGGTCGTCGTTTTCCTTTTCGGTTCGGCTCGAAGCTCCGGTTGCAGGATTCCCTTCAACCCCTTCGACGGAGCTCAGGACAGGCGGCTCAGGGCGAACGGCGGAGGGAGATGGCCACATCGCCTCAAAGTCAGACACCCGCGGGTTCTGGCGGTAAGGCTGAGGCGCTCCAAAATTGATAGCTGGTTGCGCCCACTGGGAAAGGGCTGAAGGCTGATTTGACTCAAAACTTTCGACAGGTGCTCCGCTGGCGGCGGCGAGCACTGCCGCCGCCGCGCGCGGCGTTGCCAGCGCGTTCTCAACTGCATGGCGCACCGCCTGGTGCACCTCGCGGCTGTCGCGGAAACGCACCTCGATCTTGGTCGGGTGCACGTTGACGTCCACCCGCGCCGGGTCCATGGTGACGTAGAGCGCATACACCGGCTGGCGGTGGCCGTGCAGCACGTCTTCGTAGGCGCTGCGTGCGGCGTGGGTCAGCACCTTGTCGCGCACATAACGGCCATTGACGTAGGCAAACTGCTGGTCGGCCCGCGAACGCGCTGCGTCGGGGATGCCCGCACGCCCGGTCACGCGCACCGAGCCCGCGCTGTAATCGACCGCGATGCTTTGCCCCAGCAGTTCGCTACCCAGCACGTCGGCCAGGCGCTGCTCGTGGGCAGTATCGCCCGTGCAGGCACGCCACTGCTCGACCAGCTTGCCTTCGTGCCAGATCGCAAACCCGACGTCGGGCCGCACCAGCGCGTGGCGGCGCACGGCCTCGATGCAATGCGCCAGCTCGGTGGCGTCGGTCTTCAGGAACTTGCGGCGTGCCGGTGTGGCGTAAAACAGCTCGCGCACCTCGACGGTGGTGCCCCGGGTGCGGGCGGCCGGCGTCAGCTCGCCGGTGCGGCCGTCCAGCAACCAGGCGTGCGCTGCGGGGTCGCTGCCTTCCGCCCGCGAAAGCAGGCTCATGTCGGCAATCGAATTGATGGCGGCCAGCGCTTCACCGCGAAAACCCATGGTGCCGACGGCTTCCAGGTCCTGCAGTGAGGCGATCTTGCTGGTGGCGTGGCGCCTGAGCGCAATCGCCAGTTCCTCGCGCGGAATGCCCAGGCCGTCGTCCTCCACGGAAATCAGCCGCACACCACCGGCCAGCAAGCGCACCGTGACCTGCTGCGCACCGGCGTCCAGCGCGTTGTCCACCAGTTCGCGCACGACAGACGCCGGCCGCTCCACCACCTCGCCGGCCGCAATCTGGCTGACCAGCTCATCGGGCAGTTCGCGGATCGGGCGGCGCGGAGCCGAAGGGGCAAGAGGGAGGGGGGCAGAGAGGGTCACGGACTGATTTTAGGGCGAAGCGCCCTGAGCCGGGCGGCCCGGACGTGCGTGTCAAAATCGACGCATGGAACTTATCGCATTTCTGATGGACTTCATTCTCCACGTAGACAAACACCTGGAGGCTTTTACCCAGACCTATGGCGCCTGGGTGTATGCGCTGCTCTTCATTATCATTTTTGTTGAAACCGGTGTGGTGGTCATGCCCTTCCTGCCCGGCGACTCGCTGCTGTTTGTGGTGGGGGCGCTTTGTGGTGCCGGTCTGCTCAGTTTGCCGACCGCCATGGGGGTGATGCTGATGGCCGCCATCCTGGGCGACCAGTGCAACTATTCGATAGGCCGCTACTTCGGCCCCAAGGTTTTCCAGTGGGAGCAGTCGAGGTTTTTCAACAAGCGCGCTTTCAACCAGGCGCACGAGTTTTACGAACGTTACGGCGGCGTCACCATCATCCTTGCGCGTTTCATGCCTTTTCTGCGCACCTTCGCGCCTTTTGTGGCGGGTGTGGCCGAGATGAGCCGCACCAAGTTCACGGCCTACAACGTGGTCGGTGCCCTGAGCTGGGTGGTGGGCGTGAGCAGCGTCGGCTACTTTTTCGGCAACCTGCCCTGGGTGCAGGCCAACCTGAGCAAGATCATCTGGACCATGATCCTGATTCCCGGGCTGTTTGTGCTCTATGGTGCGTGGAAGGCGAGCCGGTCCACAAGCCAGCCGGCACGCTGACGGGTTATCACGGGGTGCATTGATCCGGGGCAAGACGGCCGCGCCGTGCCGGTGCAAACTTGGCCAGACATGCTCCCTGAAAAAAACTGCCCATGACTGCTTTCGAGATGAACCTTTCTGCCGTACAAACCCTGCCTGAGCTGCTGGCCTTTCGCGTGGCCAACAGTCCGCAGGCCGAGGCCTACCGTGAATTTGACGCCGGCGCCGGCCAGTGGGTCAACACCTCCTGGATGCAAGCCAGCAAGCGTTTTGTTCAGTGGCGTCATGCGCTGGCGGTCATGCAACTGCCGCGCCAGGCAAGCATCGCCATTCTTCTGCCCAACGGACTGGATGCGGTCAGCCTCGACCAGGCGGCACTGGCGCTGGGTCACGTGCCGGTGCCGTTGCATGCGCTGGACAATCCCGGCAGCATTGCCTACATCCTGGCCGACTGCGAAGCGGCGATGCTGATGGTCTCGTCGCTGGCGCAGTGGCGCGCCATCGAGGCGCTTGGTATTCCCATGCCGGCGCTGCGGTGTGTGGTGGTCGCCGGGGAGGCCGTGCCGGCCGCTGCCTCCGCCGGTGCTGCAGCGGTGGTTTCGCTGACCGACTGGCTGGCTGCAGGGCAGGGGCATGACGCCGCCTGGTCGCCGCCGACCGCCGAGGATCTGGCGGCCATCGTCTACACCTCCGGCACCACCGGCAAACCCAAGGGCGTGATGCTCACGCACCGCAACGTGGTGGCCAATGTGCAGGCCATCCTCCAGCGCGTGGCACCCGTCCTGGACGACGTCTTCCTCTCTTTTTTACCGCTGTCGCATACCTTTGAACGCACCGCCGGCTACTACCTGCCCCTGGCTACCGGAAGTTGTGTGGCTTATGCGCGTTCGGTGGCGCTGCTGGCCGAGGACCTGAAAACGGTGCGGCCCACGGTGCTGGTGTCGGTGCCCCGCATCTATGAGCGTGTGTTCGCCAGGCTGCAGGAGACCCTTGCCGGCTCGATGCTGAAGACCCGCCTGTTCGAAGCCACCCAGGCCGTGGGCTGGCGACGCTTTTGCCGGTCGCAGGATTTGCCGCTTGCGCCGGGCGAGGGCAGTGCCTGGTCCTGGCTGGACCCGCTGGTATGGCCGCTGCTGGACCGCCTGGTGGCGCGCACCCTGCGGGCGCAGTTTGGCGGGCGTGTGCGTGTGGCCGTCAGCGGCGGTGCGCCGCTGTCGCGCGCCGTGGCCCGCTGCTTCCTGGGGCTGGGCCTGCCCTTGCTGCAGGGCTACGGCATGACGGAAACGTCACCGGTGGTGGCCGCCAATGGCGTGGAAGACAACGACCCGGCCACCGTGGGCCGTGCGCTGCCCGGCGTGGAAGTGCGCCTGGGTGACAACCGCGAGCTGCAGGTGCGCGGCCCGTCGGTGATGAAGGGTTACTGGAAGCGGCCCGACGACACGGCGCGCGTGCTGTCGTCCGATGGCTGGCTGTCTACCGGTGACCAGGCGGACATGGAGGGCGGGCGTATCCGCATCATCGGCCGCATCAAGGAGATCATCGTGACGTCCACCGGCGAGAAAGTGCCGCCCGGCGATCTGGAACTGGCCATTGCCGTCGATCCGCTGTTCGCCCAGGTCATGGTGGTCGGTGAGAACCAGCCCTTCATCGCCTGTGTGGCCGTTGTTCACCCGGCTGAATGGCGCCGGCTGGCGGAGGCACTGAAGGTCAACCCCGATGACGCCGCCAGTGTGAACCTGCCGGCGGTGCGCCGGGCAGCGCTGGAGCGCATGGCGGCCCAGGTTGGCAGCTTTCCGCGCTACGCCCAGCCGCGTGCCGTGCTGTTGACGATGGAGCCCTGGACAGTGGAGAACACCCTGATGACCCCGACGCTCAAGCTCAAGCGCAACAACCTGATGAAACGTTATGCGCGCGAGATCGAGGCGATGTACCGCCCCGAAGCGCGGATCAGTGATCGCCCTTGAGAAACAGGTCGCGGTCGGGGGCGAAGTTGGCGTGCAGGGGCAGCATGGCACCGCCTAAAGCGCGAGCGTCGGAGCCAATGCTGCCGGCCATTACCTGGGCGGGCCAGAGGCCTTCCCAGTTGTAGCGACCCAATGCGGCACCCGTGGCTTCAATCAGGCGCTGCAGCAGCGGGCGGCAGAAAGAGCCGTCCATCACCGCAGCGTCGATATCCAGCACGGCTGCTGCGCTGACCACGCTGTGGGCCAGTGCATTGGCGGCGCTGGCCACCCAGGCCTGGGTGTCGGCCTCGAACGGCGGCTGCATGGCGCGTTCGTCGTAGGCGGCAGCCGGGTCCAGCCCGCGCGCCTTGAAACACTGCTCCAGTTCCCACAGCGAAGCCTGGCTGATCAGCTGCGGCGGCACGTCGGGCCCCTGGGCCACCTGCAATGGCAGCGATGCCACGGCGCCGGCGTTGTTGTGGATGCCGGCGTGGAGTTGTGAATTGATGACCAGGCCGCCGCCCACAAAGGTATCGACAAACAGGTAGAGAAAACTCTTGAGGTCGCGCCCGCGGCCCGACACCAGTTCGGCCACGCAGGCCGCTGAAGTGTCTTTGGCAAAACTCACGGGCAGGTCGGTCATGGCCTGCACCTCGGCGCTGAGGTCGATGTGGTTCCAGCGGTCCGACTGCTGCGCCGACAGGCCCAACATCCGGTGCCAGCCGCCGAGCTGGAAGGGCGCGGCCACTCCCACGCCTACCAGCCGCGGAGCCAGTGCACCGAGTTGTTCACGCAGGGCGAGCAGGTTCTGGCCGATCACGGGGAGCAGCGTGTCGGCATCGGGGAAGGCGTAGGCCAGCGACAGGCGTTGGCGGACCTGTCCGGTGAAGTCGACCAGCAGCCAGTCGGTGCCGCGCCGGCCAATCTTGATGCCCACGGAAAAAGCACCGTCGGGGTTCAGCGCCAGCGGCACCGAGGGCTGGCCAATGCGTCCGCGCACGCGGTCGTGCCGGATCAGCAGGCCGTCTTCTTCGAGACGGGTGGTGATCAGCCCGATGGTTTGTGCGGTCAGGCCGGTCAGGCGGGCCAGTTCGGCCTTGGGCACGCTGCCGTGCAGGCGGATGGCCTGCAGCACCACGCGTTCGTTGAACTGGCGCATGCCCACGTGGTTGGAGCCGCGCTGGCGCAGCCACACGGGGGTGGCTGCTTTGGATTCAGCGGGGGCAGCTGCAGTAGCGGCGGTGGCAGGAGATTCGGTCATGGACGCAGATTTTCGCCGATGACCCCTTTACGCAGGATGAAGTTGCCAAAAGGCTGCAACTCACCCGTCACCACAATGGCATAGGCTTGGCGTACCCGCTCATAAAACGCGTAGCGCTCAACGCCCTCGGCCTGCTGGTGGGGCAGCCAGTTCGGGGCCAGCAGCCCCAGGACCTCGCGCTGCAGGTCCGAACGGTAGGGCGCCTCGGTACCGCTGACCTGCATGTAGGCCACCGGATGATCCACGTCTTCAGCCAGAGGCAGCAGCGAAGCCACGGCCCGCACGGCCCGCGCCATGCCGTGGCCAGGCAGGCGCAGCACGGGTTTGCCCGCGCCCACACTCATGGCCGTGAAATTGGCGTCGGCCAGCAGCAGCGCGTCGTCATGGCCCATCTCGGCCAGCAGCTTGAGCAGGTCGGGCGTGAGCAGAGGGTCAATGCCTTTAAGCATGGGTGGGCCTTGCGCGCTTCGGAGCGACAAGCGTGAAGGTCCCCTCTTCACCAGCCGGGGCCGCGGATCTGGTTTTGCCAGTCCGCAGGCGCAGCGCCCCCTCGGGGGGCAGCGAGGACACCTCAGTGCCGAGCGTGGGGGCTCCCTCTTCACCAGCAGGGGCCGCGGAACCGGCTTTGCCGGGCCGCAGGCGCAGCGCCCCCTCGGGGGGCAGCGTATTACACGAAGTGAAAAGCGTGGGGGCTAATTCAAGCAAGTGCGGACTCCGGCAGTTCTTCGGCCGTTTTGGCGCCCGTCATCACGGCCACGGTGTCGCTCATGCTGATGGTCTTGGGATTCACGACTGCTGCACGGCGGCCCAGGCGCTGGATGTGGATACGGTCGGCGATTTCAAACACATGCGGCATGTTGTGGCTGATCAAGATGACGGGCAGGCCCTTGTCGCGCACGCGGCGAATCAGCTCCAGCACCATGTTGCCCTCTTTCACGCCCAGTGCCGCCGTGGGCTCGTCCATGATGACCACATGCTGCGCAAAGGCGGCGGCGCGCGCCACGGCCACGCACTGGCGCTGGCCGCCGGAGAGTGTTTCCACGGCCTGCGTCATCGAACGGATGCCGACCTTGAGCTCCTGCATGCGGGCAATGGCCTGCTCCAGCATCTTCTTCTTGTCGAGCAGGCGTAGCCAACGGCCCAGAGGGCCGGGCTTGAGGAGTTCGCGGCCCAGGAACAGGTTCTCCGCAATGCTCATGGCAGGAGCCACAGCCAGGTCCTGGTAGACGGTTTCGATCCCGGCGCGGCGCGCATCGATGGGAGACTTGAAGCGCATCGG
This sequence comes from Polaromonas sp., assembly GCF_049790275.1. GTDB lineage: Bacteria > Pseudomonadota > Gammaproteobacteria > Burkholderiales > Burkholderiaceae_C > Polaromonas. Next base: position 20,072 of record NZ_JBAQYR010000069.1, read on the forward strand.
CTTGCCGTCGAGCAGCAGCTCGCCTTCGTCGGGCACAGTAGCGCCCGACAGGGCCTTGATCAGTGAGGATTTGCCGGCGCCGTTGTCACCGATCACGGCCAGGATTTCACCAGCACGCAACTCGAAGTCGGTGCCGTCCAGTGCAGTGACCTGGCCGTAGCGCTTGACCAGTCCTTTGGCCTGCATGACCAAAGGCGCGGAAGTGGGGAGGGGCGTTGGGGTGTTCATCAGCGCGGCCCTTTGCGCGACATCTGGTCGGCCGCGACCGCCAGAATCACCAGAATACCGGTGATCAAGGTCTGGTAAACGGAAGCAACGCCCATCAGGGTCAGGCCGTTGCGGAACACGCCCACAATCACCGCGCCGACGAGTGTGCCCAGAATGATGCCGCGTCCGCCAAACAGGCTGGTGCCGCCCAGCACCACGGCGGTGATGGCATCCAGGTTTTCGGTTTGCCCGGCATTCGGGTCACCGACGCCGGTGCGCGCCACCGACAGGAGTGCGGCAATGCCGTAAAAAAGGCCGGCTAGCGCATAGACGGCCACCAGCACGCGGTCGACCCGGATGCCGGTTAGCCGAGCTGCTTCGGCGTTATTGCCCACGGCGTACAGGTGACGGCCCGGCGCGGTGTCACGCAAGACAAACCACGCCAGCAGGTAGAGGCCAATCATGGCGACGGTTCCCAGGCTGACTTCGGTGCTGCCCAGGTCGAAGGTGTTGCCCAGCGCGGTCAATTCCGTCGGGAGGTTGGAAACGATTTGCGCATTGGAGTAAATCTGGGTGATCGCAAATGCAATGTTCAGCGTGCCCAGCGTCACGATGAACGGGGGCAATTTGATGCGGGTGACCAGCAAGCCATTGAGGAGGCCGAAGCCGGTCGTGACCGCCAGGCCGCAGGCAATGGCCAGGTAGGGGTTGATGCCGTAATTCACAGCAAATTTGGTCATCACCATGCCGCCCAATGCCATCACCATGCCGCAGGACAGGTCGATGCCGGCCGTCAGGATGATCAAAGTCTGCCCAATGGCCAGCACGCCGACCACCATCACCTGTTGCAGCACCAGGGACAGGTTTTCACCGGTCAGGAAGCGGTCTGACTGGGTGGTAAAAAAGATGCAGGTGGCCAGCAGGGCCAGCCAGGGGCCGAGAGCCCCCCACGGGATGTGGCGCGAAGACAGGTTCATCGGTAAGAGCCCAGGATGAAGAAAATGATTTTGTCATCCCGCACCGAATCCGGTCCGGGATGACAGCCGGCAAGCACCTGGTCGCTTACTTCGCGCCCCAGCAAAGGTCCATGCCCGTCTTGATGTCCTTGCTGTCGACACCCGGGAGGGTTTTGGCCGAGATCAGGGTCACGCCGGTGTCGGTGTAACCCGAAGCCTTTTTGCCGCCCTTGGCGTAACTGACGCCCGCCGCGACGCCCAGTGCCGCCATGGTCAGGGGGTATTGCTGCGACGTTGCGGTGATGACGCCGGCCGCCGTGTCCTTGATGCCCTGGCAACCGCCATCGACCGAGAGAATAGTCACGCCTTTTTCCTTGCCGGCCTTTTTCAAGGCGTTGAAGGCGCCCGCGGCAGCGGGTTCGTTGATGGTGTAGACCACGTTGATGTCGGGATTTTTCTGCAGGCAGTTTTCCATGGCCGTCTGGCTCTTGGCCCGGTCACCAAAACCATCCGCCATGCAGACCACGGCCGGGTCTTTGGACAGCTCGTTGGATTTCGCGTCTGCCGCGGGCAGGCCGAAACCTTTCATGAACCCGTTGTGACGCTGCGCGCCCACGGGGTGGCCAGGGAACAGGTCGAGTGTGGCAATTTTGGCGGGTTTGCCGGCCATGGCCGCCTTGGCGTACTGGCCAATCAGAACCCCGGCTTTGTAGTTGTCGGTGGCAAAAAGGGCATCGGCGCCCTCAAAAGGGCTGTCCAGTGCAATCACCTGCACGCCTTTGGCCTGAAGTTTTTTGACGGTAGGGCTGATGGCGTCGCCGCTGGCGGTGATCAGAATGGTTTTGGCGCCGCCGGCAGCCATGTTTTCCAGGGCGGTGATCTGGGCCGCGGTGTCGCCGTCGGATTTGCCGGAGGCGGTCAGCAGTTTGGCGCCGAGTTTTTTGGCCTCGGCTTCAGCGCCTTCCTTCATCTTGACGAAGAAGGGGTTGGTGTCGGTTTTGGTGATCAGGCCGATCACGGGCTCGCCCGCTGCAAAGGCTGATGTGGCAACCAGCGCGAGGCTGGACAGTGCCAAGAGGGTGGTGGTCTTTTTCATGAAATTGTCTCCTTGTTGAATCGACATTGCGGGCCCGGTAGGCTGGATCGCGGGAAAGTACCCATGAGTGATGGGCGTTGGTGAACTATAGTGGCGCTTGAATTATTAAATCAAGTTGTTTTAGTTATGGATTACCCTGAGATCATGGAAAACCCTGAGCAAATGGTGCAGGTTGCAACCGCTGGTGAAGCACTGATTGACCTGATTGTTCAATCGGACGGACGTTATGAACCCTGCCCGGGCGGTGCTGTTTTCAACCTGTCGCGCGCACTGGCACGACAGGGCGTCAACACCCTGTACCTCAACCCTTTGTCGCGTGATCGCTTTGGCCGCCAGCTGGCCGCCGCGCTGATTGGCGATGGTGTGCGGCTGGCCTGTCCTCAGCCTGTGGCGCAAAGCACTTCACTGGCCGTGGTGGGGCTGGATGACGCAGGCCATCCCGACTATGTTTTTTACCGGCAGGATGTGGCGGACCGCGCCGTCACGGCGGACAGCCTGATCCAGTCATGTCAACGCATCCCCGCGCTGGAGATGGTGTACACCGGCGCGCTGGCCCTTGCGCCCGAGGATGCCGGCCGTTATCTGCCTTGGCTGCGCGCCCAGCATCAGGCCGGCAGCGTGGTGGTGGTGGATGCCAACCTGCGGCCGTCGGTCATGCCGGACCTGCAGGCCTACAGGCGCAACGTGCACGCCGCGCTGCAGCACGCTGACGTGGTCAAGGTCAGCGATGAAGACCTTGAAAACCTGGAGATACCCGGCGCAGATGTCTTTGCGCGGGCGCAGCATCTGCTGGAGGCGAGCGGCGCCGGTTTACTGGTTCTGACTCTGGGGCCGCACGGGGCCTGCCTGTTGACGCGCGATGGCCGGCAGTGGCGCGCTCGCGAATCCCGGCCCTTGGCGGTGGTGGATACCGTGGGCGCAGGCGACTGTTTTCTCGCCGGCTTCATGGCCGCTTTGCTCGCGCGAAAAAAGGGTGCGGCAGGGACAGCCGACCTGCTGGCTCTGCCGGACGATGCAGGACGCAGCTTGCTGGCCCACGCCATGGCCAGCGCCAGCTTGTGTGTCATGCGGCGGGGCTGTGTGCCCCCGACCAGGGCGGAAGTGCAGGCCAGGGTTGAGCAGGCACCCTGCGTGGTTGACTGACGGCTGCAGCCGGTGCCGCACTGGACCGCATGGCGGCCCCGGGCGGCAGTTTTCCGCGCGACGACCAGCCGCATGCCTTGCTGTTGACCCTGACCCTGGAAGGTGGAAAACAACCTGATGAAATGTTATGCGCGCGAGGTCGAGGCGATGTGCAGCCCGAAGCGCGGCAGGGGACCGGCTCAGCATAAACCCTGTTTTTCAAAATTAATAAGTAAGCTTATGATTAATGCATGAACCACAGGCCGGAAAGCCGGCCGGGAAGATGCAAGCATGATGGCCGATCAACCCCTTTCCCGATGGAGCGAGCCCGGCTCCAGTCGCGTTCCCTTCTGGGCTTACACCGACGCGCAGCTCTACCAGCGCGAGCTTGAGAAGATTTTTTATGGCCCGCACTGGTGTTACGTTGGGCTGGAGGTCGAGATCCCGAACCTCGGGGATTTCAAGCTCAGCCATGTGGGCGAACGCCAGGTCGTGATGGTGCGCGACCGCGTGGCCCCCAAAGATCGCGGGACCGACCACGGCATCCGCGTGGTGGAAAACCGCTGTGCCCACCGCGGTGTGCGTTTCTGCCAGAACGGGCAGGGCAATGCACGCAGCTTTGTCTGCCCTTACCACCAGTGGACCTACAAACTCAATGGCGACCTGGCGGGCCTGCCTTTCAAGGACGGGGTGAAGGAGGGCGACTGTATCAATGGCGGCATGCCCGAGGGTTTCGATCTGAAAGACCACGGCCTGACCAAGCTGCGGGTGGCTGTGTTGCATGGCCTGGTGTTCGCCACTTTCAGCGAGGCCACCGAAGCGCTCGAAGATTATCTGGGCCCGAATGTGACGCCCTGGATCGAGCGGATTTTCAAAGGGCGCCAACTCACGCTGCTGGGCTACAACCGCCAGCGCATTCCGGGCAACTGGAAGCTGATGATGGAAAACATCAAGGACCCGTATCACCCGGGCCTCCTGCATACCTGGTTCGTGACTTTCGGCTTGTGGCGCGCGGACCAGAAAAGCCGCATGGTGATGGATGCACACGGCCGCCACGCAGTGATGATCTCGCGCCGCAACGAAGGCGGGCAGAACGCCGCGGTGACCGAAGGCGTGACTTCGTTCAAGGCCAACATGGCGTTGCACGATGACCGCCTGCTGGACGTGGTGCCGGAAGCCTGGTGGAAGATTGATGATCCATCCCATCCCGGCACAGACATTATCCCGACAGTGACCATGATCACGCTGTTTCCCAGCCTGATCATCCAGCAGCAGGTCAACTCACTGAGCACGCGCCACATCGTGCCGCGCGGTGAGGGCACGTTTGATTTTGTCTGGACGCATTTTGGTTTTGCCGACGACACGCCAGAGATGACGCGGCGGCGCCTGCGCCAGGCCAACCTGTTCGGGCCGGCCGGCTTTGTCAGTGCCGATGACGGAGAGGTGATCGAATTCAGCCAGGCCGGCTTTGCGCAGTGGGGAGAGGCGGGCGAAACACTGTGCGAACTGGGCGGCACAGGCACAGAGATGACCGAACACATGGTGACCGAAACCCTGATCCGCAGCATGTATGCCTACTGGAAGAAAGTGATGGCGGTATGAGCGCACTTGGCGAGGGGCCCCACAAAGTGGGGATCGACACAGCGCGAATGGCGCCGGCCGCCGACACCTGGGTGTCTGCAGAGTATGTGATGACGGAGGCGGCGGTATGAGCGCAGCGTTGCCTGGCCACCTGCAGCTGCAGTACGAAATAGACCAGCTCAATGCCGCCTATGCGGCGACGTTGGACGAAAAGCGTTTTAGCGACTGGCCCGAATTTTTTCTTGAAGATGGCCGCTACATTCTGCAGGCACGCGAGAACTTCGACCGCGGCCTGCCGCTGGCGCTGATGGATCTTGAAAGCCGCGGCATGATGAAGGACCGCGTATACGGCATCACGCAGACGATCTATCACGCCCCGTATTACACGCGCCATGTCATCAGCCCGGCACGGGTGCTGTCTGATAGTGACGGCGTCATCACGGCGGGGGCCAACTATGCGGTGTTCCGCACGCGGCCTGCAAGTGTCAGCGAGGTTTACAACGTCGGCCGTTATGTCGATGAGATCGTCAGAACCGAGGGCGGTCTCAAATTCCGGCGCCGCCTGTGTGTGTACGACAGCGAGATGATTCTCAACTCGCTGATCTATCCGGTGTAAGGCCCTTCAGGCCCGCCGGCTGCCGGACAGAACAGAAAGAGGAGGTTGGCCTAACGCTTCTGGTCCTGGCGTTTGCCGATTTCATTGCCGATCAGCGCGCCGGCAGCCGCGCCACCCACCGTGCCCAGCGTCCCGCCGCCCAGCGCATTGCCGGCTGCGCCGCCGATGACGGCGCCGGTTGCCGTGCCTATCTGTGCATTGCTCGGGTTGGTGCCGCAGCCGGCCAGGGTGATCAGGGCGACTGTTGTGGCTATCAATAATTTTTTCATGGTGTCCACCTTTCGTGTGTTGTGCAGACAACGCGCCATGAACGCATGGGCGCGCTCACCGCTGCCTGTTTTTACTTTAGGTTTGACCGTCCTTCCCTGCTGTAGGAAGGGGGCTAGCTTGCCTGTCGGCCTGCTGCGGAAGGCGCTGGCTTACAGCGGCCGGTTACGCGCCAGCGGCGGGTTTTTGGCGAAGTAGCCGCTGATGCCGCGCATCAGGGCATCGGCGAGCTGCACCTGGTAAGCCTCGCTGCGCAGCTTGGCCTCTTCGTCAGGGTTGCTGATGAAGGCGGTTTCCACCAGAACGCTCGGGATGTCGGGCGCCTTGAGCACGGCGAAGCCGGCCTGCTCGACACGCGGTTTGTGCAGCTTGCCGACACTGCCGATTTCACCCAGCATGGCGCCACCGAGCTTGAGGCTGTCATTGATCTGCGCGGTGGTGCTCATGTCGAACAGTGCTTTCTGCACCTGCGCATCCTTGGCCTTGGCGTTGACCCCGCCCACCAGGTCAGCAGAATTTTCCTTGTCGGCGATCCAGCGTGCGGCGCTGCTGGATGCGCCTTTTTCGCTGAGTGCAAAGATGCTGGCACCCTGGGGCCGCGGCGTGAAAAACGCGTCGGCGTGGATGCTGATGAACAGGTCGGCCTGCACGCGCCGGGCCTTTTGCACCCGCACGTGCAGCGGCACAAAAAAGTCGGCGTCGCGTGTCAGGAAGGCGCGCATATTGGGCTGCTTGTTGATGCGTTCGCGCAAGCGCAGGGCGATCTGCAGCACCACGTCTTTTTCACGCGTGCCGCCGGGGCCGACGGCGCCCGGGTCTTCGCCGCCATGGCCGGGGTCCAGTGCAACGATGACGAGCCGGTCGGTCTTGTTGCGGTCCGGCGCGCCACCCTTCGTGTTGTCCTTCGGCGCCTGTGCGGCCGGTGGGCTGGGGCCGGCCGCCGGATCCTTTCCGTCGCCGGGACCAGAAGAGGGCGCGTCGCCGCCCGGCTTGCCTGCTTCCGGGCGCTCCGACCGGCGCGCCAGCAGCTCGCTGAGCGGGTCGGGGGCAGCGCCGGCTCCAGGCTTGTCTTTCAGCCGTTCGGCGATCAGGGCCTCGAGGGGGTCGGCCACCTGGGTCGGGTAGAGATCGAACACCAGGCGGTGCTGGTAGGCAGCCACGGGCGGCAGCGTGAACACCTGCGGCCGCATGTGTTGCTTCAGATCGACCACCAGCCGCACCACACCCGGTGCGTTTTGCCCGACGCGTATGCCGGAGATGTTCGGGTCGTCGGGCTTGACCTTGGCCACCAGCTCGCGCAGCGCCGGGATCAGGTCGATGCCTTCGATGTCCACCGCCAGGCGCGGCGGCTCGGCAATAAAGTAGGTTTTGGTCTTGAGACCCGCATCGGATTCGATGGTGACGCGGCTGTAGTCCTTGGCAGGCCACACCCGCACCGCCAGGATGGTTGCGCCGCGGGCGATCTGCTGCACGCCCAGCAACAGAACCAGGCTGCCCATCTGCAACGCGCTGCGCCGGTTGATGGCAGGCAGCATGTTGCTCATGGCAGCAACGCCGTGCCGGCGTCCGTTCGGGCAGTGCAGGTGACGGCCCGCGTCTCGCTAGGCAGCATCTCGATATGGATGTCCAGGTCGGCCGGGGGCAGATGGCTGCCGGCTTTTTCCGGCCACTCGACAAGCTTCAGGCCGGAGCTGGCGAAGATGTCGCGAAAGCCGGCCTCCTCCCACTCGTCGGGGTCGTTGAAGCGAAAAAAATCGAAATGCCAGATGGCCAGCGTGCTGCCCGGTGTAGCGCCTGCCACCGTGTAGGGTTCGACCACGGCGTAGGTCGGGCTTTTGACGCGGCCCAGCACACCCAGGGCCTTGAGCAGATGCCGTGCAAAGGTGGTCTTGCCTGCACCCAGGTCGCCGTGCAATTGAATGATGGCGTTGCCGCCTGCCGCGCCGGTGTGCAGCTTGCCTGCCAGTGCTTCGGCAAAAACCTGGGTTTGGGTTTCGGTGTCCCAGGTGATCCTTTTTACAATGTCCTGGTGATCTTCAATAGCCATCAATTTGTTTCTCGAATTCAGACATGGGCGCGTGAGCTTGGATTCTCGCAAATCGGCGTTGCCGGTGTGGACCTGTCATCGGCTGAAGCAGGATTGTCATCATGGCTGGCTGCCGGTTTTCATGGTGACATGAATTACATGGCGGTGCACGGCCTCAAGCGTGCGCGGCCGGCCGAACTGGTGCCCGGCACGGTCAGCGTGATCACGGCGCGTATGGACTATTTGCCGGCATCCACGCCCGCAAAGCCCGGGCAATGGCAGGCGATGGAGCTGGCGCGCCTGCAGCGGCCCGGCGAAGCCATTGTGTCGGTGTATGCGCGGGGACGCGACTATCACAAGATCATGCGCGCGCGGCTGCAAAAACTCAGCGAGCGCATTGAAGCCGAGGTGCACGCGCTGGGGCACCGCGTCTTCACCGATTCGGCGCCGGTGCTCGAGGCCGAACTCGCCGCGCGCAGCGGACAGGGCTGGCGCGGCAAACACACGCTGCTGCTCAACCGCGAAGCCGGCTCCATGTTTTTCCTTGGCGAAATTTATGTCGACCTGGCCCTGCCGCCCAGCGAGCCGGTGACCGAACACTGCGGCAGCTGCAGTGCCTGCATCAGCATCTGCCCGACCCAGGCCATCATCGCGCCGCACAAGCTCGATGCCCGGCGCTGCATTTCCTACCTGACGATCGAACATGCGGGCGCTATACCGCTGGAGCTGCGCCCGCTGCTCGGCAACCGCATCTACGGCTGCGACGACTGCCAGCTCGTCTGTCCCTGGAACAAGTTTGCGCAGCGCAGTGCCTTGCCCGACTTCGACGAGCGCCAGGGGTTGACCGGCCAGCAACTGGCGACGTTGTTTGCGTGGACCGAGGAAGAGTTTTTGCGCTACACCGAAGGCAGCGCGATCCGACGCATCGGTCATGAGCGCTGGCTGCGCAACATCGCGGTGGCCATGGGCAATGCCTTGCGCGCCGGTGCAGACGAAGCCTTGCACGGTGCCCTGCTGGCGCGGTGCGAACATTCCAGTCAGATCGTGCGTGAGCATGTGGCGTGGGGGCTTGATCAGGAACCCATCCGGTAGTTGTCCATAAAACAGGCCTCCGGCCCTTTGTGGGCGGGCGCAACCAGCTATTTATTTTGTAGCAGTATAGGCGGGGTGGGTCGGTATAGTCCAGTCCTGCGGGGAAAAGCCCCCTGCATTTGCGGTCCTTATAATCAGCCCGTGCCAACCACCTCGTCCTCCCGCCCGCTGTGGGCCCGCTTCGCCGCGTGGCTGGGGTTTGTGGCCGTCTTCTCGGCCTTGCTGGCGCCTGTGTCCATGCTGGCGGAAGAGATGCGCACCGGCAAGCTGGGCGGGCTTTGTTCCGTGGCGGCCGGCACGCTGGATGCGGGCCCCGGTGATTCTTCGGACGGCTTGGCCGGCTCGCATTGCGACCTGTGCGGATCCGCCGGGCCGGGCTTGCCGCCGCTGCAGCAAGCCAGCGTTTTTCCCGCCGCCGTCAGCGCTGTGGCCGCTGTTGTCCAGGACGCCGTTCGCTCGGCCTCCTCGCCGGGGCTGCCTTTCAGCCGCGGCCCGCCTGCACTTTGAACTGAAGCGCCTCTCCGGAGGCCTGGCGTGTGCTGGCCTTTCGGCCTGCATACCGTTTCTTTTCATTTTCAGGGCGTAGTTCCATGGCATCTCTTCGCGCACCTTTGCGTGCATTTTTCCTGGCTGGCGCATAGACAGAGCCATCTGCCAAATCCTTGGGCATGGCCACGAAGAACGTGAGCCTGTAGCCCCAGGACTGCCCATACCGTTTTTGAAAGTTTTATCGTGCATTTTCCATTTGCTACCAAATTAATAGCTGCTTGCGCAGGGTTGGCGGGCGCTGTAGCCGCTTTTTCTCATATTGTTCTGGAGAGCAAAAGCGCGCCCGCCAGCAGCAGCTACAAAGCCGTGTTCCTCGTCGGCCATGGCTGCCAGGGCTCGGCCACCACCGGCGTGTCGGTGCAGATCCCGACCGGTTTCCTGGGCGCCAAGCCTTACCCGAAAGCCGGCTGGACGGTGACCACCCAGCTCGGCAAACTGGCCAAACCTCATGACAGCCACGGCAAACAGGTGACGGAAGACGTGACCGTCGTGAGCTGGAAGGCGGCGACCAGGGAGGTCGCACTGCCGGACGCGTTTTTTGACGAGTTCGTGTTGCGCGGCAAGCTGCCCGAAAGCGCCGGCCCGCTCTGGTTCAAGGTGCTGCAGACCTGCGACAGCGGAAGTAACGACTGGAGCGACGTTCCCGTATCGGGGACTGCCACCCAGGGGCTGAAATTCCCCGCGGTGTTGCTGGAGATCCAGCCTGCCGCCTCCGCGCAACACCATCACTGAAGCCCCTCGTCAACCCCGCCTGAACCGGGCTTTGCCATCGTCTTTATCATCGTTATCAACCAAGGAAAGAAAACACCATGAAACTCAGAACCATTGTTGCCTTGCTGGCGCTGACCGCTGGATTCGCCCATGCCCAGACGGTCGAGGTCAAGGACGCCTGGGTGCGCAGCGCCGTGTCGGGCCAGTCGGGCACCGGCGCATTCATGAACATCATGTCCAAAGACGGCACCAGGCTGGTGGGTGCATCGTCTCCCGTGGCCGGCGTGGCGGAAGTCCATGAAATGAAGATGGAGGGCGACGTCATGCGGATGCGCGCCGTGCCCGTGCTCGATTTGCCCGCCGGCCAGACCGTGCAGCTCAAACCCGGCGGCTACCACGTGATGCTGATGGAGCTGAAGCAGGCCCTGCCCAAGGGCAGCACCGTGCCGCTGACACTGACTTTCAAGGACGCCAAAGGCCAGCAGAGCAAGCTGGAGCTGAAGCTGCCGGTGGCGGCTTCGGCGCCGGGTGCTGCCGTGCCGGCATCAGGCAAGGCCGATGCCATGCACCCCAAGCACTGATCATCCGGGGAACCGCAGTTGACCGCTTGCAATCGCTGGCGAAGCAGCAAGGACACGGGCCTTTTCGGCACGAATATCGTCCCCATTGGGGTGACAGCGCTACGCGCCCGATCGAGCCGCCCTGGGGCGCGCTGGCGGCGTTGCTCCTCCTTGCAGGCAATAGCCTGCCGCGTCGTCACGCCTTACCAGAGCACCCCATGACGGCCCACTCGGGCGCGTTCAACTACGGTTTCCAGGATCATTTGGCTTTGCCGCCCAGCCGCCGGTAAACGGTGGCGCGGCTGATGCCCAGCGCCCGCGCCGCCTTCATGACGTTGCCTTTGGCTTCGTTGACGGCCTTGCGTATCAGCGCCGTCTCGACGTCCTTGAGCGGCAGGGCCGGCGCTGCCTGGCCACCGAGCCGGCCCGGCGTGCCGGCACGCCCGCGCAACAGCGGCAGCGCG
>NZ_JBAQYR010000070.1:0-10189 GCF_049790275.1 Polaromonas sp.
GGAGGGAACGGGGTGAAAACAGCGCCACTCGGCGTTGCACTCCTAACCCAGACGCCCAGTCTGGGCGTCGTCGCGCGCCTTGATTGGCACTGTTTTCACCCCGTTCGCATTTGCACAAATAGCGTTAAAAGGCCCTAACTGCAATGCAACAACTGTGCCGCCACCGACACGGCAATCACCTCGGGCTCCTTGCCTTCAATGCCGGGCAGGCCGATCGGACAGGTAACGTGTGCCAGTTCTTCGGCGCTGAAGCCGCGCGCCTCCAGCCGGTGCCGGAAAGTTGCCCACTTGGTCTTGCTGCCAATCAGGCCGATGTACGGCAGGTCGCCGCGTTCGCGCTGGCGCCTGAGGCATTCGGCCACGATGTCCAGGTCTTCGGCATGGCTGAAGCTCATGATCAGCACGCACGACTGTGGCGCCAGGCCAGCCACCGCGCGCTGCACCGGGTCGGAGTACTCACACACCACTTGGGCGGGCACATCGTCCGGAAAAATGCCGTCGCGGCTGTCCACCCAGGTCAGCGCAAACGGCAGGGTTGAAAGTACCCGAATCAGCGCATTGCCCACATGCCCACCCCCAAAAAGCGCAACAGGCTGTAAATTCATGCCCAGCCTTTCGCGCAGGGCAGGCGCATCGCGGGCTTCGACCCGCTCGAAACGCAGATGCACCACGCCACCGCAACACTGGCCCAGCGACGGGCCCAGCACAAAGCGGGCGGACTCCTCGCCCGCCACACCTTGCAGGCGCGCACGTGCCATGGCCAGGGCCTGGTATTCCAGATGGCCGCCGCCTATCGTGCCTGTGACCGCCTCGGCAAAAACACCCATCCAGGCCCCCGCCTCGCGCGGAACAGAGCCTTCTGTGGCCGTCACCTGCACCAGCACCGCCGGCTCATGGGCCAGGCGGGCCAAAAACAACGCCTTGAGCTGACTCACGGTAGAAACTCCCCGACGCACGGCTCCTGCCAGGGAGCCTGCAGATCTCATAATTTCACACAACACGGCCGGTTTCGCTGTTACACGGCGGCCCTTCAAGCAGCCTGCACAATAGCAGCCGCACCCCTTCGGCAACCACATAAGGATATGTATGCCTGAATCCTCACAGCGCCGCTTCTGGCTCATGGCCCTGCTTTCCACCGCCGCCGGCGCTCTGGTTTCGGCCTGTAAAACAGCGCCTCCGCCTCCCGCAGCAGCACCGGAACAGGCCCCGGTTTCCACTGTGACTGGCCCCGTCGCCGGCCCCAAGGGCTCGGCCCGCAGTTCCCCCGCCACCACACCCCGCGCTTACCGCGAAAGCGGCGCCAGCCATCTTTATGGCATGAATGCCGATCGCATCTACAAAGGCAGAATGCCGCCACTGCTTTACGCTGTCGGCGTGCTCAATGTGGAGATCAACCAGGTCGGTAATGTCACCCGGCTCGACTGGATGCGTGCTCCACGCCACGCCCCCGAGGTGATTGCCGAGATCGAAAACATGATCAAGAAAGCCTCGCCTTTCCCCGCACCCACGCGCCTGGGCAAAGTGGTCTACACCGACACCTGGCTGTGGCACAAAAGCGGCAAGTTCCAGCTGGACACGCTCACTGAAGGGCAAGACTAACCCCCACGGTTGCTCACTGCGTGTAGCGCCCTGCCCCCCGAGGGGGCTGCTGCGCCTGCGGGCCGGCGGAGCCGGACCCGCGGCCCCTGCTTGAACAGAGGTGCCTGCGCGGTCGCTTCTTGTTATCCGTTCGTCCTGAGCTTGTCGAAGGACTGCCGGGCTCATGACCCCCGATAGGTGGAATAACTCCAGGGGCTGACCAGCAGCGGCACGTGGTAGTGCTGGCCGGGGTCGGCCACGCCGAAATCCAGGCTGACCCGGTTCAGGAAATTCGGCTCCGGCAGGCTGACTCCACGCGACCGGAAATAGGACGCAACGTCGAATACCAGCCGGTACGTACCGCGTTTCAGGCTGCTGTTGTCATACAGCAGGCCATCCGGGTTGCGGCCGTCCTCATTCAAATGGAAAGACTTCACCAGCGTGGCCTGGCCGTCCCCGGTGGTGTACAGCTCGACCCCCATGCCGGCTGCCGGTGTGCCATGCATGGTGTCCAGCACGTGTGTACTCAAGCCCATGTTCATTTCCTCGTTTGCTGCGGACGTTTCGCCGGATAGTCCACTGAAAGTGTATACACTTTTCAGTTTTTCAGACTATCATTTGTGCCATGGAAGCCTCCACCACCAGCGCGATTGTTGAAGCCCTGACCAAGGCCATTGTGGAGCACAGGCTGCGTCCCGGCACCAAGCTTGCGGAACAAAAACTCGCCGACCATTTCGGCGTTTCGCGCACGCTGGTGCGTCAGGCCCTGTTCCAGCTCTCGCAAAACCAGCTGATACGCCTCGAGCCCGCGCGCGGCGCCTTTGTCGCTGCGCCTTCGGTCACCGAAGCGCGCCAGGTCTTTGCCGTGCGCCGCATGCTGGAAGCCGAGATGACCCGGGCGTTCGTGCGCAGTGTCACGCCGGCCAGGATCAAGGCCCTGAAAGAACACGTGGCGCAGGAAAAAATGGCGGTGGACCGGCAGGACGTGACCGGGCGCACCGAGCTGCTGGGTGACTTCCATGTCCGCATGGCCGAACTGATGGGTAACGAGGTGCTGGCGCAAATGCTGGGCGACCTGATCTCCCGCTGCTCGCTGATCACGCTGATGTACCAGAGCGCCAGCGCAGCCGAACACTCGCACGACGAGCATGCCGAGATCGTCAAGGCGCTGGCCGCGAAAGACGAGGAACGTGCGGTGCGCCTGATGGACGAACACCTGCAGCATGTGGAAGAGAATCTCACCTTCGACCGCAAGGTTCCCACCAACGACATCTCAATGGCGCTGTCCTGAACATGGCTACCTACGACACCACCTTGCCCTACCCCAGAGACCTGGTGGGTTACGGCCGCACGCCGCCGCACGCGCAGTGGCCGGGGCAGGCCCGCATCGCTGTCCAGTTTGTACTGAACTACGAGGAAGGCGGCGAGAATTCCGTGCTGCATGGCGACGCCGGCTCCGAGCAGTTTCTCTCCGAGATGGCCAACCCGCCCAGCTACCCGGAACGTCACCTGAGCATGGAAGGCATTTACGAGTACGGCTCGCGAGCCGGTGTCTGGCGCCTCCTGCGCGAGTTTGAAAAGCGCCAGCTGCCACTGACCGTGTTCGGCGTCAGCATGGCCCTGCAGCGCCACCCCGAACTGACCACTGCCTTTGTCGAGCTGGGCCACGAAATCGCCTGCCACGGCCTGCGCTGGATCAACTATCAGAACATCGACGAGGCCACCGAGCGCGAACACATGCGCCTGGGCCTGGAGATCATCACGCAGATGACCGGCCAGCAACCGCTGGGCTGGTACACCGGCCGCGACAGCCCGCGCACCCGCCGCCTGGTCGCTGACGACGGCCAGCTCGCCTATGACAGCGACTACTACGGCGACGACCTGCCGCTGTGGATGAAAGTGGCGCGCAGCGACGGCACGGTGGTGCCGCGCCTGGTCGTACCTTACACGCTGGACAGCAACGACATGCGTTTTGCCCTGCCCCAGGGTTTCTCGCAAAGCGACGACTTCTTCACCTACCTGCGCGACAGCTTTGATGCGCTGTATGCCGAAGGCGACCCGAACGGCCTGAACGCGCCCAAGATGCTCAGCGTCGGCATGCACTGCCGCCTGCTCGGCCGGCCCGGCCGCATCGTGGCGCTGCAGAAATTCCTCGACCATATCCAGCAGCACGAGCATGTCTGGATCTGCCGCCGCATCGACATTGCGCGCCACTGGCAGCAAGTCCACCCCTTCAAAGACTGACCATGTTCCTGACCCTTGAACAACTCAACACAGTCCCGCAGCCGGAGGCGGCGGCCTGGCTGGCCGGCCTGTACGAGCATTCGCCGTGGATCACCGAAGCCGCCCTCGCCCAGCGCCCTTTCCGGTCCCTGGCACAACTCAAACACGTGCTGGCCGGGATAGTTCGCGATGCCGGCCGCGAAACCCAGCTGGCCCTGATTCGCGCCCATCCCGAGCTGGCCGGCAAGGCCATGGTCAGCAAGACACTGACGGCCGAATCAACCAGCGAACAGGGCAAAGCCGGCCTGGCGGACTGCTCACCCGAAGAGTTCGAAAAGATCCAGGCACTCAACACCGCCTACAACACGAGGTTCGGCTTTCCCTTCATCCTCGCCGTGCGCGGCCCGCGCGGCACCGGCCTCGCCCGGCAGGAGATCATCGCCACCTTCGAGCAGCGTCTGGCCAACCACCCCGACTTCGAACTCGGCGAAGCCTTGCGCAACATCCACCGCATTGCCGAGCTGCGGCTCACCGACAAGTTCGGTGCCGAACCGCGGCTGGGCAACCAGGTGTGGGACTGGCAGGAGCAGCTGAGTGCCTTCAGCGATCCCGGTTATTTCGAGAAAGGCCAGCTCACGGTGACCTATCTCACCGACGCGCACCGCGCTGCCGCGAAACTGATTGAGCAGACCATGCGGGACAGCGGCTTCGACGAAGTGAGCGTGGACGCGGTCGGCAATGTGGTGGGCCACTACAAGGCATCCAGCCCCGGTGCCAAAACCCTGATGACCGGCTCGCACTATGACACCGTACGCAACGGCGGCAAGTACGATGGCCGCCTCGGAATTTTTGTACCCGTGGCCTGTGTGGGCGAACTGTCGCGCGCGGGCAAACGCCTGCCCTTTGACTTCGAGGTCATTGCCTTTGCAGAAGAAGAAGGCCAGCGTTACAAGGCCACCTTTCTCGGCTCCGGCGCACTGATTGGCCAGTTCAATCCGGCCTGGCTGGAGCAACAGGATGCCGACGGCATCAGCATGCGAGAAGCCATGCAGCACGCCGGACTGCCCGCCACCCTGGAGGCCATCCGCGCGCTGCAGCGCAGGCCGGCCGACTACCTGGGTTTTGTCGAGGTGCATATCGAGCAGGGCCCGGTGCTCAACGAACTCGACATCCCGCTGGGCGTCGTGACCTCCATCAACGGCGGGGTGCGTTACACCTGCGAGGTCACCGGCATGGCCAGCCACGCCGGCACCACCCCCATGAACCGCCGGCGCGACGCGGCTTTGGCTGTGGCCGAACTCGCGCTGTATGTCGAGCAGCGCGCCGCGCGTGATGGTGACTCGGTCGGCACCATCGGCATCTGGACGGTGCCCGGCGGCTCAACCAATGTCGTGCCCGGCCACTGCCAGTTCACACTGGACCTGCGTGCGCCCAATGACAAACAGCGCGATGCGATGGTGGCCGATGTGCTGGCCGAATTGAAGACCATCTGCGAACGCCGCGGTGTCCACCACACCACCGAACAAACCATGCGCGCCGCTGCAGCGCCCAGTGCCCGAGCCTGGCAGCAGCGCTGGGAACGCGCGGTGGACAGCCTGGGCGTTCCGCTTTACCGCATGCCCAGCGGCGCCGGCCACGATGCGATGAAGCTGCACGAAGTCATGCCACAAGCCATGTTGTTTGTGCGCGGCCAGAACTCCGGCATCAGCCACAACCCGCTGGAAAGCACGACCAGTGACGATATCGACCTGGCGGTGAGGGCCTTCCAGCAGCTCCTGACCGACCTGGCGACCAGAAAGCCATGACTGCTGACGAAAAACTTGACGCGTGGGTAGACGCCCACTTCGACGAAGAAGTGCGTTTCCTGCAGGAACTGATCCGCGTTCCCACACCCACCCCGCCGGGTGACAATGCGCCGCATGCCGAACGCACGGCCGAACTGCTGCAGGCCTTCGGGTTCGAGGCAGAAAAGCATCCGGTGCCTGCGGCTGAAGTCCAGGCCTACGGACTGCAGTCGCTGACCAACCTGATCGTGCGGCGGAACTACGGCCCGGGAAAAACGATTGCGCTGAACGCCCATGGCGACGTGGTGCCGCCCGGCGAAGGCTGGACCCAGGACCCATATGGCGGCGCCATCGTGGACGGCCACATCTATGGCCGCGCCTCCGCTGTCAGCAAGTCAGACTTTGCAAGTTTCACTTTCGCGGTGCGCGCGCTGGAGTCGCTGGACATCCCCCTGCAAGGCAGCGTTGAACTGCATTTCACCTATGACGAAGAATTCGGCGGCGAGATGGGCCCGGGCTGGCTGCTGCGCCACAAGCTGACAAAACCTGACCTGTTGATTGCCGCGGGCTTCAGCTACGAAGTTGTCACCGCGCACAACGGCTGCCTGCAAATGGAGGTAACCGTTCACGGCAAGATGGCGCACGCCGCCATTCCCGACAGCGGCGTCGATGCGTTGCAGGGGGCGGTGCATATCCTCAACGCCCTGTATGCGCAAAACACACTCTACAAAAATATCACCTCAGAGGTAGCCGGCATCAGCCACCCCTATCTCAACGTCGGCCGCATTGAAGGCGGCACCAACACCAACGTGGTCCCGGGCCAGGTCATGTTCAAGCTGGACCGGCGCATGATTCCCGAGGAGAACCCGGCCGAGGTTGAAGCCGCGCTGCGCCAGGTGATTGCCGAAGCTGCCGCGCAGTGCCCGGGTATCAGTGTCGGGATCAAGCGCCTGCTGCTGGCCAATTCGATGAAACCGCTGCCCGGCAACCAGCCCCTGGTCGCAGCCATCCAGAAACACGGCCAGGCCGTGTTCGGCGAACCCATTCCGGCCATGGGCACGCCGCTGTACACCGATGTGCGCCTGTATGCAGAAGCCGGCATTCCGGGCGTGATTTACGGCGCGGGGCCGCGTACCGTGCTCGAATCGAACGCCAAGCGTGCTGATGAAAGGCTGGCCCTGGAGGACTTGCGCCGCGCCACCCGTGTGATTGCCCGTACCCTGCGCGAACTGCTGGCGCCTTCCCTCTAAAAACGGCTCAGGAGCATTGCCCGCCGCGAAGAACAGAAAGAATGCTGCAATCCGGTAGAGGTGAACCCCGGTCAGGGAATATCCCTGATCGCTGTGCAGCGCGCCCCATCGACAATCGAATTCGCGAGTGGTGCCTCCAAACACCAGCCGGGCATTTTTCTTGCTTGACCTGATATACCAACCCCGTTACCTGGAGCACCCATGACAAAACGCGCTTTCATCAAGACTTTCGCAGCCCTGGCCGTCGTGGCCACCACAGCTGTCTGCGGCAATGCTTACGCGCAAAACACCCCCATCAAGTTCCAGCTCGACTGGCGTTTTGAAGGCCCCGCCGCATTGTTCCTCACGCCGGCCGCCAAAGGTTATTTCAAGGACGCCAAGCTCGACGTGACCATCGACGCCGGCAACGGCTCGGGCGGCACCGTGACGCGTGTGGCCTCGGGCAGCTACGACATGGGTTTTGCCGACCTCGCCGCGCTGATGGAGTTCCACGCCAACAACCCGGACGCGCCCAACAAGCCGGTCGCGGTGATGATGGTCTACAACAATACGCCCGCCTCGGTGATGGCTTTGAAGAAATCCGGCATCAAGACCGTGGCCGACCTCAACGGCAAAAAATTCGGCGCGCCGGTGTTTGACGCCGGCCGCCGCGCCTTCCCGATTTTTGCCAAAGCCAACAGCATCAGCGGCGTGCAGTGGACCGCCATGGACCCGCCGTTGCGCGAAACCATGCTGGCGCGTGGCGATGTCGATGCCATCACCGGTTTCACTTTCACTTCGCTGCTCAACCTGGAAGTCCGCGGCGTGAAAGCTGAAGATGTGGTCGTGCTGCCCTATGCCGACAACGGCGTGAAGCTTTATGGCAATGTCGTCATCGCCTCGCCAAAAATGATCAAGGAAAATCCCGCTGCCATCAAGGCCTTCCTGCAGGCCTTCACCAAAGGCGTGAAGGACGTCATTGCCAAGCCGGCGGCGGCCATTGAAGACGTGAAAGCCCGGGACGGCATCATCAACACCGCGCTCGAAACACGCCGCCTGCAGCTGGCCATCGACACCGTGGTCAACAGCCCTGATGCACGTTCCGAAGGCTTCGGCCAGGTCAAAGGCCCGCGCCTGACCCTGATGGCTTCGCAGGTGTCCGATGCCTTCAACACCAAGACGCGTGTCAATGCCGACACGGTGTGGAACGGCTCCTTCCTGCCCACCGCGGCAGAGTTGAACGTTCTGCCCGCCATGAAGAAGTAAACACACGGCCTGCTCACCCTCAGGGTGGCAGGCAATTTTTGCGGCACGGCCAGCCTTTCCCTGAAATGCTGGCCGTTGTTTCGATGCTTTGAGCGACTCACGAGATCCAGGAATCCATGCAAGCAACTTCCGACAGCCACTTTGTTGACTTCAGCGACGTCTGGCTCGCCTACAACGACGAGTTGCTGGCGCAGAACCACTTTGCGGTCGAAGCCATCGACCTGAAAGTGCGCGAAGGTGAATTCATCGCCATCGTCGGCCCGTCGGGTTGCGGAAAATCGACCTTCATGAAGCTGACGACGGGTTTGAAGATGCCGTCGAGGGGCCGCATCCTGATCGATGGGCAACCGGTCAACGGGCCACTGAAAATCTCCGGCATGGCCTTTCAGGCGCCGTCACTACTGCCCTGGCGAACCACGGTGGACAACGTGTTGTTGCCGCTGGAAATCGTCGAGCCCTTTCGCAGCCAGTTCAAGTCCAAACGCAAGGAATTCGAGGAACGCGCGCGCAAGCTGCTGCAGAAGGTCGGCCTGGGCGGTTATGAAGACAAGTTTCCCTGGCAGCTGTCGGGCGGCATGCAGCAGCGCGTGAGTATTTGCCGCGCGCTGATCCATGAACCGAAGATGCTGCTGCTCGACGAGCCCTTCGGCGCACTCGATGCCTTCACGCGCGAAGAGCTGTGGTGCATCCTGCGCGACCTCTGGACCGAGCAGCGCTTCAACGTCATTTTGGTCACGCACGACCTGCGCGAGTCCGTCTTCCTGGCCGACACCGTGTATGTGATGAGCAAAAGTCCGGGCCGTTTTGTCGTCAAACGCGAGATCGACCTGCCGCGCCCGCGCGACCTGGAAGTCACCTACACCCAGGCCTTCGGCGACATCGTGCACGAATTGCGCAGCCACATCGGCGCCATCCGGACACCCGTCATCAACCCGGCGCCAGCCATGGAAGGTAAATAGCCATGACTAAAAAACAGATGGAGCGCTGGTCCCCGGTGGTATTGCTGCTGGCCATCCTGGCGCTCTGGCAGCTCGTGGTGGTGGTGTTCGGCATTGCCGAATACATTTTTCCGGCACCACTGGCGATTGCAGATGCCATGGCCGAATTCGCCGGCCCCATCGCCCAGGCGGCGTGGAAAACCTTCTGGGTCACCATGGTCGGCTTCGGCCTGTCCATCGTGGTCGGCGTCATGCTCGGTTTTCTCGTAGGCTCCTCACGCCTGGCCTATGCTGCGGTTTACCCGCTGCTGGTGGCCTTCAACGCCGTGCCGAAAGCGGCGATTGTGCCCATCCTGATCGTCTGGTTCGGCATCGGTGTCGGCCCCGGCATCCTGACCGCCTTCCTGATCTCGTTCTTCCCGATCACCGTGAACATGGCCACCGGCCTGGCCACGCTGGAGCCCGAGCTCGAAGACGTGCTGCGCGTACTCGGCGCAAAGCGCTGGGACGTGCTGGTCAAGGTCGGCCTGCCGCGTTCCATGCCCTACTTCTACGGCTCGCTGAAGATTGCCATCACACTGGCTTTTGTGGGCACTGTGCTGGCCGAAATGACCGCCGGCGACTCCGGCATCGGCTATCTCATGCTCAGCGCCGGATCGCAGCAGCGCATGGCGCTGGCCTTTGCCGGGCTGGTGGTGATTGGGGCAATGGCGATGATCATGTACGAGCTGTTCAGCTACATCGAGAAGCACACGACTGCGTGGGCGCATCGGGGTTCGCAGGGCGGCTAAGGGCCTCAGTAGGGGAAACAGCCTATTTTCTATAAGAAATAGACCTGTAGCCCTTATTTTTCGGGCGTGAGCAGCTACCAAATAGATAGCGGATCCGTTGCATCACGCTACACCTGGGGTCTGTTGTTGACAGTAGGACGAACTCCCCACTCCCACCCCTAACCCCTCGCCCCGCTGGGCGATGGAGGGGGGCTTCATTTGGCCGCGTGTGCTGCGCCCGCGTGCATACATGACAGCCAACTGAACCCGACCTGACGCGCTATGCGCGTCAGGTCTTCCCGTATCCGAGTCTGCATCTGTACCCGTTCCCGAATCCGCTCCCGCTTTCTCCCCCACCCTTCTGTATGCGCCGAGGAGCGCAGGGCCAGACGGATCAGGGC
>NZ_JBAQYR010000071.1:0-5344 GCF_049790275.1 Polaromonas sp.
GCTCGAAGGCGCAGCCGGGCGGCGGCGCCAGCGGGCTGGAAACCTGGCCGCGGATCGCGTACAGACGGCGCTTGCCGCCCACGGTCTGCGCGCGCTTGCGCTGCTGGCCCGGCAGGCAGGCCAGCAGGCCCTGGGTGTACGGGTGCTGCGGCCGCGCGAACAGGTCGTTCACCGGTGCGGCCTCCACGATGCGGCCCGCGTACATCACGGCCACGTCGTCGGCGTGGTGCGCCACCACCCCCAGGTTGTGGGTGATGAACAGGATGCTCATGCCGGTCTCAGCCTGCAGCCGGCGCATCAGCGCCAGGATCTGCGCCTGGATCGTCACGTCCAGCGCGGTGGTGGGCTCGTCAGCGATCAGCAGCGTGGGGTCGCAGGCCATGGACAGGGCGATCATCACGCGCTGGCGCATGCCACCCGAGAGCTGGTGCGGGTACTCCCGCAGCCGCTGCGCGGCGGCCGGAATTTCAACCAGCTCCAGCATGCGCAAGGCCTGCGCCATTGCCGCCGTCCGGTCCATGCCCTTGTGCAGGCGCAGCGACTCCGCGATCTGCTCACCGATGGTGAACACCGGGTTCAGGCTGGTCATGGGCTCCTGGAAGATCATGGCCACTTCGTTGCCCCGAATCGCACGCATCTGCGGCTCCGGCAGGGTGAGAAGGTCCAGCGTCTGGCCGGCGCGGTTGACAAACAGGGCCTGGCCGCTGACTTGCGTGCTGGCTGTGCGCGGCAACAGGCGCATCAGGGTCAGGCTGGTCACCGACTTGCCCGAACCCGATTCGCCGACGATGGCCGTGGTCTTTCCGGCGCGGATATTGAAGCTCACGTCGGCGACGGATCGGATCAGCCCTTCGTCGGTGTCGAAGAAGGTGCTCAGGTTATGCACTTCGAGGCGGTTCACATTGACTTTCTCAGGCGCGGGTCCAGCAGGTCGCGGATGCCGTCGCCCAGCAGTTGCAGCGACAGCGCGGTCAGGATGATCGCAAGCCCGGGGAAGAGCACGATCCACAAGGCCTGGTGCGCATACTGCTGGCTGCCAGCGACCATGGTTCCCCACGTCGGAATTTCAGGTGGAACCCCCACCCCCAGGAAAGACAACGCGGCTTCCGCCAGGATGGCGTAGGCGAAGATGAACGAAGCCTGCACAAGGATCGGCGACATCAGGTTGGGAAGGATATGGCGCCAGAGAATGCGGATGGTCGAAACGCCGACAGCACGGGCCGCTTCAACGAACAGCAGCTCGCGCACCACCAGCGTGGACGCCCGCACGACACGCGCCACGCGCGGCGTGTACACCAGCACCAGCGCGAACACCACATTCAACATCGACGGTCCGAGGATGCCGACCAGCGCAATCGCCAGCAGGATGTCGGGAAAGGACATCATCGCGTCAACCACGCGCATCACCGGCGCGTCCAGCCGGCGGAAGAAGCCCGCGATCAGCCCGAACAGTGTGCCCGCCACGATGGAACCCACAGCCGTGAGCAAGGCGATCGTCAGCGAGTAGCGGCCACCGAAAGCGATGCGGGCGAACAGGTCACGGCCCAGTTCGTCCGTGCCCAGCAGATGCGTCGCCGAAGGCTGCGAAAGACGCTGGGACACCGCGGTTTCGTTCGGATCCAGGCCACTGAGCGGCCCGGCGAACACCGACACCAGAACGACCACCACCAGAGTGATTGCCGCCGCCAGCACGATGCGCCGGCGAAACAGTTTGCGCAGGATGAGCGGAAGCTGCATGTCAGTATTTCACGCGCGGATCAACCACGGTGTAGAGCAAATCGATCAGGAAATTGATGATCACATAGATAGCGGCCACGACCAGCAGCGCGCCCTGGATGACGGGGTAGTCACGCCGGATGACGGCGCTGACCACCAGGTTGCCGACGCCGGGCAGGCCGAACACGGTTTCAGTCACCACCGCGCCGCCTATCATCAGCGCCACCGTGAGGCCAATCACCGTCACGATGGGCACCAGCGCATTACGCAGGGCGTGTTTGAGCACCACCGTGTTTTCGGAAAGCCCTTTGGCGCGGGCGGTTCGCACATAGTCTTCGCCCATCACGTCGAGCATCGAAGCGCGGGTGAAGCGGATGATCAGCGCCGAGTTCAGCACGCCCAGCACCGTGGCCGGCAGCACCAGGCAATGGAGGCGCGCGGCCAGCGAAGCACCCGGTTCACCATAACCCGACACCGGAAACCAGCCCAGCGACACGGCAAAGATCTGCATCAGCACCAGGCCGAACCAGAAGCTGGGCACACTCGCGCCCAGCATGGCGAAGCCGGTGAAGACCTGGTCGATGGCCTTGCCGCGGAACACGGCCGAAACGATGCCGCAGGGCACGCCGATCAGCGCTGCGATGGTGATGGCCATCAGCGAGAGCAAGGCCGTGGGCTCTGAACGTTCCCACAGCGCCTGCGTCACCGGCCGCTGCAGGAAAATGGATTCGCCCAGGTTGCCGTGCGCCAGTTCCCTGACCCACAGGCCGAACTGCACCGGTAGCGGACGGTCCAGGCCGTAGACCTTCTGCACCCGCGCGATGTCCTCTGCCGTGGCCTGGTCACCCAGCAGCACGGCAATGGGGTCACCCGAGGCTGCGCGCGTGAGGATGAACACCAGTACGGCCACGATGGCCATGACCACCAGCATGCCGCCCAGGCGTGATAGCAAATAGCGGGTCATTCCCTTGTTTTATCCATTCGAAAGCGTCCCATTCCAGTAGAGCCGCGGAACCGGCTTAGCCGGGCCGCAGGCGGGCGGCCCCATACGTGAGGAAAGGGGCAGCGCGCCGTAGGCCCGAAGCGAAAAGCGTGGGGGCTCAATTCTTTAGGCTGGTGTTCCAGAAGAAGGGGTAGGTGTAGGGCGTGTAGCCCTGCAGCGCCGGTGCGCGCGCCGAGAGACTGGCGAACTTGCCGACTTGGATGTAGGGCACTTCGTCGTACACCACCTGCTGCACCTTGCCCCACAACGCGCCACGCTTGGCTGGGTTGGGTTCCTGGTTCAGCGCGGCCAACGCCGCGGTCTTGGCTGGAGAGCTCCACCAACCCGGCGCGCCGTCACCAAGCTGCGGCGGCGAGAGCATGGGCTCGGGGAACAGGCCCGAATGGGTGATGTAGATGTCCCACAGCTTGGGGTCAGCGCGGCGCTGCAGCAGCGTGGCCCACTCGACCACATTCAGCTCGGCCTTGAAGCCCGCCTTCTTGAGCTGCTCGGCCATGATCAGTGCCATGTTGTAGTGAAAGTCGTACTGACGGCTGGTGAGGATGCGGATCGGTTCGCCCTTGTAGCCGGCCTGCTCGGCCTGGGCCTTGGCTTTCCTGGCGTCACGCTCGTTGTAATTGGCAGTACCGGCGTCCGAGTAAAACGGCGTGCCCTTGGGGAAGTGGTTGCCCTCGGCGATGAAAAAGCGCGTGTCGCCAAAACCGGCCGCCAGCATCTCGCCTTCGCCCAGCGCAGTCTGCACCGCCTTGCGCACCGGCTGCTGGACCAGCGAGCCGTCCTTGGTGTTGAACACGAGGTAAGGAAAACCGAAGGACGGCGTCATGATCGGCACCGCTTTCCCACTGGCCTTTTCCAGCCGCGGCAGGGCTTCGATCGGCAGCAGGTCGGCGTAGTGGAACTGGCCGGCCAGTGCGCCTTCCACCCGCGTGTTGGCATTCGGTACCGGCACGAAGCGCAGCTCTTCCACCATCGCCACGCGCTTGCCGCCGTAGCCGCTGGCCGCTTCTGTGCGGGCCGAGTAGCCATCGAAGCGCGTGAGCAGCACGTACTGGTCGGGCCGGCGCTCCTTGAACTTGTAAGGGCCGGTGCCGACGTATTCACGCAGCGGCTGCGCCAGCGATTCCTTGGCCATGATGGCCGCCATGCCCGAGGCCATGGCCAACTGCGACAGCAAGGGTGCATAGGCGTTTTTCAGGCTGATCTCCACCGCCAGCGGGCCCTTGGCCGAGAGGTCGGCCACCTGGGCGGAAACCGACTTGCCGCGCGGCGAGACTTCCATCCAGCGCTTGAGACTGGCCACCACATCATCGGCGTTGAGCTCGCGTCCGTTGTGCAGCTTCACGCCCTTGCGCAGGGTGATGCTGTACAGCTTGCCGTCGGCCGAAATCTTGGGCATGGACTCGGCCAGCATGGGCACCAGCGCGGCCTTGGCGTCGAAGGTGAACAATGGCTCGTAGACGTGCTGCATGATGATGCAGACCAGGTCGGCCGGCGTGGACTGGATGTCCAGCGTCGGCGGCTCCGCCACCATGGCCAGGTTCAGGGCCGATTTCGACGCCTGGGATTGCGCCGTCAGCGGCAGGCATGCCGCCGCGCCAAGTACCAATGCGAGTGCCGCTTTGCGGCGGCTCAGATACAAGAAATCCAGCATGTTCAATCTCCTGAATATGAAAATATTTTTCAGAATGCAAAGAATAGGCCATCCAAAACAGTCAAATATCGGGTGATACCCTGATATTTACCTTCATTTATGAAAATATATTTCATAATCATGCATGACTGACCCCCTCTTGGGGCAAGCAGCAATGAGGCCGCACCAGCCTGGTGTCGCCGTGATCGATCAGCCACAACAAGGAGTTTTTGACATGGCACTGCAGTTTCTAGGCAACCCTCCCGTCGCGTCGGACCAGCAGCCTCGGCCCTTTTCGCCGGCTGTGCGGGCTGGTGACTTTGTTTATGTATCTGGCCAGGTTCCGGCAGATGAAAAAGGCGAAATCGTGGTGGGCGGCATCGAGGTGCAAACGCGCCAGGTCATGAAAAACCTGTCCGCCGCGCTGGCCTTGGCCGGCTGCACCCTCGCCGACGTCTGCAAGACCACGGTCTGGCTGCAGGACGCGCGTGACTTCGGCAGTTTCAACCGCGTCTATATGAGCTACTTCGGTGAAGGGAAACCGGCGCGGTCTACTACCGAGGCTCGGTTGATGGTGGATGCGCGGGTTGAGATTGATGTGGTGGCTTACAAGCCGGTCGCTTGATGATCAAATTGGCATTTTACCCAATGGATTTGGGCGCCAACAGCTCCTGAATTCATAGCAAGACTTTCAACTTGTCATCCCGGACTTGATCCGGGACCCATGCAAACGATTCTCCAACACCGTTCGGGCTGAGCTTGTTGACGTCGTCTTTGTCTTCAGCATTTGTGGTGTGCCTGCAAGCCGGGGGTTGCCCGGCGGCAACTCACTTTCTTTTTGCGTCGCCAAAAAGAAAGTAAGCAAAGAAAAAGGCGACCCTGCTGTCTGCGTCCCTCCGCTTCGCTGCGGGCAACCTGCGGTGCTCGGTCCAGCCGGGGTCAAGCTCGAACTCGCCTTCGGCTCAGACAATCGCTCGCCCTGATCCGTCTGGACC
>NZ_JBAQYR010000072.1:0-5733 GCF_049790275.1 Polaromonas sp.
ATGCGGCACCGCCTGCGCCTGGGCAACCACGGCCTCGGCCACCGCGCGTTCGGAGTGGCGGCTGAGCCGCGCCAGGCGTTCCATGGACTGGGTGATCTGCTGGCGCGTGAGTTCGCTTTCCATCGAAAAGCTGGGCAACTGCCGCAGCACGCGCAGCGACCGGCTCACCGGCTCGATCAGCTCCACCCAGTCCACCTGGCCGATCAGGCGCAGCGTGGTGATGATGTTGCCGACGGTGAGGTTGGCGGCCACCTGGGCGGTCTGGCTTTCGAGCATCAGTGCCGGGCCGTCCGGGCAATGCCGCTCGGTCCATAGCACCAGCGACGGCAGGATGTCCAGCCGCTCTGTGGGCATGCGTTGCCAGAGTTGCGTCAGGTAGTTGCGCTCCAGGCCGCGCTGCTTCATCAGGGCGTAAATGGCGTCGAGGTCGGCATCGCCCAGCCTGTCCACGCAGTCCCAGACCGCATGGGCCACTTCCCGCGCCACCTTGCTTTGTGCAATGTTGTCGGCCATGCGGCGCAGGTTGTCCAGCAGCACCACACGCAATGTGGTCGGCAGCGCCCAGAGTTCGCTCAGGCGCAGCTCGTCCACTTCCTGGTAGGCATTGAGAAAAGCGGTGAACAGCTCCGGGTTGAGCACGCTGTCGGTGTGGGCCACATAGGCCCAGGCGATGCCGTACACGCGCGGCAGCCCTTCCAGCGGTGCGGCCGCCAGCTTGGGCAGGCTGGTGTAGTAGCGGCGCGGCACACCTTCGCGGATCTGCTGCAGCTGGGCTTCGACCAGGTGGAAGTTGTCGAGCAGCCATTCGGCGGCGGGCGTGACGTAGTGGCCGCTGCGGGACGTCAGCGCCACATAGTCATAGGCCTGGCGCAGCGCAACCAGGTTGTCCTCCACGCGCGGGAAAAAAGAGGCACCGCGCCGCGACCGGTCGTCGCCCTGCACGGGTTGCGCCTGGGCCAGGCTGCGGCCGTGCTCCTCGAAACGGTGGATGCCGAAAAGTTCGGCGCGTATCGGGGGTTCCGCTTCCGTCCGCCGGGACAGAAGGATGTGCCGGGCGTGGGAGGTTAGCGCCTGCAGCCGGTCAAGGACC
Source organism: Polaromonas sp. (assembly GCF_049790275.1). Lineage (GTDB taxonomy): Bacteria > Pseudomonadota > Gammaproteobacteria > Burkholderiales > Burkholderiaceae_C > Polaromonas. The sequence goes on from NZ_JBAQYR010000072.1 coordinate 1,091, forward strand.
GCGGCATCCACCCTTTCAGACCAGGACCAGCAGGCCCAGGCCGCAACAAGCGAAAAGGGCGCCGGTGGTCACAATGCGCCGTGAAGTCATGGCATGCAGGGAATCAAGCGCGGCCCGCAGCGCGAAAAAGCGGCCGCGTGAGCGCTCGCAGTCATTCATGTGGGAGGCAAGGGCCACGAAATCACTGCTGACGAGTTCCTGGCTGGCGGAAATGCGGCGGACAGCCTCGGCGGTTGGCGTGGACATGGTTCAGGCTCCAGGGGGTGGGTTCGCCAGCGCCGCCGTCGGCAGCGCATTCGGCGTTAAGACCATCCTAGGGTTCTCCCGGGCCCAGTGCCATCAGATTCCACTGGTAGCTTTGTAGGAGAAGGCCCATAGTGCTCTTCCCCCGAGGCGGCCAGGCCGCCTGCCCTGGCCTCAGCCGGTATTGCGCAGGCCCGCCGCGATGCCGTTGATCGAGATGTGGATGCCGCGCTGGACCCGCTCGTCCGCCTTGCCCTCGCGGTAGCGGCGCACCAGCTCGACCTGCAGGTGGTGCAGCGGGTCGATGTAGGGAAAACGGTGCCGGATAGAGCGCTGCAGCGCCGGGTTGTTGGCCAGGCGCTGCCTGTCCCCGGTGATCAGCGTCAATGCTTCCGCCGTGCGGTGCCATTCGACCTCGATGGCGCTGAAAATCTTCTTGCGCAGCCTGGCATCACCGACCAGTTCGGCGTAACGTGAAGCCAGTGCCAGATCGCTTTTGGCCAGCACCATGTCCATGTTGCTGAGAAGGGTACGGAAGAACGGCCACTGTTTGTTCATCTTCTGCAGCAGGGCCAGGGCGTCCTTGCGGCTGGCGGGTGTGCCGCCCTGGTTGAGGAATTGTTCGATGGCGGCGCCAAAGCCGTACCAGCCCGGCAAGGTCAGGCGGCACTGGCCCCAGCTGAAACCCCAGGGAATCGCGCGCAGGTCTTCGATTTTTTGCGAGGCCTTGCGTGAAGCGGGGCGTGAGCCGATGTTGAGTTCGGCGATTTCGCGGATCGGTGTGGCGCTGAAAAAATACTCGGTGAAGCCCGGGGTGTCGTACACCAGGGCGCGGTAGGCCGCCATGCTGGCCTGCGACAGCTGGTCAGCGGCCTGCAAAAAGGCCCTGGTGGCCGGTTTGGTGGGCTGCAGCAAGGTGGCTTCCAGCGTGGCGGCGACCAGGGTCTCCAGGTTGCGCCGGCCGATTTCCGGGTTGGCGTATTTGGAGCCGATCACTTCGCCCTGCTCGGTCAGCCGGATCTGCCCGCGCACCGTGCCCGGGGGCTGTGCCAGGATGGCCTGGTAGCTCGGGCCGCCGCCGCGTCCCACCGTGCCGCCGCGGCCGTGGAACATGCGCAGCTGGATGTTGTGCGAGTTGGCGAGCTGGTCGAACAGCTCGACCAGCGCGATCTCGGCGCGGTACAGCTCCCAGTTGCTGGTGAAGATGCCGCCGTCCTTGTTGCTGTCGGAGTAGCCGAGCATGATGTCCTGTTCGGCGCCGCTGCGCTGCACTTGCCTGGCAATGCCGGGCAACGCGTAGAACTCGCGCATGATGGGCGCAGCGTTGCGCAGGTCTTCGATGGTTTCGAACAGCGGCACGACGATCAGGTCGTGGACGGCGCCATTGTCCAGTGTGCCGTGCATGAGGCCCACTTCTTTTTGCAACAGCAGCACCTCCAGCAAATCGCTGACGGTCTCGGTGTGGCTGATGATGTAGTGGCGTATGGCTTCCTTGCCGAAGCGCGCACGTGCGATGCGCGCGGCCTCGAAAATTGCCAGCTCGCCCGTGGCATGCGCCGAGTAGCTTGTGCCGATCACACGCAGCGGCCGGGCGTCGTTGAGCAGCCTGAGCAGCAGCTCGCGTTTGGCCATCTCGTCCAGGGCGGCGTATTTCGCTTCAACCCGCGCGACCGCCAGCAGCTCAGCGATGACTTCCTCGTGTTTGTCCGAGCTCTGGCGCAGGTCCACCGTGGCCAGGTGAAAGCCGAACACTTCCACCGCGCGGATCAGCGGGTGCAGGCGCTGGGCCACCAGCGCGGCGCCGTGGTTGTCCTGCAGCGAGGTTTCAATGGTGCGCAGGTCGGCCAGGAAATCTTCCGAGGCCAGGTAGGCGTTTTGCGGTGCGACTGCGTGGCGCGCGGCGTCGCCGCCGGTCAGGTCCTTGAGTGTGGCGGCCAGCCGGGCATACACGCCGGTCAGTGCGCGGCGGTAGGGTTCGTCGAGCCGGTGTTCGTTGGTGTCGGGCGAACTCTCGGCCAGGGCCCGCATCTCGGGCGTGAAATCCACCAGCATGGCCGACAGCGAGAGTTCGCCGCCGAGGTAGTGCACCTCGGTCAGGTAATGGCGCAGCGCCACTTCGGCCTGGCGGCGCAGGGCGTAGTTCAGGGTGTCCGCGCTGACATTGGGGTTGCCGTCCCGGTCGCCGCCTATCCATTGGCCCATGCGCAGGAAGCTGTGCACCGGGTGGCTGCCCAGCGCATGCTCCAGCTCGGCGTAGAGCTTGGGAATTTCGCGCAGGAAAGTGGACTCGTAATAACTGAGCGCGTTTTCAATCTCGTCGGCCACCGTGAGCTTGGTAAAGCGCAGCAGCCGCGTCTGCCAGAGCTGCATCACGCGTGCGCGCAGCTGGGCTTCGTTGGCGGCGAGTTCGCGCGGGGTCAGTGCGTCCTTGGCGGCATTGACTGCCGAGGCGCGCGCCCTGATTTCGTCGCGAGCAGTCAGCAACTGGGCAATGTCGCGCTCGGCATCCAGAATACTTTTGCGCTGCACCTCGGTCGGGTGCGCGGTGAGCACCGGCGAGACGAAGCTGTGCGCCAGCGTATTTGCTATTGTTTTGGGAGCTATACCCGCCCAGCGCAGGCGGGCCAATGCCACTTCGATGCTGCCTTCCTGGGTGTCGCCGGCGCGCTCGTGGATGGCGCGGCGCCGGATGTGGTGCCGGTCTTCGGCCAGGTTGGCCAGGTGGCTGAAGTAGGTGAAGGCGCGAATCACGCTGACGGTCTGGTCGCCCGACAGGCCTTTGAGCAGTTTCTTCAGCGCCTTGTCGGCCTCGTGGTCGGCGTCGCGCCGGAAGGCCACCGAGAATTTGCGCACCTGCTCGATCAGCTCATAGGCGGCCACCCCTTCCTGCTCGCGGATCACGTCGCCGAGGATGCGGCCCAGCAGGCGGATGTCCTCGACCAGCGGACGCTCGTTGTCGCGGGCCCGGGCGCGCGGGCGGCCTGCGTCCTCCACGGGCTCCGCGGGGGATTCTTTGGGGTTTTTTGCGCGCGCCGTCGTCACCATGGCTTACCTTTGTTGGCTCTTGTTTTGCAGTGCAGCATGCTAGCATCCGGAACCTCCCCCAGATACAGACAGGTTACGAGTGAGCGCAGATTCTTCCCCTTCTCCACGCATCGTCATTGCCACGCGCGAGAGCCGGCTGGCGATGTGGCAGGCCGAACATGTCAAGGCGCTGCTCGAGAGCCGCCTCGGCTGGCAGGTAGAACTGCTGGGCATGACCACGCTGGGCGACCAGATCCTGGACCGCTCGCTGAGCAAGGTCGGCGGCAAGGGCCTGTTCGTCAAGGAACTCGAAGTCGCGCTCAGCGAAGGGCGTGCCGACCTGGCTGTGCATTCGCTCAAGGACGTGCCCATGGACTTGCCGGCCGGTTTCGCCCTGGCCTGCGTGCTGGAGCGCGAGGACCCGCGCGATGCGCTGGTGTCCAATCATTTTTCATCGCTGGATGAGTTGCCGCCCGGCGCCGTGGTCGGCACCTCCAGCCTGCGCAGGCTGGTGCTGCTGAAAGCGCTGCGGCCCGACCTCAAGATCGAACCACTGCGCGGCAACCTCGACACACGCCTGCGCAAGCTCGACGAAGGGCAGTACCAGGCCATCGTGCTGGCTGCCGCCGGGCTGAAACGCCTGGGCCTGGCCTCGCGCATCCGCTGCGCCTTCGAGCCCGAGCAGATGTTGCCAGCAGCCGGGCAGGGTGCGCTGGGCATCGAGGTGCGCGCCGACAGGCCTGACCTGCTGGACGCGCTGGCTACACTGGCGCACCAGCCGACCTGGCTGGCAGTGACGGCCGAACGCACGGTGTCGCGCGCCATGGGCGGTAGCTGCTCAATGCCGCTGGCCGCTTTTGTCCGCGCACCGCAAGAGGCAGAGATGCGTCTGGAAGCTGCCTGGGGTGAGCCCGGCGCGGATGGGCAAGGGGTGGTGGGCCAGCCTCTGGTACGCGCCGAACACCGCGCGCCGGTGCGCAACTTTGCCGACGCCGAAGCCCTGGGCGAACGCGTGGCGGCTTCGCTGCGTGCCGGCGGTGCGGTCTGGGCCACCAATCCCTCCACACCCTGAGCGCCGCGAGCTTGACTCCCGTGCCTGTCATCGTCACCCGGCCCGCCCGTGATGCGGACCGCTGGGTGCAGGCCCTGCAGGCGCGCGGGCTGCGGGCCGAGGCCTTGCCCCTGATCGAGATTGCAGCCCTGCCGGCCTCACAGGCCCTGCAGCAGGCATGGCGCGATATCACCGCTTATGCCGCATTGATGTTTGTCAGTGGCAATGCGGTGGAAGGTTTTTTTGCATCAAATCAGGCCTCAGCCCTTATCTGGCCTGCGCAAACAGCTACTGATTCAATAGCGGTTGATACTCCGCGCTGTCT
>NZ_JBAQYR010000073.1:0-17623 GCF_049790275.1 Polaromonas sp.
GGGCGCACCCACCAGCACCATGAGCTGCACCGGCGCCGCCACCTGCACGGCGGCCAGCGCCGGCGCCAGCAATCCCCATTCATGCAGGCCGGCATGCGGCTGCAGCACTTCCACCAGCGCGCCCTGCGGCCAGCCGCCGCCGGGCAAAACCTGATTGAGCACCGCATAACCCGTGTCCACCGTCGCCAGGCTCGCGCTGCCCAGCTCGCCGGCGCGCCACACATGGCGCATGGCGTTCAGGTCCGGCAGGGCTGGGGCCGTGGAAAGGGGGGAAAGCATGGGGCAATCGAAAATAACTGTATTTTCATACAGTATATGACCGAGTCCAGCCCAAAGCCAGCAAAGCCCTTGCCCCGCTACGGCAAGCCGGATACTAAAGGTAAAGCTGGGGGAATCGGGAAATTTCCAGCCTGGAAATGGCTAAAATGCTGTTGATATGTACAGCATTTTTCTTTTTTCAAGCCCGGCAGAAAATCAGTGCTTTGGAGGTCAGGCGCGATGAAACATGCACTCCGGCGGGCAGGCAGCATTGTTGCCATCTTGGTGCTGGCCGCCTGCAGCAGGGAAGCAGACACGGCCGCTGCGGCCTATGTGCCCACAGCGCAGCCGTCCAACGTGAAACCGGGTTTCATCAACAAGGTGTGGGAGGTCAGCGTCTCCACCGGCGTGGAGCCCGGCATGCTGTACGCATTCCTGTCCGACGGCACACTGGTCATGACCTCGCCCCACAGCAAGGCCGCCTTCGGTGCCTGGACCTACAAAAACGGTGTGCTGACGATGATCGAGGGATCGCAGGAATACAAGACCGACATCCTGAAGCTGAGCCACGAAGAGCTGCGGCTCAAAAGCAATCACCCCGGGGGGAGTGTCGAAATCCTGCTGGTGCCGGCACGGGTGGCACCGCTGCCACCCTGAGTACCGGGAAATACCGGGACAGCTGTTCCGCTCAGCGGCTGGAGCCTGCCCGGCGGCCCTGGACAAGCAACAGGGCCAGCATCAGCAACGCGATGCCCACAAAACACAGGAAAGACCAGTTGGCAATCGACAGGCCGAGAAAGGTCCAGTCGATTTTGGTGCAGTCGCCGCTGCCCTTGAAGATCATCGGGATCACCCGCTGCAGCGGGAAGGTCTCGATCATTCCGTAAAAGTCACGCCCGCAGGACGCTTCTTCCGGCGGGTACCACTGCAGCCAGCTCTGGCGGGCCGCCACAAAAGCACCGAGGCCGGCGAGCAGCAGCGTCACCCCCGAGCCCGTCATGAGCAGCCCTTTTTTATTCGTGAAAGCCGTGATGCCGGCAACAATCGCCACCAGCGCCAGCGCATATCGCTGCACGATACACATGGGGCAAGGCTCCAAGCCCACCACATGCTGCAGGTACAGCCCAAAAGCCAGCAAGGCGACACAGCCCACGGCCACCAGCACCAGCACACGGCGCGGCGCCGTTTCGAAATACGTCAGGAACATCAGGAAACCTTCTTTTTTCTGAATGGATTATGAATCGTCCGGGGGTTCGGGCGTTTGGGGCTGGATAAGTTCCCGGGATCAATTCTTCACCGCCGCTTTCATTACCTCTTGTCCTACAGGCGAGGCACCTCCATGGACGTAAAAAGTCAGGCAGCAATCATCACCAGCCAAACGGCAAGCACATCGCCGTTGTTTGCAAGCTGAACCGGAAAGGACATCACCATGGAAATACATCGCGGCCGCCTCATTGACCACATCCACCTGCGTGCCCATGACCTGGCAGCCAGCAAGCGCTTTTATCGCGCCGTGCTGCAGTCATTGGGCAAGGCCGACGCCATTCAGGAAACCGATGATCATTTTTCGGCTGACGAGTTGTGGATGGACCAGGCCGAAGGTGTCGTCTCACACATCCATCTGGCATTTCGGGCCAAAGACCAGGCAGAGGTTAAAGCCTTTTACGAAGCCGCCCTGGCCGCAGGCGGTACCGACAACGGCGCCCCGGGCGAACGCAAGTACCACCCCGGCTACTACGGCGCCTTCGTGCTGGACCCGGACGGCAACAACATCGAGGCGGTGTACCACGGGCCTTTTGTTGCCTCGGCGGAGTCGGTGGTGATCAGGCCTGCCGAATAGAAAGAAGGAGCGGAAGCATCACACCTCCCGGGGAATGCTGATATAACCGGCAACCTGAAAAAACGGAAATTGCGGCATGAAAGTCATGCCATTTCTCCGCCTCGCCATTGAGATCACTCCCCTGTCAAAGATGCTCATCCAACAAGCTCAACCCCATGAAACACCATTGGTGGCTGAGGTACTGATGGCCGCCGCAGAAAACTTGATCCGGCGTGGCGAGATGCTTTGGCCCACTTCGGAAGTGAATGAAGCGGCCATTCAGGAGCATGTACGGGCGGGCTGGTATTTCATGGCCCGCGATGACGAAGGACCTGTCGGGGTTTTCCGCTTCCAGCTTGAAGACCGGCACTTCTGGCCTGAAATTCCTGAGGGATCTTCGGCGTTTGTTCACAAAGTGGCGGTGCACCCGCGCGCCCAGGGTCGGGAACTTGCGCAAGCCCTGCTTGCCCATGCATGCGAACTTGCACGCCAACATGGACGGCAGCATCTGCGGCTGGATTGCAGACATGGAAGGACCAAGCTGATGTCTGTCTATGAACGCTTCGGCTTTCGACACCATAGTGAAAAGCAAATAGGGCTCGAGCGATTTGAACGGTATGAAATTGAAATTTCAAAGCAGGAGGCCTGACATGTGCCGCAACATCAAAACCTTGTTCAACTTCGAGCCACCAGCCACCGAACTCGAGATCCGCGACGCTTCGCTGCAGTTTGTCAGGAAGCTCAGCGGGTTCAGCGTACCGTCCAAAGCCAATGAAGCGGCATTCGAACGCGCGGTTGAAGAGGTGGCAGCTTCCGCTCGAAACCTTATCGGTTCACTGGTGACCAACGCCGAGCCTCGCAACCGCGAAGTCGAGGCCGAACGGGCGCGCGCGAGGTCAGCGATGAGGTTCGGCGCGGGTCAGTGACGGGCAGGCGCCTCCTGCATCAGGTGTGCAAATGCGACTGGACCGATCGATATATGCCAGATTGGCCTTTAGCCCTTTATCCACGGGCGCAAGCAGCTATAAAAACAGGAGCACCTAGTCCGGCGTTTCGGACTTCAGGTGCTCGCCAAGGAAATCCAGGAAGCTGCGTACAGCCGGCACCTGCCCGCGGCGCGACGGAAACACTGCGTGCAGCATGCCCGGCCGCAATGTCCAGCCAGGCAGCACCTGCACCAGCAACCGGGCCTGCTGCTCGGCCTGGCTCAGCATGTCCGGCAGAAAGCTCATGCCCGTGCCGGCCAGCATCGCCAGCTTGAGGGTCTGCAGGTCGTCGGCCACATACCGCGGCTGGTGCTGCAGCACAAACTCCTGTCCCTGCGGCCCCACCAGGGTCCATGCGCTGCGCCCGTCGGCTGCCGACATCGCCACGGTGTCCAGCTTCTTCAGATCGTCGGGCGTGGCCGGCGCACCCTGCCGCCTCAGCAGTTCGGGACTGGCCAGCAGATAACCGCAGGAGGCGCCCAGTTGCTTGACCACCAGGCTGCCGCTGTCGTCCAGCGTCGGACGGACCCGCAACGCGACGTCGATGCCCTCTTCCACCAGATCCACCACGCGGTTGGTCACCTGCATGTCGACCCTGACATGGGGATACAGGGCCAGGAAACGCGGCAACAGATAGCCCAAGGTGCCTTGCGCCAGCGTGACCGGGCAACTGATGCGCAGGGTACCGCGCGGCTCGCTCTGCATATGCGCCACCGCCTCGCCGGCAGCCAGCGCTTCATCACGCATGGCCACGCAGTGGCTCAGGTAGAGCTCACCGGCCCCGGTCAGCGACAGCTTGCGCGTGGTGCGCTGCAGCAGCCGCACCCCCAGCTGGGTCTCCAGCTCGGCCACTCGGCGCGAAAGCCGCGATTTGGGCAAACCCAGCGCGCGGCCCGCTGCGGCAAACCCGCCACGCTCTGCCACCTCGGCGAAATACACCATGTCATTCAGGTCCTGCATCGCTCACTCCCGGGCTTTGGCGAAGATCAATTGTCCTATAAATAGGACGATATATCGCATTTTTGCCATCTTATCAATGAATCGTTCCATCCACACAATCTATCCATGGCTGCAGAACGGCCTACTCCCATTCAACCCAGCAAGGAAATTCATCATGAGCAAGCTTCTCCACATCGACTCCAGCATCCTCGGCGGCAACTCGGTTTCCCGCCAGCTGACCGCACAAATCGTGGCCTCCTGGCGCGCCGGCCACCCGGCCACCGAGGTCAGCTACCTCGACCTGGCGGTGGACACCCCCAGCCATCTCTCGGCCGAATCCCTGGGCTTTCGCATGCCCGCAGGCAGTGCGCTGAGCGACGCGCAAAAACGCGAAAACGCCGTGTCGGAAGCGCTGGTGTCGCAATTCCTGGCGGCCGACGTCATCGTGGTAGGCGCACCGTTGTACAACTTCTCCATCCCAACCCAGCTCAAGGCCTGGATTGACCGTGTGGCCCAGGTCGGCCGCACTTTCGCCTATACCGACAAGGGCCCGGTGGGCCTGGCCGGTGGCAAGACGGTGATCGTGGCTTCTTCGCGCGGCGGCATGTATTCCACCAGCGATGCCGGCAATGCCACCGAACACCAGGAAAGTTACCTCAAGGTGGTGTTCGGTTTCTTCGGCATCACCGACGTGCGGTTTGTGCGCGCTGAAGGCCTGGCCATGGGCGACGCCGCCAAGGCCGCAGCCCTGGCAGCCGCCGCGGCTGACATTGCGACGCAAGCCAAGGCCGCCAACGAAGCGCAGGCTGCCCTGGCCGCCTGAACCCGGCGGGCGCAAGCCCGGCAGGCCTGAGCTGCCCCCATGAAAAAAGCCCGCGTTGCGGGCTTTTTTCTTTGCGCGGCGGCAGGAAAGTTCAGGCGTGTTTTTTGACCCAGTCCACATAGGCGTTGACCCAGCCCTGCAAAAACGCCAGGCTGGCCTCGCCGATGTTGCCGGCCGCGTCGTACAGCCCCTCCTTGTTGTGGATGAAGGCTTCGGGCTGGCCCAGTGTAGGCACATTCAGGTAGGCCAGGATGTTGCGCAGGTGCTGCTGCGCCAGCGCCGTACCGATGGGGCCGACGGAAGCACCCAGCACACCCGCCGGTTTGCCGTTCCACACGCTTTTGCCGTAGGGGCGGGAGGCATGGTCAATCGCGTTTTTCAGAACGCCGGGAATCGAGCGGTTGTATTCAGGCGTGAAAAACAGCAGCCCCTGGGCCGCCGTGATCTCGCCCTTCAGACGCGTCACCTGCGCCGAGGGGTTGCCGTCGTCGTCCTGGTTGTAGGGCGGCAGGTCGTCGATGCGCACCTGGGTAAAACTGAAGCCGGCGGGGAACAGCTTTTCCAGCGCCATGGCGAGTTTTTTGTTGAAGGAGTCCTTGCGGAGGCTGCCGACGACGACAGCGATGTTGTATTGGGCCATGGGGTTCTCCAGAAAATCGGGGGGTGAACAGAGCTTGTGAGCCAGGCTGGCGAATGCGCATGAACTCCCCCCTTTTTTAAATCAATTCGCCGCCGCATGTTGTAGGACGCCAGGACGGAAATGCCCCGAAAGCCATGCAGCGCGTAACAATCATCGGCAGGGAGTAAAAACCAGGCCCGCCTTCCCCCGGCCCGTACGGCTACAGGAGAATCGTCCATGAAATTCATTTTTGAAGTCCGCATGAAACCCGGCTACACGGTGGATGACTACGCGGCGGCCTGGATACGCGCCAGTGAAATCATCCAGCGTACGTCGGGCGCGCGCGGCACCTATCTGCACCGCAAGATCGGTTCACCCGACACCCTGCTGGCCATTGCCACCTGGGAGTCCAAGGCCCACCGCGATGCCAAGGACGACCGCCGGGACGAGACCGTGCGCGCCATCCTTGAAAAGCACGCGCAGAACTGCGAAGTCAAGGTTATCGGCGAATTCGAGGAACCGGAATGGTCGGTGTTGCCTGCGGCACCTCCCGGTACGGCGCCGGAACAACGTTAGGCAAGGAATCCGGCCCCGGCCTTGCCCGCTGCTGCCGCTGCAGAACGCGGCCTTGCAGTTACCATCTGCTACCATCAAACTCACCCCTCCAGCCGCAGAAAGCCGCACCTTCCCGATGAAATCGGCCGCCTCGCCAACGAAGAAATCGACCCCCATCGAAGCCGGCAAGCCGCCCCGCAACGCGCGCGAAAACCGCGAGCGGATCATGGCCGCCATCCACGCCGCCGCCATTGCCGAATTCAGCGAAAACGGCCTCAAGGGCACCTCCACCCAGGCGATTGCCGCCCGCGCGGGGCTGACCAAACCGCAGCTTCACTACTACATCAAAAGCAAGGAAGAGCTGTACGAAGAGCTGCTGATGTCGGTGGTGTCCGACTGGAAAGGCATGTTCAATACCAGCTCGGCCGACCCGGGCAAGGTGCTGGGCGACTACATCCGCTCGAAGGTGGTCATTGCCTTCGAGAAGCCCGAGGTGTCGCGCATCTTCACCCGCGAGGTGCTCGACGGCGGGCGCAACCTCGACAAATTCTGGCCCGACTCGCGCCGGCGCACCCGGGAGAAGGTCAAGGTCATCAACGGCTGGATCGAGCGCGGCCTGATGAAGCCGGTGGATCCGCACATGCTGCTGATGAGCATCTGGGCCATGACGCAGTTTTACGCCGACTCGGCCCTGCAGGTGCAGCAGCTGATCAAACCCGGCCAGGCGTCCTGGATGCCGGACCGTGATGCGCTGATCCAGGAGCTGACCGCGCTGATCCTGCGCGGCTGCGGCATCAAACTTTCCTGACCGGAAAAGGCCTCCCAGGTCTTTGACCTGGCACAAGCTTTGCGTTATTTGACCAATCGATCAAATTGATTGGTCAATCATGACGCTTACCGCCCCCGATTCCCCCTCCTCCGCCGCCGGCATGCCCAGTGACGGTGCATCGCTCACAGCCGCGGTGCATCGCCCGCCGCTCCATTGGGACACGCCATGCATGTCCTAGTCGTTTACTGCCACCCGGTGGAAACCAGCTTCCACGCGGCGCTGCACCAGGAGGTGCTCACCAACCTGAAGGCCGCGGGCCACACGGTGGATGACTGCGACCTGTACGCCGAAGGTTTCAACCCCGTGCTGTCGCGCGAAGAGCGCCTGGGCTACCACGATGTGCCGTCCAACCAGTTGCCGCTGGCCGCGCACGTGGAACGCCTGCGCAAGGCGGAAGCCATCGTGTTCTGCTTTCCGACCTGGTGCTTCGGCCTGCCCGCCATGCTCAAGGGCTACTTCGACCGCCTCTTCATGCCGGGTGTGGCCTTCGACCTCAGCGACCCGGCCAACGTCAAACCCATGCTCACCCATATCAGGCGCATCTCGGCGGTCGTCACCTACGGCCGGCCGCGCTGGGTGGCCTGGTACATGGGCGACCCGCCGCGCAAGATCATCACGCGCTACATGTTGCGGCTGACCGGCAGCGCCGCCCGCGTGGACTTCCACGCGTACTACCACATGAACGTAGCCACCGAGCCGCGCCTGAAACGCTTCATGCGCCAGGTCGGCCAGGCGATGGCGAAGTTCGCCTGAGGCCCGCACTTCCCGAAAGGATTTCCCATGATTCACGGCTACATCCCGCCCCACCGCTTCCTGCCCTACCTGAGCTGGACAGAAATCAGTGCGCTCCCGGACCGGGAGAACACCGTCATCGTGCTGCCGGTAGGCGCCATCGAACAGCACGGCCCGCACCTGCCCTGTTCGGTCGACAGCGTGATCTCCTCCGGCGTGCTGGGCAAGGCGCTGGAGCGCCTGCCTGACGGTGTACGGGCTTTCGGCCTGGCGCCCATCACTTATGGCAAGTCAGACGAGCACCTGCACTTTCCCGGCACCATGACGCTGACCGGCCCAACCTTGCTGGCGACCATCACCGAGATCGGCGAATCGGTGTACCGCGCGGGTTTTCGCAAGCTGCTGCTGGCCAACGGCCATGGCGGCCAGCCGCAGGTGCTGGAGATGGCTGCGCGCGAGCTGCGCCTGCGCCATGGCGACTTCGTCATCGTCCCCTACCACGTGTCGCGCCTGCCCAACTCGTCGGGGAAATACATCTCCGACCAGGAACGCAAGCTGGCCATGCACGCCGGGCATTCGGAAACTGCACTGATGCTGGCGCTGGCACCCGACACCGTGCACATGGAACGTGCGGTCGCCAACTTTCCGCCGCCCTTTCCTTCAAAGATCCTGTCCGGCGACGGCCGGCCGGCCTGTGCTTGGACGGCGCGCGATTTCGGCTCCAGCGGCGTGATCGGCGACCCGCTCAGCGCCACCCGCGAACAGGGCGAAGACATCCTCTACACGCTGTCGGCCAGCTGGGTGGAAGCCATCACCGACCTGTTCCACATGCAGTGGGTGGTGCGCGATGTCCCTTCCTGGGGCTACGGCCACCAGCAGGGGCATGTCCAGCAGGCGCTGTAGCCCTGGGCGCACAACTTGCATCGACCTTCCCACGATTTCGCTTCCGCTGTTCAACCGTTCTTCGAAAGGCCATCATGAAAGCTTCCATCACACGCACCCTCCTCGCCGCCTCGCTCACCCTGGCCTTTTCGGCCGGCGCGCAGGCGCAGGACAAGCTCACCTACATGACCAACTGGTATGCGCAGGCCGAGCACGGCGGCTTCTACCAGGCCGTGGCCACCGGCATCTACAAGAAGTATGGCCTGGACGTGACCATCAAGATGGGCGGCCCGCAGGTCAACATCATGCAGCTCATGGCTGCCGGCCAGACCGACTGCGTCATGGGTTCGAGCGATCTGCAGATGATGATCGCGCGCAGCGGCGGCCTGCCTGTCGTCACGCTGGCCGCGGTGTTCCAGAAAGACCCGCAGGTGCTGATCGCCCATGAAGAAGTCAAAAGCTTCGAGGACATGAAGGGCAAGACCATCCTGATCGCCCCTACGGCCCAGCGTGGCTACTGGCTCTGGCTCAAGGGCAAGTACGGCTTTCAGGATTCCCAGACCCGACCCTACACCTTCAACATCCAGCCCTTTGTCGCCGACAAGAACACGGTGCAGCAGGGCTACCTGACTTCCGAGCCCTTCGCCATCCAGAAGGCCGGCGTCAAGGCCAACACCTTCCTCTTCGCCGACCATGGCTGGCCTTCCTACGGCACCACCATTTCATGCATGGAAGACACGGTGAAGAACCGCAGCAAGGTGGTGGCCGCCTTCGTCAAGGGAACGATGGAAGGCTGGAAGAGCTACCTGGCCGACCCGGCGCCAGGCAATGTGCTGATCAAGAAGGACAACCCCAACATGAGCGACGAACAGCTGGCCTACAGCGTGGCCAAGCTCAAGGAGATGGGCATCGTCACCGGCGGCGACGCAGGCAAGGCCGGCATCGGCAGCATGAACGACGCCCGCATCAAACAGAGTTATGCCTTCCTGGTCGAGAACAAGCTGGTGGACCCGGCCAAGGTGACACCGGCCCAGGCATTCATGTTCGACCACATCAAGGACCTGAAGGTGATGCCTTGATGCGTGAACCGCCTGCTGCCCTGGCCGCCGCCGTCCCGGGCATCGCCACGCCAGCCGTCGAAGTCCTGTCGGCGCACAAGACCTACCCGAACGGGACGGTCGCACTGCAGCCGGTGGACCTCACGGTGCAGGAGGGCGAGTTCGTGACCCTGCTCGGCCCCTCAGGCTGCGGCAAAAGCACCCTGCTCAAGATGGTGGCCGGGCTGCTGGACCCCACCGACGGACGCCTGCTGCTGTGGCGCAAGCCGGTGACACAGCTGGCGGAGTGCCAGCACAAGCTGGCTTTCGTGTTCCAGTCGCCCACGCTCATGCCCTGGGCCAGCGTAGCCGCCAACGTGCGCCTGCCGCTTGACCTGGCGGGTGTCCCGCGGGCCGAGGCAGATGCCCGTGTCGTCGATGCGCTGGCGCTGGTGGGCCTCACCAAATTTTCCAGCGCACTGCCGCGCAACCTCTCCGGTGGCATGCAGATGCGCGTATCGATTGCGCGCAGCCTGGTGGTGCAACCCAACCTGCTGCTGATGGACGAACCCTTCGGCGCGCTGGACGAGATCACCCGCCACAAGCTGGACGCCGACCTGCTGACTTTGTGGCGCGAGAAGAAACTGACCGTGATTTTTGTCACCCACTCGATCCACGAGGCGGTATTTTTGTCCACCCGCGTGGTGATGATGGCGGCGCGGCCGGGACGCATCACCGAGGAGGTGCTGATCGACGAACCCTACCCGCGCACGCCCGACTTCATGGTGACACCGCGCTTTGCGCAGTACGCCAAGCGCCTGCAGGACAGCCTGCTGCGCGCCAGCCACGACACCGACGAGGAGCACGCATGATCCGCACCGCCGCCTTTGCTTCGCCGCGCGTGCAGCGCGTTCTTTATCCCACCCTCGTTGCCGTCGTGCTGCTGGGCAGCTGGCAGGCACTGGTCACCGGCTTCAAGCTGCCACCCTACCTGGTGCCTTCGCCGCTGCTGATGTTCCAGACCCTGGTGACCGACTGGCAATCGCTGGGCGGCTCGCTGCTGGTGACGCTGAAGATCACCTTGCTGTCCTTCGTGGTGGCCACCGTGGTCGGCGTGCTGATCTCCTTTCTGTTCGTGCAGAGCCGAAAGATAGAAACCGCGCTGTTTCCCTACGCGGTGCTGCTGCAGGTCACACCCATCGTGGCCGTTGCGCCACTCATCATCATCTGGGTCAAGGACCCGACGGCCTCGCTGGTGCTGTGCGCCGCGCTGGTGGCGCTGTTTCCCATCATCTCCAACACCACGCTGGGCCTGCGCAGCATAGACCCCGACCTGCAAAGCTACTTCACGATGAATCGCGCCAGCCGCCTGCAGACCCTGGTGCGGCTGCGCATCCCGAGCGCCTTGCCCTATTTCTTCGGCGGCCTGCGCATTTCCAGCGGGCTGGCACTGATAGGCGCAGTGGTCGCGGAGTTCGTGGCCGGCACCGGCGGTGCGGCCACCGGCCTGGCCTACCAGATCCTGATGGCCGGCTACCAGCTCAACATCCCGCGCATGTTCGCCGCCCTGCTGCTGATTTCGCTGGCCGGGGTAGGCCTGTTTGCGCTGATGGCCTGGCTCACCAAACTGGCGCTGGGCTCCTGGCACGCCAGCGAACTCTCGCGGGACTGAGGCCGGCACCCGCCAGACGCTACATTTTTAATAGCTGCCTGCGCCCGCCACATAAGGGCCAGGGGCCAAAAACACTTGAAAGATTCACGGTGAACGCTCCCACCCATCCCATAGAACAACTGCACGCCGAACTTGCCGACCTGGACTGGGTCACCGACGAGGGCCGCATCGCCCGCCTGTCCCAGGACTTCTCCTGGTTCAGCCCGGTGCTCAAGCGCCAGCTCGAGGGCAAGCGGGCAGCCGCCGCAGTGCGTCCGCGCAGCGAGGAAGAAATCCGCCGCCTCGTCGCCCTGTGCGCGCGGCTGCATGTGCCCATCACCGTGCGCGGCAGCGGCACCGGCAATTACGGCCAGGCCGTGCCGCTGCAAGGTGGTGTGGTGCTGGACATGAGCGGCTACAACGCCTTCCTCTGGGCACGCCATGGCGCCGGCCGCGCCCAGGCCGGCATCCGGCTTGGTGATTTCGACAAGGCAGTGAAGCCGCACGGCCAGGAGCTACGCTGCATACCTTCCACCTTCCGCAGCGCCACGCTCGGCGGCCTGTTCGGCGGCGGCTTCGGCGGCGTCGGCTCCATCAACTACGGCCCGCTGGCCGCCCGCGGCAACGTGCTGGGTGTGCGCGCCATCACCATCGAGGAAGAACCGCAGTTCATCGAGCTGCGCGGCCCCGAGGCGCTGCTCATGCACCACATGTGGGGCACCAACGGCCTGGTGCTGGAAGTCGAAGTCGGCCTGGCTCCCGTGCATGACTGGATGGAAAGCATCATCACCTTCGCCAGTTTTGACGAGGCGCTGGAGTTCGGCGATGCCGTCGCGCGCGCCCCGGGCATTGTCAAAAAAGAGGTCTGCCTGCTGGCCGCGCCCATTCCGGACTACATGAAGCAACTGGCCGACTACCTGCCTGCCGGCTGCCACGCCGTCATCACGGCCACCGCCTCCAGCAGCGAGGCGCCGCTGCTGGAACTGGTGGCCCAGTATGCGGGCACGGTCACCTACCGCAGGACGGCAGAAGAAGTGGCGGCCAGCAACCGCACCCTGCTGGAATTCACTTGGAACCACACCACGCTGAACGCCCTGAAGGTGGACAAGGGCATCACCTACCTGCAAAGCGCCTTCGTCGCCGGCGAACACCTGGCGCAGGTCAAATACATGGAACAGCTGCTGGGCGGCGAAGTGCTGATGCATGCCGAATTCATCCGCAACATGGAAGGCAACATCACCTGTACCGCGCTGCAGCTGGTGAAGTTCAGCACCGAGGAACGCCTGCAGGAGATCATGCAGATCCACCGCGACAACGGTGTGCGCATCAACGACCCGCATGTCAGCATCGTCGAGGACGGAAAAGCCGGCGGCGAGCTGCCGCAGGCCGTGCTCGACATCAAGCGCCGCTTCGACCCGCTGGGCCTGCTCAACCCCGGCAAGGTGCGCGCATGGCTGAACCCACCTGAGAAGGCAAGCCCATGAACACCGGCATGGGCCAACCCATGGCGAACTACTCGGCCGCACGGCGCGTGGGGGACTTTGTTTTTGCCAGCGGCGTGGTCGCGGTGGATCCTGTGCGAAAGGCCGTGGTGCAGGCTTATGACGAGTTGCCGCCCCAGGCGCTGGAAGCCTTGCGCAGCATTGGTTATGTCACGGGCCAGATGACGGTGGACATCTACGAGGCGCCGGCCGTCGCGCAAAGCTGGTTCGTGCTGGAGCGCATCCGCCAGCTGGCCGTCGAACACGGCGGCAGCATGGCCGACGTGGTCAAGCTGGTGCAGTACTTTCGCGATTTGCGCCACTACCCGTTTTACAACCGCGTGCGCGGCCTGTTCTACCCCGGCGAGCCGCCGGCCAGCACGGTGGTGGAGGTGTCGCGTTTCATGCCCGGCGACGGGGCGCTGATTGAAGTGGAGGCCACGATTTATCTGCCCAGATGATGCCTTGGCATGGCCCTGATACGGCATGAAATTTGCGTCTTGATTTTCAGAGTAGAAGCAGGCAACGGTCCACGGACCGCGGGTCATTGCTCTGGCGGCGGGATTGTTCCCGACGTGCGCCGTGGTGGCGCTTTGTGTTGATCAACATAACCGGAGAAACTGCATGTCATTCCCTACCCTCGTTCGCAAGATCCTGCCGGCGCTCGCGCTGGCTGCCACAGCCAGCCTGGCCCACGCGCAGGACAAGGTCACCTTCCTCACCTCCTGGTACGCGCAGGCCGAACACGGCGGCTACTACCAGGCGATTGCCACCGGTATCTACAAAAAATACGGCCTGGACGTCACCGTCAAGATGGGCGGCCCGCAGGTCAACGCGATCCAGATCATCGCCGCCGGCCAGGCAGACTTCATCATGGGCAAGGACTTCCAGACCCTGTCGGCCATCGAGAATGGCGTGCCACTGACCACGGTCGCAGCCGTGTTCCAGTTCGAACCCCAGGGCATGGTCACGCATACCGACGTGAACAGCCTGGCCGACCTCAAGGGCAAGACCATCCTGCTGGCCACCAGCGGCCGCACCAGCTGGTGGCCCTGGCTGAAGATCAAGCACGGCCTGAAGGACGACCAGGCCCGTCCCTACACCTTCAACATGGCACCCTTTTTCGCCGACATGAATGTGGCGCAGCAGGGCTACCCCGGCTCCGAGCCCTTCATCGCCGAGAAAGCCGGCCAGAAGGTCAAGTTCTTCCTGTTCGCCAATGAGGGCTACCCGCCCTACGGCAACACCATCGTCACGACGCGGCAGATGGTCAAGGACAAGCCCGAGCTGGTGCAGCGCTTCGTCAAGGCCACTTTGGAAGGCTGGAAAAGCTACCTGGACAACCCGGCACCAGGCAACGCCCTGATCAAGCAGGACAACCCCAAGATGGAAGACGAGCTGATCGCCTACTCGGTCAAGACCATGAAGGACATGAAATTCATGGACGGCGGCGATGCGGCCAAGCTCGGCGCCGGCGTGATGACCGACGCGCGCTGGAAGCAGACCTACGACCTGATGGTCACCAGTGGCCAGCTCAAGCCGAACCCGAACTGGCAGCAGGCCTACACGCTGCAGTTCCTCAAGGACCTCAAAAAGTGACTATGTGCCCCCACGCTCACATTCGTTCGCTGCCCCCCGAGGGGGCCGTGGCCTCCCTGGAGGCGGCTCGTCGGGAGGCCGGCCGATGCTAGTCACCCAACAACCCGTGCTGAGGCGCTTCTGGTACGCCGTGATGCCGATGGACAAACTCGCCGCCGGACCCCAGCCCTTCACCCTGCTGGGCGAACACATCGTGCTGTGGAAAAAGTCCGACGGCACGCCCGCCGCCGTGCGCGACCGCTGCTGCCACCGCACCGCAAAACTGTCCAAAGGATTTGTCGAAGGCGACCACATCGTCTGCGGCTACCACGGCTGGACCTACGACTGCACCGGTGCCTGCGTGCGGATTCCGCAAAACCCGGACATGCAGATTCCGGCCGGCGCACGCGTGCCCGCCTTCCACTGCCAGGAGAAATTCGGCTACGCCTGGGTAGCGCTGGACGACCCGCTGCTACCTTTGCTGGACACCGAGGAAGAGTCCCTGGGCTACCGCCGCATCCACCAGTTCGACGAGCGCTGGGCCACCGGCGCGTTGCGGCTGATGGAAAATTCCTTCGACTCGGCGCACTTTGCCTTCGTCCACGCCGGCACCTTCGGCCAGGGCGGCCAGCCCAAGCCCGAACACTTTGCACTGGACGAGACGGACTACGGCTTCGAGGCGAGCATGGTCATCAGCATCAACAACCCGCCGCAGTCGCACCGCATCACCGGCACCACCGAACCGACCACCAAGCGCCAGTTCTCCAACCAGTGGCACATGCCCTTCCTGCGCAAGCTGGGCCTGGTTTATCCCAGCGGCATCAAACACACCATCTTCACCTGCGCCACGCCCATCGACGACCATCACGTGCAACTGATCCAGTGGCTGTACCGCAACGACAGCGAAGCGGACTGCCCGGCCGACCTGCTCAATGAATGGGACACCAGGGTGGTGCTGGAAGACAAGGTCATCCTGGAGTCGGTGGACGCCGACGCACCGGTGGATGTGGGGCGCCGCGACGAGCAGAGCATGGCCAGTGACCGGCCCGGCATGCTGATGCGCAAGCGCCTGCTGGCATTGCTGAAGGAACACGGCGAAGCCGAGGTCCACGGCTGGACCCGCATCCATCCCGTACAGGAGGTGGCTCATGCTGACCACTAAACAGAAGGTGCTGCGCCGCTTCTGGTACGCGCTGATGCCCATGGCCCACCTGGACAGGGGCCCCCAGCCGTTCACGCTGATGGGCGAGGACATCGTGCTCTGGAAGCAGGCTGACGGCACACCGGCCGCGGTGCGCGACCGCTGCTGCCACCGCACGGCCAAATTATCCAAAGGCACGGTCGAAAACGGCAACATCGTCTGCGGCTACCATGGCTGGACCTATGACTGCACCGGCGCCTGCGTGCGGATTCCGCAAAACCCCGACATGCAGATTCCGGCCGGCGCGAAAGTGCCGGCCTACCGCGCCCAGGAAAAATACGGCTACGTCTGGGTCGCGCTGGAGGACCCGCTCAAACCGATCCCGCATTTTCCGGAAGACGGCGCGCCCGGCTACCGGCGGATTTTCCAGTTCTACGAGGAATGGAAAACCAGCCCGCTGCGAATGATGGAGAACTCCTTCGACAACTCGCATTTTTCGTATGTGCACAAGGCCAACTTCGGCATCCTCGAGCAGCCGAAACCGGCGCCCTACGAGTTTCGCGAAACCGACTACGGCTTCGAGGCCGAGACCCGCGTGCCCATCCGCAACCCGGCGGCAGGCCACCAGGTCACCGGCACCACCGAGCCCATCACCGAACGCCATCTGATCAACCGTTATTACCTGCCGTTTGCACGGCGCTTCGGCTGCAACTACCCGGCCAGCGGCATTGACCACATCATCTACAACTGCGCCACGCCGATCGACGACGAACGCATGATGCTGGTGCAGTGGCTGTACCGCAACGACAGCGAGGAAAGCTGCCCGGCGCAAAAGCTGATTGCCTGGGATGCCGCCATCACGGCTGAAGACCGCGACATCCTCGAAGCCACTGACGCCGATGCCTGCGTGGACACGACACGCAAGGTGGAATTCCACATGCCCTCGGATAAACCCGGCCTGGTCATCCGCAAGCAGCTGCTGCATTTGCTGCGCGCCCATGGCGAGGAAGAAATCCACCGCGGCTCCCCGTCTACGCCAAAGAAACACATTCCCATCCAGGCCCCCGTCGGACCCGCACCATGAACCTCCTGATCCGAAACGCCGCAGCCATCCTCACCGGGCTACCCGGCAACGAAGCGCGGCATACCGGCCCCGACATCCGCGTGCGCAACGGCAAGATCGCCGCCATGGGCGCATTGCAGCCCGAACCGGGCGAGCGGCAGATCGACGCCGGCGATTGCGTGGTCTACCCGGCCTGGGTCAACACGCACCACCACCTGTTCCAGTCCTTGCTCAAGGGCGACCCCATGGGCATCAACGCCACGCTGACGCCCTGGCTCACTGCCACACCCATGCGCCTGCGGCCCCGGATGGACGAAGACATGTTCCGGCTGGCAGCACGCATCGGCCTGGTTGAGCTGGCCCTGTCGGGCTGCGCCACCGTGGCCGACCACAACTACCACTACTACCCGGACATGCCTTACGACAGCTCGGCCATCCTGTTCGAGGAAGCCGAGGCGCTGGGGCTGCGCTTTGTGCTGTGCCGGGGTGGCGGCACACTGTCGCGCCTGCCGGAAGGCGATGCGGCGCCGGCCTCGCGGCCCGAAACGCTGGAGGGCTACCTGGCCGACATCGAGCGGCTGGCCGCACGTTTCCACGACAGCGCACCCGACGCCATGCAGCGCGTCGTGGTGGCACCCACCACGCCGGTGCACTCCATGCGGCCCGAGGAACTGCGCGAATGTGCAAAGCTGGCGCGCCGGCTGGGCCTGCACCTGCATTCCCACCTGTCCGAAACCGTGCACTACCACGACAGCGTGCACACCCAGCACGCCATGAAACCGGTGCATTTCTGCGAGACCCTGGGTTGGCTCGGGCCCGACGTGTGGTTCGCGCACCTGGTGAAGCTGGACGCCGATGAAATTGCCCTGCTGGGGGCGACCGGCACCGGCATTGCGCACTGCCCGCAAAGCAACGGCCGGCTGGGCAGCGGCATCGCGCCGGTGCGGGCACTGGAAGAAGCGGGTGCGGCGGTGTCCATCGGTGTGGATGGCGCCGCCTCCAACGAGGCCGCCGACATGCTGTCGGAAACCCATGCGGCCTGGCTGATGCAGCGCGCCAGGGCCGGTGAAGCTACCACGGCGCTGCACCGCGGTGGCCAGGGCGAGGCCGACGCAGCGGCGACGACCGTGGAGGACGTGGTGCGCTGGGGCACGGCCGGCGGTGCGAAGGTGCTGGGCCTGCCCGGCATCGGCACCCTGGCACCGGGACAGGCTGCGGACATCGCCATCT
>NZ_JBAQYR010000074.1:0-15143 GCF_049790275.1 Polaromonas sp.
GCGTAGTGCTGGCCGCCCTGGCATGTATTGGCGCGGCCGCCGGTTATGGCCTGGGCTCCATCCTGATGAAGCGCGCGACCATGGCCCATCACCCGCTGCCCGCCTCGGCCGTGGTGCATGTGGCGGCCGCGCTGATCTTGTTGCTGCCTGCGGGTGTGGCCCTGCCCTCGGCCCATTACACCCACGGCGCCATGATGGCGGTGGCGGTGCTGGGCATGTTCACCTCGGGCCTGATGTACTGGATCAGCATGCGGCTGATGCGTGAGATTCCCGCCAGCGCCGCCACCTCGGCGGCCTTCATGATTCCGCTCTTCGGCGTGGGCTGGGGCGGCATGTTTCTCGGCGAGCCGGTCACCTGGGGCATGGCGCCGGGCTGCGTGCTGGTGCTGACCGCGACGGCGCTGATCACCGGCTTCAACCCTTTCAAGGCCGCCCGGGATTCCTGAAGGTTCACCGGACGCTACGAAATCAGTAGCTGCTGGCGCCCGCCCCATAAGGGCTGTGAGCACAAAATACCTTGAATGTTCGGTGAATCAGTGCGCAGCGGCATCCAGGCCGCGCTGCACCCGCCAGGCGACAAAGGCACAAGCCGTTGCCACCACGCTGGCCAAGGTGCAGGCCCAGTACACGCTGACCAGCCCGAAGGCCGAACTCAGCAGTCCGCCGGCCAAGCCGCCCAGAACACCCGGCATGCCATAAGCCACCACGACGTAAAGCGCCTGCCCGCGGCCGCGCAGCCGGCCCGGAAAATGGTGCGACAGCAGTGCGGTGCATACCGTGTGGTGGGTGGCAAAGGTCAGCGCATGCAAGGCCTGCGCAAACAGCATCAGCAGCAACACACCGGGGGCGGTGGCGGTGATACCCATGCGCAGCACCATGGCGGCCGAACACACCATCAGCCAGGCGGTCAGGCTCAGCCGCGGTAGCCAGCGGCCTTGGGTGTAGAACCAGCCGATCTCCACAATGACCGAGAAGGCCCACAACACACCGATCATGGTTTTGCTGTAGCCCATCGCGTCGAGGTAGAGCGAGAAGAAAACATAAACGCCGATGTGCGCCAGCACGTGGAAAAAAGCCGAGGCAAAAAACCACAGCACCGCGCGCTGGAATAGAACCGGCAGCACCGGCAGCTTCAGCGCATGCGCGCCGGCTGCTTCCTTCACATCCGGCAACAGCCAGACGCTGATCGTCAGCGCCAGCAGCGAGAGGAACGTCCAGGCCGGGAAATGGCTCATGCCGAAAAACTCGAACCAGCTGCCGGCAGCAAACACCGTGACCAGAAAACCGAGCGAGCCCCAGAGCCGCACCCGGCCGTAGCGCCGGGCATCGAAGGCACCGCCCTGGCTGATCAGGTGCGCCATGGCGGCTTCGCTCACCGGCATCATGGGGCTGGTGTGGGAGAACATCACCACCAGCACGGCGGCCAGCCACCAGATGCCATAACCCGAACCGAAGTCCAGCCACAAGCCAAGCGAGGAAATCAGCGCCACCGTGGCGCCATAACGCAGCAGCTTCACGCGCTCGCCGGTGTGGTCGCTGAGCGCGCCCCAGCCGTAAGGCGCAAACAGGCGCGTCGCCGCCTGCACCGAAGTCAACAGGCTGATCGCGAGGATGCTGAAGCCCAGGTCCTTGAGCCACAGCGGCAAATAGGGATTGAAAAAACCGATATGGGCGAAATAGCTGGCCGACAAGGCCGCAAACGGCACCAGCTGGCGGCGCCCGGCCGCCGGAGTACCTTCAGACATGGCTCAGGATCTGCTCACACCGAGCCCTTGATCGCCTTCATGGGCGAGACCACATCACCGCACTGCGCGCGCTGGCGCAGGGCATGCTCCATCACCACCAGCGCCAGCATGGCCTCGGCAATCGGCGTGGCGCGTATGCCCACACACGGGTCGTGCCGGCCCTTGGTCACCACGGAAGTCGGCTGGCCCGCCATGTCGATGGACTCGCGCGGCGTGATGATGGAACTGGTTGGTTTGATGGCAATCGACACGTCCAGGTCTTGCCCGGTGCTGATGCCGCCCAGCACACCGCCTGCGTTGTTCGACTTGAAACCCGCGGGCGACAGCGAATCGCCATGCGTGGTGCCACGCTGCGTGACGCTGGCAAACCCGGCGCCGATTTCCACACCCTTGACGGCGTTGATGCCCATCATGGCAAAAGCGATGTCGGCGTCCAGCTTGTCGAACAGCGGCTCGCCCAGGCCAACCGGCATGCCACTGGCCGTGACACGAATGCGCGCGCCGCAGGAGTCGCCGGCCTTGCGCAGCTCGTCCATGTAGGCTTCCAGCTTGGCCACGTCGGCCACCGGTGCAAAAAACGGGTTGTTCGGCACATGCTCCCAGCGTTCAAAAGGAATGGAGATGTCGCCGATCTGCACCATGCAACCGCGGAAGGTGGTGCCGTATTTCTGAAGCAGCCACTTCTTGGCCACCGCACCCGCCGCCACCATGGGCGCGGTCAGCCGGGCCGACGCCCTGCCCCCGCCGCGCGGGTCGCGAATGCCGTATTTCTGCAGATAGCTGTAATCCGCATGGCCGGGGCGGAAGGTGTCCAGGATGTTGCCGTAGTCCTTGCTGCGCTGGTCGGTGTTCCTGATCAGCAGGCAGATCGGCGTGCCGGTGGTCTTGCCCTCGTACACGCCGGAAAGGATTTCCACCGCGTCAGGCTCGTTGCGCTGCGTCACATGCCGGCTGGTGCCGGGCCGGCGCCGGTCCAGATCGCCCTGGATGTCCGCCTCGCTCAGTTCCATGCCCGGCGGACAGCCGTCAATCACACAGCCAATGGCCGGGCCGTGGGATTCACCGAAGTTGGTGACTGCGAATAGGGTGCCGAAGGTGTTGCCGCTCATGGGGGGATTATCCCAGATGGTGGAAATCCCCGGCCCCGCCTGTAGGACCCTGCTTACCCGCGATAGGCGCTTCATGTGACGGGCGCCGGGCACGCCGCTCAGGCATATTGATCTTTTACCTTCCAAAGGAGTACAACATGCAAGCTGCAAGCAAGGACCTGATCGCGCTGGAAAAAAAGTTCTGGCAATCGCTCGTGGATGAAGACACCGACACTGCCTTGGACCTGCTGGATGAACCGGCGCTCATGGTCAGTTCGCATGGCGCCATGAAGTTCGACCACGCGGGCTACCGGAAAATGGCCGAGCAGGGGGACATGGTGGTCAAGTCCTTCAAGCTGAGCGACATGGAAGTGGTGTTCCCCACCGAGGACACCGCCGTGCTGACCTACAAGGTCAAGCAGGCGATCTCCCCACGCGGCAAATCCGGGGAGATCAAACAGGACATGGCGGACTCGTCGGTGTGGACCCGCAAGGACGGGCAGTGGCGTTGCGCCATGCATACGGAAACCCCAGTGGAAAGCAGAAAACACTGAGTTCCGGTTTTCCAGCGCCTTGCGCTGCGGCGCCTTCATGACGCCAGACTGGAAACGGCGAAGCGGTAAACGCCATCCAGGACGGGAACATTTCCTGCTTGATGCGGTGCACCATCCCACTGAAGAAGGAGCACCCATGCTGGATCGCACTGCAACGCAGTTTTCCCACGTGAAGCCCGGCGACACGGCCTTTGTTTCGGGCGGTCTGCGTGATTTTTTTCTTTACCGTGACTTGGGCATTGCCGAGGCTACGCACGGAAAAGTGATTGCGCACCTGGTCAAGGCGAACATGGCA
This sequence comes from Polaromonas sp., assembly GCF_049790275.1. Lineage (GTDB taxonomy): Bacteria > Pseudomonadota > Gammaproteobacteria > Burkholderiales > Burkholderiaceae_C > Polaromonas. Next base: position 3,683 of record NZ_JBAQYR010000074.1, read on the forward strand.
CCAGAAACAGGCACAGGCTGGCACCGCCATGAGGCAGATTTCCAGATCGTCATCATGGTCAAGGGCTGGGCCCGCTTCATGTACGAAGACAAGGAAACCCTGGTCGAGGCGGGCGACGTGGTGCACCAGCGACCGGGCATACGCCACTTCCTGTTCGACTACTCACCCGACATGGAATACCTGGAGATCGTTTCGCCCGCCGACTTCAAGTCGATTGACGTGGAGCCCGTTTGCAATATTCCGCCATCCACACCTTGGAAATAAAGCCCCCACGCTTGTCGCTTCGCGTACTGCGCTGCCCCGAGGGGGCCGCTGCGCCTGCGGGCCGGCAGAGCCGGATCCGCGGCCCCGGCTTGACGAAGAGACCTCGACTCTAGCTCTTGTGGTGCCTTCCAGCAGGGGCCGCGGAACCGGCTTCGCCGGGCCGCAGGCGCCGCCCCCTGCAAGGGGGGAACAGGCTACACGCAGTGAGCCTGGACGGGGGTGTTCAAAACTCTGCGTCCAGCTCGTCAATGTCGTCAGGCTCTTTCTTCGCCGCGGCCAACCACTCTTTCATGGCGGGCAGCTCCATGATGCGTTTGCAGTAGGCGCTGCATCCCTTGTCCAGCGCCACGTCGTAGGTCAAAAAGCGCGTGACGACGGGCGCGTACATCGCGTCGGCCACGCAGGGCTGCTTGCCGAACAGGTAGGGTCCGCCGTAGGTGGCCAGGCATTCCTTCCAGATTTCCATCACCCGGTTGATGTCGGCCTGCGCGCGCGACCAGATCTTGAAGCTGGGGAAATGCGCCTTGAGGTTCATGGGCAGCGAGGAACGCATGGACGAAAAGCCTGAATGCATCTCGCCGCAGATGGCTCGGCAATGCGCGCGGGCTTTCACGTCAGCTGGCAGCAACCCGGCCTTGGGCTTGATTTCGTTGAGGTATTCGGCAATTGCCAGCGTGTCCCAGACCTTCACGCCGTTGTGCTGCAGCGAAGGCACCAGCATGGAGGGCGCGAGCAGCAGCATTTCGGCCTTCATGGCCGGGTCGTCCGGGGAAATCACTTTTTCCGTGAATTCCAGGCCCGCGAGTTTGGCCATCAGCCAGCCGCGCAGCGCCCAGGCACCGTAGTTCTTGCTGCTGATCGTCAAAACGGCTTTGGCCATGGCTCTACTCCTTCTACTCTTCGCCGCAGAAAAGGCACCCCGTTGCCGGGGGACATGCCCCCCTTCCCGCAAGGCCTGTGCCAGCAGGCTGCTTTGGCCCGTAACTTGCCTGCACTCCACCTACCGGGCCACAAGCCCCGCTTCAAGCCAGGACACCCATGCTCTACCAGGCCTACCAAACCCAGTCCGACCTGATGTCACCGCTGCGCCTGCTGGCCCAAGGCAGCAGCGCCGCCCTCTGGCTGGGCAAAACCGAAGGCACCTGGCTACGCAAAATCTCCGCCTCGATGGAGGTGTTTTCACGCCTGCGGGTCACCCATTCGCGCCCGGCCTACGGCATCAGCATGGTCAGGGTCGGCGAACGCGAGCTGGCCGTGACGGAGGAAACCGTGCTATCCATGCCTTTTGGCACCCTGCTGCGCTTCAAAAAAGAGGAAGCGCCTGACCGGCCGCACCAGCCGGCCGTGCTGCTGGTGGCGCCGCTGTCGGGCCACTTTGCCACCCTGCTGCGCGAAACCGTGCGCACGCTGCTGCAGGACCACGATGTCTACATCACCGACTGGCACAACGCGCGCGATGTGGCGCTCAAACACGGCGCTTTCGGGCTGGACGACTACATCGCCCACATGATCCGCTTCACCCAGGCCATCGGCCCCGGCACCCATGTGGTGGCGGTGTGCCAGCCCTGTGTGGCCGCGCTGGCAGCCGCAGCCATCATGGCGGAGGACGACGACCCGGCCCAGCCGCGCAGCCTGACCCTGATGGCCGGCCCGGTCGACTGCCGCGTCAACCCCACGGCCGTCAACACCCTCGCTACCAGCAAACCCATCGAGTGGTTCGAGAAAAACCTGATCAGCCATGTGCCGCTGCCGCACGCCGGCTACATGCGCCGCGTCTATCCCGGCTTCGTGCAGCTCAGCGCCTTCCTGAGCATGAACCTGGACCGCCACAAGAAGTCGTTCAAGGACATGTACCAGCATCTGGTGGACGGCGACATCGACAAGGCCAACGTGATCCGCGTGTTCTACGACGAATACCTGGCCGTCAACGACCTGCCGGCCGAGTTCTACCTGGAAACCGTCGAGAAAGTGTTCCAGACCTACGACCTCGCCTTGGGCAAGCTCAGCTACCGCGGCCGCATCGTCAACCCCGCCGCCATCCGGCGCATGGCGCTGATGACAGTCGAGGGCGAACGCGACGACATCTGCTCCGTCGGCCAGACGGTGGCCGCGCAAGACCTGTGCAGCAGCATCCGCCCCTTCATGAAAACCCACCATGTGCAGATCGGTGTGGGGCACTACGGCGTGTTCAGCGGCCGCAGGTGGAACCAGCAGATCTATCCTCGTGTTCGGGAGATGATTCACGCCAGCATAGGGTGAATTCTCAAGAGAAATCGGCCTCTAGCCCTTTGGATTCGGGCGCAAGCAGCTATTGAATTTATAGCGATTCCTGGTTTAAGTTTTTGCCAGTTCACGCATTGCAATTGCTTCGGGCAAGCCGCCGTCGGTTGAAAAAAAGTGTCCCCGAATCAGCTTCGGGAAGAAGCACTACCGACTTTCAGAGCTTGGTCTCTGGCGTCTCGTCTTCTTCAGAAGGCCAGTCGCGAATGTAGGCCTTGAGCATCTTGTTCTCGAAGTTCTGGCCATCAACCACGGCCTTCGCGACGTCGTAAAACGAGATCACACCTTCGAGGACTTTCTTGTTGAGCACCGGCATGTAGCGCGCATGGCGGCCCAGCATCATGCGGCGGACTTCGTCGATCTCGGTGTCGGGTGTACAGGTCAGCGGTGCGTCGTCCATGGCGGTGCGTACCAGCGTGGTACCGATCTCGCCGCCGTTTTTGACGAGGCACAAAATCACTTCACGGAAGGTCAGCATGCCCACCAGGTCGCCGTGCTCCATGACGACCAGCGACCCGATGTCCTTTTCCGCCATGATCCCGGTCGCCTTGGACAACGGCTCATCGGGCTGGACGGTGTAAAGCGTGTTGCCTTTGACGCGCAGGATATCGAGTACTTTCATGGGGTCTCCTTGCCTGAGTTCTCAGGCTCTGTCTGGGTATTCTCCCGGTATGGCCCGGCGGGAATTCAGTTCAAATATAGCCCACAATCTGCCGGCAGGCCACCTGGATTTGTTTCAGTGTGAATGCCTTTTCCTCCGCTTTTCTGCTTTCACCCATTTTCTGGAGACACCATGTCTGGTTACTCTGACCCGGGCTTTGACACGCTGGCCCTTCACGCCGGCGCCGCGCCCGACCCGGCCACCGGCGCGCGTGCCGTGCCCATCCACCTGACGACCTCGTTTGTCTTCGAGTCCAGCGACCACGCCGCCAGCCTGTTCAACCTGGAGCGCGCCGGCCACGTCTATTCGCGGATCAGCAACCCGACCAACGCGGTGCTGGAGCAGCGGGTGGCCGCGCTGGAAGGCGGCATAGGCGCGATTGCCACGGCCAGCGGCCAGGCGGCGCTGCACCTGAGCATTGCCACGCTGATGGGCGCCGGCTCGCACATCGTCGCCTCAACCGCGCTGTACGGCGGCAGCCAGAACCTGCTGCACTACACCATGCGCCGCTTCGGCATTGAGACGACATTCGTCAAACCCGGGGACATAGCCGGCTGGCGCGCCGCGGTGCAACCCAACACCAAGCTATTTTTTGGCGAAACCGTGGGCAACCCCGGGCTGGACGTGCTGGACATGCCCACCGTCTCAGCCATCGCGCACGAAGCCGGAGTGCCACTGCTGGTGGACTCGACGCTGACCTCGCCCTGGCTGGTGAAACCTTTCGATCATGGCGCGGACCTTGTCTACCACTCGGCCACCAAGTTCCTGAGCGGGCACGGCACGGTGATTGGCGGCATCGTGGTGGACGGCGGCAGCTTCGACTGGGAAAAGTCGGGCAAATTCGCCGAGCTGACCGAGGCCTATGACGGTTTTCACAACATGGTGTTCAGCGAGGAAAGCACCGTCGGCGCCTTTTTGCTGCGCGCGCGCCGGGAAGGCCTGCGCGACTTCGGCGCCTGCATGAGCCCGCACACAGCCTGGCTGATTTTGCAGGGCATTGAAACCCTGCCATTGCGCATGGCTCGGCATATGTCCAATACCGATAAAGTGGTAGCCTTCCTGGCCAGCCACCCGATGGTCTCTCGCGTAGGCCACCCGATGCTGGAAAGCCACCCCAGCCACGCGCTGGCCAAAAAGCTGCTGCCGCGCGGCGCCGGCTCGGTTTTCAGCTTCGACATCAAGGGCAACCGCGAGCAGGGCAAGGCTTTTATCGAAACCCTCAAGGTGTTCAGCCACCTGGCCAACGTTGGCGACTGCCGCAGCCTGGTGATTCACCCGGCCAGCACCACACACTTCCGCATGACGGACGAAGCGCTCGCGGGCGCCGGCATCACGCAGGGCACGATACGCCTGTCGATCGGCCTGGAGGACCCAGACGATTTGATGGACGACCTCAAGCGTGCACTCAAAGCTGCGGAGAAACTATGACCCCCCCACGTTCATCACTACGTGTATTCACTGCCCCCCGAAGGGGCGCATGTCTCCCTAGAGGCGGCTCGTCGGGAGACACAGCATGATCCTCAACGTCAACGGCCACAACACCCACTGCTACACCGGCGGCAAGCCTTTTGATGCCGCCAAACCCACCGTGGTTTTCATCCACGGCGTGATCAATGACCACAGCGTCTGGGCTTTGCAAAGCCGCTACCTCGCCAACCATGGCTGGAATGTGCTCGCGGTAGACCTGCCGGGCCACTGCAAAAGCGCGGGCGAGGCGCCCGCCAGTGTGGAAGAAGCCGCGGACTTCGTAGCTGCGTTGCTGGACGCCGCCGGCGTGCAGCGCGCCGCCCTGGTCGGCCACAGCTGGGGTTCGCTGATTGCGCTGGAAGCCGCTTCCCGGCTGAAAGAACGCGTGAGCCACCTGGTGCTGGTCGGCATTACCTATCCGATGAAGGTGTCCCCAGCCTTGCTGGATGCCGCCCTGAACGAGCCGATGAAAGCCCTGACCATGGTCAATGTGTTTTCGCGCAGCACCCTGGCCGCACCGCCTTCGTCGCTGGGTCCGGGCACCTGGGTCTATGGCGCCAGCATGGCCCTGGGCCGGCGCGTGCTGGCGAGCAACACCAAAGCCAACGTCTTCCACCGCGGCTTCAAGGCCTGCGACAGTTATGCCAATGGCGACAATGCCATCGCGCAGATCACCTGCCCTGTTCTCTTTGTGCTGGGTGCACAGGACCAGATGACGCAGGCCAAAGCGGCACAGCCGCTGATAGCCAAAGCACGGGCGAGCGGCAAAACCGTGCAGCTGGTCAGTGTTCCCGCCGGCCACCACCAGATGACCGAGGCGCCCGAAGAAACGCTGTTTGCGATGCGGGATTTCCTTAGGGCCTGTTAACACTATTTATACAAGTGCATAAATAGTGTGAACAGACACTAGCACTCCGTGACATGAAAGGCAAGGCGCGGCCGCCGCGTCAAGCGTCGGGGATGCCCGGGGAATACGCTCATCTGTTGATTACCATCAAGTTCCGGTGGTGGCCGGCCGGTACAGTGGCAAAGCCTTCCATACAACTACATCCACGATTGCCATGACATCTACCACACGCCGCACCTTTGTGATCCACGCCCTCACCGCCAGCGGAGCGCTGGCTGCCAGCAGCCTGGCGCTATCCCAGACGGCAGCTGCGCCCATGGTCAAGGACACCGACGCCAACGCCGTCGCCCTGGGCTACAAGGCCGACGGCAGCAAGACCGACACCAAGAAATACCCCAAGTACGCCGCCGGCCAGAACTGCGCCAGCTGCGCGCTGTACCAGGGCAAGGCGACTGACGCGGCCGCAGCTTGCCCCCTGTTCGCCGGCAAGCAGGTCGCGGCCAAGGGCTGGTGCAGCGCCTGGGCGAAAAAAGCCGCCTGACCCTGTCTGACGCCGGTGGTCCTTTCTGCTGCACGCGCAGCACCAGATGACCGAAGTACCTGAAGAGACGCTGTTTGCGATGCGGGATTTCCTGCGGACCTGAGCGAGCGGCTCAGGCCTGCAGCGGCCTCGCTTATTTCTCGACGATTTTTTCGGTGACGGGCAAGCCGGTTGCGCGGTCTTCGATCCAGACGGAAGACGCGCCCTTCTTCAGCTCGCCTTTGACAATGTAATTTCCGCCGGACACGGGCGTGAAGTCCACCACGCCCTCCACCGAGAAGAAAGTGCCCGCGATCTGGCTGGCAATGGCATGTATCGGCGCCCCGGTGATATGGGATCCCTTCAATCTGACCTTCATGGCTTTATTAGCCGGCACGGAACGGCCAACAAACTGGGTTGTGAGCGCAAAACCCCGGCCGTAGCTCGCACCCGCTGAAGCCCTGAAGCTGTTGTCGATGCCCTGACCGTCCACATCCATCATGGCAAAAATCACTGACTTTTTTCCGTCACCCGGCGTACCGGAGTCCGCCACGACCGCAACCGGCCCTGTGTAGCCCTCGGGAACCGGCTTGTACGTTGCGCAACCATGCAAGGCCAGCGCGACCAGCAGGCCGCCGGCCAGTTTCAGCATTCGTTTCATGATTTCCCCCCTGTTTTCGGTTGTTGTTCTGTGAATTGTTGTTCACGCGTCCGGACGAACTATAAGCGGTGACGGGTCTGCAACCGGTACAACGCCTCGTGCCAGAATTCACGCATGCCCAACTCCGCCCCGTTCGAGATCACACCACCGATAACCGCGCAGCGTGCCGCCGAGATCGCCGCCGGCCTCGACCTGCGCGCCCTGCCCCCGGACTTCTACGCCAACCCCTACCCGGTTTACGCACTGCTGCGCGAAACCGAGCCCGTCAAGGCCATGCCCGACGGCTCGTACTTCCTCACGCGGTACGCCGACCTGGTGGCGGTGTACCGTGATGCGCAGACCTTCAGCTCAGACAAGAAAGTGGAATTCACGCCCAAATATGGCGGCCCCTTCGGTAGCGACGGCAAGATCCCGCCGCTGCTGGAGCACCACACGACCAGCCTGGTGTTCAACGACCCGCCGCTGCACACACGGGTACGCAAGCTGATCATGGGCGCGCTGACGCGCCGCGCGATTGCCGACATGGAACCGGGCCTCATCACCCTGGTGGACGGCCTGCTGGACGCCATCGAAGCCAAAGGCGGCGGCGACCTGATCGAGGACTTTGCCTCGGCCATCCCGGTGGAGATCATCGGCAACCTGCTGGGCGTGCCGCATGCCGACCGCGGGCCGCTGCGCGAATGGTCGCTGGCCATCCTCGGCGCGCTGGAACCCAAACTCACGCCGGAGCAGGAGGCACTGGGCAACCGCAGCGTCAGCGAGTTCACCACGTATCTGACAACGCTGGTCGCCGAACGCCGCCGGCATCCCGGCGACCCCGAGCACGACGTGCTGACGCGGCTGATCCAGGGCGAGGATGCCGGCGAAAAACTCAGCGAGACCGAACTGCTGCAAAACTGCGTGTTCATCCTCAACGCCGGCCACGAAACCACCACGAACCTCATTGGCAATGCGCTGGTGGCGCTGCAGGAATGGCCGGCGGCGAAGCAGCATCTGCTATCAAAAGTGAAGCTGTCTGCGCCCAATCAGCAAGGGCTGGAGGCCGATTTGTCTATGGAAATCGATGAATTCCTGCGTTTTGAGTCGTCCAACCAGCTGGGCAACCGGCGCGCCCTCAAGGCCTGCACCGTCGGTGGCGTGGACCTGCCCGAAGGTGCGCTGCTGACCCTGTGCATAGGTGCGGCGAATCGCGACCCGGCGCAGTTTGCCCATCCCGAGCAGTTGGACCTGGCGCGCCAGGAAAACCGGCACCTGGCTTTCGGCTTCGGCATCCACCAGTGCGCCGGCCTGAGCCTGGCGCGGCTGGAAGGCCGCATCGCCGTCGGCCGCTTCCTGCAGCGCTTCCGGGGTTACCGGCTCACGGCTGCACCCACACGCGGCGGGCGGGCCCGCTTCAGGGGATTTTTGAAGGCGCCCTTCAGTACCGGTTCACACTGAACCGAGCTGCCGGTGCAGCGCCTGCACCAGGTCGGCCAGAGCCGCGTCGGTCACCGGGGTAGCGCCCTCCTCCAGCGAACCCAGCAGCCGCGCCAGCGTGCCGGCATGCGGCAGCAGCGGGCCGGCAAAACGCAGCGCGGCACCGTCGGCAATCAGCAGGGTGGGAAAGGTTTCGATGTCCAGATCACCCACCAGTGCGACCTGGTCTTCAATGTCCAGCCAGAGGAAAGGCATGCCCGGGTGCTCCGCCGCCACCTGGTCGAACACCGGGCGGTAATCCCGGCAGGTGCCGCACCAGTCGGCGCACAGGCAGGCGACCCAGCGCCGGGCGGCAAGCCGTGAAGGCTTGGACAGAGGAACATCAGGCATGGTGCAATTGTGCGGCAGCGTGGCTATGATGGCCTGCACAAGGACATTCGGAGACACCCCATGGACAGCACTTCAAACGCACCGGCGGCAGACGCCAGAGCCTTCAAAAGCTTCGCCGAGTTTTACCCTTTCTACCTGACGGAACACAGCAACCGCACCTGCCGCCGCCTGCACTTCGCCGGCTCCAGCCTGGCGCTGCTGTGCCTGGCTGCATTGGTCGCCACGCGCAACCCCTGGTGGCTGCTGGCGGGCTTGCTCTGCGGTTACGGTTTTGCCTGGGTCGGCCATTTCGTTTTTGAGAAGAACAAACCCGCTTCATTCAAGCGGCCGCTGTACAGCTTCATGGGCGACTGGGCGATGTACAAGGACATCTGGACAGGCAAGGTCAACATCTGATGAACAGCAGCAGCGCCATTCCCATGCAGCTCGAGCCCCGGGTCATCGACATCCTTTCCGGCATCACGACCGCCACACTGACCACCCTGCTGCTCAAAAAAGGCCTGCGCAACGTCTGGCTGCGCGGCGCACGGCCGCTGCGCGCCGGCCAGCCACGGCTGGTGGGCCGGGCCTTCACCCTGCGCTTCGTGCCGGCGCGGGAAGACCTGGCCACACCCGAGTCCTGGTCCTCGCCGATCTCGACACGCGCCGCCATTGAAGACATGCCCGCTGGCTGCATTGCCGTGGTCGATGCCATGGGTGTCAGCGACGCCGGTATTTTTGGCGACATCCTGTGCGCCCGCATGCAAAAGCGCGGCGTGACGGCGCTGGTGACGGACGGCGTGGTGCGCGACCAGGCGGGTGTGCTGGGCACCGGCCTGCCGGTCTGGTGCAACGGCGCGGCCGCCCCGCCCTCGGTGGCCGGCCTGACCTTTGTGGCCTGGCAGCAGCCGATCGCCTGCGGCGGCGTGGCGGTGTTCCCCGGCGACGTGGTGGTGGTCGATGACGATGGTGCGGTGCTGATTCCCGCCGCCCTGCTCGACGAGATGCTGCTGCTGGCGCCGGAGCAGGAAAGGCTGGAGTCCTGGATCATGAGCGAAGTCGACAAGGGCGCCGCGCTGCCGGGCTTGTACCCGCCGAACGCCGAGAACAAGGCGCGTTACGAAGCCGCCAAAAAAGCCGGCCGCTAAGTCACGGGGCGCATTGCAACGCTATCATTTTCATAACACGTCACGCAGTCGCAGCGTGGAGAAATGGCCGTTTTCCCATAAACTTTTCATGGAAGCGTCCTGGCTGAGCAGGAGCTGCGCCATCAGCGGCTCCAGCACGGTGGCGTCCGGGTCGGCCAGCAGCAGGTAGCGCGCTTCGTGTTCGTCGTCCGGGTCAGTCAGCTGGCCTATCCAGTCCAGCGCCATCAGCGTTTCCAGCACGGGTTCGAGCTGCAGCACATCAACCTGCAGCGCCCGCGCCAGCTCCGAACCCTCCAGGCCTATGCGTGTGGTGCTGCGCGCCCGGTGCAGTTGCTGCAGCAGCTCCACCGCCAGCTGGAACTGCCAGCCGTGCGTACTGCCGCGGCGCGCCACGCCGGCCAGCAGGCTGGGCAAGTAGGCCGCAATCACCGCGCCCAGCAGCACGATGACCCAGGCCACGTAAATCCAGACCAGCAGGATGGGCAAGGTGGCAAAAGCGCCGTACACCAGCGAGTAGGTCGGCACGCTGCTCAGGTACAGGCTCAGCGCCTTTTTCGCCAGCTCGATGCCCGACGCCACAAACAGGCCGCCGACCCAGGCGTGGGCCCAGCGCACAAAGGTGTTCGGCACGTAGTGGTAGAGCGCAGCCATGCCGCCGGCCAGCAGGAAGAACTGCAGCATGTCGAGCAGCACCCGCAGCGCGCCGGGCATGGCGGTCACCACGCCGCGTGACCCGGAGAAGACGTAGGAAGTCACCGCCAGGCTGGCTCCCAGCACCAGCGGGCCCAGCGTGATCGCGGCCCAGTAGATCAGCACGCGCTGCGCCAGCGGCCGCGGCTTTTTCACGCGCCAGATGCCGTTGAGCGTGCGGTCTATGGTCAGGATCAGCGCAATGGCCGTCACCAGCAGCACCGCCAGGCCGGCCACGCCCAGCTTGTTGGCCTGCCTGGCGAACTGCGTCAGATAGCCGAGCACCTGGCGCGAGATGTTGTCGGGAATCAGGCTGTTGACCAGCCAGACCTGCAGCGCGCCCTGCAGCTTGGAGAACATCGGAAAAGCCGTGAAGATAGCCAGCGCGACGGTGAAAAACGGCACCAGCGCAATGCTGGTGGTAAAGGTCAGACTGCTGGCCGTCAGGCCCATGTGGTCTTCGCGGAAACGCTGGCGCAGCGTGATGGCGGTGTCGCGCCAGGGAAAGCGCGACAAATCCGCCAGCAACTGCTGCAGGGACTGCTGGAATTTCATCCCCGGTATCATGCCATCGACACCAACATGAACATGACCCTCCCTAAAACAACGCAGATAGACGCCACCCGCTGGCTCGCCGTGGGCAGCCTGGGCGCCCTGATCATTCTCGGCCTGGCCTGGGAGATGTGGCTCGCGCCGCTGCGCCCGGGCGGCTCCCTGCTGGCGCTGAAAGTGCTGCCGCTGTGCCTGCCGCTGGCCGGCCTGCTGAAAAACCGCATGTACACCTACCGCTGGCTCAGCCTGATGGTCTGGCTGTATTTCACCGAAGGCGCCGTGCGCGCCTGGAGCGACAAGCCGCCCGGCAACTACCTGGCCATGGCGGAAGTCGTGCTGTGCTTGCTGCTGTTTGCCGCCTGCGCCATGCATGTGCGCATCCGCCTGAAAAAAGTCCAACCCGCTGCCTGACATTCCCATGGAAAAAATTCTTGACGATTTGCGCCAGATTGTTGGCGCACCCCATGTCCTGTTCGAAGGTGACCTCTCGGCCTGGGAGCTGGACTGGCGCAAACGCGCGCGCGGCAAGGCGCTGGCCGTGGTGCGCCCCGGCAACACCGCCGAGGTGGCGGCCGTGGTGAAGGCC
>NZ_JBAQYR010000075.1:0-20811 GCF_049790275.1 Polaromonas sp.
GCGCCGACGGTCTTGCCGCCCTCGCGGATGGCAAAACGCAGGCCTTCTTCCATGGCGATCGGGTTGATCAGCTTGACGGTGATCGACACGTTGTCGCCTGGCATGACCATTTCCTTGCCTTCTGGCAACTCGATCGCACCGGTCACGTCCGTCGTGCGGAAGTAGAACTGGGGACGGTAGTTGTTGAAGAAAGGCGTGTGGCGCCCGCCTTCGTCCTTGGACAAGACATAGATCTCGCCAGTGAAGTGGGTGTGCGGCTTGATCGAGCCTGGCTTGCACAGGACTTGACCGCGCTGGACGTCTTCACGCTTGGTGCCGCGCAGCAGGATACCGACGTTGTCGCCGGCCTGACCCTGGTCGAGCAGCTTCCTGAACATTTCCACGCCAGTGCAGATGGTCTTTTGCGTATCGGCGATACCGACAATCTCGATTTCCTCGCCGACCTTGATCACGCCGCGCTCGACACGGCCGGTCACGACGGTGCCGCGGCCGGAGATGGAGAAGACGTCTTCGACGGGCATCAGGAAGGCGCCGTCCACGGCGCGCTCTGGCAGGGGGATGTAGGTGTCCAGTGCGTCGGCCAGCTTCATGATGGCTTGCTCGCCCAGGGGGCCCTTGTCGCCTTCCATGGCGAGCTTGGCGCTGCCGTGGATGATGGGGGTCTTGTCGCCGGGGAAGTCGTATTTGTCGAGGAGCTCGCGCACTTCCATTTCAACGAGTTCGAGCAGCTCGGCGTCGTCGACCATGTCGCATTTGTTCAAAAACACGATGATGTAGGGCACGCCGACCTGACGGGCCAGCAGGATGTGCTCGCGGGTCTGGGGCATGGGGCCGTCAGCGGCCGAGCACACCAGAATGGCGCCGTCCATCTGGGCGGCGCCGGTGATCATGTTTTTCACATAATCGGCGTGGCCGGGGCAGTCGACGTGGGCGTAGTGGCGGTTGGCCGTTTCGTATTCCACGTGGGCGGTGTTGATGGTGATGCCGCGGGCCTTTTCTTCGGGGGCCGCGTCAATTTGGTCGTAGCCTTTGGCTTCGCCGCCGAACTTGGCTGCGAGCACGGTCGTGATCGCCGCCGTCAGCGTGGTCTTGCCATGGTCAACGTGCCCGATCGTGCCTACGTTGACGTGCGGTTTGGTCCGCTCAAATTTGCCTTTTGCCATTTTTTCGACTCCAAATACCTGAAGGATTTACTTACGAAATTTGTCACACCACCACTACCACACCAGCCAAATCGACGCTGACGCCGACCTGCATCACTGAAATGGTGCCCATTCCGGGAATCGGACCCGGGACCTCTCCCTTACCAAGGGAGTGCTCTGCCACTGAGCCAAATGGGCCGAATTCAAAACTGACTACCAAATACAACCAGCGCTTGTTTTTATGGAGCGGGAGACGGGAATCGAACCCGCGTCATTAGCTTGGAAGGCTAGGGTTCTACCATTGAACTACTCCCGCATCGGCCGCCTTTATTACGCTCTTACGCTATAAAACAACTCCGAAACACGGCATCCCAACTGTCCAGGCCATGCCTGTAAAAATCAATTTATCGCTGGTGGAGAGGGCTGGATTCGAACCAGCGTACTCGTTAGAGGGCAGATTTACAGTCTGCTGCCATTAACCACTCGGCCACCTCTCCTTTGGCGAACCTCAGATTATGCCATGGATATTTAACGACTGGCAATCCGCAACGACAACTGCTTACCACCTGACAGTGCGTCGGCCACGGTCCTGAAGAAAGTCATTGGCGGCGCTGAAATGCCCGCAGCCGATGAAGGGCTGCGGGGGCCGCAAAGCCGACAGGGGCGAGGGGTGATTGGCGGTCAACACCAGGTGGCGCGGCTGGATGAGCGCCCGTTTTCCCTGGGCATGGGCACCCCAAAGCATGAACACCACCGGCTCGCGCTTCGCCGATACCGCGCTGATCAGCTGGTCGGTGAGGGTTTCCCAGCCCTGCCGGGCATGGCTGGCGGCCTGCCCTTCTTCTACCGTCAGGCTGGTGTTGAGCAGCAGCACCCCTTGGCTGGCCCAGCGCTCCAGGGAGCCGCCGGGATGGACCTCGGGGTGCACACGGGGGTCGCGTGCCAGCTCCTTGAAGATATTGCGCAAGCTGGGCGGCGGCTTGACGCCGTCAGGCACGGAAAAAGCCAAACCCTGCGCCTGGCCGGGGCCATGGTAGGGGTCCTGCCCGAGGATAACGACCTCCACAGCAGCCAGCGGCGTCAGCTCGAGCGTCCGAAATGGCTGAGGGGGATAAATAACGGCGCCTGCCGCGAGCCGCTGTTTGATAAACGCACCCAGCTGCCGGCCCGTGCTGCTGGCCAGGAAATGTTCGATCTCGGGCGCCCAATCGGCCTCCACCGGCCAGTCCGGCGGGCTCCAGCGGGTCAGGTGCGGGCCATGGCCTGCGCCCTCAGACACCGGTTTCGGCGGGTTTTCAAAGGCCAAATCGGCCTGTGGTCCTTTAGGCATGGGCGCAAACAGCTATCTAATCAGTAGCATCAGGAAAAAGGGCCGCGAGGGCCACACCCGGGTCCTCGGCCCGCATGAAGGCTTCGCCAACCAAAAAGGCGTGGACCTGGGCCTCACGCAAACGCGCCACGTCGGCCGCCGTCGACACACCCGACTCGGTCACCAGCAGCCGGTCGGCGGGCACGTGCTTCAGCAAGGTCAGCGTGGTGTCCAGCGACACCTCGAAAGTCTGAAGATTGCGGTTGTTGATGCCAACCAGCGAGGTTTTGAGCTTGAGCGCACGGTCCAGCTCGGCGCGGTCATGCACTTCCACCAGCACCGCCATGTCCAGCGAGAAGGCCAAAGCTTCCAGCGTCTTCATCTGCGTATCGTCCAGGCAGGCGGCAATCAGCAGGATGCAGTCGGCCCCCATGACACGCGATTCGTAGACCTGGTAAGGATCGACGATGAAATCCTTGCGCAATACCGGCAGGCTACAGGACGCCCTGGCCTGCTTGAGGTAGTCGGTATTGCCCTGGAAAAACTCCTTGTCAGTGAGCACCGACAAACACGTTGCACCACACTCTGCATAGCTTTGGGCGATATCGGCTGGAATGAAATCGGCCCGCAACACGCCTTTGGACGGGCTGGCCTTTTTGATTTCGGCGATCACGGCGGGTTTGCCGGCGGCAATTTTGGCGCGCAAGGCACCGGCGAAATCACGCGTCAGCACGCGCGACTCGGCGTCAAACCGCATCGCCTCAAGCGGTTTGCGCTTGATGGCTGCGGCCACTTCCTGTCGCTTGACGGCCACGATCTTGTTCAGGATGTCGGACATGGTCAGGCTGCCAGGGTTTTGGAGGTGGAAACAAGCTGTTCCAGTTTGCCTTTGGCGGCGCCGGAGTCAATGGCCTTGCGGGCCAGCTCAATGCCGGCCTTCAAGGAGTCAGCCACGTTGGCCGCATACAGCGCGGCGCCCGCATTCAGGACGACGATATCGCGCGCTGCGCCCGGCTCCTTGTCGAGCACGCCCCTGAGCATCTTCATGGACTGTTCGGGCGTCTCCACGCGCAGCGCCCGATTGCTGGCCATGGCCACGCCAAAATCCTCGGGGTGAATTTCGTATTCCGTGATCTCGCCATTCTTGAGTTCACCCACAACAGTGGCTGCGCCCAAGCTGACCTCGTCCATGCCGTCCTTGCCGTAGACCACCAGCGCATGTTCGGCGCCCAGACGCTGCAGCGCACGCACCTGGATACCGACCAAGTCGGGGTGAAACACGCCCATCAGGATGTTGGGCGCACTGGCCGGGTTCGTGAGCGGCCCGAGGATGTTGAAGATGGTTCGCACGCCGAGCTCCCTGCGCACCGGCGCCACGTTTTTCATGGCGGGGTGGTGGTTGGGGGCAAACATGAAACCAACACCGACCTCCTCGATGCATTTTGCGATGGCATCGGGCTGCAGGTTGATGTTGATGCCCAGGGCTTCGAGCACGTCGGCGCTGCCGGACTTGCTGCTGACGCTGCGCCCACCGTGTTTGCTGACCTTGGCGCCGGCCGCGGCGGCAACAAACATCGAGCAGGTGGAAATGTTGAAGGTGTGCGAACCGTCGCCACCGGTGCCGACGATGTCCACCAGGTGGGTCTTGTCGGCCACATGGACCTTGGTCGAGAACTCGCGCATCACCTGGGCAGCCGCGGTGATCTCGCCAATGGTTTCCTTCTTGACGCGCAGGCCGGTGATCAGCGCAGCCATCATGACCGGGGACATTTCTCCGCTCATGATCATCCGCATGACGTGCAGCATCTCGTCATGGAAAATTTCGCGGTGCTCGATGGTGCGCTGCAGGGCTTCCTGCGGGGTGATTTTGTGGGTGTGGGGCATGACGCGTCTCGCTTCTGTTGTTTCTGGCTGAAAAATGTCTGTGTCAGTTGGCCGGATGGTCGGTCAGGGCCAATTTGACGCCAAAGCCGATGAACATCACACCGGCGGCGCGGTCCAACCAGTGCATGCCGCGCTGCACCGCATCGCGCCTGGCCATCCACGCGGCAAGCAGCGCCCAGCCGGTATTGACAGGAATGGCGTTCAGATTGAACAGCACGCCCAGCATCGCAAAAGCCAGGGCCGGGCTGGCGGCGTCGGGCGCGATGAACTGCGGCACAAACGCCAGAAAGAAGATCGCCACCTTGGGATTGAGCACATTGGTCCAAAAACCGCCGATGAAGATCGCCTTCAGCGGGCGCTGCGGCTCGCTGGCGGCCACGGCCCTCAGGTCGGTGGTGGCCTGCAGGCGCCTGGAAAACAGGATCTTGGTGCCTACCCACAGGAGGTAGGCCGCACCCATCCATTTGAGTACGGTGAAGGCCATGGCGGAAGTGGCCAGCAAGGCGCTGACGCCGACGGCGGCCGCGAAGATGTGAACGAAACAACCGGTCGTGATGCCCAGCCCGGCAATGATGCCGGCACGCGCGCCCGAGCGCAGGGAATGGGTCACGATGTACAGCACATCAGGGCCGGGCGTCAGGTTGAGCAGCCAGCCGGCCGCGATGAAAAGCAACAGGTGTTGAAAGTCAGGCATGGCTCACTTCCCTGCGTTGAAAAATTGACGGATCGCAGCCACAGCCTGGTCCACGCCGGCGATGTCCACGTCCAGATGGGTGACAAAACGCAGGCGGTAAAGGCCGGTGGCCTGAACACCCTGCCCTGCCAGGTGCTTGAGCAAGGCGGCGGACTGTTCCCTGGCCGCGCCCGTCAAATCCACAAACACGATATTGGTCTGCGGCGCCTCCACCTGCAGACCCTCAATACCGGCCAGCCCGTCGGCCAGGTGTTGGCCCAGCGCATGGTCCTGGGCCAGCCGCCCTACATGGTGGTCCAGCGCATGCGACGCCGCGGCCGCCAGCATGCCGGCCTGGCGCATGCCGCCGCCGGCCATCTTGCGGATGCGGTGCGCCCGGGCGATGAACTCGCGCGAGCCGCACAAGGCGGACCCCACCGGGGCACCCAGTCCTTTGCTGAAACACACCGAGACGCTGTCAAAACATTGCGCAATGCGCCGCGCCTCGGCCAGCGGATTGCTGCCCGTTTGCGCGGCCTGCGCCACAGCTGCATTGAAAAGGCGCGCTCCATCGAGATGGCGACTCAGGCCCCGACTCTTCGCGATCGCCGTGGCTTGTTGCACATACTCGAAAGGCAGCAGCTTGCCGCCCAGCGTATTTTCCAGCGCGAGCAATCGCGTGTGCGCGAAGTGCGCGTCATCGGGCTTGATGGCTGCTTCGATATCAGCCAGGGCCAGGGTACCGTCGGACTGGTGGTTCAGGGGCTGCGGCTGCACGCTGCCGAACACCGCTGCGCCACCACCTTCCCAGCGATAGCAGTGCGCCATCTGCCCCACGATGTATTCGTCGCCGCGCTGGCAATGACTGAGAATCGCGCACAGATTGCTCTGGGTACCGGTGGGCACAAACAGGGCGGCTTCGAAGCCGAGCAGGCCGGCGATTTTTTCCTGCAGCGCGTTGACGCTGGGGTCGTCAGCAAAAACGTCGTCGCCCAAGGGCGCCGCTTGCATGGCAGCACGCATGGCGGCAGTCGGCTGCGTGACGGTGTCACTGCGCAGATCAACAGTCATTTTGGCCTCCAGCCCAATGAAGACGGGCGCAAGCAGCTATAAAAATAATAGCGCCTATCACGCCTTCTGCTCTATGAAGTTCTTCAGCATGGCATGGCCATGCTCGGTGAGGATGGATTCGGGATGGAACTGCACGCCCTGGATCGGCAGCTCCTTGTGACGCACACCCATGATTTCGCCGTCATCGGTCCAGGCCGTCACCGCCAGTACCTCGGGACAGGAGGCGCGCTCGATGGCCAGCGAGTGGTAACGGTTGACCGTGAACTGCTTCGGCAGGTCGGCAAACACGCCTTCCTGCGTGGTGCTGATCACGCTGGTTTTGCCGTGCATCAGCTGCTGCGCGCGAATGATTTTTCCGCCAAAGGCAGCGCCCACTGCCTGGTGGCCGAGGCAAACCCCCAGGATAGGCAGCTTGCCGGCGAAATGCTTGATAGCAGCCACCGAGATGCCGGCTACCGCCGGCGAACAGGGCCCGGGCGAGACCACCAGCAGATCCGGCGCGCGTTCGGCAATGCCTTCCACGGTGATTTCGTCATTGCGGAACACCTCGACCTGCGCGCCCAGCTCGCCGAAGTACTGGACGATGTTGTAGGTGAAAGAGTCGTAGTTGTCGATCATCAGCAGCTTCATGACTCAGGCCTCCTCTTTCAGGCGTTTGAACTCACTGCGCTCAAACTCGATGAACGCGTCGATCATGGCGCGGTAAGTGGCTTCCATGACAGCTTCCGAAGCCCCCGCCTCGCGCGCCTGTCCCCGCACACGGTCGATGATGTATTCAATACGCGCCGTATCCAGAATCTGGTCGGCGCGCTGCTTGATGCGCGCGGCCTGGGCCACGTAGCCGCCGCGTTCGCCCAGCAGGGCCACGATGCGATCGTCCAGGGCATCGATATGCCGACGCACATCGGCCATGGTTCCGCAATGCTTGATGGTAGGCGTGTTCATTCCAGGCCCTCCTCGACCAGTTCGGAAGCCCGCAGCAAGGCACGCGCCTTGGCCTCGGTTTCTTTCCACTCCAGCTCGGCCACCGAATCGGCCACCACGCCGGCCGCCGCCTGCACATAAAGCATCTGGTCTTTGATCACGCCGGTACGGATGGCGATCGCGACGTCCATGTCGCCGGCGTAACTCAGGTAGCCGCAGGCGCCGCCGTACAGGCCGCGTTTGGTCGGCTCGAGCTGGTCAATCAGCTCCATGGCATGCACCTTGGGCGCGCCTGTCAGCGTGCCGGCCGGGAAGGTGGCTTTCAGCACGTCCATGCTGGTCATGCCGTCGAGCAACACGCCCTCGACATTGCTGACGATGTGCATCACATGGCTGTAGCGCTCGACCGAAAACGCCTCGGTCACTTTCACCGTGCCGGTTTTCGCGATGCGGCCGATGTCGTTGCGCGCCAGGTCAATCAACATCACATGTTCGGCGCGCTCTTTGGGGTCGCTGATCAGTTCCTGCTCGACGGCCTTGTCGGCCTCGGGCGATGCAGCCCGCGGCCGCGTGCCAGCCAGTGGGCGGATCGTGATTTTTTGCCCTTCGTCCGTCTTCTCCTGGCGCACCAGAATTTCCGGCGACGCGCCCACCACGTGGAAATCACCGAAGTGGTAGTAATACATGTAGGGGCTGGGGTTGAGCGAGCGCAGTGCGCGGTACAGCGACAGCGGCGACTCGGTGTAACGCTTCTTGATGCGCTGGCCCACCTGGACCTGCATGAAATCGCCTGCCTCGATCAGCCGCTTGGCCCGCTCGACGGCAGCGAGGTAGTCGGCTTTCGCAAAATCGCGCTCGGCCGGGTAGCTCTGGGTCGGCTTGACCACCGGGGCACTGACCGAGTACTTGAGCTGCTCTTTCAGTTCGCGCAGGCGCTTCTTGGCATTGGCGAAGGCCTCGGGCTGGGCCGGGTCGGCATACACAATCAGGTAAAGCTTGCCCGAGAGGTTGTCGATGACGGCCAGTTCCTCGCATTGCAGCAACAGGATGTCCGGGCAACCGAGCGTGTCGGGCGGGCAGGAGGTCTCAAGTTTTTTCTCGATGTAGCGGACGGTGTCGTAGCCAAAATAGCCAGCCAGTCCGCCGCAAAAACGCGGCAGGCCGGGCCGCAGGGCCACCTTGAAACGCTTCTGGTAGTCACTGATGAAGTCGAGCGGGTTGGCTTTCGAGGTCTCGATGACCTGGCCATCCCGGACCACCTCGGTCAGGGCTTGGGCGCCAAAGCCACTGGCCCGCACCAGCGTGCGCGCAGGCAGGCCAATGAAGCTATAGCGGCCAAACCGCTCGCCACCGACCACGGACTCCAGCAGGAAGCTGAATTTGCCTCCGTCCCTGGAATGCGCAAGTTTGAGGTAGAGGGAAAGCGGGGTTTCGAGGTCGGCAAACGCCTCCGCCATCAGCGGGATGCGGTTGTAGCCCTGCTGGGCAAGGCTTTTGAATTCAAGTTCAGAGATCACGGCAGGTTCCTTCACCGGTGGGTCCACACGCGCCGGTGTGGCCACCATCATTCAGCACGCCCCGAAAGCCGGGGCCGGAATGCTCGTTGCCCGGGGCAAGAGCGCATCAAAACAGGCTTGCACAACAGCGAGGCTGGAGCCTCAGCATGCGAGAGCTGTCAGGCCCGCCAGGGCCAGGCTCCCCGGTAGCTGCTACCCGTCTGAATGATGCGATGAATGAACATGGAAGCCCGAGTGTAGCAAAGCCATTCGCTCCAAAAAGGCAAAGTAAAGAACGACTTGAAACCAAATCGATAAACGAAGATCACAGAGAGCATATTCACCGCGTCAGCAAAGGACAACCGGGCACTTCACAGCCGCCAGACAATGTAACTAGTAGTAACACTCATCTCGGAAACCCTGTTGCCAGAGGCCTGGCCGGGTACCAGAATACTTAGCGAACGACCGTTCTTTTTTAGGGGCTCTAATGACTTTGGTAAAGCAATGCCTGGCGGGCACGATGGCGCTTTTGCTGGCCTTCGGCGCCGCGGCGGCGACTGTTGACATCGCAGGCGTCAAGATGGAAGACCAGATCGACCTGCGCGGCAGCAAACTGGTGCTCAACGGCGCCGGCGTGCGTTACAAGGCCGTGTTCAAGGTGTATGCCGCCGGTTTGTACCTGCCCAAGAAATCCGATACGCCCGAAGAAGCTCTGAGCGTATCAGGCCCCAAACGCATCACCATCACCATGCTGCGTGAAATTGATTCCAATGAATTGGGCAAGCTGTTCACACGCAGCGTGCAGGATAACGCCCCGAAAAGCGAAATGTCACGCCTGGTTCCGGGTTTGATCCGCATGAGCGAGATTTTTTCCAATTGCAAAAAACTTGCGGCTGGCGACAACTTCACCATTGACTGGCTGCCCGGAACCGGCACGGTCCTTACCGTCAATACACCCAACAAGTGCCCGCAGCACAACGAGCCCTTCAAGGAACCGGAATTTTTCAACGCGTTGATGCGTATCTGGCTCGGCCCCGTCCCCGCTGACTGGAAACTCAAGGATGCCCTGCTGGGAAAACCTGCCTGAGCCCAGGGCCGGCAATGATCTTTAACGGGGCGCAAGCCCCGTTTTTGTTTTCAGGCTGTCCAGGTCAACGGCCGCCAGGCTATCGACAAAACCGTCCGCATTCACGCCGCGGACAGGTTCGCCGTGGTTGTAGCCGTAAGTCACCAGCAGCACCGGGCACCCTGCGGCCCGCGCGGCCCGGGCGTCGTTGCTGGAGTCGCCGATCATCAGGGTCCGGGCGGGCTGGCTTCCCAGTGCCTCGCAGGTCTTGAGCAGCGGCAGGGGGTCTGGCTTTTTCCGTTCGAAGGCGTCCCCCCCGAACACCTGACTGAAGAAAACGTCCAGCCCCTTGGCCCGCAACAAGGGCACGGCAAACCCCGTCGGCTTGTTGGTCAGGCAAGCCAGCTTCAGGCCCTGGCCTCGCAGCAGCGCCAGCCCTTGCAGCGCACCCGGGTAGACAGGGGCATGCTGGCCGTTCACCGCCTGGTAATGGCGCTGGTAGCTGGCCCAGGCTTCGGGAAAAAGTCGTGCCACATCCGCTTCCATATTGATAGCTGCTGGCGCCCGCCCCATAAGGGCTGGAGGTACTTTTAATACATGATCCAGGACGGACCGGATCAGGTGTTCAGAGCCTTTGCCCACAAGCCGCCCGACCACGGCCTTCCCGACCCGGGGCAGCGACAGATCGGCCAGCATCAGGTTCAGCGCCACGACAAAGTCGCCCAGTGTGTCTACCAGAGTGCCGTCCAGGTCGATGATCGCCGCGTCGAACCGGTCCTCTGCCCGAGAAGCTCTGTCAATCGTCAAACCGCTCACTCCTTCCTGCCGGCACGTCTGCTGTGGATGGCCAGCTGCACGCTGTTGAGCAGGCGTTGCTCATCAATCGGCTTTTCAAGCCAGTCCGAAACTTCGAGCGTGGAGCCGGCATGCAGCCTGGCCTCCGCAGCGGTCACCGACAGGACCACCACGGGAAGGTCCGCAGTGCGCGGGTCCTCGCGCAGCCCCCGTATCAGCGCCAGGCCGTTCTCATAAGGCAGCTTGAGGTCAACGGTCATCGCCACATAGGTTTCCATCTTGAGGTAATCGCGGGCTTGCGCCGCGGTGTGGGCCATGTCCGCATCAAAGCCTGCCTTGTCCAGCATCATGCCTATCAGTTGTGCCACATCCGGGTCGTCTTCACACACCAGAATGCGCGGCCGATCAAAGCCATAAAGACTCATGGGCGCCGTCACCGGGGGCGCCTCCAGCCATTCCGGCAGTTCAAAAAAGAAAGTGGTTCCGGCATCGACCGTGGACGTGAAGCCGATGTTTCCATCCATGCGTTCGAGCATGGCCTTGGCAATATTCAGACCCAGGCCCGTTCCGCCTTTCTGGCGCGTATCGGACGAGTCCGCCTGCGAGAACTTCTGGAAAATACGCTGGCGGAATTCTTCGGGGATACCCGGCCCGCTGTCGCTGACCTCCACACGTACACGGCCCGCGTGCCGACCCAGCAATACCAGCACCTTGCCTTCAGCCGGGGAATACTTGATGGCATTGGACAGCAGGTTGGCCATCACCTGGAGCAGGCGGTCGTTGTCCACACAGGCCCGCAGGGGCTGCTTGGGAGCATGCAGGGCCAGCTTGACCTTGCGCTGCGCGGCCAAGCCCTCGTTGTCAGCCAGTGCCCGCTCCAGCAGGGGCCGCATTTCCTGCGGCTGCAGATCGAAAGGCATCTTGCCGGACTCGATTTTTTCGCTGTCGAGAATATCGTTGATCAGGCGAATCAGCCGTTCACAGTTGTTTTTGGCGATCTCCACCAGAGTCCTGGCCCGGTCCGGCAGCGCGCCGGCAACACCACCCGACACCAGCCCCAGTGAGCCGCGTATGGACGTCAGGGGTGTGCGCAGCTCGTGGCTGACGGTCGATACAAACTCGCTCTTCATGCGGTCGATGCGCTTGAGTTCGGTGACATCGGTGCCGAGCGAGAAGAAACCGATGACCTTGTCGTGGTCGTCGTCCTCGCCGTAGCGCGGGAAGTAGCTCATCACATATTCACGCCGCTCGCCGCTCGCTGTGACCTGCTCGCGTTCATAACGCACCGCATACCCCGCCAGTGCTTCCTGCACGTGTTTGCTCACCTGCGCATAAAACGCCGGGCCCATGACTTCCAGCATGGTCTTGCCGTGGATTTTTTCGCGCGGCAGGCCAAAGGCCTCTTCATACGCCTTGTTGTGAAACTGGAAACACTGCTGCTTGTCCACATAGGCGATCAGGGCGGGCACGTTGTCGGTGAGCTGGCGCAACTGCTCTTCGCTGTCGCGCAGGGCTTCGGCAATCCGCTTGCTTTCGGTGACATCCCGAATGATGGCGGTAAAAAGCCGTCGGCCCCCGACATGAACATCCCCGAAAGACGCCATGACCGGAAACTCCGTGCCATCGCGGCGCTGGCCGCGGACCGGGGTGCCGGCCTCCCTGAACCCCGGCGGGCGGTCGCCCAGAGCGGCGAAAAAAGCAGAAAACCCCATCTGGTACCGCGCCGGCAACAGCATGGCGACCGGCTGCCCCAGCAGGTCTTTCAGCCTGTAGCCGAAGAGATGCCTCGCTGCCCTGTTGGCGCTCACAATCACGCCGTCCTGGGTGGCCGTGACCACGCCTTCAGCCATCCCCTCGGTGATGGCCCGGCTCATGGCTTCACTGTCGGCAAGTTCTGCCTGAATGCGGCGATTCCTGGCCTGCGCCCGCCTCACCGCCCAGATGGCCCAGCCCAGCAGGCCCAGCGACAGCAGGCCGCTGAACAGGATCACCAGCCGGATGGCCAGGGCGGTCCGGCGTTGTTGCTGCTCCGAACGCTCCAATGCCAGCGCTTCGCTTCCCCCCTGGAGCGGGGAACCGGTTTCACTGCCTACGGGTGCCGCCCTGGCGTCCGCCAGCCCAACAGGCTGGCGAGGGCTCACTGCCGTTGTCATGGGGTCGTGGCGCTGGTCGATCAGCAGCGCATCGACGGCCAGGAAGGACAGGGTGGTTCCCAGGACAATCAGGGCCGCGCCCAAGCCCAGGGCAATGGTGATGTCGGTGCGAAAGGGCATCTTCATGTCGTAAGGCTCATCCTCGGGGCCTGGTACGGAAAGCGGCGCCTGCCGGGTGTCCGCCGGCGCGCCTGTACAGACGATACACCCGCCCGGCCGGATCGGACGCTCCGGTCATGACGCGGCGCCCGGCAGCCCGGCCTCCAGCGCAGCCATCAGCTCGCCGAGGCAAGCCTCCAGCGAACCCAGCAAGCCATCAAGAACCGCGCGCGGCCGCCCCGCATGAATCGCCAGTTCAAGCGCCTGGGCATGGTCGGGCACCTGGGTCGCACCGATCTGCCCGGCCACACCGCGCAGGGAGTGCACCAGCAGTTCCGCGGCTTTCAGGTCACCCGCATCCAGGGCCTCGCGAATCCGCTCCGGCGTGTCCCTGCGGCCCTCGAGAAAACGGCCCAGCATGGAAAGGTACAACGGCTTCATGCCCATCGCCCGGTGCAGGCCGAGGGCCAGGTCCAGCCCGCTGATGAAAGCCGGCCATGCCCCTTCAGCCGCATCGCTGCGGCCGGCAGCCTGGTCGGCCACACCGGTTGCTTCCAGCCTCGCCAGCGCCTTGCGCAGTTCGGCGGCGACCTGCGCCTTCTGGGTGACGGTCAGGCGGGCCGGATGGATGTCGAGATGCAGGCCCGGTGCGTCACAGAAAATGACCTCCGGATCGCCGGCGGAAGCCGCATGGCCGGGGTGCACCACATACACGGGGATGGGATGCGCAAAACCCTTGGCCAGCACCGGGTCTCGTGCGTCGGCCCGGATCTCGCCCTGCACCAGTGCGAAGGTTTCGCTGGAAATCAGGATCTCGCCCGGCTCGGCCGCCTGTTCCAGCCGCGCCGCCAGATTGACCTCGCGGCCGATGATGGTGTACTCCATGCGGAGTTTGCTGCCGAAATTGCCGACATCGCAAAACCCCGAATTGATACCTATGCGTATCTCGAAGGCCTTGTTGATGCCCATTTCGCGCCAGTGCACCTGCAGCTCTCCCATGCGCTTTTGCATCGCCATGGCCATCCTGACACACTGCACCGCGTCCTGGCGCACACCCAGCGTGTGCGGATCGCCGAAAAAAATCACGATGGCATCGCCGATGAATTTGTCCAGCGTGGCGCCGTATTCGGCGGCAATCTGCGACATCTCCGCGAAATAGCTGTTGAGCAGCAGCGTCACTTCTTCCGGCTGCCATTGCGCTGTCGATTCGGTGAAATTCTTGATGTCGGAAAAAAACACTGTGAGTTTTTTGCGCTGGGTCCGGATTTCGGCCTGCCGGGAGCCGTCAAACAGGGACTGATAAACCTGCGGCGCCAGGTAGCGCGAAAGCTGTTCGGACAGGTCTTTCAGCCGCCTGGCATTGGCGCTGCGCTCCAGGTGAAGTTTCAGGCGTGCCAGCAGGATGGGCGGGCTGATCGGTTTTGCCACATAGTCGGTGGCACCCAGATCCAGGCCCCGGCGCTCCTCATCCACGCTGCCCAGTGCCGTCAGGAAAATCACCGGAATGTCGGCGGTGCGCGGGTCACGCCCAAGCTCGGCCAGGACCTCGTAACCATCCATGTCCGGCATCATCACGTCGAGCAGGATGAGATCGGGCCTCTTTGCCGATCTGGCCATCTGCAGGCCGGCCTCGCCCGCCGCCGCAGCCATCACCTCGTAGCTGTCCTGCAGCAGCGCCACCAGCAGGTACCGGATGTCATCGGTGTCTTCAACCACCAGGATGCGCGGCCGCTGCGGCAGTGCCGGGGCATCCGCGCCGCCGGTCTGCCGCAGCGCGCCTGCCTCTGGTCTGCCTGCTTGATCCATGGTCCGGCCTTCCGTTCAACCCAGGGGTCCGGCCCTGGTCCGTTACCTCATCGGGCCAGTTCCGCCCGCATTCCGGCGATCACCGAGCGGTAATCCGGCTTGCCGAAAATCGCACTGCCTGCCACAAAGGTGTCGGCCCCGGCCGCGGCCACCCGTGCAATGTTCTCCAGCTTGATGCCGCCGTCCACTTCCAGGCGGATGTCCTTGCCCGAAGCGTCGATGCGCTTTCGGGCCTGCTCTATCTTGCGCAGCGCCGAATCGATGAAGCCCTGGCCGCCAAAGCCGGGGTTGACACTCATGACCAGGATCAGGTCGATGTCCTCGATGACCCAGTCCAGCACATCCAGCGGTGCCGCCGGATTGAACACCAGCCCGGCCTTGCAGCCCTTGGCCTTGATGGCCTGCACACTGCGGTGCACGTGGGCGGAGGCGTCGGGGTGGAAGCTGATCAGGTCAGCGCCGGCATCGGCAAAGGCCGCGGCCAACGCATCGACCGGCTGCACCATGAGGTGCACGTCAATCGGCACCGCCGTGCCGTCGGCCCTTTTGGCATGCGGCTTCAGGGCGCTGCAGATCATGGGGCCGAAAGTCAGGTTGGGCACGTAATGGTTGTCCATCACGTCAAAGTGGATCCAGTCGGCGCCGGCCGCAATCACTGACTGGAGTTCTTCACCCAGGCGTGCGAAATCGGCCGACAAAAGGGAGGGGGCAATCCGGTACACCGGTGGCTTGTTTGGGCTCATCCCGGGATTGTCGCAGCAAGCGCGCGCCTTGCCCATGACCCCCGTGCGGATAACTACCCAGCCCGCAACAGATGATGCGCAAACCAGTGCCAGCGTGGAACCGGCTTTGCCGGGCCGCAGATGGCGTCCCCTGTAGGGGAAGACTCCGAAGGCGGCTCAGGGGGGTGTAGTTATGCAGGCGGTTAACATGATCGCCACTCTTGTTGAAGCCATGCCGAAATACCAATTTTCCTGCGACGTCCTGCCGCACTACCTGCCCGAGCAATCCTCGCCCGAAGACGAGGTGTTTGGTTTCGCCTACACCGTCACGATCACCAACACCGGCGAGGTGGCGGCGCAGCTGATCTCGCGCCACTGGATCATCAGCGACTCACGCGGACACACCGAAGAAGTCAAGGGCCTGGGCGTGGTCGGCCATCAGCCGCTGCTCAAGCCCGGCGAGTCCTTCCAGTACAGCAGCGGTTCACGCCTGCGCACCCCGACCGGCACCATGCATGGCAGCTACTTTTTTGTCGCCGAAGACGGTGAGCGTTTCGAAGCCGCCATTCCAATGTTTGTCCTAGACGCCGGGGATGCCGCCGCGCCAGGCAGCAGCGGCGGCCGGGTGCTGCATTGAGCTGGTGAGGCCATGCACAGACTGACCGACCTGCTGGACCAGCTGGAACCCCAGGCCGAGCTTGCCCGCCGTCACCTGTGGCTGATCGCCTTGCTCGACTGGATACGCGGCGATGCCGGCAACCCCCAGGCCGCCGTGTCGCGCGTGCAGCTTTTTCTGGATGCGGCATACGCCCGGCCCGGCTTTGCGGACAAGCTGCAACGCTGGTGGAACACCTTGGTGAACACGGTGGACGCCACACCGCTGTTTGCCGACTTTGGTTTTGCGCCGCGTGCGGCTTTCTTGAGCGAATTCGGCGAGCGGCTGCGCTACAAGCTGTTGCCGGGCACACCGGAAACCACCCACGCCACGGAATTGTTCATGCTGCTGTTTCCCACGCCGTTTGACGCCCGCTGGCTCAAGCTGCTCGATGAACCCATGCTGGCGCGGCTGGGAGCCTTGCTGAGTCCCGCGGCACCGCCCCTTGGTGCAGCCGAAGACAAGGAGCCGAGTCCGGGCAGCACGATGCTGCAGGACTGGCAAGCCGTGCTGCTGGAGGCGCTGACTTATTGCACCAGCCAGGTTCGGGCCACAGGTTTTTCCCCCGAACTGCGCCTGCGCATGAGCCCGCAGACCCTGCAGTCCCGTCCCTTTCATGGCTTGGCATCGGACCTCGACGCAGTACGCGACGCGATGCTGGCGCATGGACCGGACAGCGGCGCGCTGCACCTGGCGCTGGATCGGTTCAAGGTCCGGCTGGAAGCCTGCCGCAGTGCGGCATCCTCCGCTTACACCCATCTGGATGAACATGGCATTTCGGTCGGCCTGGTGTTTCGCCTGCGCCAGCTGCGTGAACGCATCCTGCGCATTCGCGAACTGCTTGACTGCCTGCTGGCTGAAAAGCCCGGCAGCAGCGCCATGCAGTTGCTGGCCCGGCTGGTGATGCTGGCCAGGGAGCGGCGCAGCATACGCGCATTGATCGCCAGCAATTCCAGCCTGCTCGCAGCCAAGGTGGCCGAACGCGACGCGGAAACCGGCGAGCACTACATCACGCGCGATCGCGCCGCCTACATGAACATGCTGGGCAAGGCGGCCGGGGGCGGTGCCCTGACCGCTGCCACCACGCTGCTCAAGTTCATGGTGGTGGGGCTGGCACTGTCGGCCTTCTGGAGCGGCTTTCTGGCCAGCGTGGTGTATGCCGCGAGTTTTGTGCTGATCCAGCTGATGCACTTCACGCTGGCCACCAAACAGCCGGCCATGACCGCCCCGGCCATGGCCGCCAAGCTCAGGGATTTGCGTACCGGCGAAGCGGTCAGTGAGTTCGTCATTGAAGTGACCCACCTGGTGCGTTCTCAGGTGGCGGCCGTGCTCGGCAACGTTCTGGTGGTGGTGCCGGTAGTGCTGCTGATCAGTGCGGCCATCCAGTTCTCCCTGGGCCACCCGATGATTGACGCGAAAGCGGCCGAACATGTGCTGCACGACCTGACCCTGCTCGGGCCCACGCTGCTGTGGGCGGCCTTCACCGGCGTGGTGCTGTTTGCCGCCAGCATCATCGGCGGTTGGGTCGAGAACTGGTTTGTGCTTTATCACCTGGCCTCGGCCATGCGCTACAACCCACGCATCACCGCGGCACTGGGCATCCCCCGCGCCCGGCGCTGGGCCCACTTCATGCGCGACAACATCTCCGGCTTTGCCTCCAACATCGCGCTGGGGTTCATGCTCGGACTGATTCCGCCCATGACCGGCTTTTTCGGGATCGAGCTGGAGGTGCGCCATGTCACGCTGTCTTCCGGCCAGCTGGCCGCTGCCGCCGCTGCGCTGGGCTGGGAGGTGTTGCGGCAACCGGCCTTCTGGTGGTGCGTCGCCGCCATTCCGCTGATCGGTGCGCTCAATCTCGGCGTGAGCTTTTATTTCGCGTTCAGGCTGGCACTGCAGGCGCACAACGTCAGCGGGGTGGACCGCGCACGCATTCGCGCGGCGATCTGGGCGCGCTGGCGCAGCAAGCCCCGGAGTTTTTTCGTTCCCGACTGATGCGCCTGCTGCCAGGCCTCCCGGGCGCTGCGGTCTCAGTGCTTGTCCTACAGGCGCGAATCGTGAATTGATGTAAATTCAACCAGCTTTGCCCCCTGGCTGTCCCTGCCGCATCGACCGCCTGCCTCACCCGCGCACCCGCACAAGCCTTGCTGCGGAGCTGCATGAATTTCAATTAATTAAACAGCGGAGACACTCATCCATGAATGAAGTCATGGCCATCTGGGCCGAATGGATCAAGCCCTCGGCAGGTCTGCCCACCGTGCAGTGGTCGATGCTGCTGGCCGTGGCCGCCCTGACCGGGCACCTGGTGCTGCGCTACGCCGGCATCCCCAAGGTCGTCGGTTATTCAGCGGTCGGTGCCTTCGCCGGCTTTGCCGGGTTCACCGGTGCCGCCTGGCCCCTGCAGGGCACGGGCCTGTTCCTGCTGGAGCTCGGCGTGGCCGTGGTCCTCTTTGAAGCCGGCGGCCGTATTCCACTGCGCTGGTTTCGCCACAACCCCATGGTGCTGGTGCAAAGTCTGGCCGAATCGGCACTGACTTTCTTTTTTGTGTACTGGACCCTGACATTTCTCGGCATGCGCGAAGCCGTCGCCGAACCGCTAGCCCTGCTGGCGATGGCCGCCTCGCCGGCCGTGCTGTCGCGCGTCATCATGGACACCCGCGCCTCCGGCCCCGTCACCGAGCGGGCCATGGTGCTGTCCACCCTGAGCACGCTGTATGCCCTGACCTTCTGCAGCGCACGCGCCGGCATGATGAACACCGCCGACCAAAGCCTCACCGACACCCTTTACCCGGTGGCGGTGGTGCTGGGCTTGTCGGTGGTCGTGGGCGCCGGCCTGGCGCTGGCCCTTCGCTCGGCCTTGCGCGTGATGAGCCCCACCAGCGAAAACACGGCCATCCTGCTGCTGGCCCTGATTGCCGCCGGGGCGGCGCTGGCAGCCCACTTCGGCGGCTCTGCCCCACTGGCTGCGTTGCTGGGCGGCATGATGCTCAAGCAGCTCAATCCCCGGCCCTGGTCCTGGCCGCGGCAGATGGGTACGGCTTCGGCGATGCTGACCATGCTGATGTTTGTGCTGGTTTCCGTGGTTGCGGCGCAGGCCGACTGGAGCGGCCAGGTCGCCGGCCTGGTGCTGGCGCTGGTGGCAGCCCGCGCCCTGGCCAAAATCACAGGTGTCGCGCTCGGCAATGTCGGCAGCGGCGCGAGCTGGAAGCAGGCCTTGTGGGTCAGTTGCGCCATGTCGCCGATGTCCTCGGTCGCACTGCTGCTGGTGTCCCAGTTTGTTGCCGCATCGTCCACGCTCGGCCCGCGCATCGCCAGCATCGCGCTGCCCGCCATTTTGCTGATGGAAGTGCTGGGTGCCATCCTGTCCACCTTTGCCATCCACCGTGCCGGCGAAAGCTCCAGGCCCTGGGCGCCCAGGCCCTTCAGCAATTCAACCGCAGGAGACCTTCGTGAGTAAGCACACTGGTATTCATCCGGCCCCCAGCGGGCTCGAGCCCTTCCAGAAATCAGCCGCGCTGTCGCTGGGCGTCGAGCTGGAACTGCAGCTCGTCAACACCCATGACTACGACCTGGCCCCCTATGCCGAGGACATGCTGCGCCTGATGGGCAAGATCCCGCTGCCCGGCAGTGTGGTGCCCGAGATGACCTCGAGCATGATCGAGGTCTCCACCGGGGTCTGCCAGTCTTCCTCGGAAGTGCTGGGCCAGCTCACGCAGATCCGCGACGCACTCGTCAAAAGCGCCGACAAGCTCAACATCGCGGTGGTGGGCGGCGGCACGCACCCCTTCCAGCAATGGCACGAGCGCCGCATTTACGACAAGCCGCGCTTTCGCGAGCTGTCCGAGCTGTACGGCTACCTGTCCAAGCAATTCACGATTTTCGGGCAGCACGTGCACGTGGGCTGCCCCGATGCCGACACCGCGCTGCTGACGCTGCACCGCATGTCGCGCTACATCCCGCATTTCATTGCGCTGTCGGCGTCCTCGCCCTATGTGCAGGCGCAGGACACCGCGTTTGATTCGGCGCGGCTCAACTCAGTGTTTGCCTTTCCGCTGTCGGGCCGCGCGCCGCTGGCGCTGACCTGGGACGACTTCACGGTTTATTTCGAGAAAATGACGCGTACCGGCGTGGTCCGCAGCATGAAGGATTTTTACTGGGACATCCGGCCCAAGCCCGAGTTCGGCACCATCGAGATCCGCGTGTTCGACACACCGCTGACGATAGGACGGGCGGCGGCACTGTCGGGTTATGTGCAGTCGCTGGCGTCATGGTTCATGAACGACCAGCCCTTCATGCCCACCGAAGACGACTACCTGGTCTACACCTACAACCGTTTCCAGGCCTGCCGCTTCGGGCTGGAAGCCGTTTATGTGGATCCGGCCACCGGCGAACACATGGCCCTGCGCGACCACATCCTGATGACCATGGACAAGATCGGCCCGCACGCCGGCCCGCTCGGCGCCAGCAGCGGCATCCACCTGCTGCGCAGCAGCGTCGAGCTGTCGAACAATGATGCGCGCTGGCTACGCGAGTTGCAGAGCAAGGAAAACCTGCTGGCTGAAGTGATCCGCCAGGCCGCGCTGAAGTTTCGGGGATTGCCGGTTTAACTGCGGCTGCATCACGCTGCGTCTACGGTTTGCTCGGGACAGTAGGACAGACTCCCCACTCCCTCCCCCCGACCCTCCCTCGCCCCGCTGGGCGATGGCGGGGAGCTTCATGTGGCCGTGCTGCGCTCGCGTGAAAACATGTCGGTCTGTTGAGTCCGACATGACGCGCAACGCGCGTCATGTCTCCCTGCATTCGTTCCCCCCAACCCGTCGGGCTGGGCCGAGGAGCGCAGGCAAAAGCGGATCAGGGCTCGCGATTGTCTGCGGCGAAGCCGAGTTCGAGCGAGACCCCGCTTTTGTCGAGCACCGCAGACTGCCCGTAGCGAAGCGAAGGGACCCAGACCATCGGGTCGCCTTCTCTTTACTTACTTTCTCTTGGCGACGTGTATGGACTGGACACATGGGAAACAGG
>NZ_JBAQYR010000076.1:0-15638 GCF_049790275.1 Polaromonas sp.
GGCCACACGTTCCACCAGGGCTTCGTGCGCCGACAGGGCCGCCCGGTTCCGCACCAGCGCGCCCGCCAGGCAGGTGATGCCGGCATCGGTCACGCGCAGGGTTTCATGGCCAGCCGGGCTGGCGACACGCTCGAGCAGGCCGGCGGCCAGCAGTTCGATCTCGAGCAGGTCCTGGCAGGGCCAGCCAGCCGAGCGGTAAATCTCGCGCAGGCGGCGGGCGTGGGCCCGACCCAAGGGTGAGGAAGGGGCTTCGGTAACTGTCACGCCGGAAGGGAGGGTCAAGGGGGTGAACGCAGACATGGGAGCGAGCTTAAAGCAGGCAACGCTACATGACAAACAAGCTTCCAGCCCAGACGATTCGGGCGCAAGCAGCTATGAATACAGTAGCGGCCGTCATGATCGCATCTGCCGGAACGGGTTGCGCTGTTCCAGCTCTTCCATGTAGCTGGCAATGCCTTCGCCCTCCCGTTCGAGGAAGCGCTCGACGGCATCTGCAAAAGCCGGGTGTGCAAGCCAGTGGGCACTGGTAGTCTTGACCGGGAGCAGGGCGCGCGCCATTTTGTGCTCGCCCTGGGCGCCGCCTTCGAAGCGCTGGTAGCCGTGTTCAATGCACCACTGCAGCGGCTGGTAATAACAGGCTTCAAAGTGCAGGCAGTCGACCCGCTCGAGTGCGCCCCAATAACGGCCGTACGCGACTCTGGCCGGGATTTCAGAGGAAAATTGGCCTCCAGCCCTTATGTCGTCTGCGCTGACAGCTATCAAACTCGTAGCGAGGGGGCGACCTTCGCGTTCCGCCACAAACAGCAGCCAGTTCTCCGGCATGGTGGCCTGCATGCGCCG
This sequence comes from Polaromonas sp., assembly GCF_049790275.1. Taxonomy (GTDB): domain Bacteria; phylum Pseudomonadota; class Gammaproteobacteria; order Burkholderiales; family Burkholderiaceae_C; genus Polaromonas. Next base: position 841 of record NZ_JBAQYR010000076.1, read on the forward strand.
GAAAAAGTCGCGGCTCAGGTAGGGCGCGTTGCCGTGTTCGTAATAGGTGCGTTCGTAGCAGCGGTAGAAAAAATCCCAGTCGGCGTTGCTGATGCTCGCGCCCAATGACCAGCGGAAGCGGACGCCGGCATCAAGCACCTTGCGCCGCTCCTGGCGGATTTTCTTGCGCTTCTCCTGGTTCAGCGACATCAGGAAGTCGTCGAAATCGCGGTAGCCGCCGGGCGGTCCAGTCCAATGAAACTGCACGTTGTGCCGGAGCATCAGGCCAGCTTCCTCGCACGCGGCTACATCGGGATCGCTGGCAAACAGCAGGTGCAGCGAGGACAGGCCTTCTTCCGCGCACCAGGCCACCAGGGCCTGGACCAGCAGCGTGCGGGTTGCGGCATCGCGCGCCAGCAGGCGCGGGCCGGGCACGGGCGTGAAAGGCGGCGCCACCAGTGCCTTGGGGTAGTAGGGCAGCCCGTGCTGGTGGTAGGCGTTGGCCCAGGCGTGGTCGAACACGTATTCGCCGTAGGAATGGTCCTTGAGATAGAGGGCGCAGGCGCCTACCAGCTGCGGGCCTTCGGAGAGCGTGACAAAACGTGCCGTCCATCCGGTGGCCGGCGTGGCACTGCTGCTTTCGAACATGGCGGCGAGGTACTCGTGGCGCATGAAGGGATTCAGCCCACCGGCCGGATCCTGAAGGGCCAGCAGGGCATTCCAGCTGGCAGCATCGACCTGGCCGGGCGAGTCCAGCACACGAATGACATAATCGTTTTCAGCCACAGCACCAACCGTATTTTTCTTTTTCATGACTCTCAAAATCTGCGTTGCCCAGTTGAACTATTGCGTTGGCGACATGCCGGGCAATGCGCAAAAAATCATCGAAGCCGCCCGCGCGGCCTATGCCGAGGGCGTGCGGCTGCTGCTGACGCCCGAGATGGCGATCTGCGGCTACGCGGCCGAAGACCTGTTCCTGCGCCGTTCCTTCATCCAAGCCTGTGATGATGCCGTGAATCTGGTGGCCCGCGAACTCGCCGGGTTAAAAGGGCTCACCGTGGTGGTGGGCACCCCCACCCACGGCGACAGCGGCAAGGGCCGTCGCACCAAAAGTGTGGAAGTGCAGCAGCGGCATAATGCCGCCCGGGTGCTGCGCGAAGGGCTCATCGTCGACACCTATGCCAAGCGCGAATTGCCCAACTACCAGGTGTTCGACGAGCGGCGTTATTTCACGCCGGGGCAGGGCGTCTGCGTGTTTGAAGCCGGCGAAGGCGCCGGGGCGGTCAAGATCGGCCTGCTGATCTGCGAAGACGCCTGGTTCGAAGAGCCGGCGCGGTTGGCGAAAGAGGCCGGCGCCGAGCTGCTGGCGGTCATCAATGCCTCCCCCTTTCATGTGGGCAAGGGCGGCGAGCGCGAACTCATGATGCACGAACGTGTGCTTGCCACCGGCCTGCCCCTGATTTATGCGCACCTGGTCGGCGGCCAGGACGAAATCGTCTTTGAAGGCCATTCGTTTGCCCTGCAGGCCGATGGCGCACTGGCCGGCCGCGCTGAAAGTTTCAAGGAAAATATGTTTGTAGCCCAGGTGGAGCGGGCGCCAGCAGCTATCAAACTGGTAGCAGATTGCGCTCCTGAACGCAGCCCCGAAGCTGACCTGTGGGACGCCCTGGTGCTGGGCGTGCGCGACTATCTGGGTAAAAACGGTTTTCCCGGCGCCATTCTGGGGCTGTCCGGCGGCATCGATTCGGCGCTGGTGCTGGCGATTGCTGTGGATGCGCTGGGCGCCGACAAGGTGCGCACGGTCATGATGCCTTCACCCTACACAGCCGACATCTCCTGGATCGACGCACGCGAGATGGCGGCGCGCATGAAGGTGCGCTACGACGAGATTTCCATCATTCCGGAATTTGAGGCCTTCAAGGCCTCGCTGGCCGGCGAGTTCAAGGGCCTGGCGGAGGACACGACCGAGGAAAACATCCAGGCGCGCATCCGGGGGGTGTTCCTGATGGCGCTGTCCAACAAGTTCGGCTCCATCGTGCTGACCACCGGCAACAAGAGCGAGATGGCGACCGGTTATTGCACCCTGTACGGTGACATGGCAGGCGGTTTCGCTGTCATCAAGGACCTGCTGAAAACCACGGTGTTCCGGCTGGTCGAGTGGCGCAACCGGAACGACCCCTACGGCACCGGCAGCAACCCGATTCCGGAGCGCATCATCACGCGGCCGCCTAGCGCCGAGCTGCGCGCCGACCAGACCGACCAGGATAGCCTGCCGCCCTACGAGGTGCTGGACGCGATTTTGCAGCGCTACATGGAGAACGACGAAAGCATGGAAAACATCATCGCCGCGGGCTTTGACCCCGCGGTGGTCGAGCGAGTGACCCGCCTCATCAAGATCAATGAGTACAAACGGCGACAGGCCCCGGTGGGTATTCGGGTTACCCACCGAAGCTTCGGCAAGGATTGGCGCTATCCTATTACCAACAAATTTCAATAGTTCCCAAGCCAGCAGGGGCCGCGGAACCGGCCTTGCCGGGCCGCAGGCGCAGCGGCCCCCTCGGGGGCAGCGCATTACACGAAGTGAAAAGCGTGGGGGCCTAATTTTTAAAACCAACGGAGATAGTCAGTGAAACAAATTACCGCCGTCCTCAAGCCCTTCAAGCTGGAAGAAGTCCGGGAGGCCCTGGCCGAATGCGGCGTGACCGGGTTGACCGTGACGGAAGTCAAGGGCTTCGGCCGCCAGAAGGGCCACACCGAGTTGTACCGCGGTGCCGAATATGTTGTGGACTTTCTGCCCAAGGTCAAGGTGGAAGTGGTGGTCAAAACCGACGATGTGGAGCGCTGCGTGGACGCCATTGTGCGTGCTGCCCGCACCGGCAAGATCGGCGACGGCAAGATCTTCATCACCAGTGTCGAACGCGTGGTGCGCATCCGCACCGGGGAAGAGGACGAAGCTGCAGTTTGAGCCCCCACGCTTTTCACTTCGTGTAATGCGCTGCCCCTCGAGGGGGCCGCTGCGCCTGCGGTCTGGCGAAGCCAGTCCCGCGGCCCCGGCTGGTCAAGACAGGGAGCCGGGTCTGCGGGTGCGTTAAATCTGATCCAGCCGCAAGCCTTCGGGCGCCATGCCGGCGACCTGAACCAGTTGTTGCAACAGGGCCTCGGGCTCGCTGCCGACATGGATCAGTTCCATCTGCCAGTCGCTCATGAAGCCGCTTTTCACCGATGAGGCCAGAAAAGCCAGCAGCTCGGCGTAATAACCGTTCAGGTTGAGCAGGCCCACCGGCTTGGCGTGGTAGCCGAGCTGGCGCCATGTCCAGACCTCGAAAAACTCCTCCAGCGTGCCTATGCCGCCGGGCAGCGACAGAAAGGCGTCGGCATGTTCGGCCATGATGCGTTTTCGCTCATGCATGGTGTCCACGATGTGCAATTCGGTGCAGCCGGTGTGCGCCCATTCCTTTTCCACCAGCGCTTTCGGAATGACGCCAATCACCCGCCCGCTGGCCGCCAGCGTGGCATCAGCCACGATGCCCATCAGGCCGTTGCGCCCGCCGCCATACACCAGCTGGCCGCCGTGTTCACCGATCCATGTGCCGACACGGCGTGCCGTTTCTGCAAAGGAAGGATCGACACCCGGGCGCGAGCCGCAATAAACGCAGACCGAAAAAGCCGGTGTCATGCGAAAAACCTCTGGAACAAGGCCAGGGCCCAGGTGCCGGCACACAGCAGCAGGCTCAGCAGCACGGCCGCGCTGCCCATGTCCTTGGCGCGTTTGGACAGGTCATGCCACTCGGGGCCGATGCGGTCGATGGCAGTTTCTATGCCGGTGTTGAGCAGCTCGATGATCATCACCAGCACCACCGAGCCGGCCAGCAGCACGGTTTCAACCCAGCTGCGGCCCAGCCAGAGCGCGGCAGGAACCAGCACCAGGGAGGCGATGGCTTCCTGGCGGAATGCCGTTTCGTGCCAGCCGGCACGCAAGCCGGCCACCGAGTAGCCCAGCGCATGCCAGACACGGTTCAGGCCCTTGCGGTCTTTCTGCGGATTGACAGGGGCTTCGGCTGTCACTGCCGGATAAGCCTGGAGCGGGTCAGAGGAGGTGGATGGAGGCATGGCCCGATTGTGGCGCGGCTGTGTGGCAGTTTGATGCGGCTCTTGCATGGCGGGTGCTGCACCGGCGATCAGGCGGTTTGGGCTGGTGCCTTGACTGGCAGGCTGGAGACCAGCCGCGTGCCAGCCAGCGCATCGTGCCAGAACTGCCGGTCCGGATGGAAGCGCGACAGGATCGCCCAGATGGCGATCCATCCGCCAGCCAGCACCAGGGCCTGCCGGACGTCCAGGCCCAGCAGCCAGCTCAGGGCCAGCGGCGGCAAAAACCACAGCCAGCTCAGGGCGTAGCGCACAAAGGCACGTTTCTGGCTCACAGCGCGACCCTGCAGGTCAGTCAGACGGATATTCCAGGTTTTCATGGCCAGAGTCTGTCCCTTGGCCCAGAACCAGACGAAATAGATGCCGAACACCACGAACAAAAAGGCCTGCTGGGCATTGCGGTTGTCCATGGCGTTGCGTGTCTGGCTCAAGGTACTGAACAGGTAATCGGCAACAAACACGACGCCGAACATCAGCATGCCCTCATAAAGCCAGCAGGCCATGCGACGCCGAAGTGAGGGGGTGGGGAGGGAGGCGGCTTGAAGGGTTGTCAAGGAGGGACTCGAGTGGGAACGGATGGGGTACCGCAACACCGTGAACGAAACCGGCCTTGCCTCGGTTCCACCCGGTTGGGTGGACCAAAGGGGCTCGCGCTACTGGGGCGTGGAGGCCGTTGCTGCAGCGGGTGTTCCGCCGGGCTGGTCTGCGACTGGCTGCGAAACCGCCATTTTAGGGGCTGGTTTGCCCTTTTGCTTGTCCGCACGGGCTGGCACCGTGGCCAGTTTTTGCGGCGCAACCGGTTTGGCGGCCGGCGCGGCGCCCACCGGCCGACGCGGCGCCTTGGCGGCAAGTTTGCGTTTTTCCTCGTCACTGAGCGCCTGGTAGGCCTGCCATTTGGCTTGTTTTTCCTCGGCGCTCAACTCCTGGGACAGCTCTTTGGTTTTTGCAAAATTAAGCCGGGCCTGGGCGCGTTGCTGGGGAGTGAGGGCGACCCATTCCTTCATCCGGCCCTGCATCTTGGCCTGCTCTTCCACAGACAGGGTCGGATAGCCCTTGGCCATTTGCAGCCATTTGCGCTTGTGACCCTGGCTCAGGGAAGGCCATGTGGGTGCCAACGGCTTGAGAATCTCGCGCTGCGCCGCAGTGAGCTCGGCCCAGCTTGGGCCTGAGGCGGCCTGCGCCACCAGCGTTTTGGACGGAGCGGGTGGTACGGCGGCCGGCCCTGTGGTCTGGGCGCTTGTTCCGGTCGTGCAAAGGGCAAGCAGCAGGCTCGCCAGCAGCCCTCCGGTCGGGATCAGGCCAGCAGGATTCAGCATCTTTGCGGGCTGGAGATTGGTTGGCGCGGTCATCAGCTCAGTCTTTGTTTCAGGCAGGGGCAGGCCGGTTCCGGCTTTCAGAGGCTGGTTTTGAGAAATTGCAGAAACCCCGGATCCGAGAAGGCGGCGGGCGGCAGATCGTCGGTCAGCAGGGCAGAGTCCACTTCAGCCAGTTCATCGACAAAACTGTCGGCTTGCAGGGAATGGATGACCAGCAGCCCCACGACCAAGGCAACCAGCGGCAGCACCGAACCAATCCGGCTCCACAGGCTGAAACCTTCGTCCGAGCCCCAGGTCAGGGTTGCACCTGTTCCTGTACCGGCTGCAACCGGTGCGGCCTGGACTTTGGCAAGCTTGCGCACGGCAAGGGCCTGAACGCGCGCCGCACGCAGGCGCTCGGAAATATCGTAGGGAAGGTCGGCGACGCCGGCGGACAGGTAGGACGCCGTTTTCAGGCCGTAGCGGTCTTGCAGTATTTCGGTGCGGTTTCGCGGTGAATGATTCATAGTTTTATTCCCTTGGCGGACAAGGCCTTGCTGAGTGCATGAACGGCTCTGGAGCAATGTGTTTTCACGCTGCCTTCGGAGCAACCCATGGCAGCAGCCGTTTCGGCCACGTCCAACTCTTCCCAGTAACGCATCAGAAACGCTTCCCGTTGACGGCCGGGCAGCTCCTTGATCTCGATTTCAATCTCCCGCAAGATCTGAGCCCGCTCGGTGGCGTCCTGGGCGCTTTCTGTTCCCTCAGAGTTGGTTGAGGTCTCTAAAGTTTCAAGCAGATCGAAATCGCCATCGTCCCCGGCAGATTCGAAGTCGCTCATGTTGGAAAACAGGGCGTTGCGGGTCTTGCGGCGGCGGAACCAGTCCAGCGTCGTGTTCGACAGGATGCGCTGGAACAGCATGGGCAATTCGGCCGCCGGCTTGTCCCCGTAGTGCTGGGCCAGCTTCATCATGCTGTCCTGAACGATGTCGAGCGCGGCTTCGTCGTCACGCACGTGGTAGACGCTGCGCTTGAAAGCGCGTTTTTCAACGTTTTTCAGGAAATCGGAAAGTTCTTGTTCAGTTGCCAAGGGTTGGAGTCCCGATTTGTCCCAGCGCAGTCATTGTTGTGCTTGCGGGTGCCGTGGAAGCACCCAAATGGGGAAAATTATCGCATCAAGGAGGGCTTCGTCCGGACTTTTTCGGTTTCCCCTGCCAATGGCCGTCGCCTGATGCCATAATGCGACTTGCAATTCAAACAGCAAACGGGTCATGGCTCGGCGGGATATGTTTCCGCCCATGGTTTTGGCCTCAAGTCTTGACGCTACTCCACAAGAGTGGGCGAAGAGGCACCCAAGGTATTTCGTCAGAGAAATTCACAAAGGTTCATCATGGAAATCACAAAAGCCGAGCTTGCTTCGGCAGCGGCAGCATCTGCCAACCCCCCTCCCCAGGAACTTCGTGGCGCGGAAATCCTCGTCAAGGCGCTGCAGGCGGAAGGCGTCAAACACGTCTGGGGTTATCCGGGCGGTGCCGTCCTGCACATTTACGATGCTTTTTACAAGCAGGACACCATCCAGCATATCCTGGTGCGCCACGAGCAGGCCGCTGTGCATGCAGCCGACGGTTATGCCCGAGCCACCGGTGACATTGGCGTGGCGCTGGTCACTTCCGGCCCCGGCGTGACCAATGCGGTCACCGGCATCGCCACGGCCTACATGGACAGCATCCCGATGGTGATCATCACCGGTCAGGTGCCGACACACGCCATTGGCCTGGATGCCTTCCAGGAGTGCGATACGGTCGGCATCACGCGGCCCATCGTCAAGCACAACTTCCTGGTCAAGGACGTGCGCCAGATGGCCGAGACCCTGAAGAAGGCTTTCCACATTGCACGCAGCGGCCGGCCGGGCCCAGTGGTGGTGGACATTCCCAAGGACGTTTCCTTCAACAAGACGCTGTACACCGGTTACCCCCAAAGCGTGGAAATGCGTTCCTACAACCCTGTGCGCAAGGGTCACGGCGGCCAGATCCGCAAGGCACTGCAATTGTTGATGTCGGCCAAGCGGCCCTACATCTACACCGGTGGTGGCGTGTTGCTGAGCAATGCCTCGCAGGAATTGCGCACACTGGTGGACATGCTGGGTTACCCCTGCACCAATACGTTGATGGGCCTGGGTGCCTACCCGGCCAGCGACAGGAAATTCCTCGGCATGCTGGGCATGCACGGCACAATCGAAGCCAACAACGCCATGCAGCATTGCGACGTGCTGCTGGCTGTCGGCGCGCGGTTCGACGACCGCGTGATCGGCAACCCCAAGCACTTTGCGCAGAACGAACGCAAGATCATCCACATTGACATCGATCCGTCCAGCATTTCCAAACGCGTCCGGGTGGACATCCCTATCGTCGGCGACGTCAAGGACGTGTTGACCGAATTGATCGCGATGATCAAGGAGTCCGGCCTCAAACCCGACAGCAATGCCTTGGGCGGCTGGTGGGAAACGATTGAAGCCTGGCGTGCCCGAGACTGCATGAAATACAGCCTGGGCAAGGGCGATGTGATCAAGCCGCAGTACGTGGTTGAAACGCTCTGGAACATGACCAAAGACGCGGACACCTACATCACGTCCGACGTCGGCCAGCACCAGATGTGGGCCGCCCAGTATTACAAGTTCGATGAGCCGCGCCGCTGGATCAACTCGGGCGGCCTGGGTACCATGGGCGTCGGTATTCCCTACGCCATGGGCATCAAGCTGGCCAAGCCCGACAGCGAGGTCTATTGCATTACCGGCGAAGGCTCGGTGCAGATGTGCATCCAGGAGCTTTCGACCTGCCTGCAGTACAACACGCCGATCAAGATTGTTTCGCTGAACAACCGCTACCTGGGCATGGTGCGCCAGTGGCAGGAAGTCGAATACGCCGGCCGCTACAGCAGCAGCTACATGGACGCGCTTCCCAATTTTGTGAAGCTGGCTGAAGCCTATGGCCACGTCGGCATGCTGATTGAAAAGCCGCAGGACGTCGAACCGGCCCTGCGTGAAGCCCGCAAGCTCAAGGACCGCACCGTGTTCATGGACTTCCGCACCGACCCCACCGAGAACGTGTTCCCGATGGTGCAGGCCGGCAAGGGCATCACCGAAATGCTGCTGGGGTCCGAAGACCTGTAAACAACAAAGCCTGTCGTGGCGGGGTTGACCCGCCGCCATCCTGGTGCGCCAGGATGGATGCCGGACTGGTCCGGCATGACAAATCAGAAGAATCTATTGGCTGCCAAGCTGTCCGGTTACCGCCGGGCGGGGAGGGCACCGAAAAGAGGAATCAATTCACCATGAAACACATCATTGCAGTCCTGATGGAGAACGAGCCCGGCGCGCTCTCCCGGGTCGTCGGCCTTTTTTCGGCCCGCGGCTACAACATTGAATCCCTGACCGTGGCGCCGACGGAAGATCCGTCACTGTCCCGCATGACATTGCAGACCACCGGCTCCGACGACGTGATCGAGCAGATTACCAAACACCTGAACCGGCTCATCGAAGTCGTCAAGGTGGTGGACCTGACTGAAGGTTCCTACACCGAGCGCGAACTCATGATGGTCAAGGTGCGCGCCGTCGGCAAGGAGCGCGAGGAGATGAAACGCATGGCTGATATATTCCGCGGGCGGATCATCGACGTGACGGAAAAAAGTTACACGATCGAGCTGACCGGCGACCAGTCCAAGAACGACGCATTCCTCGAAGCGATCGATCGCAGCGCGATCCTGGAGACTGTGCGTACCGGCTCCAGCGGCATTGGCCGGGGCGAGAGAATTCTCAGAGTCTGATTTTCAGTTGTCCGTGCGCGCGTTTCGACAGGCTCAACGCGAACGGACGGAAGTGGCGATGTGTGTTTACCGTTCGCCCTGAGCCTGTCGAAGGGCATTTTCGCCAGAACCCCTCAACGATATTTTCGGAGAAAGAAATGAAAGTTTATTACGACAAAGACTGCGACCTGAGCCTGATCAAGGGCAAGACCGTCGCCATCATCGGTTACGGCAGCCAGGGGCATGCCCATGCACAAAACCTGAACGACAGCGGTGTCAAGGTCGTTGTTGGTTTGCGCAAGGGTGGGGCGTCGTGGCCCAAGGTCGAGAAAGCCGGCCTCAAGGTCGCTGAAGTGGCGGATGCCGTCAAGGCGGCCGATGTCGTGATGATCCTGCTGCCGGATGAGCAGATTGGCAAGGTCTATGCCAATGACGTGGCCCCCAACATCAAGCAGGGCGCCTCGCTGGTATTTGCCCACGGCTTCAACGTGCACTACGGCGCCGTGATCCCGCGCGCCGACCTCGACGTCTGGATGGTGGCTCCCAAAGCGCCTGGCCACACGGTGCGCAACACCTACACCCAGGGCGGCGGCGTGCCCCACTTGGTGGCGGTGCATCAGGACAAGAGCGGCAAGGCCCGCGATCTGGCCTTGAGCTACGCCATGGCCAATGGCGGCGGCAAGGCCGGCATCATCGAGACCAACTTCCGCGAAGAAACCGAGACCGACCTGTTCGGCGAGCAGGCCGTGTTGTGCGGCGGTACCGTCGAGCTGATCAAGGCTGGTTTCGAGACGCTGGTGGAAGCAGGTTATGCGCCGGAAATGGCCTACTTCGAGTGCCTGCACGAGCTCAAGCTGATCGTCGACCTGATTTATGAAGGCGGCATCGCCAACATGAACTACTCGATCTCCAACAACGCCGAATACGGCGAGTACGTGACCGGCCCGAACATCGTGACCTCGGCCACGAAAGAAGCCATGCGCAAGTGCTTGAAGGACATCCAGACCGGCGAATACGCCAAGAGCTTCCTGCTGGAAAACCAGGCCGGTGCGCCAACCCTGTTGAGCCGCCGTCGCCTCAATTCGGAGCACCAGATAGAAATCGTGGGCGAAAAACTGCGCGCCATGATGCCCTGGATCGCCAAGAACAAGCTGGTCGACCAGACCCGCAACTGATACCCGGCGGGGCTTACCGGCCCCGTCTGGTCCAGTCCTCAAGCCGTGCAAGACATTTGCGCGGCTTTTTTCATTTCTGGTGCTCTTCGTTTGGTATCCTCGTAACATGAATCATTCACTATCGACGCAGCACGCCTGGCGCGAAAACGGTCCTGATACCGGGAGCATCCGGCATGCATGACGGTCACGACGCCGCGCAGGAGCCTGATGACCTCGTTCCGCGCAAGCGGCGCAAGGGCATCTACATCCTGCCTAACCTGTTCACGCTGGCAGCGTTGTTTGGCGGCTTCTACGCCATTGTGATGGCCATGAATGGCCGTTTCGACCAGGCGGCGATCGGCGTCTTCTGTGCCATGGTGCTCGACAGCCTCGATGGCCGCGTGGCGCGCATGACCAATACCCAGAGCGCGTTTGGCGAGCAGATGGATTCGCTTTCCGACATGGTGTCTTTTGGCGCGGCGCCTGCATTGATTGCCTATGTCTGGGCCTTGACCAGCCTGGGCCGCTGGGGCTGGATTGCCGCGTTTGTGTATTGCGCCTGCGCCGCGTTGCGGCTGGCCCGGTTCAACGTCAACACCGCCGTTGTGGACAAGCGGTTTTTCCAGGGCCTGCCTTCACCGGCGGCCGCCGCGCTGGTTGCGGGCTTCATCTGGCTGATGACTGAAGCCGGCGTGCGCGGCGAGGAAGTTCGCTGGTTCATGTTTGCGCTGACTTTGTATTCGGGTCTGACCATGGTCACCAACGTGCCGTTTTACAGCTTCAAGGACCTCAGCCTCAAGCGCAGTGTTCCCTTTGTAGTGATTGTGCTGATTGCCCTGGGCATCGCCGTGATCAACATCGATCCGCCGACCGTCATGTTCGGTCTGTTTGTCATCTACGGTTTTTCCGGCTATGTGCTGTACGGCTGGCGCAAGGCCAAGGGCCAGCAGACCAGCGTGATTTCCACCTCGACCGATGAGCCGGACGAACGCGGCCTGCACAAATAGGCGACGCGGCTCAGATCATTGACCATGGCCCCTGAAGATTTTTGTGATACATTGCCAGACATGAACAAGATTTCGCTAGCACTGCTGCTATCTGCCAACGGGCGGAGACGGTAGCGCGCACGCGTACACCCAATTCAACGGCCCGTTTGCACCAGCAACGGGCCGTTTTTCTTTGGGTTGCTGGGTTTTGAATGTCACAGTGGATGAGATCAACATGTTGAAAACACCTTCAAGCAAATACAGGTCCTTTGCTCCGGTTCACCTCGCCGACCGCAGTTGGCCGGATGTGGTGCTGACCCGGGCGCCGGTCTGGTGCAGCGTGGACCTGCGTGACGGCAACCAGGCCCTGATCGAGCCCATGGACATCCCGCGCAAGCTCAGGATGTTCGAGACCTTGGTAAAAATCGGCTTTAAGGAAATCGAAGTGGGTTTTCCTTCGGCGTCGCAGGTCGAATTTGATTTCCTGCGCCGGCTCATCGACGGCCACCTGATTCCGGACGATGTCACCATCCAGGTGCTGACCCAGGCCCGCGAGCCGCTGATCCGCCGCACCTTTGAAGCCTTGCAGGGCGCGCCGCGCGCTATCGTGCATCTCTACAATGCCACTGCGCCGGTCATGCGTCGCGTGGTGCTCGGCATGGATGAGGACGAGATCGTCAAACTCGCGACCGACAACGCCCGGCTGTTCAGCGAGCTGGCTGCTGCGCAGCCGGGCACGCAGTGGACATTCCAGTATTCGCCGGAGATGTGGTCCGGCACCGAGCTTGAGTTTTCGAAGCGGGTGGTTGATGCCGTCACCGGGGTCTGGCAGCCCACACCCGCGCGCAAGTGCATCATCAACCTGCCGTCGACGGTCGAACATTCCACGCCCAACATCTTTGCCGACATGATGGAGTGGATGCATCGCCATCTGGCGCGGCGCGATGCGATCGTGCTGTCGGTGCATCCGCACAACGATCGGGGCACCGGGACTGCTGCCGGGGAATTTGCCCTGATGGCGGGCGCTGATCGGATCGAGGGCTGCCTGTTCGGCAATGGCGAACGCACCGGCAACGTCGATCTGGTCAACATCGCGCTCAATCTCTACACCCAGGGTGTCGCACCTGGCCTGGACTTCTCGGAAATCGATGAGATTCGCCGCACCGTCGAGCATTGCAACCAGTTGCCTGTGCACCCGCGCCATCCGTATGCCGGAGACCTGGTCTACACCTCTTTTTCAGGCTCGCACCAGGACGCCATCAAAAAAGCCTTTGCCGCGCGAAAGGACGATGACATCTGGGACATGCCCTACCTGCCGATTGACCCGAAAGACCTGGGCCGCAGCTACGAGGCGGTGATTCGCGTGAACAGCCAGTCGGGGAAGGGTGGCATCGCCTACCTGCTCGAAAGCGAATTTGGCCTCGAGCTCCCGCGCCGCCTTCAGATTGAGTTCAGCCAGGTGGTGCAGGGCGTGATGGATGCGACCGGCAAGGAACTGACGGCGCAGGACCTGTTTGCGCTGTTTGAAAAGGAATACGGCGTGCAAAGTACCCAGGCACCGCAGCACCTGGTCAGCGAGGAGCTTGTCACAGCCGCAGGCGAAAAATCTTTCAACATTCGGGCCGATGTCCGGATCAACGATGCGGTCCACCACGTGACGGGCGCAGGCACCGGCCCAATTGACGCCTTTGTGGCCGGACTCAACAGTGCCACCAGCCATGCGGTGCGTGTGCTGGACTACCACGAACACGCCATCGGCTCAGGCGCCGCGGCGCAGGCAGTGGCCTACCTGGAGCTGCGCATCAACGGACGGACGCTGTTCGGCGTCGGCATGGACGGCAACATCGTGTCGGCGTCACTCAAGGCCATCGTCTCCGGCCTGCAGCGCGCCAGCGCCCCAAAGGACGCCGCCGTTAATATGGCGGGTTGAGCAACATCCAACGACTTACAGCAAGCACGAAGCAGGAGCCAGCCATGACCGACAAACTGATTATTTTCGACACCACTTTGCGCGACGGCGAGCAGTCGCCCGGTGCGTCCATGACGCGCGATGAGAAGCTGCGCATTGCCCGTCAGCTCGAACGCCTGAAAGTCGATGTGATCGAGGCTGGTTTTGCCGCAAGCTCCAATGGCGATTTTGAAGCGGTCCAGGCGATTGCCAACACCATCAAGGATTCCACCATCTGTTCGCTGTCGCGCGCCAACGACCGCGATATCTCGCGTGCGGCGGAAGCGCTCAAGGGCGCCAAGAGTGCCCGCATCCATACGTTTATTGCGACCAGTGCGCTGCACATGGAAAAGAAACTGCGCATGAGTCCGGAGCAGGTGCTCGAGCAGGCCAAACTCTCGGTGCGTTTTGCGCGCAACCTGGTGGCCGATGTCGAGTTCAGCCCGGAAGACGGTTACCGCAGCGATGTCGACTTCCTGTGCCGCGTCATCGAGGCCGTGATCGCCGAAGGTGCGACCACGATCAACGTGCCCGACACCGTGGGCTACGCCGTCCCCGAGCTCTACGGCAACTTCATCAAGACGCTGCGCGAGCGCGTCCCCAACAGTGACAAGGCCATCTGGTCAGTGCATTGCCACAATGACCTCGGCATGGCTGTCGCCAATTCGCTGGCAGGTGTGAAGATTGGCGGTGCGCGGCAGGTGGAATGCACGATCAACGGCCTTGGCGAGCGGGCCGGCAACTGTTCGCTTGAAGAGATCGTCATGGCCGTGAAGACGCGCCGGGATTATTTCAACCTCGACATGAACATCGATCCCGTTCATATCGTGGCGGCGAGCCGCATGGTCAGCCAGACCACCGGGTTTGTGGTCCAGCCGAACAAGGCTGTGGTGGGTGCCAACGCATTTGCACACGCTTCCGGCATTCATCAGGACGGCATGCTGAAGGCGCGCGAGACCTACGAGATCATGCGTGCCGAAGACGTGGGCTGGAGTTCCAACAAGATGGTGCTGGGCAAGCTCAGCGGCCGCAATGCCTTCAAGCAGCGCCTGCAGGACCTCGGCATCCAGATGGACAGCGAAGCCGACACCAATGCCGCTTTTGCGCGCTTCAAGGAATTGGCCGATGGCAAGAGCGAAATTTTCGATGAAGACATTCTCGCGCTGGTCAGTGACGAAAGCCTCACCCATGAGAAAGAGCAGTACGGTTTTGTGTCGCTGTCCCAGCACAGCGAAACCGGCGAGCGCCCGCAGGCGACGGTTGTTTTCACTGTGGACGGCAAGGAGGTCCGGGGTGAATCGGATGGCAATGGCCCCGTCGATGCCTCCCTCAAAGCCATTGAAACCCATGTCAAAAGCGGGGCAGAGATGGTGCTTTATTCCGTGAACGCCATCAGCGGTTCCACAGAGAGCCAGGGAGAAGTCACGGTTCGCCTGCAAAACAGCGGGCGCGTCGTCAATGGTGTAGGCGCCGACCCAGACATCGTGGT
>NZ_JBAQYR010000077.1:0-23787 GCF_049790275.1 Polaromonas sp.
ATGCGCCGAGGCGCGGAGGTCCAGCCGGATCAGGGCGAGCGATTGTTTGAGGCGCAGCCGAGTTCGAGCTCGACCCCGGCTGGACCGAGCACCGCAGGTTGCCCCTCGCAGCGCAAGCGAAGAGGGAACGCAGACAGTAGGGTCGCCTTTTTCTTTGCTTACTTTCTTTTTGGCGACGCAAAAAGAAAGTGAGTTGCCGCCGGGCAACCCCCGGCCTGCAGGCGAACCACAAAGCTTGAAAGCAAAGACGGCTTCGACAAGCTCAGCCCGAACGGTGGAAAGTCTTGGGACTTGGCTTCGATCCTTCGACGAACTCAGGACGGGCCAAGCTCAGCACAAACTGTGTTGGAGGATCGCCTGCATGGATCTCGGATCAAGTCCGGGATGACGAGTCGTGAGAAATTTTGCTATGAATTAAGGAGCTGCTTGCGCCCACCAGATAAGGGCCGGAGGCACATTTCATCAATAAATTCACACAGCCATGCCGTCAACAAGATCTAAAAGTGCTCAAAAATGGCCGCAACCCTTATCCCATCTGCGCCAGCAGCTATAACTTCAATAGCAAAAAGAGAGGATTACAGAAGCGTAGCCGGCTCTTCACTGGCCAGCACGTCCTGCGCCCAGCGCTCCAGCTTGCCCGCATCCGCCCGCAGCACCTGCTGCTTGACCGCCAGGATCTGCGACGGGTGCATCGAGAAGCTGCGCAGCCCCAGGCCCAGCAGCAGCCGCGTCATGGTCACGTCGCCGGCCATCTCGCCGCAGACGCTGACACCCTTGCCCTGCGCATTGCACTCGGCAATGGTGTCGGCAATCAGCCGCAGCACCGCCGGGTGGCAGGGGTCGTACAGGTGTGAAACCGCTTCGTCGGCGCGGTCGATGGCCAGCGTGTACTGGATCAGGTCGTTGGTGCCGATGGACAGGAAGTCGAAGTACTTCAGGAAGAGCTTGAGCGTCAGCGCGGCCGCCGGAATTTCGATCATGGCGCCCAGCTGCACCGGACCGTAGGCAATGCCCTTGTTGTCGAGCTCCGCGCGCGCATGGTCAATCAGCGACAGGGTCTGGCGAATCTCCCGGCCGTGGGCCAGCATGGGCACCAGCAGGTTGACCTTGCCGTGCGCCGCCGCACGCAGGATGGCGCGCAGCTGCGTCAGGAACATCGGCGGGTCCGCCAGGCTCCAGCGGATGGCGCGCAGGCCCAGCGCCGGGTTCAGCTGCCCGTCCTGCGCCCGGCCGGCGAGCTTGTCCAGCGGTTTGTCGGAGCCGATGTCCACCGTGCGGATGGTGACCGGCAGGCCCTGCATGCCTTCGACCGCCTTGCGGTAGGCCAGGTATTGCTCCTGCTCGTCGGGCAGCTTGCCGGGCCGGCCCATGAACAGGAACTCGCTGCGGAACAGGCCCACACCGACCGCCCCCACCGCGATCGCGCCCACGGTGTCGTCGGGCATTTCAATGTTCGCCAGCAGGTCGACCTTCTGGCCGTCCAGCGTGATCGCCGGTGTGTGTTTGAGGCGGTTCAGGCGCTGGCGCTCAAGTTCGCCCTGGCGCTGCTTGAAGCCGTATTCGGCCAGGATGATGGGCGACGGGTCCACGATGAGCACGCCGGCGTCGCCGTCGATGATGACCCAGTCGTCCTGCTCGATCAGCTGGCTGGCACTGCGCGCGCCCACCACCGCCGGAATGTCCAGGCTGCGCGCGACGATGGCGGTGTGCGAGGTCTTGCCGCCCACATCGGTCGCGAAACCGACAAACAGGCTTTTCTTGAACTGCAGCATGTCCGCCGGCGAGATATCGTGCGCCACCAGCACCAGCGGAACGTCCATGGTGTCGTCCAGCAGCAGGTCCTGCTGGCGCGGTTCGCGGCTGGCAGCGGCCCGCGCGGCCGGCAGCACCGGCGAGGCCACGCCTTTCATGAAACCCAGGATGCGCTCGACCACCTGCTCCAGGTCGGCCTTGCGCTCGCGCAGGTACTCGTCTTCCATGTCGTCGAACTGGCGCGCAATGATTTCATACTGCGTGGTCAGCGCCCATTCGGCGTTGTAGAGCCGGTCGGTGATCCAGTGCTTGACGCCGTTGGTCAGCTGCTCGTCCTGCAGCAGCATCAGGTGCACGTCGAGCAGCGCAGACAACTCGTGCGGCGCATCCTTGGGCAGCTCCCGCTGCACCCGTGCAATCTCCTCGGCCACGGCATCACGCGCCACGCGCACACGCTGGATTTCCTCTGTCGTCTTGTCCGCGTCGATGAAGTAGTGCGCCACGTCCGCCCGGCTCGACGCCACCAGCACGGCACGGCCAATCGCCACGCCGCGCGAAACCGCCAGACCGTGAACCGAAAAGGTCATGAGGTCTTCCCCAGCACGCCCCGCGATGCGAAGCGAGCCGTCCAAGACCAGCCAGGGCCGCGGGTCTGGCTTTGCCAGCCCGCAGGCGCAGCGGCCCCCTCGGGGGGCAGGAAGTTACGCGAAGCGAACGACCGTGGGGGCATTTATTCTCCTTCGCCAAATTTATCGGCGATCAAGGCGAGCAGGGCCTCCATGGCGGGTTGCTCGTCGGACCCGTCGGTTTCAATATCGACGGTGCTGCCGATACCGGCGGCCAGCATCATCACGCCCATGATGCTCTTGGCGTTGACGCGGCGTTCGCCCCTGGCGACCCAGACATCGCAGGCAAAGCTGCCGGCAAGTTTGGTGAGTTTGGCCGAAGCGCGTGCGTGCAGGCCCAGTTTATTGTTGATGGTCGTGCTGGTCTTGATCATGGTTTCTGCGTGCCTGATTCTGCGGTGCGGTGATGGCCACCTGCATGATGCCTTGCGTTCCCCCCATCACCGCGCGTGCCACCAGCGAGTCCAGCGGTTCGTGGCGGTAAGACACGGTGCGCAGCAGCATGGGCAGGTTGACGCCGGTGATCAGCTTGGAATGCACGCCATCAACCAGCTTCTGCGCCACGTTGCAAGGTGTGGCGCCAAACACGTCGGCCAGCACCAGGGCGTGCGAGGTGCCCATCTGCCTGAACACGATGCGCGCCTGCGCCAGGGTTTCTTCCGGCGGCATGTTGGGCTGCACGTCCAGCGCCGCGACACTGGCCGGGTTGTCGGGGAAGACGTGCAGGACGCATTGGCGCAGGGCCGAAGCCAGCGGCGCGTGGGCGATGATGAGAATGCCGTTCATTGCGTTGAATTATCGGGGGTGGGGTCTGCTTTGGCGCCGTGGAAGAAGGCATACGATGCGAGACAACAACACAAAAACACGGCCAGCGCTGCCTGGAAGCTCGCCACACGGTCCAGCCCCATCGCCAGGAAAGCATCAATCAGCAGGCCAATGCCCCACTGCATGACAAACACGCCAGCGAATATCACCAGGTTGTAGCCCGACAGCGCGCGCCCTGCCAGCGCCTGCGGGAAGGCCATGCCCACGGCAGGCTGGGCCAGGCCCATCACACTGGCGCACATGCAGAACAGCGCCCACCCGGCCCAGCCCGTGGCGGGGCCGGCAGCAATGTTGACAGCAAGCACCGTCATGCTGAGCGGCACGCCCCAGGTGATCAGGCGGTTGGCACTCCAGCCGTGCTGCGACAGCCAGGGGTTGACCATGCCCCAGGTCCAGAAGGTCAGCAGCATGGCACCGTTGATCCAGAACAGCCCGGTGGCCGCTTCCAGCGGCGTGTAGCCCGCCACCCGGATCATCCACGGGCCGGCCCACAGGGTCTGGATGGCAATGACGCCGCCATAGTTGAAAAATGCCATCGGCGACATCTTCCGGAAATAGCGGCTGCGCCAGACATGGCTGTAGCTGGGCTGTTGAGCTGGTGCAAGGGTAGCAGCGCTGGCTGGCGTCGAGCCTTGCCATGAGGGAACCACCCAGGCAATCGCCACCATCGACAA
This sequence comes from Polaromonas sp., assembly GCF_049790275.1. Classification (GTDB taxonomy): domain Bacteria; phylum Pseudomonadota; class Gammaproteobacteria; order Burkholderiales; family Burkholderiaceae_C; genus Polaromonas. The sequence goes on from NZ_JBAQYR010000077.1 coordinate 3,878, forward strand.
CAAAATCAATCCCGCCAGAATCCAGAACAGCGGCCGCCAGCCGGTCAGCGGCATCAGCCACTGCACCGGCAAGGTGGAGGCCAGCATGCCCAGTGAGCCGGTCATCAGCATCCACGAATTGGCGCGCAGCAAGGTGCCCGTGTCGAACCAGCGGCGGTAGCCGGTCAGCGGCGCCATCAGGCAGGCGCTGACACCCATGCCCAGCAGCACGCGCGCCAGCAGCAGCCAGGTAAAGCTGGTGGCTGCCGAAAAAGCCAGGCAGGCCAGCACGGCCAGGCTCAAAAAGCACAGGATCACGCGTTTGGGGCCATGCCGGTCCAGCCAGGTGCCCAGCGGCAGCTGGGTGGCGGCAAAACCCAGGAAGTAGCCGCCGGCCAGCAAGCCCAGGTCCCGCGCATGCAGTGAAAACTCCTGCGTGAGCACCGGCGCCAGGGTGGCGGTGATGGCCCGCACCAGGGTCGAACAGAAATAGGCCGCCGCAAAGGCCAGGAACACCACGACGCCGGCGCGCCGGGCCAGCAGGCCCGAAGGCGCATGGGCCGCCGGGAAAGGTGCAGCCTCCTGAACGGCACTCATCAGCGCGCGCTTCCATCATCCAGCTTGAGGCTGGAGAAAAAGGTTTCGGCCACCTCGGGCGAAATGCTGTCGGCGTAAATCACCGCCTGGAACACCTGCGCGCCGTGGGCGAAATAGGCCGCCTGGCTTTGCACCGCACTGCCATTGGCGCGCTGGCCGGTGGCCCGCACCAGCAGGGCCGGCGGCTGCACCGACGCGCCGGGCACTTTCAGGGGCGCGGCCTGGCCGGCGCCGGCGGCTTTCATGTTGGCCAGCGTGGCTGCCTGCCAGCCTGCCAGCGCAGCCGCCACCTGGCTGGTGTCCTTGACCGTGGCCACCCCAACGGCAAAGGTGGCGCCGCCGGCATCGCAGCCCAGCATGGCCAGCTCGGTCGGCTGCCCGCCCAGCGGCACGCTGCGGCTCGCCTTGTCGGGCTTGCAGGGCAAGAGCAGGCTCAGCGCAGTGTTGTCCGGGCGGACTTCGCGCCAGTTGAAGGCGGGACTGCACGCCGTGAGCAGCAGCAGGCCGGCGGCCAGCAGGCGCGTCGTCAAAGGTGTCATGAAGGGAGGAACCGGAGCCATGGTCTTGTAGTCAGGGGAGCACCTGACTTTACAGCCATTCAAAAAAGCAACCTGTTTTGGGGCAAACCTCTCCGGCCAGCCGTGAATGCACCGATTTGGAGCTGATACAGCCCGAGCCAACGCACCAAGCTGGGCACGATGTTTGCTGCATGCCCGGCATGTACGCAGAAACTGCCTCGCCCTCCGCCGCCATGCACCTGCCCGGCGCAGACCAGCCGGTCTGGCGCGACAAGCTGTCGCAATTGCTGGAGTCCACCGGCGAGGGCATCTTCGGCATCGACATGGACGGGCGCTGCACCTTCATCAACCGCGCCGGCGCCGAACAGCTGGGCTACGCCCCGGCCGACGTGCTGGGCCACAACATGCACGAGCTGGCGCACCACAGCCACGCCGACGGCGCACATTACCCCGAGCAGCTGTGCCCCATCTTCAACGCCTTCCGCAAGGCCCTGCCCTGCCGCATAGACACCGAGCTGTTCTGGCGCAAGAACGGCAGCGCCTTTCCGGTGGAATATTCCTCCTATCCCATCGTCGATGGCGGCGTGGTGCAGGGTGCCGTGGTCACCTTTGTGGACATCTCGGCGCGCCGCCAAGCCGAAGACGCCTTGCGCCAGGCGCATGCCGTATTGGAGCAGCGCGTCAGCGAACGCACCCAGGCACTGTCTGAAGCGCTGCAGCAGCTGCGCGAACTCTCGGCCTACACCCACACCGTGCGCGAGGAAGAGCGCACCCGCATTGCACGCGAGGTGCACGACGAGCTGGGCAGCCTGCTGGTGGCGCTGAAGATGGACGTGGGCTGGCTGGACAAACGCCTGGGCGAGCAGCCCCGCCGCTCCAGCGACGAAGCCCAGGCCATGCGCGACACCATGCGCAGCAAGTGCCAGAACATGAGCCGGCTGATTGAAGCCGCGGTAGACAACGTGGGCCGCATCATCACCGACCTGCGGCCCAGCATCCTGGACCACCAGGGCCTGTGGGCGGCGCTGGACTGGCAGGCCCACGAGTTTGTGCAGTCGGCCGAGCTCGCGCTCGACTGGCAGATGGACGTGGCCGATGCCGTCCCGCTGCCTGAAGCTTCGGCCATTGCCATCTTCCGCATCTTCCAGGAAATGCTCAGCAACGTGGGCCGGCACGCACACGCCAGCCGTGTGGCCATCGCCATCCGCGCCACCCTGGAGGAAATCAGCATCAGCGTGCAGGACAACGGCCGCGGCGCCGAAGCCGCGGCCTTTGAAGCGGCCAATGCCTACGGCGTGATGGGTATGCGCGAGCGTGCGCGGCATCTGGGCGGCAGCCTGGAAATTACAAGCAAAATCGGGCTCGGATCCTTGTTCCACCTGCGCATACAGCTATCAAATCAAGAGCAGACAGGCCAACCATGAACACCGTGAAAATCCTGATCGGCGACGACCACCGCATCGTGCGCGAGGGCCTCAAGCAGGTGCTGGCCGATGCACCCGAGATCGAGGTGGCGGCGGAAGCCGAAACCGGCCCCGAGGTGTTGCAGCGTGTCGAGGCGCTGGGCGGCCACGAGGGCCTGGGCGCCGTGCTGCTCGACATTGCCCTGCCCGAGCGCGACGGCATGGACGTGCTGCAGGCCCTCAAGAAAAGCTGGCCGCTGCTGCCGGTGCTGATGCTCAGCACCTACCCCGAGAAGCAGTACGCGGTGCGCTGCATCAAGCTGGGCGCCGCCGGCTACCTGAACAAAAGCGCCCACCCCGACGACATGATTGCCGCGGTGCGCAAGGTGGCGGCCGGCGGCATGTATGTGTCTGCCGTCGCCGCCGAGGCCCTGGCCAGTGCCGTTGGCAGCAGCGGCTCCCGCAGCGGTACCGAAGCGCTCTCGCACCGCGAGCACCAGGTGTTCCGGCTGCTCACCGCCGGCAAGTCGGTAGGCGAAATCGGCAGCCAGCTGGGCCTGGCGTCCAACACGGTAAGCACTTACCGGCTGCGCATTCTCGAAAAAACCGGCACCAAGAACGACGTGGAGCTGGCGCTGTATGCCGAGCGCCACGCCAGGACACCTTCAGGCGCCTGAGCCGCCCGCCTGCGCACCACCGCGGGCCGCATGCGGCCTTGTCCTACGCCGGCTTGCGATGTGACCGATAACGGCCCCCGGACCGCGCATTAGGCTGGAATCTGGCAGGCGCTGGTGATATGACACCAGGCCGGCTTCCAACCCAAGGAGCATCAATGACTACAGCAACAGAAGTAATGACGCGCGGCGTGCGGACCATGACCCCGTCCGACACCGTGGCCTTGGCCGCCCAGGCCATGGAGGAACTCAATGTGGGGGCCATTCCCGTGTGCGACGGCGACAGGCTGCTAGGCATGGTGACCGACCGCGACATCGTCGTGCGCGGCGTAGCCCAGGGGCTGGACGGCAAGTCCACCCCGCTGTCCAGCGTGATGAGCACCGGCGTGCGCACCGTCAGAGAGGGTGACGACGTGGACGATGTCCTCAGCAAGATGGCAGACAACCAGATCCGCCGCCTGCCGGTGATCGACGGCGACAACCGGCTGGTCGGCATCATTTCGCTGGGCGACCTGGCCACCAAGGATCCGGGTGACGAGGCAGACATCGGGGAATCGCTGGGCACCATCTCCTCGCCCTCCGAGCCAGACCGTACCGGCCAGTCACAGGCCAGCGGCGCCGCAGGCGGCGGCTCTGCCTCAGGCAAGCCGGCGCGCAAGTCCGGCAAGAAAGGCTGACCATGGCACCCAAAGCCTGGAGCGACAAACGCGAACGCCAGTATGAACACATCAAGGAAGGTGTGCTCCGGCGCGGCGAGGACGAAGACACGGCCGAAGAAATAGCGGCCCGCACGGTCAACAAGGAGCGCGCCCAGCATGGCGAGGCGAAAGAGGCCAGCCCCCAGACGCTCAGGGATACGCCCGCGCCCGTGCGCGGCGGCCAGCGCTCGCACGAAGGTGCAGGCGGCCGCACGCGCGACCAGCTGTACGAAGAGGCGAAGCAAAAAGGCATACGCGGCCGCTCGAGCATGCGCAAGGACGAGCTGGAAAAAGCCGTGGGCCGCTGAAAGCCCTGCCGGGGCGTGAGCGAAATTGGTGCACGCCGTGCGCTGCTTGCCCGAATCCGGAAGGTCGCAGGCAGTAGCGGGCTGAAATAGCGCCGCCTGTCGATGCAAGCGGCACCGCAGAGCTGAGCATTTGCCCAAAAATACCCACCCTGCTTATCCGCGGTACTACATTCGCCACGCATTTGTAGTGCCTTCCCTACAAGCCGTCATCCAGGCCACTCCCAAATAAGGCAGAAGTCCATTTTGCAGGGCGGAGTGGCGCGTCGCTTGCATGGTTGCCGCATCTTCATTTGAAAGGTGCGCGCCATGTCTGACCATTTTTCTCCCTACGATGCCGACCGGCCCCTGATGCTCAAGTGCAGCTGCGGGCGAGACCACACGGTGGCCGACCATCACCAGGAAATGAACGCAGACAGCGCCGCCACCGAGCTGCGCAGCCGCAGCCTGAGCAGCGCGTTCGAGAGCTACTCCAACGAATTTATAGAAGCCACGCTGGTCAAGGCCCTGTTCCCGCAGGACGAAGTACGCCGCCGCTTCCTGCGCGCGGTCGGCAAGGGCACGGCCATGGCCGCCATCGCCAGCGTGCTGCCCGTGGGCACCATGCAGGCCATGGCGCAGGACACGGGCAAGCTGGAAAAAACCAACCTGAAGATCGGCTTCATCCCCATCACCTGCGCCACGCCGCTGATCATGGCGCACCCGCTGGGCTTCTACAGCAAGCAGGGCCTGAATGTTGAAGTCGTCAAGACCGCCGGCTGGGCGTTGATACGCGACAAGATGATCAACAAGGAATACGACGCCACGCACTTCCTCAGCCCCATGCCACTGGCCATTTCGATGGGTGTGGGTTCCAACCCGGTGCCCATGAATGTGGCCACTATCCAGAACACCAACGGCCAGGCCATCACGCTGGCCAACAAGCACAAGGACAAGCGCGACCCGAAGATGTGGAAGGGCTTCAAGTTTGCGGTGCCCTTCGAGTTCAGCATGCACAACTTCCTGCTGCGCTACTACGTGGCCGAAGCCGGGCTGAACCCCGACACCGACATCCAGATACGCGTGGTGCCGCCGCCCGAGATGGTGGCCAACCTGCGCGCCGGCAACATCGACGGCTACCTAGGCCCCGACCCGTTCAACCAGCGCGCGGTGTACGAGGAAATCGGCTTCCTGCACCTGCTGACCAAGGAACTGTGGAACGGCCACCCCTGCTGCGCCTTTGGCACATCGACAGAGTTCATCCAGAAGAACCCGAACACCTTTGCCGCGCTGTACCGCTCGGTGCTCACAGCCGCCGCCATGGCGCGCGACCCGAAAAACCGCGAGCTGATCGCCAAGGTGATTGCACCGCAGGCTTACCTGAACCAGCCCGAAACCGTGTTGACGCAAGTGCTGACCGGCCGCTTCGCTGACGGCCTGGGCAACATCAAGACCGTGCCCGACCGCGCCGACTTCGACCCGATTCCATGGCAGTCAATGGCGGTGTGGATGCTGACACAGATGAAACGCTGGGGCTATGTGAAGGGCGACATCAACTACAAGCAGATCGCCGAAAAAGTCTTCCTGCTGACCGACGCCAAGAAACGCATGGCCGACCTGGGCCAGAAGGCACCGGACGGCGCGTACCCCAAGTTCACCATCATGGGCAAGGTGTTTGATGCGGCCAAGCCCGACGAATACTTGAAAAGCTTCACGATCAACAAAATGGCCTAGTGGACATGTTCAAGTCGCTGAACTTCAAGGCCACGCTGGTCTCGGTATTGCTGCTGCTGGTGTTTCTGGCGGCGTGGCAACTGGCCACCTTGCCGGCCACCGGCGGCGCAGCGGGGCCTGCGGTTTCGGCCGAGCAGGCCGAGTATTTGAAGATGCTGGGCAAGGACCCGGGCACCGCCAAGGCCGGTGGCTTCCCCACACCGCTGCAAATGGGGCAAACCGCGTGGCGGCATCTTGCCGACCCGTTTTATGACAACGGCCCCAACGACAAGGGCATTGCCATCCAGCTTGGCTTTTCTCTGGCACGCGTGGGGCTGGGTTTTCTGCTGGCCTGCCTGATGGCCATTCCGCTGGGCTTTGTGATCGGCATGTCGCCGCTGCTGCGCCGCGCGCTGGACCCCTTCATCCAGGTGCTCAAACCCATCTCGCCGCTGGCGTGGATGCCGCTGGCGCTTTACACCATCAAGGACTCGTCCACCTCGGGCATCTTCGTGATTTTCATTTGCTCGGTCTGGCCCATGCTGATCAACACCGCCTTTGGTGTGTCGGCCGTCAAGCGTGAATGGCTCAACGTCGCCAAAACGCTGGAAGTCAAACCGCTGCGAAAGGCCTTCCTGGTCATCCTGCCCGCCGCGGCGCCGACCATCCTGACCGGCATGCGCATCTCCATGGGCATTGCCTGGCTGGTGATTGTGGCCGCCGAAATGCTGGTGGGCGGCACCGGCATTGGCTACTTCGTCTGGAACGAATGGAACAACCTCTCGCTGACCAACGTGATTTTTGCCATCGTCGTGATCGGCGTCATGGGCATGCTGCTGGACCTGATGTTTGCGCAGCTGCAGAAGTGGGTGACCTATGCTGAATGAGGCCACCACTACCGGCGCAGCCGGCCGGCCCTTCCTGCAGGTGGAAGGCCTGGCCAAGTCTTACCCCGGCACCAACGAGCCGGTGTTCGACGAAGTCAACTTCAGCATTGCACGCGGCGAGTTTGTCTGCATCATCGGCCACTCGGGCTGCGGCAAGACCACCATTCTCAATGTGCTGGCGGGGCTGGAGACGGCCAGCGCCGGCCACGTCTTCATGGACGGCCGTGAAGTGGCCGGCCCCAGCCTGGAACGCGGCGTGGTGTTCCAGGGCCACGCGCTCATGCCCTGGCTCAGCGTGCGCAAGAACATCGCCTTTGCCGTGCGCTCCAAATGGCCGGAGTGGACATCTGCGGAAGTGGACGCCCATGTGCAGAAATACGTGGCGCTGGTCGGCCTCTCTGGCGCCATCGACAAAAAACCCTCGGCGCTGTCGGGCGGCATGAAGCAGCGCGTGGGCATTGCCCGCGCCTTCGCCATCGAACCCAAGATGCTGCTGCTCGACGAGCCCTTCGGCGCACTGGATGCATTGACGCGTGGCACCATCCAGGACGAGCTGCTGGCCATCGTGCGCGAAACGCACCAGACGGTTTTCATGATCACGCACGACGTGGATGAAGCCGTGCTGCTGGCCGACAAGATCCTCTTGATGAGCAACGGCCCACAGGCCCGCGTGGCCGAGATTGTGCGCAACACCATGCCGCGCGACCGCCAGCGCGCCACCGTGCACCACGACCCGCAGTACTACCCGCTGCGCAACCACCTTGTGGACTTCCTCGTAGCGCGCTCTAAGGATTTGTCGCACGGGAAGGCACCGGCACACCCACCCACGGTGGAACCCGGACGCGGCGCACTCGCCGACACACCGCCCTCCGTCACCCTGAAAGCCGTTGCATGAGTACCGAACAAGCCCGCCCACCGCTGCCGCCTTTCACGCTGGAAACGGCGAAAGAGAAGGTGCAGAAGGCCGAAGACGCCTGGAACAGCTGCGACCCCGACCGCGTGGCGCTGGCCTACACCGAAGACTCGGTCTGGCGCAACCGCGCAGATTTCTTCTCGGGCCGGCCCATGATCCGCGAGTTTCTGAAACGCAAGTGGGCGAAAGAGCTGGACTACCGGCTCAAGAAAGAACTCTGGGCCTTCACCGATAACCGTATTTCGGTGCGCTTCGAGTACGAATGGCACGACGACGCCGGCTTCTGGTTCCGCTCCCACGGCAACGAGCAGTGGGAGTTTGACGAGCTGGGCCTGATGCGCCGCCGCGAAGCCAGCATCAACGACGTGCCCATCAAAGAGGCAGACCGCAAATTCCACTGGCCACGCCCCGTGGCCGTTTAATCCATCACTTTTTTTACCTACAACACGGAGAACAAACCATGAACCGCAACGACATCACCGAAAAAATCATCACCGTCAAAGTGTCCAAAGGCATCACCTGGGAATCGGTCGCCAAGAAGGTCGGCCTGAGCAAGGAATGGACAACCGCCGCCTGCCTGGGCCAGATGACCTTTGACGAAAAGCAGGCCAAAGTCGTCGGCAAGATTTTCGGACTGAATGCCGAAGAACAGAAGTGGCTACAGGTTGTGCCCTACAAAGGCTCACTGCCCACCCCCGTGCCCACCGACCCGTTGATCTACCGCTGGTATGAAATCGTCAGTGTGTACGGCACAACGATCAAGGAACTGATCCACGAAGAGTTTGGTGACGGCATCATGAGCGCGATTGATTTTTCGATGGACATCGTGCGGCAGCCGGACCCCAAGGGGGATCGGGTGAATGTGGTGCTGTCTGGCAAGTTCTTGCCCTACAAGACCTATTGACTAGGCGCGAAGCTTGAGCTCGAGATCACGAAGATATGCAACCATCGCAGCGGCCGCACTGGTGACTTCCTCTGGCGTGAACTCGACTAGCTCACCCGAGACAATCTTTGGTTTCAACATTCTTGGATGTGCCCCTGACAGCTGCCTAACCAAAGCATCGTCAGCAAGCGCACCCGTGTGAACGATCACGTGGCGACATGCTTGAGCCAAGATAATTTCGTTGACCATAGGGGTTCGTTCGATCTCGACGCCAAGGTTTTCTTTGAACGCTCGGGCGATGCTTTTCATGTCTTGAAAGCTGATATCTTTTGCGTTCACCAGAAGGTCTGGCGCACGTGTACGGAGATCGAAGTTCGCTTCCTTCAGTTCAGCAAAGGAAATTTTGAGTTGCTCACGAAGCAGCGGGGAATCTCGTTCAGAAGTAAGCGCGGCCGATACGCCGACGCGAAAGACATCATGTACGGCTGACCCAAAGTAAGAAACTAGAAGAACAAGCGCCTGATTGAAAATGGTCTTGTACCGGGGACGCAATGAGTCGTGCTCGCGGTATCCTCGGAGCATTTGCAGCGTTCGTGCAGCCGTGAGTTGCGGATTATCGAGGCGATGATGCTGAGTAAGACGCTCTTGCAGCTCTTCTATTGATTCGATTGCAAAAGACAGTACGTCGCGATCGAAGTTCATCAATCGGTGTACTGATCCAACATGATTCTCAAATGTTTCGAGGACAGACATGGATTTCCTGCGGGTTGCGGTTAGGCTCAGCGGTCACTCGCGGTACTCAGGATATGGCTACTGTCTGGCGGCTGGTCTGTGCAGCCGCCCATACATCCACTCAATGAAAGTGGTTGATCCCACTAGTAGTTAGCCCACAAAGACTTCCTGAAGTTGGCAAGGGCACCAGGAAAGCGCGTATCCGCGCGTTCGGCTTCAGGCAAAAACTCATCCTTATGCTCTATAAGGTACTTCCACACACGATCGGGCATGTGAAATGGTAGGTCGAGCATGTGACCCGACCCTTCCTTGATGATTCCTTTATGGTGAAGTGATTGCGCCGTGCGATTCCCTCGCTCGGCAGAAAGAGTCTGGACGTTGTGAAACAGACAATACTTCACCCACATTTGTTCATTTAAATCAAGACTATGGAGCCGAAGAGCAAGCGATTCGATTGCTTCCCGCTGGGCGTTTTCTCGTTCCTCTACCTTCTTGCGCTCGACAGCTGCCTGCGCTTCTGCTTCTCGCTGCCGTTCCTCGGCCTTGGCACGAGCTTCGCGTCGGTTCTTGAGCCAGCCATCAAAGAGACGGTGGTCAATGTATTGAAGAATGGCCCCGATGGCAACGACCAGCGTTAGAACCAGCACGATCCAGAGTGCGCCTTTGAATGTCGTCCGAAGTTCTGCAACACCGATCTGCCGTGCCGCATCATCTGGAATGAAGAGCAAGAAGGCAGCGGTAACGCAGACGGCCCAGGCATATTTGCCGACGAATTCAAGGATTTTGGCTAACGATTCCATTCGGTTATGGGACCAAACGTAATTTCGCCCGTGTAACCCGCGATTTAGCTCGACAATTATGGTTTGACTTGGACATGCAATCCTCTTGAAAAGGCACCTGTATTTGCGAGGAAATGCATCGGATTTATGCAGGTATAAATCAAGCCACAGAACCCCGGCAGCACTCGCCCGCAAATTCTAGGCCTCCTTTTCATTCCGCTCATCCTCCAATCAGGGGAGTGTGTCGCTTTTTGACTCGCTCAAACTACTCGCTTACCTGATCATCACTCGGCTTTTCAGGTGATTGCAAGGTCTCATTCATTTGCGGTAACCCATATTCAAAGCAAACGGCAACCCCCCCCATGAACTCCCTAGACGGCATCCGCATCCTCGACCTCTCCCGCGTGCTTGCAGGCCCCTGGTGTACCCACACGCGGGCCGACCTGGGCGCCGATCGAGTACCTGCTCAATAAATGTCGTTTACAACAACTGTTTGTACGTCCACCCGTTGCAGGAGACGCCTCCCTTTCGCGATGGCGCCGACCCGTCAATCCAGTCGCAGCTTGCGTTGCGCTGGGCTGCTCTGGTGCCCATCGCCGTGAAAACCGGAGGGCGCGTCGCATCCGGATTGACGTACAACTGAATGATGTCCCCGGATTGAAGGCTCAGGCCTTTCGGGACCAATACCTTTGCAAACGCAACCGTATCGTAGACAGCCACCGTTGCGAACTGCTGCTGTCGCACTTGTTGCAAGGCAAGCATGCATGCAGCATCTCGCTTCAAACACGCGTCACTCTTGAGCACCGCATCCTCAGGGATGTCATTGGAAACCACGACCATCCCGTAGATGTACTTTCCTGCGATACGCCAAAAAGTGTCAGACGAGGCCGCTTGCTGCGCGCTTGCACATCCGACGAGAAAACTGCAAAGCAATAGAGGAAGAAAAAAGAATTTCACGTTTATCCTAAAGTAGTGCCTGCTTGGAAGCGCATAAGGTTTTCATGTCGAGGCTAGCCTGAAAAATGATGGAGTCACAAACACTTGCGGCGAAGCCGCAACCCCGTTTTGTGATTCAGTGCCGATTGACATGGTTTCAAGGTCGTCTGGTGGCCGGTGCCAGCGGATTCTAGGCGGGCGGTGCGTTCAACTCGTCCCCCAATCGCAGGAGCTGTGGCTTTTTAACGCCACCAGCCACGCTGGTTCATCCAACCACCGCCTCCCCCACCAAGGCAAAATCCCCCCATGAACTCCCTAGACGGCATCCGCATCCTCGACCTCTCCCGCGTACTCGCGGGCCCCTGGTGTACCCAAACGCTGGCTGACCTGGGCGCCGACGTGATCAAGATCTGCTGGGCATCTGCTACTGCTTTCGGTGAAATTCAAAAGCGGCCTCCTCGCACAACTTAGCGACCGCCTCCCACCGTTTCGCGCTTGTATAGACAGGCTTGGAGGCACGCATCGCAGCAAGACTGGGCATCGCTTCCGGTTGAAGTCGACAGCCTTCATGACGAAGGCTGTTGGTGGTCTCTCGGGGTCGCAATCGCCAGAGTCACCCCGCGAAAAATGACAACCCCGAACGTGGAGATCGCCAGAAATTAACTGGCCTGACCCTGAAAAGGAAAATATCTGACCAGTTTCGCTCGCGACGCGGAAACGTTTGCCAGCCGGCTCAACGGTAAGCAAGGTGTATTGGTGGGTGTGCCCATTTTGAGGAAAGCAAGTGAGCCACATGCCAACAAACTGCGGTGCTGCATACGCGACTTGCCCAGTGATCAACAAAGCCAGGACGAAGAACCAGTGCTTCATGTTGCGTTTGACCGCCTCGTTTCTGCCTTGCGCACGGCAGCCTGTTTGCCATACCAGCCGAAAGACCATCGGATGCCAAGGTAATAGATCGCGGAAATGACGACGAATGCACCCAGGAAAAAGACCAGCCCCATGCCGGAAGACAAGCCGCGCCACAGGCCGCGGGCCTCACTGGCCGGCAGCAGAACAACCACAACGATGGCCATGAGGACCAGAGACACCAGCCAAGTGGCCAGCAGTGCGCGCCAGGCGAAATCCTTGGTTTCCTCACGCGTGGGGGCGCGGGCATGTGCTTTGACGAAGGCCGATGCGGCGAGGATGCTTGCGCCCATGGCAGCACCGACCGCCATGCCGCTGCCCGAGTTCAGATTCAGAAGCGAGGCGACCACCCCAATGGCGAGGGTCATGAGGAGGTTGGCGACGGTGAAGATGATGATGTAGCGCTTCAAGAGGCCTCCGTGGGATCTTGTGGATTTTGAGCTCGACGTACGGTGAGCCGGGCGTCCGCATTCTCCTCCGGCGAATTCTAGGAGTGCGAGCCGATCAGCCCCTCCCCCAATCGGATGATTTTGTGGCTTTGGCGCCACCCAGTCACACGTTTAAGTTGCCGTCCGTAACTAGCGGCTTCTCCTAGTTCCATCGCCAAAGGCAAAATGCCCCTCACAACGGACTGGCTGCATCGGTGAGAGTCCCTTCCGTTTGGCGCCCACATACCGCTCTGCGTTCCTACTCGGTAAAAGCTTAAGGCACATATGTTCATACACAGTCAGCGTCTGAAGACGCGAGTTGCGGTCGTTCTGTTGCTGCTGCCGATTTCTTTTCTCGGATGGTTGGCGTTCAAATTGCTGTCGGCAGCAGCGCTTCAACGCATGGCTATGGTGGGGTGGTTCGTCACTGGCTTGCTTGTTCTGACCGTCGCAACACTGCTCTGGGCGTGCGTTCTTCTCTGGCGAGGAGAAGGCAGCCCGGAGCCAGCACTCCCCGACCCCAAGAAGTGGACGGAGCCCAACAGCATCAAACGATCAACCCGCATTCAACACGGTCTGGCTTCATGCGCACTGCTGGCCTACGCCGTGTACTCCATTTGGATAGATGATTTCTTTATTCCCGCAAAGAGGGGTGGCGGCACACATCTGCACGGTTTGTCTGCTTGGCTCATGTTTGGGGCCGCCTGCTGCGCCGTCGTCAATATGGTCAGTGTGGTCATCGATCACTACGACAGGCGAAACAACGAACTGACCTACGCACATGTGGCGGCCGCAACCCAGTGGCTCGGCTGGACATTCTTTCTTGCGGCGCTTGTGAAGAACTTTTTCGCCTGAGGCGCGTGACGGCGGGCTAAAGCCTGATCAGGCCTTCCCTGGCTTCGGCCAGGGTGGGCAGGCCGGTGCAAAATCCCCCCATGAACTCCCTAGACGGCATCCGCATCCTCGACCTCTCCCGCGTGCTCGCGGGCCCCTGGTGCACCCAGACCCTGGCCGACCTGGGGGCCGACGTCATCAAGATCGAACGGCCCGGCACCGGCGACGACACGCGCACCTGGGGGCCGCCCTTCCTGAAAGACGCACAAGGCGCGGAGACGCAAGAGGCCGCCTACTACCTGGGCACCAACCGCAACAAACGTTCGCTGACCTGTGACATTGCCAAGCCCGAAGGCCAGGCGCTGGTTCGTGAACTGGCGGCGCATTGCGATGTGTTTGTCGAGAACTTCAAGGTGGGCGACATGGCGCGGTATGGGCTGGACTATGCCTCGCTCAAAGCCATCAACCCGCGGCTGGTGTACTGCTCGGTCACCGGTTTCGGCCAGACCGGGCCTTATGCCGAACGCGCGGGGTATGACTATGCGATTCAGGGCATGGGCGGGCTGATGAGTGTGACGGGGGAGCGTGACGACTTGGGCGGTGGGCCGCAGAAGGTGGGTGTAGCGGTATCTGATTTGATGACTGGCATGTATGCGACCGTCGCCATTCTTGCTGCACTGCGGCATGCCGAGAAAACAGGCGAAGGCCAGCAAGTGGACATGGCGCTGCTGGACACGCAGGTGGCCATGCTGGCCAACCTGGGTGCCAACTACCTGGTGAGCGGCGCGGTGCCGGGGCGCGCGGGCAATGCGCACCAGAACATCGTGCCTTACCAGGTGTTTGAAGTGGCGCCGGCTGCCGATGGGCAGAAAGATCACATCATCGTGGCGGTGGGCAATGACGCGCAGTATGTGAAGTTCTGCAAGGCGGCCAACATTCCCGAGCTGGGGGTGAACCCGCTGTTTGCCAAAAACCGCGACCGGGTGCGTAACCGCGCGCAGCTGGTGCCCATTCTTGAAACCGTGATGAAAACGCGTACCAAGGCCGACTGGCTGGCCGCGCTGGAGGCGGCCAAGGTGCCTTGCGGGGCCATCAACAACCTGGCCGAGGTTTTTGCCGACCCGCAGATCGCGGCGCGCCAGATGGTGACACACTGGCAACATCCGGTGAAAAGCGACCTGCCGCTGGTTTCCAGCCCGATCAAGCTGAGTGCCACGCCGGTGCGTACACCGGGCCAGAGCGGGCTGCCGCCGCCGCTGCTGGGGCAGCACACGGATGAAGTTTTACGCAGCGTGTTGAACTACTCCGAGGCGCAGTTGTCTGACCTGAAACGCAAAGAGGTGATCTGATGGCCAATTTTGTTCTTGTTCATGGCGCCTGGCACGGCGGCTGGTGCTGGCAGCGGGTGACTTCGCTCTTGCAGCAGCAGGGGCACCGCGTGCACGCGGTCACGCTGACCGGCCTGGGCGAACGCGCCCACCTGCTGGCGCCGGCCATCACGCTGGACACGCACATCGACGACGTGATCAGCGCCATCGAGGTGGAAGAGCTGCACGACGTTGTTCTGGCCGTGCACTCCTACGCCGGCATGATCGGCACGGCCGTGGCTGACCGCCTGGGCAAACACCTGAAGCACCTGGTGTATGTGGATGCGGTGGTGCCCAAGCCCGGCGAAAGCTGGAGCAGCACGCAGTCGGCCGCCACGCAGCAGCAGCGCCTTTCCGCGGCCCAGGCATCGACGCGCTTCAGCTTTCCACCGCCGGACCCGGAAGTGTTCGGCCTGCAGGGCGAAGACCGCGAATGGGTCAAGCGCCGGCAGACGCCGCACCCGGGCAACACCTACCAGGCGCCGCTGGACTTCGACATGAAACGTGTGGCCGTCATTGCGCGCACTTTTGTCAACTGCACCCAGCCGGCCCTGGCCACCATCGAGCCCAGCCGCCTGCGTGTGAAAGACCCGAAATTCTGGGACGGCGCCTGGCTGCCGAACTCGAAAGTGGTGGAGATCAAAACCGGGCACGACCCGATGGTCACCGAGCCCGCCGCGCTGGCAAAAATTCTGCTTGATTGCGCGGCATGAGCCTGCTGCGCAGACGCGAGTTCACCGCTGCCCTGGCCGGCAGCCTGGCCTTGCCTGCGCTGGCAAAAGATACCGCGCTGCCTGTTCCCGCCTCGCTGCCTGCCGCGGCGGTGGCTGCTGCGGCCAGGGGTGAGCCGCTGGTGTTGCTGGTCACGCTGCCCGGCTGCCCTTACTGCGAACTGGTGCGCCGCCATTACCTGCTGCCCGCGCGTACCGATGCCGGCCTGCATGCCTGGCAGCTCAACATTTCTGACCGCAGCAGCCCCCTGACCGGTTTTGACGGCAAGGCCACCACGGCCGCCGCGCAGGTCAAGGCCTGGAAAGCGGGCTTCACGCCGACGGTGCTGTTTCTCGGCCCCCAGGGCCAGGAGCTAGCCGAACGGCTGGTCGGCATTGCGGTGCCGGACTTTTATGGCGCTTACCTCGACGAGCGGCTGGCAACGGCGCGCAAGGCGCTGGCAGAAGGCCGTCAGCCTGGCCCGGCCAACACCCCCGGCGGGAAAACATGAGCGTGGTCGTGCCTCCTTTTGACGACCCGGCAGTGGAAGCCGTGTTCAACGCCTGCCCCGCCGCGGTCAAAAAGCGGATGCTGGCCTTGCGCGCGATGGTTTTTGAGGTGGCGGCAACCACCCCCGGCGTGGGCGAACTCCAGGAAACCCTGAAATGGGGAGAGCCGGCCTACCTGACGGCACACTCGAAAAGCGGCAGTACGATCAGGATGGCGCCAGGAAAGGCCGGCAGCACGCAGTACGCGCTGTACTTCAATTGCCAGACCACGCTGGTGGACACCTTCAGAACACTGTTCCCGACGGAGTTCACTTACGAGGGGAACCGCAGCATCGTGTTCGACACGACTGGAAAAGTGCCGGCGCAGTCACTGAAGTTCTGCATCGCCATGGCGTTGACCTACCACCGCAACAAGGCGGAGGCCAGGGCATGAACGACGCCGAATCCCTGCACGAGGCCATCCACGAAGAGGTGGCCCTGCAAAGTTATAACGACGCCTGGCCGGCGATGTTCGTGGCTGAGCGCGACCGCCTGCTGGCGCTGTTTCCGGTCAACATCATCGACATGGAACACATCGGCAGCACCGCGGTGCCGGGCCTGCTGGCAAAACCCGTGATCGACATTCTGGCGGGTGTGGGGTCGATGGCGATGGCCCGTGCGCTGACAGAGCCGCTGCTTGAAGCGGGCTACGGAACCTCGGCCGAATTCAACGCAAAACTGACCGACCGCCAGTGGTTCATGCGCTGGGCAGACGGCCGCCGCACGCACCATCTCCATGTGGTGGTTCACCGCGGCGAGGAGTGGGCCGAGCGTTTGCGCTTTCGCGATGCGCTGCGTGCCAGCCCCCTGCTGGCGGCGCGGTATGCCGAGCTGAAAGCCGGGCTGGTGGTCCAGCACGCGAATGACCGCGAGGCTTATACCAGCGCCAAGTCTGCGTTTGTCCGCTCGGTGCTGGGCCTGTCCTGAGCCACTCGTTCGGGGCCAGGTCCGGGACGCATTCGCTCTGTTTTTGATAGCCGCTTGCGCCCGTATCTATTGGGCCAGAGTCATTTTTTACTTATAAAGACGCAGCCGGCAGGTGCAAACACACTTCCAGCCCGCCGCCTTCGCGGTTGGCCAGCGCCAGCCGGCCGCCCAGTGCTTCGGCCAGCTGCTGGGCAATGGCCAGCCCCAGGCCGGCGCCACCGGTTTCGCGGCTGCGTGAATTTTCCAGGCGGTAAAAGGGCTTGAGCACCGCTTGCAGCTGGTCGGTGGGAATGCCGGGGCCGCGGTCTCGCACGGCGATGCAGACTGCACCGGCTGTATCAGTCGTGACAGCTATTTCCGCCGCGCCGGCGAACTTCAGCGCGTTGTCGACCAGGTTGCCGACGATGCGGCGCAGGGCCTGCGGCCGGGTTTCCACGGTGAGGCCCGGCATGTCCAGCAGGCGCACGGCCCGCCCGGCATCGGTGTAGTCGCACACCAGGCTGTCGAGCAGGGCATGCAGGTCGGCGCGCACCGGCGGCTCGTTGGCGCTGTGGGCGCTGCGTGCGTAGGCAATGCCTTCCTGCACCAGCGCCTGCATGGCGTTGAGGTCGCCCTGCAGTTTGTCGCGCAGGGCCGTGTCGTCCAGCAGGTCGGCGCGCAGCCGCATGCGGGTGATGGGCGTCTGCAGGTCGTGCGACACCGCCGCCAGGATCTGCATGCGCTCCGCCAGGTAAGACGCCACGCGCGCCTGCAGCGCATTGAGTGCGCGCGCGGCCTGCACCACCTCGCGCGGACCTTCTTCACTGAGTGGTTGCGCGGGCGCGCCGGGGCCCAGTGCGTCGGCCGCGTCGGCCAGGCGCTGCAAGGGGCGGGTGGCCAGGCGCACGGCGTACCAGGTGAGCAAAAGCAGCAGGGCCAGCTGGGCCGCAAGCACGCCTACCACCCAGGGCGAAACCTGCATCGAAGGTTCCATGAGTTCAATGGCCAAGGGCGTGCCGTCTTTGAGTTGCAGGTGCAGGCGCAGTGGCACGCCGGCCTGTGTGGGTTCGCTGGCCAGCACCTGGTACGGCGGCCCCAGCAACTGGGCGACGGCGCTGCCGAGCTGGCGCGCCAACGGGGATTCGCTGGCCGTGGACGGCAAAGGGGCGCCCAGCACAAAGCGGTAGTTGCGGCGCTCCAGCCGCGGCAGCCAGGCCGCGCGTTCTTCGGGCGGCACGCGCTCGAGAATGGCGACAGAACTGGCGGTGTCGCGCGCCAGGTAGTTGGCCATCATGCTTCTGGCCGCGGCCCCGCGCTCCATGAACACCAGCCAGAAGGACAGCGCATGCGCCGCCACCAGGCCCACCAGGAAAATCAACGCGAGGCGGCCAAACAGTGAACGCGGCCAGAGCCGCTGCAGCGGCGAGGCCGCACTCACGACGCCTGCCCCGGCATATTCACCGCTTCGCAGAACACATAACCCTCGTTGCGCATGGTCTTGAGGTAACGCGGCTCACGCGCATCGTCGCCCAGGCGCTGGCGCAGGCGGCTGACCAGCAGGTCGATGGAGCGGTCAAAAATATCTGCCTCGCGCCCCTGCGTGAGGTTGAGCAGCTGGTCGCGCGTGAGCACGCGTTGCGGGTGCTCCAGAAACACGCGCAGCAAGCGGTACTCGGCGCCGCTCAGTGCCACCTGGGTGCCGGCCGCGTCAGTCAGGTGGCGGCCGGTGGTGTCGAGCAGCCAGTCGCCAAAGGCAATATGCCGCGCCGGCTCTGCCGCGCGCAGATTGGGCGGCAGCATGCGCGTGCGCCGCAGCACGGCGCGTATGCGCGCCAGCAGTTCACGCGCGGCAAAAGGCTTGGCGAGGTAGTCGTCGGCGCCCATCTCGAGGCCAAGGATGCGGTCGACTTCGTCGCCGCGCGCGGTCAGCATGAGGATGGGCACCGGCTGCGCGCTGGCGCGCAGGTCGCGGCACAGGGTCAGGCCGTCGGTGCCGGGCAGCATCAGGTCGAGCACGATCAGGTCGGCGCGCTGGCTGGCGAGAAAGGCGCGCATCTGCCGGCCGTCGGCCACCGCCGTGGCCTGCAGGCCTTGCTTGCGCAGGTACTGAGTCAGCAGCTCGCGTATGTCGGCGTCGTCGTCGACGATGAGGATGTGATCGGTGCCGTCCATCCGGCTTTATAGCTGATCCGCCGCGGCCGGCTGCAGGCGCCATGTACGCGCATGTATCTGAAGCCGCACCAGACAAGCTGGCTTGCAAAAATGCCGCGCACGAACACATGCCGGATACAGCCCGGCGATGCAATGGACTCCCCGCAACTCACAGGAAGCATTCCATGAAACGCCTGCTCAACACCACCCCTCTTTTCAAGGCCGCAGCTACCACCCTGCTTGCCGCGGCCGTCTGGCCCGCCGGCGCCGCGCCGGACACCGCGCCCAGCGGCATCTGGGTCACAGAAACCGGCAATCTTGAAGTGCAGCTGGCACCCTGCGGCCCCGCCATCTGCGGCACGGTGGTCAAGGTGCTGGCCAACCGCTCGATGAGCGGCCCCGGCGCCGAGATGGTGCCGGCCGACCCGCGCCCGGCGCTGGGCATGACGCTGCTGACGGACTTCAAGCCCTCGGGCGAGGGGGAATGGAAGGGCCAGATCTACAACCGCGAAAACGGCAAGACCTACAGCGCGCTGATGACCCACCCCACGCCTGACCAATTGGTGATTCGCGGCTATGTGGGCCTGCCGCTGTTCGGCAAGACGCAGGTCTGGCGGCGCAGCACCGACGCCGCCACCAGCGCGCAGAAATAAGGCCGGCCATGATCAACCCCCTGCTGGCCTTCCTGGCCGGACTGCTCACCATTGCAGCGCCCTGCGTGCTGCCCATGCTGCCGGTGGTGCTGGGCGCCTCCATCGGCCAGCGCGACCGCAGCCGGCCGGTGTTCATTGCGCTCGGCTTCTCGCTGGCCTTCACCACCGCGGCGCTGCTGTTCACCACTTTCTCGCATGTGCTGGGCCTGACGCAGGACACCCTGCGCCAGGCGGCGATTGTGATGCTGCTGGTGTTTGGCACGCTGATGATCTGGCCCCGGCCTTTCGAGTGGCTCAGCATGCACATGAACGGCCTGCTCAATCGCATGAACGCGGTGGGCGACCGCGCCGGCAGCGGCAAGCTGGGCGGCCTGCTGCTGGGCCTGAGCCTGGGGGCGGTGTGGACG
>NZ_JBAQYR010000078.1:0-23411 GCF_049790275.1 Polaromonas sp.
GGGTGAAAACAGTGCCAATCAAGGCGCGCGACGACGCCCAGACTGGGCGTCTGGGTTAGGAGTGCAACGCCGAGTGGCGCTGTTTTCACCCCGTTCCCTCCGGGTTGCGATCAAAAAGGCCCTGCGCAGCGTTGCAAAGCCTTGTCGGGGGCCTACCCCGACGGCGTTTTGCGCCTTGCTCAAGGCCTTTTTGACTCGCAACGCATCTTGCACAAATAGCGTTAGCAGGCCCTAGTCCTCGTCACGCACCCGGTACTGCCCGGCCAATTGCTGCTGCACCGGCGGCGGCACGGCCTCGTAATGGCTGAAGGCCAGCGTGTAGGCCCCCTGCCCACCGGTCAGCGCATTGAGCCGCGACTGGTAGCCGTTCAGTTCGGACAGCGGCACCTGGCCCAGCACGGCCAGCGTGCCCAGTTGCAGGCCGCGCGTGCCGCTGACCTGGCCGCGGCGCGCCGAGAGGTCGCCGGTGATGTCGCCCATGGCCGCTTCCGGCGCGGTGATCTCGACATTGACGATGGGCTCCAGCACCACCGGTGATGCGGCACGCACAGCCTCGATCACCGCTTTGCGTCCAGCCGTTGCAAAGGCAATGTCCTTGCTGTCCACGCTGTGGTGCTTGCCGTCGTACACCACCACCCGCACATCGCGCACCGGAAAACCCGCGACCACGCCGCCGTCCAGCGCCTGGCGCACGCCTTTTTCAACCGCCGGGATGTACTGGCCCGGAATCGTGCCGCCCTTGACCTGGTCGACAAACTCGATACCGGCACCGCGCGGCAGCGGTTCAATGCGCAGGAACACCTCGCCGAACTGGCCGGCGCCGCCGCTTTGTTTTTTGTGGCGGTGGTGGCCGGCGGCCGGCGCGGTGACCGTCTCGCGGTAGGCGATGCGCGGCGGCCGCGTGTCGACCTCGCATTTGTAGACCTCGGTCAAGCGCTCGATCAGGGTGCGCAGATGCAACTCGCCCAGGCCGTAAACCACCGTTTCATTGGTCTGCGCCACATGTTCCAGCCGGAGGCAGGGGTCTTCATCGACCAGCCTCTGCACCAGGTCCCACATGCGCTGCTCGTCGCCGCGGCGCCTGGGTGCCAGGGCCAACCCATGCACCGGCACCGGAAAACCCAGCGGCTTGAGATGCATGTGTTCATCCTCGGCGGCATCGTGCAGCACCGCATCGAAATGGATCTCGTCCACCTTGGCCACCGCGCACAGCTCGCCCGGCCCGGCGCTGGCAATTTCCGTGTGTTCCTTGCCCTGCAGCCGGAACAGGTGACCCACCTTGAATGGCCGCCGCCCATCGCCGATGTAAAGCTGGCTGTCACGCGTGACCGTGCCCTGGTGCACACGAAAGATCCCCATCCTGCCGACATAAGGGTCCACCGTGACTTTGAAAACATGTGCCAGCACATGCTTCGCCGGATCAGGCTCGGCCTGTACCGGAACCGCTGCAGCGCCCTCGCCGCGCAAAAACTGCGGCGGGTTGCCCTCGGCCGGATTCGGCAGCAATTTGACCATCACCTCGAGCAGTTCGGCCACGCCGGCACCGTTGCGGGCCGACACAAAGCAGACCGGAATCAGGTGACCCTCGCGCAGCGCCTGCTCCAGCGGTGCATGCAGTTCCCGCGGGTCGACATCACCTTCCTCCAGGTAACGCTCGACAAAGGCAGGGTCCACTTCCACCACCTGCTCGACCAGCGCGCGATGCGCCAGCGCGACGCTGGAAAAATCGGACTCGCCCGCGGGGTTGAAAAAGCAGTCCACCACGCGCGTCCCCCCCGTCGCGGGCAGGTTCAGCGGCAGGCACTCCTTGCCGAAGGCGGCCTGGATGGCCGCCAGCAAGCCGGGAAGATCAATGCCCAGCGCATCGATCTTGTTGACAATGACCATGCGGCACAAGCCGCGGCTGGCGGCCCAGTCCATCATGCGGCCGCTCATGAGTTCCAGGCCGCTGGAAGCGCTGACCACCAGGGCCGCCGTCTCCACCGCTTCCAGCGCAGGCAGCGCCTGCCCCAGAAAGTCCGGCGCGCCGGGCGTGTCGATCAGGTGGATGCGCGTGTCCTGGTGCTGCAGGTGGACCAGCGTCGAATGCAGCGAATGCTGGGCCCGGCGTTCCAGCGGATCGAAATCGCTGACAGTGGTGCCGCGCTCCAGGCTGCCTGGCGCACCGATCGCCCCTGCCTTGTGCAGCAAAGCCTCGACCAGCGTGGTTTTGCCGCTGGCCGCTGCGCCGACCAGGGCCAGCGTGCGCAAGGCGAGGACGGCCGGATGAACCGGCGAGCGGGAAGAGGACATGGCGCGCTCCTGGATGCCGGACGCGGCGTCTGCGCCCGATGGGTTGGCCTGACTCAAATGCACAGGTTAAGTGATTGACCAGCGTCCGGCAAGTGCCCGGATGGCACGATAAACGGTGGTAGTCTTCCGTCTCGATCAACAGGGGACAACATGGCCACTCAAACCATTGTGATCACCGGCGCCTCGGACGGCATCGGCGCCGAAATGGCGCGCCAGCTGGCGCAGCGCCATGGCGCTGCGGTGGCGCTGGTGCTGGCCGCGCGCAACGAAGAGGCGCTCGGCAAGGTCGCCGCCCAATGCCAGACCAGCGGCGCGGCCACGCTGGTCGTCCGTACCGATGTCTCAGACCCGGCCGCATGCCGAGCGCTGGTCAGCGCTGCCGTCCAGGCCTTCGGCCGGATCGACGCCCTGATCAACAATGCCGGCATGTCGGCGCAGGCACTGTTCGAGGAGGTGAAAACCGGCGACCTGGGCTGGTATGAAGACCTGATGCGCATCAACCTGTGGGGAAGCGTCTGGTGCACCCATGCCGCCCTGCCTTATTTGAAGCAAAGCCGCGGCAGCATCGTGGCAGTGTCCAGCCTGGCCGGCCTGGTGGGCGTACCGGGCCGCACCGCCTACAGCGCCAGCAAATTCGCCATGACGGGTTTCTTCGAAGCACTGCGCGCCGAACTGAAGGGCGCCGGCGTCAGTGTCACCACGGCTTATCCCGGTGTGGTGGCCACCCGGATCCGCCATCGCGGGTTCAACGCGGCGGGTGCACCGGCAGGCGCCAGCGGCCTCAAGGAAGACGACGCCATGAACGTCGAGACCTGCGCCCGGCTGATCCTCGAAGGCATGGACAGGCGCGAGCGCGAGGTGGTGATGACCACCAAAGGCAAACTCGGACGCTGGCTCAAGCTGCTGGCACCCGGCGCCGTGGAATCGATGGCGCTGGCAGCGCTCAAGGACGAGGTCAAACCCCGTTGAAGGATATGGCCCCCACGCTTGTCACTTCGTGTACTGCGCTGCCCCCCGAGGGGGCGCTGCGCCTGCGGCCCGGCAAAGCCGGATCCGCGGCCCCGGCCGGTGAAGAAAGTGTCCCCACGCTTGTCACTTCGTGTACTGCGCGAGGCCTTGCAGGCCGCGGCTCGCGAGACGCTTCGCCTCTGTCGCCTGTCCAAAGCTGCTCAAGCAGCTTTGGAGCCGCAGGCTCCAGCCCCTCGGGGGCGCTGCGCCTGCGGCCCGGCGAAGCCGGTTCCGCGGCCCCGGTTGGTGAAGAGGCAGTTCCCACGCCTGTCGCTGCGCAGTCAAACTCCGATTGGGCGAGCTGATGCACGGAAGCGAAGCCCCTTCCGTGTGGGTGCAACGCTGGTCGCACCTGGTGCGGCCCGGCGGCCGGGTACTCGACGTGGCTTGCGGCCAGGGCCGCCATGCCCGATGGTTTTACAAGCAAAAACACCTGTTGACCCTTGTAGACCGGTCGCAAGAAGCTATCGATTCAATAGCAATTCCGGCAGACAGCTGCGAGAAGGTGGTCGCCGACATCGAAGCCGGTCCCTGGCCTTTTGCCGGCCGCGAGTTTGACGCGGTAGTGGTCACCAACTACCTGTGGCGTCCCCTGTTGCCCACGCTGCTGGCCAGCCTGGCGCCGGGCGGCGTGCTGATTTACGAAACCTTTACACAGGGCAACGAAACCGTGGGCAAACCCTCGCGGCCGGACTTCCTGTTGCGTCCCGGTGAGCTGCTGGAGGTCTGCCGCGGCTTGCGGGTCGTGGCTTTCGAGGACGGTTTCCTGGCGCCCCCCGCCCGCTTTACACAGCGGATTGCGGCTGTCCGGGAACCGTCGTTGCCGGGAGGGGTCCCACGTTATGTTCTGGACGGGGGGCGCGCTGAAAAATCATTGCCACACGCGGCCTGAGCCACGCAGGACCGCCCCGGCGCACTGGGTAGAATGCGGGATTGGCTTTATGGGCTGGCCTGGCCACCATACCCGCCCCACCTGACACACAGACATGAAAACCATTACCGGCAGCATCGTTGCACTGGCCACTCCCCTGCATGAAGACGGCAGCGTTGATTACCCGACCCTGCGCAAGCTGGTGGACTGGCATATTGCCGAAGGCACGGACTGCATCGGCGTGGTCGGCACCACCGGCGAGTCGCCCACGGTCAGCGTCGAGGAACACTGCGAAATCATCCGCGTTTCGGTGGAACAGGCCAAAGGCAGAGTTCCGGTCATGGCCGGTTGCGGCGCCAACTCCACCGCCGAGGCCATCGAACTGGCACGTTTTGCCAAAACCGTGGGCGCCGATTGCCAGCTGCAGGTCGTACCCTACTACAACAAGCCGACGCAGGAAGGCCAGTACCGGCACTTCAAGGCGATTGCCGAAGCGGTCGATCTGCCCATGGTGTTGTACAACGTGCCCGGGCGTACCGTGGCCGACATGCTGCACGCCACCGTGCTGCGCCTGGCGCAGGTCCCCGGCGTTGTCGGCATCAAGGAGGCCACCGGCAACATCGAGCGTGCCCAGTGGCTGATCAAGGAAGTGCCGGCGGGTTTCGCGGTCTATTCCGGCGACGACCCCACCGCCGTGGCCTTGATGCTGTGCGGCGGCCAGGGCAACATCAGCGTGACCGCCAATGTGGCGCCGCGCCTGATGCACGAGCTGTGCGTCGCTGCCATCGCGGGCAATGCCCGCAGCGCCATGAAAATCCAGCTCCAGCTGATGCCGCTGCACAAACACCTGTTTGTCGAAGCCAACCCGATTCCGGTGAAATGGGCCATGGCCCGCATGGGGCTGTGCGGCGGCACGCTGCGCCTGCCCATGACACCGCTAGAAACTGCCAACGAAGCCACGGTAGAAAACGCCTTGCGCGTTTGTGGCCTGATCTGATTTTTAAGGGACCCCAGTGATGACATTGCACACGCTCAGCGCCTTCAGACCCGTACCTGCTCCGCGGCTAGCCGCAGCCCCCCTGCTCGCGCTTGTCGCGGCATTCATCCTGTCCGGTTGCTCCTCAATAAGTGATTCCATCAGCGACAAGGTGGACTATAAAAGTGCGGGCAAGGGAACTTCGCTGGACGTCCCTCCCGACCTGACCCAGCTGTCGCGCGACACCCGCTACGTTGTGCCGGGTAGTTCCGTGACCGCCAGCGGTTACCAGGTCGGCCAGACCACCCAGTCCGTGCCAACGGCGGCCACCACTGTCGGCGACGTGCGGATCGAACGCGCAGGCAGCCAGCGCTGGTTGGTCGTGAATCGCCCCGCGGACAAGTTGTGGGGCCCTGTGCGCGAGTTCTGGCAGGAAAACGGCTTCCTGCTGGCGCTTGAGCAGGAAAACCTGGGCATCATGGAAACCGACTACGCGGAAAACCGGGCCAAGCTCCCGCAAGACTTCATCCGCGCGACCCTGGGCAAGCTGCTCGACAGCCTGTACTCCACCGGTGAACGCGACAAGTTCCGCACCCGACTGGAGCGCACGCCCACCGGCGGCACCGAGATCTACATCAGTCATCGCGGCATGGTGGAAATGCTCTCCGGCACCATCAAGACACCACAAAAAGCCGACGGCACGGTGTGGCAACCGCGTCCTGCCGATCCCGAACTCGAAGCCGAATTCCTGCGCCGCCTGATGGTCAAGCTCGGTGTCAGCCAGGAACAGTCCAATGCACTGATCGCCAGCGGCACGTCTAGGCAAACCGCCCGTGTTGCCAGCGTCAACAACATGCCTGTGGTGCAGATCGACGAAGGGTTTGAGCGCGCCTGGCGCCGTGTCGGCCTCGCCCTGGACCGCACCGGCTTTACCGTGGAGGACCGGGACCGCGCGCAGGGCACCTACTTTGTGCGGTACGTGGAACCGACCGCCGACAAGAAGGAACCCGGCTTCTTCAGCAAACTCTTTAGCAGTTCGTCGTCGGGCGTGCCGCCCCTCAAATACCGGATTGCCGTGCGCAGCCAGGGCGAAGCAACCACGGTGTCCGTGCTCAATGCCCAGGGCAATCCTGAAGCTTCGGCCAATGCCCAGCGCATCGTCCAAGTCATTGCCGACGACCTGAGATAAGGCGCAACTTGGAGCCGCGCCGGTGCTGAGGTTCAAGAGCCTGGGCAGCGGCAGCACAGGCAATGCGACGCTGGTGGAGGCGGCGGGCCTGTGGCCCACGCGCCTGCTGGTGGATTGCGGCCTGGGGATCAGGCAACTCTCGATACGGCTGGCCGAAGCCGGCCTGATTGAGGCAGACATCGACGGCATCTTCATCACGCACGAACACAGCGACCACATCGGTTGCGCGCTCAAGTTCGCATTGCGCCACCGGATACCGGTATGGATGAGCCGCGGTACCCTGGAAGGAATCGGCCGGCCCGATTTTGACGGTCTGCTCCACATTGCACGCGACGGACAGGGGGTTGATCTCGGCAATCTCCAGTTCACGCCTTTTACGGTTCCGCATGACGCCCGGGAACCCCTGCAGCTGACCTGCACCGATGGCGCGTCCAAGCTGGGGCTGCTGACCGATCTCGGCCATGCCACCTCCCACCTGCTGGCACATCTGGCGAACTGCCAGGCCCTGCTGCTGGAATGCAACCATGACGCGGACCTTCTGAACCAGTCCAGCTATCCGCCTTTCCTCAAACGGCGTGTGGCCGGCATGTATGGCCACCTGTCCAACGCCGCGGCAGGCGAAATCGCGCGCTCGGTGAAGCACGGCGGTCTCAAGCAGCTGGTCGCGGCCCATCTGAGCCAGCAGAACAACCGACCGGAACTGGCCAGGCAAGCCATGCTGGATGCACTGGGCAGCAGCACGGACATTGAGGTGGCAGATGCCGGCGCGGGAACACGCTGGCTCGCTGTCTAGCCGGCAGCGGTGCCTCCGCCTGTCCTGGCATGGAACGGGCACAAAAAAGCCGCCCGGAGGCGGCTTTCAGGCAGGCGCAAAGAATTACTTCGCGGCGCTGGCAGCAGGAGCAGGCGACACGGCTTCAGCAGGAGCAGCTGGTGCAGTTGCTGCAGGAGCAGAAGCTGCTTCAGCCGGTGCTGGCGTAGCTGCAGGTGCCGGTGCAGGCGCGACAACGGCCGGAGCCGGTGCAGGCGCTTCTTCTTTTTTGCCGCAAGCAGCCAGGGCAACAGCAGCAACA
Source organism: Polaromonas sp. (assembly GCF_049790275.1). GTDB lineage: Bacteria > Pseudomonadota > Gammaproteobacteria > Burkholderiales > Burkholderiaceae_C > Polaromonas. Next base: position 7,410 of record NZ_JBAQYR010000078.1, read on the forward strand.
ATGGCGGCCAGGACGAGTGACTTGTTCATATCGAGAGATTCCTTGATGAATGAGAAAAATTGCTTCTGGAAACTGTCAAAAAAGCACATCAGCGACCTGTTTTTTTGACGGGCGGCGCGCAATGCAACCTCAGCCTTTTCCAATATGGAAGTATATGCGGGTTTTTACCGCCGTAAAAACCCTGAAAATTCCGGCCGCATTGTCAATGCTCAAAGACCTGCAAGCCTACACCCGGTGGTCAAATGCCCAGCGTGGTCGCCGGGAAAGCCGGGCTGCTGCGCTGCAGTTTTTCTGCCAGCCGCTCCTTGAGCGCAACCCGGCGCGCAGCTTCCGACCCCGCCATCCCGGTGCTGTGAGCCAGATCCAGTCGTTCAAAAACCCAAGCCGGGCTCCAGAAAGCGCTGGGCAGGTCACTGGCCGCGACCGGACCGCTGCCGCGGCATTCGATGATGTGCGACCAGGTCCGGCGCCAGGTCACGAAGCGCGCGTGGCGGCGTATCACTTCGTCGTAGTTTTGTGCCAGCATGGTCAGCGTGCGGCCGGATTTTGCCCAGTCGTTCAGGGCCTGCACCACGACGCGTTCGCCCAGAGGCCAGTCCTCAAACGTGGCATCGCAAAGGATGATGTCACGCCAGCCCTGCGCGGCCGCCGCAGCAAAGGCCTGCCGAACCAGCTCTGCAAATGCGGAGCGGCCTTCGAAGCGCCCCTGCAAAAGCCCGGGCAAGGAGGGCTCGGGAGATGGATGAAGATCGTTCATGGTCGGCTCCTTGGGCACATTTCAACAGGCGTTCCCCGGATGGGCCAGCCATCCGGCCTCGTGCCAGTCTGCCAGAAGATCCAGTGCCGATGCCCCGCTGCGGCGCATGTCGGCCGGTGACAGCCGGCGTTGATCGGCCAGGCGCCGCATCAGGGTCGCGTCCGCACCCCGGGCGCGGTAACTTTCCCCGTTGATGAACACATGGTTCGCGTCATACATCATCCGGGTCCGCGGGTCCAGGCACAGGCCCTGTGCGTGGCTTGGGTCCCACGCGCCTGAAGGGCCATCAAACCAGACGGAGTCCTTGGGTTCGGTCAGGTATTCGCCCAGGGCACAGGCCAGCGCCAGGGGGTCTTTCAACGCATCATGCACGGCCTTCTGCGCAAACTGGAGCAAGCCCTCAGGCACCGCGGCAGGTGTTTGCGTCGCGGCCTGCGCGGGATCGCGGTAAAGATCCGGGCTAGCTTCGGGCTTTTCATCATCGCAAAAATCAGACAGGCGCTGCAGCAGCTCCCCGGCCAGTTCGGCCCGCCTGGGCGCACGAAAACCAATGGAGTAGGTCATGCAATCCGCCGGCTTGCCATCATCGCCGAGGCACAGCTCAGCCAGACCGTCATGGGCATAACGCGGTGGCAGGTAAAGCATGTCACCGGCCTCCAGCACAAACTCCTGCTCGGGCTTGAAGTTCTGCAGGATTTTGAGCGGCACGCCCTGCTGCAACGTCAGGTCTTCCTGACGGCCAATTTTCCAGCGCCGGCGGCCGCTGGCCTGGAGCAGGAAAACGTCGTAGCTGTCAAAGTGCGGCCCGACACCGCCACCAAGCGTGGCAAATGAAATCATCAGGTCGTCCAGCCGCGCATCGGGCACAAAACGGAATTGCTGCAGCAGCTCATGCGCGCGGCGCTCGTGCAAGTCCACACCCTGCACCAGCAAGGTCCATTGCGGCCGGCTCAGGGCCGGCAGGCTGCGCGGGCCAAACGGCCCCTGCTTCATGCGCCAGCCGGCAGGCTGCTGCACCACGAGGCGCGACTCCACCTGCTCCTGCGCCGCAAGCCTGAACAGCTCCGTGCGGCTGAGCAGGGGCTTGAAGCCGCGGATGGCCTGGCGCACCAGCAAAGGCTTTTTTTGCCAATGGCGGCGCATGAATTGTGCAGGGGCCAAACCGGCGAGAAGGGCGAGGGGTTGATTGACATCCATGGGACAATTGTCGGATGAAAATCACCCCGCAATGCGTTGTTGCCCTGACCTGGACGCTGAAAGATACCCTGGGCGAAATACTGGACGAACTTGACGAGCCGGTTGAGTTTCTGCTCGGAGGCAATGACCTGCTTGCCAAGATCGAGGAGCACCTGCAAGGCCATGAAGCCGGTGCAACGGTCGAGTTGCACCTGGAGCCCGAACACGCCTTTGGCGACTACGACGAAAACCTGGTTTTCCTGGAAGCGCGCAGCCTCTTTCCGGCCGACCTGGAAGAAGGCCTGACCTTTGACGGCGCGGCCTTGCCCGTGGGCGTCAATCCCGACACGCCGCGGGACCGCATTTACACCGTGACGGAAATTTATCCTGAACACGTGGTGCTCGACGGCAACCACCCGCTGGCCGGCATTGCGATCCGCCTGAGCCTGAAGATCGATTCGGTGCGCGAAGCCACCGAAGCTGAAATCGGCCAGGGATCCATGGGCACCGGTTTTTTCAGACTCGAAGCGCAGGCTCCTGGCAACGACACACTGCATTAAGGACGTCCAAATAAAAGAAAAGCCGGCCTGCTCGTGAGAGCAGGCCGGCTTGAGTGGGCGCCGCAGTGGATCAACGCATGCGGTACAGCTGGTTGTTTTCAATCTTCACACGGTCACCCACACGCAAGTCCCCGTACGAAGGCACGTCGTAGGCGCGCGAGCCGCCGTTGTCCAGTTGCACGGAAACACGGTAGCTTTCATTCACAGGCTGTGTATTGCGGTTTCTTTCGACAGCGTTGCCGGCCACGGCACCACCCACTGCACCGATCACCGTGGCTGCGGTGCGGCCGCTGCCTCCGCCGATCTGGCTGCCAACAGCCGCACCGGCCACGCCACCAAGGATGGCGCCGACACCTGAGGTCCTGGCTGGGTCCTGCGTACGCAGAGTCTCCACGTTGCTCACGCGTCCGTATTCGATGTAGTTCCCCTGCGGTTGTTGCGCAGGGTAAGTTGCCGGGTAATTGGATACCGGCGTTGGCTGGCTCATGGGTGCTGCGCAGGCGGCAAGCCCGGCAACAACAACCACGGAGGAAACAACTGAAAGAAGGCGGCTGGGGTTGCGCATGGAATCTCCTGTTTGTAAAGTTCATGGGAGCCTGATTCCAGCTCTGCCCACCACCATGGGGAACAGAATTGCGAAGCCGACTTCCAAGACTTGATTACAGGGGCTGCGCGGTCGCCCTGGCGTGAGGGCCCAGGCTGTCTGGGGGTGGGAGCCCGATAGAAGCCCCTGTAGGAAAAACCTGACGCTTCGCCCGAATCAGGCTTTGCCGGTTGAACCGTAGCCGCCTTCGCCACGCTGGCTGGCCACAAATTCATCGACCACGTTGAACTCGGCCTGCACCACGGGCACGATCATCAGCTGTGCAATGCGCTCCATGGGTTCTATCGTGAAAGCCGCGTCGCTGCGGTTCCAGGCACTCACCATGAGCTGGCCCTGGTAGTCGCTGTCGATCAAGCCCACCAGGTTGCCCAGCACGATGCCGTGTTTGTGACCCAGCCCCGAGCGCGGCAGGATCAGCGCTGCGTAATTCGGGTTGTGCAGGTAAATGGCCAAACCGGTCGGCACCAGCTGCCAGGCATTGGGCTGCAATGTCAGCGGCGCCTCCAGGCAGGCCCGCAGGTCCAGCCCGGCGCTGCCCGGCGTGGCATACGCAGGCAGGTTGCCGCGCAGGCGCTCGTCGATGATCTTCACGTCGATTTTCATGTCACTTGCCTTGTTTGAATTCTTTGGCGGCCTGTTCGGCCAGTTCGCGCAGGCGCCCGGCCAACAGCGCAGGCGAGGATTTTTTAAAACGATAAATGGCCCAGGCTGCAAAAGCGAGCAGCAACGGCACCGAGAACATGCCGGCGCGCGGAAGCAGGACCGAGAGCAACTGAAGCGCGACCCAGGCCATCAGCACCCATTTGCCCACCACCCAGAGGGACGGCCCGACAGGCTTGGCGGTCGTGGCGTTTTGGGCTGGCTCGCGGCGGACGGGCCTGGCGGCCGCAGACACCGGGCCGCGGTGGGGTTGTGCGTCTGTGATCGCCTGTTTTGCCAGAACCGCCGCGGCAGAGGCGGCACCCAGTTTTTCCACATACCGGGCAAAGTCGCCGTCGGGCGGGGTGTCAGAAGGCTGTCCCATGTTTGCTCAGGCGCCCCGCTTCAACCGGCTGGCGATCTCTGTCACCAGCTGCCGCGCGAGCGACAGCTTGGATGCACGCGCCAGTTCCCGGCTGCCCTGCGCATCAACCAGCAATAAGGCGTTGTCATCACGGCCAAAGGTGGCCGGACCGATGTTGCCGACCAGCAGGGGCACACCCTTGCGCTTTCGCTTGGCTTGCGCGTTGTCCGCGAGGTCGTGGCTCTCGGCGGCAAAACCGACACAGAACAGCGCCCCCGACTGGCCGCGCGGCGACTGCGCCAGCGTCGCCAGGATGTCGGGGTTCTCGACAAAAGCCAATGAGGGCGCCTGGCCGGAGCCGTCCTTCTTGATTTTGCGCTCGGCACTGCTCGCCGGCCGCCAGTCGGCCACCGCTGCAGCCGCTATAAAAACAGTAGCTGTCGGCGCATGATCCATAACGGTTTCAAGCATATTTTGTGCCGATTGCACATCGATGCGCGTCACCCCGCGCGGCGTCGGCTGGCTGACCGGCCCCGCCACCAGCGTGACCTGGGCGCCGGCCTCGTGCGCTGCGCGGGCCACGGCAAAACCCATCTTGCCGCTCGACAGGTTGGTGATGCCGCGCACCGGATCGATCGCCTCGTAGGTTGGGCCTGCCGTCACCAGCACGTGCTGGCCGGCCAGCATCTTGGGCCTGAAAAAAGCGATGATGTCTTCCAGCAGCTCGGGCGGCTCCAGCATGCGGCCGTCGCCGGTTTCCCCGCAGGCTTGAAAGCCGCTGCCCACCCCCAGAATGGTTGCGCCATCGGCAGACAGCTGCACCATGTTGCGCTGGGTGGCGGGATGGGCCCACATCTCGCGGTTCATCGCCGGCGCAATCAGCAAGGGCACCTTGTCGATGGGCCGGGCCAGGCACATCAGGCTGAGCAGGTCGTCAGCGCGGCCATGCAGCAGTTTGGCCATGAAGTCGGCACTGCATGGCGCGATCAGGATGGCGTCTGCTTCGCGGCTCAGGTTGATGTGTGCCATGTTGTTCGCCTCACGCCCATCCCACTGGCTGGTGTACACCGGCCGGCCGCTGAGGGCCTGCAGCGTCACCGCGGTGATGAACTGTTCGGCCGCTTCGGTCATGACCACCTGCACCGTCGCTCCCTGCTTGATCAGGGCACGGCACAGCTCGGCAGCCTTGTAGCACGCGATACCGCCCGACAGGCCCAGCACGATATGCCTGCCGGCCAGGTCGCTGCCAACGCCGGCGGTTTCTTCACTTGCTTGCTTCGTCATGTTCCGCAATGTATCCCAGTTTGCGCCTCACTTTCACAGTGCGGGCAGGACTAGACACACACTCACCCGTATAATCCCCGTTTACCACCTAAGCGAACTTGCGGTTCGTACCTGACATGACCAAATTTGTCTTCGTCACCGGCGGTGTGGTGTCTTCCCTGGGCAAGGGAATCGCCTCAGCCTCCCTAGCAGCGATCCTTGAATCGCGAGGCCTCAAAGTCACTTTAATCAAGCTGGATCCCTATCTCAACGTCGACCCGGGCACGATGTCGCCGTTCCAGCATGGCGAGGTGTTTGTGACCGACGACGGGGCAGAAACCGACCTGGACCTGGGCCACTACGAGCGTTTTGTTGAAACGCGCATGCGCAAGGCCAACAATTTCACGACCGGCCAGATCTACAAAAGCGTGCTCGAAAAAGAGCGCCGCGGCGACTACCTCGGCAAGACCGTGCAGGTCATTCCGCACGTCACCAACGAAATCCAGGAATTCATCAAGCGCGGCGCCGGTTACGACACGCCGCAGGCGGTGGATGTCGCCATTGTCGAAATCGGCGGTACGGTGGGTGACATCGAGTCGCTGCCTTTCCTCGAGGCCGTGCGCCAGATGAGCCTGCGTCTGGGCGCCAACAACACGGCCTTTGTGCACCTCAGTTATGTGCCCTGGATCGCTGCCGCCGGCGAACTCAAGACCAAGCCAACCCAGCACACCGCCAAGCAGCTGCGCGAAATCGGCATCCAGGCCGACGTGCTGCTGTGCCGCGCCGACCGGCCCATCCCGAGTGAAGAGCGCGAAAAGATCTCCCTCTTCTCCAACGTCCCCGAGTGGGGCGTGATTTCCATGTGGGACGTGGACACGATTTACAAGGTGCCGCGCATGCTGCACGAGCAGGGCCTGGACGGCCTGATCTGCGACAAGCTGCGCCTGAACACGCCGCCGGCCAACCTCAAACGCTGGGACGATCTGGTTTACGAAACCGCGCACCCGGCCAATGAAGTGCACATTGCCATGGTCGGCAAGTATGTGGACCTGTCGGACAGCTACAAGTCGCTCAACGAAGCGATCCGTCACGCCGGCATGAAAAACCATGCCAGGGTCGTGATCGAATACGTCGATTCGGAAACCATCACCGCAGACAACGTCTCGCGCCTGGCCAAGTTCGACGGCATCCTGGTGCCCGGCGGTTTTGGCAAGCGCGGCATCGAAGGCAAGATCTGCGCTGCGCGTTTTGCCCGCGAGAACAAGGTGCCCTACCTCGGCATCTGCCTGGGCATGCAGGTTGCCACCATTGAATTTGCACGCCATGTGGCAGGCCTGAAAGATGCCAACAGCACCGAGTTCGAGCCCAACAGCCCGAACCCCGTGATAGCGTTGATCACCGAGTGGAAAGACGAAGACGGCACCATCAAGACCCGCAACGAGCAGTCCGACCTGGGCGGCACCATGCGCCTGGGCGCGCAAAGTTCCGATGTGGCCAAAAACACCCTGGCGCACAAGATTTACGGCGATGTGGTCACCGAGCGCCACCGCCACCGCTACGAGGCCAATGTGCACTACCTGGACAAGCTGCGCGACGCCGGCCTGGTGATCTCGGCCCTGACGCAGCGCGAGCACCTCACGGAAATTGTCGAGCTGCCGCAAGACGTGCACCCCTGGTTCATGGGCGTGCAGTTTCACCCTGAATTCAAGTCCACCCCCTGGGCCGGCCATCCGCTGTTCAACGCCTATGTAAAAGCCGCGCTGGATCACCAGACCGCCGGCAAGCCGAAAAACAAATCTTTGAAAGTGGTGGCATGAAACTGTGCGGCTTCGACGTGGGCCTTGACCAACCGTTTTTCCTGATCGCCGGACCTTGCGTCATTGAGTCGGAACAGCTGCAGATGGACACGGCGGGCACGCTCAAGGAAATCACAAGCTCGCTGGGCATCCCCTTCATCTTCAAGTCCAGCTATGACAAAGCCAACCGCTCCAGCGGCACCAGCTTTCGCGGCCCCGGCATGGACAAGGGTCTGGACATCCTGGCCAAGGTCAAGCGCGACTTGGGCGTGCCCGTTTTAACCGACGTGCACTCCGAAGCAGACATCGCCAGGGTGGCCGCTGTGGTCGACGTGCTGCAGACGCCAGCCTTCCTTTGCCGGCAGACCGACTTCATCCACGCCGTCGCGCAATCGGGCAAGCCGGTCAACATCAAGAAGGGCCAGTTTCTTGCCCCCGGCGACATGAAAAATGTCATCGACAAGGCGCGTGCCGCAGCACGTGAAAAAGGCCTGAATGAAGACAACTTCATGGCCTGCGAACGCGGTGCCAGTTTTGGCTACAACAACCTGGTGAGCGACATGCGCAGCCTGGCCATCATGCGCGAGACCCAGGCACCGGTGGTGTTTGACGCCACGCATTCGGTGCAGTTGCCCGGCGGCCAGGGCACGACCAGCGGCGGCCAGCGCGAGATGGTGCCGGTGCTGGCACGCGCGGCTGTTGCGGTGGGCATTGCCGGCCTCTTCATGGAAACCCATCCGGACCCGGCCAAGGCCATGAGTGACGGCCCCAATGCCGTGCCCCTCAAACACATGAAGGCGCTGCTGGAAACACTGCTGGAGCTGGACCGCGTGACCAAGAAGAACGGTTACCTCGAAAACCACTTTGAAACCTGATCATGACCAGTGCCTACATCATTGCCAACGTCACCGTCACCAACCCCCAGCAATACGAAGAATACAAAAAATGGTCGTCCGCAGCGATGCAGGCGCATGGCGCCGAAGTCTGTGTACGCGGCGGCAAGGTCGAGGTGCTGGAAGGTGACTGGGCGCCGGAGCGCCTGGTCATCCTGAAGTTTCCGACGTTTGAAGCGGCGAAGGCCTTTGACGCCTCCCCCGAATACGGCAAAGCCAGGGCCGCGCGGCAAGGCGCGGCCATCATGCGGATGATCATCGTCGAAGGTGTCTGACCCTTCGCCTGCCAGTTTTTAATTTTGATTTGAAAGACCCTCAATGAGCGCAATTGTTGATATCGTCGGCCGCGAAATTCTCGACAGCCGGGGCAACCCCACCGTCGAATGCGACGTGTTGCTGGAATCCGGCGTCATGGGCCGTGCCGCCGTGCCTTCGGGCGCTTCCACCGGCTCGCGCGAAGCCATCGAGCTGCGCGACGGCGACAAGTCGCGCTTCCTCGGCAAGGGCGTGCTCAAGGCGGTCGAATACATCAACACCGAAATCTCCGAAGCCGTGCTGGGCCTGGACGCCAGCGAGCAGGCCTTTCTGGACCGCACACTGATCGACCTGGACGGCACCGAGAACAAGTCGCGGCTGGGTGCCAATTCCATGCTGGCCGTCAGCATGGCCGTGGCACGTGCTGCCGCCGAGGAGGCCGGCCTGCCGCTGTACCGCTACTTCGGCGGCATGGGCGCGATGCAGATGCCCGTTCCCATGATGAACGTGATCAACGGCGGCGCGCACGCCAACAACAGCCTGGACCTGCAGGAGTTCATGATCGTGCCGGTGGGTGCGCCCAGCTTCCGCGAAGCTCTGCGCTGGGGCGCCGAGGTGTTCCACGCACTCAAGAAAATCCTGCACGACCGGGGCATCAGCACTGCCGTCGGCGACGAAGGCGGCTTCGCGCCCAGCGTTGAAAACCATGAAGCGGCGATTGCGCTGATCCTGGAGGCCATCGACAAGGCCGGCTACACCGCCGGCGACCAGATCGCCCTGGCGCTGGACTGCGCCGCCAGCGAGTTCTACAAAGACGGCTTGTATGTCCTCGAAGGCGAAGGCGGCTTGCAGCTGAACGCCCAGCAGTGGACCGACATGCTGGCCACCTGGTGCGACAAGTACCCCATCATCAGCATCGAGGACGGCATGCACGAAGGTGACTGGGACGGCTGGAAAATCCTGACCGAGCGCCTGGGCAAGAAGGTGCAGCTGGTCGGCGACGACCTGTTCGTCACCAACACCAAAATCCTCAAGGAAGGCATTGACAAGAACATTGCCAATTCCATCCTGATCAAGATCAACCAGATCGGCACACTGACCGAGACCTTTGCCGCGATTGAAATGGCCAAGCGCGCCGGCTATACCGCCGTGATTTCGCACCGCTCCGGCGAAACCGAAGACGCGACGATTGCCGACATCGCCGTCGGCACCAACGCCGGCCAGATCAAGACCGGCTCGCTGAGCCGCTCCGACCGCATGGCCAAGTACAACCAGTTGCTGCGCATCGAAGAAGACCTCGGTGACATCGCGACCTACCCTGGCCGCGCCGCGTTCTATAACCTTCGTTAAATGACCCCCACGCTTCCGCACTTCGTGTCGTTCGCTGCCCCCCAAGGGGGCCGCGTTTCGCCTTGGGGCGGCCCGGCGGCGAAACATCATCTTCTAGCCTAGACATGGGTTCACGCCTCGTCCCCGCCCTCCTGATTGCGCTGCTGGTCATCGTCCACGCGCAACTCTGGTTTGGCCGGGGCAGCCTTCCCAGCGTCAACGAGATGCAGCGCAGGTTGAGCGAGCAAACCGTCAAGAACACCCAGGCGCAGGCCGACAACGAACGGCTGGCGGCCGAGGTCAAAGACCTCCGGGAAGGCCTGGAGATGGTGGAAGAAAAGGCGCGCCAGGAGTTGGGCATGGTCAAGCCCAACGAAATTTTTGTACAGATTGCGCGCTGACCGGGCACGGATTGCTCTGTTTCCAATAGCTGCTAGCCCAATCGCCATAAGGGCTGGAGCCCAATTTGACCATTCATCAAGCGCAAACCAGCCGCGCCGCAGGTGAACCGCACCGGGTAGCGGTGCTGGGCGCGCCGGGTACCGGCAAAACCCGGCTGGCCACCGAACTCCTGGGGGCGCTGGGCAGCAACCCTGCCGGGGCGCCGATTTATCTGGTCGCCGACGATCCACCGCTGGCTGTTGTTTTGTCGGCAGCAGGCTCACGGGGTTTTGACCAGGTTCTGCTGATGGGCCTGGATCTGCCTGCACACGAAGCCGAAAGGCCCGCACAGGACAGCGCCGACCAGCAGCTGCGTCAGGCCCTCACAAAAACGGATGTGCCCTACACGGTAATTTACGGCGTTGGACCCGCGCGTCTTGCTCATGCACTGCAGGCGTTGCACGAACTGGCTGGTCGCGGCAACCCGTCAGCAAGCAACGCCGAAGCGCGCCGGTCCTGGGTCTGGGCCTGCGACACCTGCAGCGACCCGGACTGCGAACGCCGGCTGCTCAGCGATCTGCTGGCCAGCCGGGTGTCCTGATCACGATCACTGGATGGTCGGCGCCGGTGGCAGCTGGCTGACCTGGCTGGTGAAGATCTGCGCCGCATCCACGGGATCGAACCCGTACTGCGCGCCGCAGAACTCGCAGCCCACATCAATCCGGCCGCGTTCGGCAATGATGCTTTCCACTTCGTCGGTGCCCAGGCCGCGCAGCATGCCGCTGACGCGTTCCTGCGAGCAGCTGCAGGCAAAAGTTGGCGCCGCCGGCTCGAAGCGCGTGACCTGCTCTTCCCAGAACAGGCGGCGCAGAATCGTGTCGGCGTCCAGGCCCAGCAACTCCTCACGCTTGAGCGTGCCGGCCAGCAGCGCAATGCGCTTGTAGTCTTCGTTGCGGCCGATCTCGTCCTCGTTGGCGTCGCGGTCAATCTGGCCTTCGAGGTTGCCCTCGCCCTTGACCGGCAGGCGCTGGATCAGCAGGCCGGCTGCCACCTGGCCGTCGGCGGCAAGGATGAGTCTGGTGTCCAGTTGCTCGCTTTGCAGCATGTAGTGCTCCAGCACTTCGCTGAGGTTTTCGATTTTTTCGCGATGGTCGCCGAACAGCGGCACCACGCCCTGGTAGGGCTGCTGGCCCGGCTGCTTGTCCTTCGGGTCCAGCGTGATGGCGCAGCGTCCCTGGTTGTTGACGTTGACCAGCCGACTCAGGCTGTCGCCCGGCAACACCTCGCCCGTCACGGTGGCAGTGGCGCGCAGGCTCAGGTCCGGCTGCACTTCGGCCACCGCCAGCCTGACCGGCCCGTCGCCGAAGATCTGCAGCACCAGCGCGCCGTTGAACTTGATGTTGCCCTGCATCAGCGCGCCCGCGGCCGTCATTTCACCAAGCAGTTGCATGACCTCGGGCGGATAGCCGCCGGCGGCCTCGCGGCGCTTGAGGATTTCCTGCCAGGCGTCGGTCAGGCGCACCAGCATGCCGCGCACTGGCAGGCCGTCGAAAATAAACTTGTGTAATTCAGAGGGCATGGAGCCCCCACGGTCGTTCACTGCGAGCCTGCGGCAGCTCCCTGCCCCTTGCACAGAGAAAGGGGCCGCTGCGCCTGCGGGCCGGCAAAGCCGGACCCGCGGCCCCGGCTTGAATAAGAGCCTCTGCTGTCTTTGTGAATTTGTTGGGTTGGGTCATGGTCTGGGTGGTCTTGGTCGCGCTCAGGCAATCTTTTTGAACCCGGCCTTGTAGCGCCGGGCATTCTCTACATAGTGCTGCGCAATCATTTTTAAACCCTCGATCTGCTCCGGCGAGAGTTGCCGCACCGCCTTGGCCGGGCTGCCCAGGATCATGGAGCCGTCGGGGAACTCCTTACCTTCGGTCACCAGCGAACCCGCGCCTACCAGGCAGTTCTTCCCGATCTTCGCGTTGTTCAGAACAATCGCACCGATGCCGATCAATGAGCCGTCGCCGATGGTGCAGCCGTGCAGCATGACCTGGTGGCCAATCGACACGTTCTCGCCAATCGTGAGAGGTACGCCCTGGTCCGCATGCAGCACGCTGGCATCCTGGACGTTGGAGCCGCGGCCTATGCGTATGGTTTCGGTGTCGCCGCGTACCACCGTGCCGAACCAGACGCTCACGCCTTCGGCCAGCTCGACATCACCCATCACCTGGGCGCTGTCGGCAACCCAGGCGGTTTCATGGAGGGCGGGGATCAGGTCATCGAGTTGATAGATTGCCATGGGTAAGAACTGAAGTTGGGGAATCGGGAAAGGCCAGCCGGGTGCCGGGATGTGCCGTCAATTGTAAGGAAGAGGCCTTCTGCCCGTCTTGCAAGGTCTCTCCCGCCGACCCGCGCCATCACCGACAATTCAGGCGTGACAAGCGCACCCCCTCCCCCCGAACTGCGCCAGCAGGCCCTGAAGGCGCTGCTGGAGCCCGACCCGCAGCAAAAAGTGCTGTTGACCCAGTCGCTGCGGGCGCAAGCAGCTACTTTTTCAATAGCAAGCGAGTTGCACCCGGAAACTCCCGCCGGCCTGCCCGGCTGCCCGGTGCGGCCCGAACTTCGCTCGCACCTGGATGTGCCCAAACGCTCGCCGTTCACGCCGCAAGGCCTGGCCGCCCTGCTGCATGCGGTGACACACATCGAGTTCAACGCGATCAACCTCGCGCTTGATGCCCTTTGGCGCTTTGAAGGCATGCCGCAGGCCTATTACCTGGACTGGCTCACTGTCGCTGCCGAGGAAGCCCAACATTTCAGCCTGCTGCGCGATCACCTGCGCACCATGGGCCACGACTACGGCGACTTCCCGGCCCACACAGGCCTGTGGGACATGACGCAAAAGACCGCGGGCGACGTGCTGGCACGCATGGCGCTGGTACCGCGCACGCTGGAAGCCAGGGGCTTGGACGCCACGCCCGCGATGCAGGCCAAGCTGCGCAAGGTCGGCACGCCCGACGCGCTGGCGGCTGTCGCCATCCTCGACATCATCCTGCGCGACGAAATCGGCCACGTCGCCATCGGCAACCGCTGGTACCGTTACCTGTGCGCACAGCGCCAGCTCGACCCGGTCGCCACGTATGCCGGGCTGGCGGCCCGGTATGAAGCGCCGGCGCTCAAAGGCCCGTTCAACCTCGCCGCCCGGCGTGCGGCCGGCTTTGACGAGGCCGAGCTGGCCCGGCTGGGAAGCTGAGCCGGGCCACCCGCAGCACGCGCGGCGCGAAGGCCTGTCCGCTTGATTCACGTCAATACGCCGCCTGCGAGATCGGCTGACAGTGCAATGCGGCCTTGACCCACAGCCCGGATCACGGCTGCGCCTGCAAGCTGGGGCACGATTGAGTAAGATCCGTCCGTCTGACGACTTCCAAGAGGAGTTTGCAATGATCCGGCATCTCGTTCCACAGATTGAGTCCCAAATCGTTCGCTTGCCGTCGCCGGTGGCCGTGCAATTGCCCGCAGGCCAGCTTCTCGGCCCGCCCGGCGCCCCGGTCAAGATGTCGTTTTCTCACTGGTCCAGCCTGACGCGGCTTCGGGCTGGCCAAATCGGTGCGCTGGCCGAAGAGTTTGTCGAAGGCAAGCTCAACATTGAAGGCCGCATGCGCGACGTGATGGCGGTGGCCGCCAGCCTGTTGCCGGCCAATCCTGTCCATATCGACGCTGGCTGGTGGACCGCCCTGCAGCGCCAGATCCGTGCGTTGCGGGCACATACGCCGGAAAAAGACGCCGAGCAGATCCAGTTTCACTACGATGTTTCGGACGATTTCTATGCTTTGTGGCTGGACCCGCGCCGCGTCTACTCCTGCGCCTATTACCGCGAAAACGGCATGGCACTGGCCCAGGCCCAGGAGGCCAAACTGGACCATATCTGCCGCAAGCTGATGCTCAGGCCCGGGGAGCGTTTTCTCGACATCGGCGCTGGCTGGGGCGGCCTGCTGCTGTGGGCCGCCGAACATTACGGTGTGGATGCCACCGGCATCACGCTGTCGAAAAACCAGCACGCGCACGTGCAGCGAGTGATCGAAGACAAGGGGCTGCAAGGCCGGGTGCGTATCGAGCTGCGCGACTATCGGCACCTGGATGAAAGCAGGCCTTTCGACAAGATCTCTTCGGTCGGCATGTTCGAACACGTGGGCCGGGCCAACATGACGGCCTATTTCAGCAAGATCCGGCGCCTGCTGGCCCCGGGCGGGCTGGTCATGAACCATGGCATCACCTCCGGCGGCACGGACAACGACCAGCTTGGCGCCGGCATGGGCGATTTCATCGAAAAATACATTTTCCCGGGCGGCCAGCTGCTGCATGTCAGCGAGGTGCTGACTCACATGGCGCGTAGCGGCCTGGAGATGGTAGACACGGAAAACCTGCGACCGCACTATGCGCGCACGTTGTGGGACTGGTCTGATGCGCTGGAGGCGCGCCTGGGTGAAGCGCAACAGGTTCTAGCCGCCACCAGCGGTGCGGAACACGGTGAAAAAACCCTGCGCGCCTACCGCCTCTACCTGGCCGGGAGCGCCATGAGTTTCGAGCGCGGCTGGCTCGCGCTGCACCAGATGCTGGCCAGCCGCCCGGCGGGAGACACGCAGAACGAAGCCATCGAGGGTGCACAAAGCAGCTACCCCTTCCGGCGCGACTACATGTACACACCTTCCACCGCAACCGGCACGCTGGCGGACTGAGCACTGGCCTGTACGCCGATTTCTTGAATGAAATCGGCGCACAGCCCTTGTCTGAAGGGCGCAAGCGGCTACTTTATTGATAGCAAAGAGTGCCTGCCCTCAGTCGGCCTTGATGTGCGCCGCCTTGATGTGCGCCGCCTTGATGATGCGGGCGTTGTTGTCGGATTCCTGCGCGATCTGACGGGCAAAGTCCGCGGCGCGGCCAACCGTGGGCACGTTGTCGGCACCAATAAGGCGCTGACGCAACTCCGGCGTCTGCAGAGCCAGGTTGATCTCGTTGTTCAGCCGCAGCAGCACCGCCTCCGGAATCCGGCCCGGCGCAAACACGCCAAACAGCGAGCTCAGGTTGGCCGGGGCCAGACCCAGTTCGGCAAAGGTCGGCACCTGAGGCAGGGTGTCCACCCGCGCCGGCGCACCCACCGCCAGCGGGCGCAGCTTGCCGGACTTGATGTGCGGCATCACCGCCGTGCTGAGGTTGGTGGAAAGCACCTCGAACTGCCCGCCCAGGGCGTCCGTCAACTGCTGGCCGCCACCTTTGTAGGGCACATGGGTGAATTCCAGCTTCGCGCCCTGCTGCACCTGCTCAAGCACGATGTGGCCGACCGTCGCCAGCCCCGAGGTGGCCCAGCGCACACTGCCGGGTTTGGCTTTGGCGGCAACCAGCATGTCCTTGAAGTCCCTACCTTCGAACGCCGGGGTGGCGAGCAAAATCACCGGCGAATACATCACGCTGGCCACCGGCGCAATGTCCTTGGCCGGGTCGTAAGGCAGCTTGCCTAGATGCGGGTTCAGCGCCAGCGGACTGATCGATGAAAACCCCAGCGTGTAGCCGTCAGGCGCCGCCTTGGCCACCAGATCCATGCCTATGCTGCCGCCTGCACCGGCACGGTTTTCAACGACGACGGAAACACCCAGTTGCTGCGCCAGCCGGTCGGCCAGCGCCCGCGCGATGTTGTCACTGATGCCACCCGGCGGGTAGGCCACCACGATGCGGA
This sequence comes from Polaromonas sp., assembly GCF_049790275.1. Taxonomy (GTDB): domain Bacteria; phylum Pseudomonadota; class Gammaproteobacteria; order Burkholderiales; family Burkholderiaceae_C; genus Polaromonas. The sequence goes on from NZ_JBAQYR010000078.1 coordinate 23,140, forward strand.
TGGGCCGCGCCGGCCAGACGGCCTGGGCGATTGAAAACGAAGGGAGCGCGGCGGCGCACAGGGTAAGCAGAGGCAAGGCCAGCAAGCGGCGGCGCGAAGAGATCAAGGACATGATTTTCCTGAGGTGAACGTGGCGGTATTTTGCCTTGCGCGCACGGTGTCATCAGTCGTTGAAGGCTCCCTGTTCAAGCAGGGGCCGCGGGTCCGGCTTTGCCGGCCCGCAGGCGCAGCGGCCCCCTAGGGGGGGCAGGGAGCTACACGCAGTGAGCGAC
>NZ_JBAQYR010000079.1:0-7523 GCF_049790275.1 Polaromonas sp.
CATAGCGGGCATGGACCTGCTGCTGCTCGTCCTCGCAGGCGGGGCAGCCGGCACGGCCCGGCACTTGGGGCGCCAAGCCGCCCGTCCACAGCCCGCACCACCTGCGCCAGCCGCGGCGCAAGACACCCTGGGCACCGCCAAGGGCATCAGCCGTGCGTGACCTGCTGCTGACACTCACCACCTGCGGGCTGGCCCTGTGGGGATTTGCCTTGCTGGCCCTGAGCCAGGAGCGCCATGTGGAACGTGTGTTCGGACACCATGCCCGTCCGGCGCCTGCCCTGCGGGCGCAACGGGCAACAGGTTTCACGGCCATCGGTCTCGGCCTGCCCATCTGCATTGCCGCGGAAGGCGCCGGCTTCGGCAGCCTGTTGTGGGTGGTGCTGGTCTGCGCCGCGGCGATGAGCATTGCCCTGACCCTCACGTGGCGTCCCCGCTGGCTGCGGGCCCGGCTTTTTCGCTGTTTCAACCCCCACCCATGAACATTGCCGGCCCTGGGATACACGCCTCTTTTTCCTGAGGGCAGCCACACTTGCCGTCCGGCGAAAACATGGCGGTCCTGCAGGATTGCGATAAGATGTAAATAATAATGATTCTCATAAAGAATGGCGCTGCAAACACCCTCCTCTCTGTGCCACCGACCGCCTGACAGACCCACATCCAGCCCATGACCCTCGCCACGACCTCCATTTTTTCCGCCCCTGCCATGGCTGCGGCTACCTTGTCCCTGGTCGATCTGCCTCCCCACCAGGTGACCACCATCACCAGCCTGAGGGAAGCCAGGGACGGCGATGCGCAATCGAAGGTATTGCAGCGCCTGGCCGAGCTGGGTTTCATGGCCGGCGAAACCATCAGCGTGCTGCAGCGCGGCCCGGGCGGACGCGAGCCGATCGCGGTGCAGGTCGGCGACACGGTGTTTGCGCTGCGCCACCATGAAGCCAGCTGCATCCAGGTGAAGGCATGAACGCCGCAGCTTCCACTGCTATAGCGGCACCACTGCGCATCGCCCTCGTCGGCAACCCGAACTGCGGCAAGACCGCGCTGTTCAACCTGCTGACCGGCGCGCGCCAGAAAGTCGCCAACTATGCCGGCGTCACCGTCGAGCGCAAGGAGGGCCGCACCCGCCTGCCCGACGGCCGCGAACTGGCGGTGATGGATCTGCCGGGCGCCTACAGCCTGAACCCGGCGACCACCGACGAAGCCGTCACGCATGACGTGGTGATGGGCCTGCGCGAAGGCGAAAGCCGGCCCGACGGCATCATCGCGGTGGTCGATGCCACCAACCTGCGCATGAATTTGCGCCTGGTGCTACAGCTGCGCGCGCTGGGCCGGCCCATGGTGCTGGCGCTCAACATGATGGACGTCGCACGCGCACGCGGCCTGCAGATCGACCTGGCCAGGCTCTCCGCAGAACTCGGCATGCCGGTGGTGGAAACCGTGGCCGTGCACAACCCCTGGTTTGCCGCCTGGCGCGGCAAGGCCGGCGCAAGCGGGCGCGAGGCCCTGTTGCAAGCCGCCCAACAGGCCTTTTCTGCCGAAAATAATGAGTCTTTTGTGCCTCTAGCCCTTACGCAGCAAGCGCAAGCAGCTAGCAAAACAATAGCAGATGAAATGCAGGACCCCACTGCGCTGCAGGCGCAGGTCCGGGCCATCCTGGCCGTGGCCGTGCCCAACGCCGGCCAGGTCAAACGTTTCAACCACCGTGTTGACACACTGGTGATGCACCCGGTGCTTGGCCTGCTTCTGCTGGCCACCGTGCTGTTCCTGATCTTCCAGGCGGTGTTTGCCTGGGCGAATTTGCCGATGGACCTGATCAAGGAGGGCGTCGCCTGGACCGGTACGCTGATCCAGGAGCATATGGCGCCCGGCCTGCTGCAAAGCCTGCTGGTGGACGGCATCATCGCCGGCGTCGGCGGCGTGCTGGTTTTCCTGCCGCAGATCGTGATCCTGTTTTTCTTCATCCTGCTGCTGGAAGACTCGGGCTACCTGCCGCGCGCTGCCTTTCTGCTCGACAACGTGATGGGCAAGGTCGGCCTGTCGGGCCGCGCCTTCATTCCGCTGCTGTCGAGTTTTGCCTGTGCGATTCCCGGCATCATGGCCACGCGCACCATCCCGCACTGGCGCGACCGGCTCGCCACCATCATGATCGCGCCGCTGATGACCTGCTCGGCGCGGCTGCCGCTGTACGCGCTGCTGATTGGCGCCTTCATTCCGGACCGCACGGTCGGCATCTTCAATCTGCAAGGCCTGACGCTGTTTGCGCTGTATGTGATGGGCATCGTGTCGGCCATGGCGGTCGCCTGGGTCTTCAAGCGCACTTGGGCCAAAAGCAGTTACCAGCCGCTGATGCTGGAGCTGCCGCCCTACCGCGTGCCGAATCTGCGCAACCTGCTGCTGGGCCTGTGGCAGCGCGTGGAAATTTTCATGCATCGCGTCGGCACCATCATTTTTTCGCTGATGGTGGTGCTGTGGTTTCTCTCGACTTTCCCCGGTCCGCCTGACGGTGCCACAGGCGCAGCCATCCAGTACAGCTTCGCCGGCATGATAGGCAAAGCGCTCGAGGTGCTGTTTGCGCCCATCGGTTTCAACTGGCAGATCTCGATCGCCCTGGTGCCCGGTATGGCCGCGCGTGAAGTCGCGGTCGGTGCGCTCGGCACGGTGTATTCGCTCTCCGCGGCCGGTGACGATGCAGCCGAAGCCCTGAGCCCGCTGATTGCGCAGAGCTGGTCCCTCGCAACGGCTTATTCGCTGCTGGCCTGGTATGTGTTTGCGCCGCAGTGCATCTCGACCCTGGCCGTGGTCAAGCGCGAAACCAACTCCTGGCGCTACCCGCTGCTGATGGCGGCCTACCTGTTTGCACTGGCCTACGCCGCGTCCTTTGTCACCTACCGCGCCGTGCTGGCGCTGAGCGCATGATGCCCCAGTTCCTGCAAGCCCTGCTGGTTTATGCCGTGGTGGCGCTGTGCACGGCATATTCCCTCTGGCGCCTGCTGCCGGCCGGCCTGAAGCGATACGCAGCGGCGGCGCTGATATCCCGGTTTCCGCGCCTGAAAACATACCAGCGCCTGCAGGCGCTGGTGCAGCAGCCGTCCGGTTGCGGCTCGGGCTGCAGCAGCTGCGGCAGCAATGACTCCAGGCCGGCGCAGGCAGTGCAGGAGCACAAGATCGAGCTGTTCCGGCGCCGCTGAAGAAGCCCCGCAACGCCGCCGCCTTCGGCGCCCTCGCGGGGTCCCGGCAAGATCAGGCGCCCGCTTTCCCGTTCCCTTTTCGCCACGCGTGGGCACCGCGGCAAAGAAAGCGGAATTTTTCGTTAGCAAGTTATTACGAATCGTTATCATTTGATATACACTCGCGGCGACGCCCGACCAGCCAGCTCGCATTCGCCAAGAACTGCCGAGCCCAGCCAACGACTCAAACCATTCCACGCCGATCCGGCGGGTCCCTGCCTGGAGGCCACTTGGCACACTTTTCCAATCCCAAGACGCGCGCCGCGCGCAATAAACCATCCCGTATCCGCGCCTGTGCGCCTCTCGCGTCTGCCGCGACCGGCGCATCCAGCGCCTTGCCTTCGTCCGAAAAAGCAGTGCTGCCCCTGGGCGCGCTGATGCTCGCCGTTTCCATGGCCGGCTGGGCCCAGACCCCGCCAGGCAGCACCGCAGATGCGCCGGCGGCCGCATCGACCCCCAACAACACACTTACCCCCGTGACCGTGATCGCCCCACGCGACCGTGCCGCCCAAACCTACCAGAGCGGCATCACCAGCGTCGGCAAGGTGCCGGTGCCCGCCAAGGACATTCCGCAATCACTGACCGTAGTCAATGAAAAACTGATCCATGACCAGGGCAAGGACAGCTTCAAGGGCGCGCTGGAAAACGTGGTCGGCATCACCTTCGAGGCCGGCGAGGGCGGGCGCGTCGGCGACAACATCCGTCTGCGCGGCTTCAGCGCGGCCGGCGACATCTACCAGGATGGCATGCGCGACATTGCGCAGTACAACCGCGACCTTTTCAACGTGGACCGCGTGGAAGTGCTGCGCGGCGCAGCGTCCATGCTGTTCGGCCGCGGCTCCACCGGTGGCGTGATCAACCAGGTCAGCAAGCAGGCACGCATGATCACCGAGCACGAGGTCAATGCCACGGTCGGCACCGATGGCTACCAGCGCTACCAGGGTGACTTCAATTTCAAGCTCGAGGGCGACGCCGCCCTGCGCATCAACGCCATGGCCACCGACGGCGAGGGCCGCGGCGACAATGCCGGCGCCTCGACCCATCGCCGCGGCCTGGCGCTGGACTACCGTCTCGGCATAGGCACCGCCAACGAGTTCGAGATCAGCTACTACCATCTGAACTACGACGACAAACCCGACTGGGGCTTTGCCTGGCTCAACAACCGTCCGGCTCCGGCGCCCACCAACCGCTATTGGTACGGCCTGGACAGTGACTTCCAGAAAGACAAGGCCGATGCGCTGACCCTGTCGCACACCCATCGCTGGAGTGACGGCAGCAGCCTGAAGACAACCGTGCGCGACGGCTACTATTCACGCTCCATGTGGGCCACGCAATCGAGCTTCGCGGCCGGCACCACGGTGGCCAATATCAATGACAACACCGTGGTGAACCGGCGCACCAACGCCAAGGCCGGGGAAGAACACCACACTTTCCTGCAAAGTGACTACCTGACCACAACCTCATGGTTTGGCCGCAAGAACAGCATTTTGCTGGGCGCCGAATACGCGGTGGAGAACTCCAGCCGTTCGACCTATCCGTCGCTGGTCACAGCCAAACCGCCCACCACCGCAGGCAACCCGGACAGCACCGGCATCAGCGGCAACCTGACCGAGCGCGTGGCCACGTCCTTCAAGGCGACCACGCTGGGCCTGTACATGCAGGACACGATTGAACTGACACCCCAGTGGAAGCTGGTGGGCGGGCTGCGTGTGGACCAGTTCCGGGGGGACTTCGACCGCTCGGGCAACACGGCCCCCAACAACACCCCGCTGTCGCGCTCGGACAGCCTGCTGAGCAAGCGCCTGGGCCTGATGTACCAGCCAACCGAGGAAGCCAGCTACTACGCGGCCTGGGGCACCTCGTTCAACACCTCGGGCGACCTCTACCAGTACGACCCGCGCTCCGCCAACACGCCGCCCGAAAGCAGCCGCAACATGGAAATCGGCGCTAAATGGGAGCTCTATGGCGGCGACCTGTCGCTGCGCACCGCGCTTGCCCGGACTGACAAGTACAACGAGCGCAACACCGACATCGACACCGCCAACAACTCCTACCTGCTCTCGGGCCAACGCCACACAGACGCGCTGGAGTTCGAGATCGCCGGCCGCATCACACCGCAGTGGGACGTTTTTGCGGGCATCGGCTTTTTGAAAGCCGTGATCGACAAGTCCGGCTCGAACGCTGCCGGCCAGGCCGAGGTCGGCCAGAACCCGGGGTTGAGCCCGAGCCGCCAGGCCACCTTGTTCACCACCTACCGTGTGGACAGCAAGTGGCGCGTAGGCGGCGGCCTCACCGCCGTGAGCCAGAACAAACCAGCCAATAGCGTGACCACCGACAACCGGGCGCCCGGCTATGTCAAGGCCGACGCATTGGTGGAGTACCGCATCAACGCCGGCAACACTGTCAAACTCAACATCGACAACCTGTTTGACAAGGTCTACTACAACACCCTGTACCGCGGTTTTGCGGCGCCGGGTGACGCACGCGCAGTGCGAGTCACGCTGACAAGCAAATTCTGAGCGCCGCACCGTTCAAGGGCGCTTAAACTTCGGGCAGTCCGCCACCGGTGGACGGCCCGGTTCCCTTTGGATATCACTGCCATGCTGCTTCGCATTCCTCAAGCCCTCCAGCCAGATGAACTTGCACAGGTCCGACAGCTCATTCTTGCCGCCGACTGGACCGATGGCCGCGTCACGGCCGGCAGCCAGAGCGCCGGCGTCAAGAACAACCGCCAGTTGCCCGAAGAGTTGCCCGCCGCGCAGCGGGCACGGCAAATGGTGTCGGTGGCGCTCGCGCGCAACCCGATGTTTGTGACCGGAGCTTTGCCCAAATCGGTTTACCCCCCGCTGTTCAACCGTTATGGCGGCGAGAGCAACCACTTCGGCGACCACATCGACAACGCCGTGCGCACCCATGCCGCCAGCGCGCGGCATGTGCGCACCGATATCTCCTGCACGCTGTTTCTCAGCGACCCGGCCAGCTACGACGGTGGCGAACTGGTGGTGCAGGACACCTATGGCGAGCAGCGTATCAAGTTCGAGGCGGGCGACCTCGTGATGTACCCGGGCAGCTCGGTGCATCGTGTAGAGCCAGTGACGCGCGGGGAACGCCTGGCCTGCTTTTTCTGGATTGAAAGCATGGTCCGGCAGGATGCCCAGCGCCGCCTGCTGTACGACATGGACATGGCCATCACGGCCCTGCGCCGGAAGGAGCTGCAGCAGGCAGCGGACAAGCCTGTGGGGGCCGCCGAAAGCCCGGAAGTGGTCAGTCTGACCGGCTGTTACCACAACCTGCTGAGGATGTGGGCCGAGGTCTGAACCCCTCTTCCTCCCTCTTTCGTTTCACCTTTCTCCCTTCGCTGCACATGGCCTTGCACGCGACGCTCCGGTCTGCTTCAAACGCTCCTTTATTGATAGCTGACGGAGCAATGCTGACAAGGAGCAGCACCATTTTGTACTGCAAATCCTCAGAAATGTCGCAGGACTTCGTGGATAAAAGAAGAGAATGATTGCAAATGCGACAGATTCGCATTTATACTTAGGTCATCGATTTAACCACCAGCAAGCCAATCCCATGATCGTCTGTGTCTGCCGCCGAATCTCCGACCGTGAAATTGCCCGTCATGCGCGGGCCGGCCTGGGCTTTGACGAAATCCAGTTCGAACTCGGGGTTGCCACCCAGTGCGGCCAGTGCGAAGGGTGTGCCCGTGATGTGGTCGCGCAGTGCAGTGGCACCTGCCCGACAGCCCACATCAAGCTCGCCACCAACCCCCTGGAAGGCAGCGCATGGAATCTTCAATCACCCTTTTTGCAACCCTCGCCGGCAGCCTGATCTTCGCCGTCAGCCCGCTCTGGTGGATCTTCCGCCGCTAGCGCACCCTCTCCCTGCATACGCGTTCCTACTCCTGCATCCACTAGACTTCCGATGAACGCTCCTGCCATTCCGGGCTCCAACGCCCCTGGACTCCTGACTACATCCGTGCGCTTGCCGATCAGCCGCAACATTGTCATTGCCGTCAGCGTGGTTGTTTTCCACGTGGCCGTGCTGTGGGCGATGCAGAACGGCCTGCTGCGCCGCGCTGTCCAGCACGTTGTGCCGGCTGAAATACTGACGCACATCATCGAGATCGAGCCGCCCAAGGTGGCCCCGCCACCACCGCCTCCGCCGCCCAAACCCGCACCTAAAACACCCAAGCTGCCGCCCCCACCCATGCCGGTTGCCATTCCCGACCCTGTGCCCACACCGAAAGCACCCACCGGTGTGGTCGAGCCGCAGCCGCCTGCGCCGCCGGTCATGGCC
>NZ_JBAQYR010000080.1:0-12845 GCF_049790275.1 Polaromonas sp.
GCGTGTGGCGGCCCCGCTGGTGCAGGCGGTGCAGGCCTTCGGCCTGTTCGGCTTCACACCCTTCCAGGCGCGTTTCGGTGCACGCGACGCGCTCGCGGGGCGCGTGGTGAAGCTCTCCGACGGCACCCAGGGCGTGGCCCACGGGGTCGGCGAAAACGGCGCGCTGCTGGTGCATACTGCGGCTGGCATGAAAGAAATCACCAGCTCCGAAGTCAGCGTCCGGCCCGTGGCGCCCTCCAACCCAGGCAGCTCGCGCGCATGCTGAGGCTGCTGGTGTTGCTGCTGGCGCTGGCCAATATCGGCTACTTCGCCTGGACCCAGGGTGCGCTGGCTCCACTCGGCCTGGTGCCCAGCGTGCAAACCGAGCCCCAGCGCATGACAACGCAGATCCGGCCCGACGCCATCCGCCTGCTGACGCCCGAGGAAGCCAGGGAAATCGAAGACAACGCCGCCGTCCCACGCCGACCGGCTTCAGGAGCCAGCGACGCGGTGTCGTCGGCCGACACACCCGCCGCTGAATGCCTGCAGGCCGGCCTCTTCAATGAGCAGCAGACGGCCGTGCTGCGCACCAGCCTGCAAAGCGCGCTGCCCGCCGGCAGCTGGCAGTTCGAAAGCAGCGTCGAGCCGGCGCGCTGGATTGTCTACATGGGCAAATACACCACCGAAGAGGCCATGGCCAAAAAACGCGGCGAGCTGCGCCAGCTCGGCGTGGCTTTCCGCACCGTCAACAACGAAGCCCTCGTACCCGGGCTGGCGCTGGCCAGTTTTCCGCTGCAGGCCGACGCCGAAAAAGAACTCGCACGCGTCGCCGCCAAGGGCGTGCGCACCGCGCGCGTGGCGCAGGAGCGCGCCGAGACGCGCGGGCAGATCCTCAAGCTCGCCGCCGTCGATGCCGGCCTGCGCGCGCAGCTCGACACGCTCAAGCCGCAGCTTGAAGGCAAGGCCCTGCGCGCCTGCCCCTAGCACCGGGCCGATACCGGGGCCAGATTCACTCCTTTTTTGATAGCTGCTTGCGCCCGCTGCATAAGGGCTGATGCCACTTTTTGCCTGAAACTTTCTGCAGCATCCTGCGCGGCTTGTCCTACAGCCTCACCCGGCGAGCACTGGCGCCGCGCAGCCCCCTGACGGGTGAGCCTTAAGCCATCAGCTCCGCGTCCCCTCGCGCCTGCCCGGCGCAATGTGGCGGCCGCTCGCCCGTTCAAGGAGTTCTCCCCCATGTCCTTCAACCGCCTTTTTCACCGTTTCCATCCGCTGCCGTGGCAGGCCATGTTCTTCGCCGCTGTGTCGGCGCTGGCCCTGGCCGCGGCGCCCGTTTCGGCGCAAGGCACAGGCACCGCCATCGGCAGCCTGGCAGAGCCGGCGCACCCCGACCAGCCCTTGCTCGAAAACCTGGCGCAGGCCAGCATTGCCGAGATCGAGGCCGGAAAAACAGCGCTTGAAAAATCGGCCGATCCGCAAGTCCAGAAGTTTGCGCAGCAATTGATCGAGGACCACAGCGCCGCCCTCAAGGACATCGAGCAACTGGCCCTGAGCAAACGCATGACCATCCCCAAGGACGCGAGCATGCAGCACAAGGCCAGCGGTACCGAGCTGAAGCTGCAAACCGCCGCTACCTTCGATGGGCAGTACATGCGCCAGGCCGGCGTCAACGACCACGCGCAAACGCTTGCGCTGTTGCAAAAAACCCAGCGCGAAGCCCGCGACCCCCAGGTGAAAGCGCTGGCCGCCAGGCTGCAACCCACCATGCGGCAGCACCTGAACACCGCCCGTCAGATGGTCGCCCAGAAGAAGTAGGAAGACGGCTGCCAGGGGCCGAACCAGGCGTTTGTCAGACCAGTCCTACACAGCAAAAGGTCCGCAGACGACCAACGCCGCAGGCCGGGCTGGGCTACCGTGTTGGGTCGATCAAAGGACTCTAATGTTGCTCAGCACATTTCTTGTCGAGGACAAGGCCGAAATACGCGACACCGTGGTCGAGGCCATGGAAGAAATAGCCCCCCTCCGGTTCATCGGCCACGCCGCCGGCGAGACTGCAGCCAGGCAATGGTTGCGTGCCTGCAACGAGGACTGGCAGCTGGCCATTGTCGACCTGTTCCTCACCGAGGGCTCGGGGTTTGGCGTGCTCCGCGACTGCCAGTCCCGCAAGCCCAGCCAAAAGGTGGTGGTGCTGACCAGCTACAAGCACCAGAACATCACCGACCGCTGTCTGCAGCTCGGCGCCGACAAGGTGTTCGACAAATCCGCCGACCTGGAAGAACTGGTGGCCTTCTGCAAGGAATACGCCGCCAGCCTGGACGGCCTGCTGCTGCAGCCGGCCCCGGCCGGCACCTTGCACTGAAGCTTTCGCGCGCCTCGGCCCGCCCATGGCAAGCCCGGTGAAACACGGCCCGGTCGTGTACCCTCACCGCCATGACCGCCGCCGTACCGCCTTCCACCCCACCCGACGCCTTCGATGCGTCCACCTCGCCCGCCCTGCCGGACCCCCGCGCCATGCCCGCGCGCGCCATCTGGGTCATGCTGTTTGCGCTGGTGTCCGCGTTTTCGCTGAGCCAGGCCTTCCGTACCGTGGCCGCCATCATGGCCGCACCGCTGCAGGCCGACTTCGGCATCAACGCCCAGGCGCTGGGTCTGTTTGCCGGCGCCTTTCACTTTGCCTTCGGCACCATGCAGCTGTTCATGGGCATAGGCATTGACCTGCACGGCGTGCGGCGCACCGTGCTCACCGCCTTTCCCATCGCCATCGCCGGCGCGGCGCTGTCGGCCCTGTCCACCAGTTTCAACATGCTGCTGGCCGGGCAGGTGCTCATCGGCATCGGCTGCGCGCCGACTTTCCTGGTGTGCACGGTGTTTATTGCGCGGCACCTGCCGGCGCACCGTTTCGCCGCCATCTCGGGCCTGGCCATGAGCCTGGGCGGCATCGGCCTGCTGCTCACCGGCACGCCGCTGGCCTGGCTTATCGAAGCCAGCTCCTGGCGCATGGGCTTCTGGGTGCTGGGCGGCTGGGGCGTGCTGGCCTGGGTGCTGATCTGGGCGCTGGTGCACGAGCCGGCACACCCCCTGGACGCCACCAGAAAAAAGGAATCCGTGGGCCAGGCACTCGCCGGCTTTGGCGCGCTGTTCACGCTGCCGCACACCTGGGGCATCCTGCTGCTGGCCAGCGTGTGTTACGCGTCTTTCGTTTCACTGCGTGGCCTGTGGCTCGGGCCCATGCTGATCGAGCGGCACGGTTTTTCGCTGGTGCAAAGCGGCAACGTGGCGCTGGTCATGTCACTGGTGTCGCTGGCCGGCCCGCCGCTGTTCGGCCGCTTCGACCCCGGCCCCGCCACGCGCCGCCGCTGGATCGCCGGCTTCACGCTGCTGCTGGCCGGCCTGTTCGCCGGCTTTGCCTTCACGCACAGCCCGCTCATCGACGTGGCCGCGCCCATCGCCATCGGCCTGCTCTCGGGCTACATGATCCTGCAGTATTCCGATGTGCGCGCCGCCTACCCGGCGGCCATGACCGGCCGGGCACTGTCGGTGTTCACCATGGCCATGTTCATGGGCGTGGCCACCATGCAGTGGTTCACCGGCATCGTCGCCTCCTGGGCCACGGCGCGCGGCGTGGAACCTTTCACGGCCGTGCTGGCCAGCATTGCCGCGCTACTGGCACTCGGGGCGCTGGCGTTCACCGCGCTGCCCAAACCACCCCCACCCGCCTGAAGGACGCGGGCCTATTTCGGCGCGTAACGGTAGTCCAGCTTTTTCATCGCCGCCGTGAGGCTCTGGGCCGATTTCGCATGGGCCTTCCACGGTTCGTTGCCTTCATCGAGCCGGGTCTGCACCGTGCGAATGGTCCACTGGCTCGCACTCTGAAGGCCGGCCAGTTCGCCCCACGCCAGCGGTACTGAAATCCCCATGCCCGGGCGCGCCCGCGCCGACCAGGCGCTGACCGTGGTGGAGCCGATGCCGTTGCGCAGGTAGTCGATGAAAATTTTCCCGACCCGGTTCTTCGGCCCGCTCTTGGCCACGAAGAGCTGCGGAATCGTCTGCGCCAGGTGCCGTACGATGGCTTCGGAAAACCCGCGCACCGCCTCCCAGTCATGCACGCGGCGCAGCGGCACCACCACATGCAGACCCTTGCCGCCGCTGGTTTTCAGGAAAGAGGTCAGGCCCAGCTGCTCCAGGAAGGCATGCATCAGCTCCGTCCCCTGCACGATCGCGGGCCAGCCCACACCTTCGCCCGGGTCCAGGTCAAAAATCATGCGGTCTGCGCGCTGCAGCGAATCGGTGCCGGTGTTGAAGGTGTGCAGCTCCACCACGTTCCACTGCGCGCCCGACAGCAGGCCCTGCTTGTTCGCCACCTCCAGCAGCGGCGGGTGGCCGGGGTAAAGCGCCGGGTCCAGCTGCTCCACGCCGGGCAGCTTGTCGGTCTCGGCGTGTTTCTGGAAAAACAGCTGGCCGGTGATGCCGGATGGCGCGCGCACCAGCGCCACGGGCCGGTCCTTCAGGTGCGGCATCATCAGCTCGCCCACCAGGTCGTAGTAGCGCACCAGCTCGATCTTGGTGATGCCGGTGCTGGGGTCAATCACCCGCTCCGGGTTGCTCACGCGCACCTTGCTTGAGAGTGCATGCGCCTGCGATTCGGTCACCTTGCCCGGCTTGGCCACCTTTTTGGCGCTGACCGGTTTTTCCCGAACAATCACCTTCGGGCTCTTGTCACTGCGCAGCCCGTGAAACACCGAGTGGCGTATGCGCCCGCTGCGCGTCCATTCGCCAAACGTCACCTCGGCCACCAGCTTGGGCTGCACCCAGTGCGGCTTGCCCGTGATGCCGGTGGCCTCGGCAAAGGGATTTTTGGTAGCAGGAATGGCGTCCAGCAAGGCCTTGAGCTCGCGCAGCCGGGCCTCGCTGAAACCCGTGCCCACGTTGCCGGCGTATTGCAGCTTGCCCTTGGCGTCATGCACACCCAGCAGCAGCGAGCCGATGCCGGTGCGGCCGCCCTGCGAGTCGGTGTAGCCGCCAATGACAAACTCCTGGCGCTGGCTGCACTTGAGCTTGATCCAGTCGGCCGAGCGGCGCGACTGGTAGGACGCATCGCGCCGCTTGGCAATCACGCCCTCCAGGCCCAGCTTGCAGGCCGAGGCGACCACGCTTTCAGCCGACGCATCGAACACCGCGCTGAAACGCAGGTTGTCCGAAGTCTTGCCGGCCAGCACCATTTCCAGCAGACCGCGCCGCGCCTCCAGCGGCACCGCACGCAGGTCATGTCCGTCAAAAAACGGCACATCGAACAGGTAATAAACAATGTTGCCCGGCCGCGAGACATCGAAGGCCAATTGCAGCGCCCCGAAGTCCGGCACACCGTCTTCGTTCAGCACCACGATCTCGCCGTCGTACCAGCCGTCGGGCAGCTTGGCCTTGGCCAGGGCCTTGTGCAGCGGCTGCAGCTTGTCCGTCCAGTCGTTGCCGTTGCGGGTGAAGAGCTGGATGTCCGCGCCTTTGATGCGGGCCAGCAAACGGTAGCCGTCGAACTTGATTTCATAAACCCAGTTCTCCGGGTCGGCCGGCGGGCCATCAACCAGCGTGGCCAGCTGCGGCGCCAGCTTCGCGGGCAACGCGGCCTTGACGGCGCCTTCCGGCAAACCGGATTTGACGGCTTTTGAGGTTTTTCCGTTTTTGGCCGTAGTGCTTTTGGCCGAAGCAGTTTTCTTTGCGGCTTTGGTTTTTTCAGCTTCCGGGCCGGGCAGCGCCTTCACGCTGTCGGGCAGCTCGTCCACCACGCTGAACTCGGCTGCGGGGCGCGCCAGCGCGTCTTTTTCCTTGATCAGCAGCCAGGGCTTCTGCTTCTCGCCACGGCCCTTCATGCGCACCAGCACCCACTTGCCCTGCAGCTTGTGGCCGTGCAGCTCGAACTTGAGGTTGCCGCTGCGCAGGCCCTTGTTCGGGTCGCCCTCCGGCTGCCAGCTGCCCTTGTCCCAGACGATGACCTTGCCCGCACCGTACTGCTTCGGCGGAATCGTGCCTTCAAAACTGGAATAGGAAATCGGGTGGTCTTCCACCTCCACCGCCATGCGCTTGTCGGCCGGGTCGTAACTCGGGCCCTTGGGCACGGCCCAGCTTTTCATGGTGCCGTCCAGCTCCAGCCGGAAGTCGTAATGCAGGCGGCTGGCCCAGTGCTTCTGCACCACGAACGACAGCGCACCGGCGCTCGCCTCACCGCCTTCGCTGGGCTCGGAGGTGAGCGCGAAGTTGCGTTTGGACTTGTAGAGCTGCAGCGCGTCTCTGGAAGCCCGTGAAGTCATGGGAAAGGGAAGGAAGAAGGGCCCAGCTTATTGGGCAGACCGCAGGCGTGTCCGCACGTCAACGAAACTGGGGCCGGCCGCCGCAACGGCAGCTTTCAGCTCTTCGGCTGAGCAACCGAGCTTTTCTGTCCAGTAGCGCAGCTCGTGAGGTTCGTGGATGTTGATGCGTGAGCTGTCGGCAGGCCCGCGCCGGGTGTTGTCGTCAGACATGATTGAATCTCCTGTTGCTGGATGACACACATGCGCCAATGTTCCCAAGGTAGCGCTGCTGCCCGGCATGCCGCGTCAGACATCGCCCCACGCCCTTGTCGGCAGGGGAGGCTTTCAGACCCGTCACAGTGTCGCGCCCGGCCGGGCCGGGCACATCAGCAAGGAAAGATTCGCTATCTTATTCATAGCTATTTGCGCCTGTCACATAAGGGCTAGCGGCCGATTTGGCTTGAAGTTTCGGCCATCATGCCCTGGGAAGCGCCGAAGAACCGCCCCACACGCCAGGCGCCCTGGCCACGTCGCCGGCCCCTCCAACACCGTTAGGATCAACCCCATCCAGGCAGATGTGGGAACAAACACAAGATGAGCCAGACCAGGCAAAAAGTCGTCATCGTCGGCGGCGGGGTGATCGGCAGCGCGCTGGCGTACTTTCTGGCGTCGCACGCGGGCTTTCGGGGCGAGATCACGGTGGTCGAGCGCGACCCGACGTACGCACAGGCTTCTTCGGCGCTGTCGGCCAGCTCCATACGCCAGCAGTTTTCGCAGCCAGTGAACATTGCGATCTCGCAGTTCGGCATCGGCTTTCTGCGCAACATCCGGCAGCACCTGGCGGTGGACGGCGAGGTGCCCGACATCGCCCTCACGGAAAAAGGCTACCTCTACCTGGCCAGCGAAGGTGGCGCAGCCACCCTGCGCGAGAACCATGCCACGCAGCAAGCGCACGGCGTCAAGGTTGCGTTGCTGGAGCCGGCCGCCTTGCAGCAGCGCTTTCCGTGGCTGCGGGTGGACGACCTGGCACTGGCGTCGCTGGGGCTGGAGGGCGAAGGCTGGTTCGACGGCTACGGCCTGCTGATGGCCTTCAAGAACAAGGCACGCAGCCTGGGTGTGCAGTACCTCAAGGCGCAGGCCACCGGCTTTGCCCACAGCCAGGGCCGCGTGAGCGCAGTGACGCTGGAAGACGGCTCGGCATTGCCCTGCGACTGGGCCGTGAACGCCGCCAGCGCCTGGGCCAGGCCGCTGCTGGCCGGCACCGGGCTGGACTTGCCGGTGTATGGCCGCAAGCGCTGCGTGTATGCGTTTTCCAGCCCCGCCGAAACGCCCGACTGCCCGCTGGTGATTGACCCGGGCGGGCTGTGGTTCCGGCCCGAGGGCCACATCTGGATCTGTGGCCTGTCACCGCCGCAGGACGACAACGACCCGCCGCTGGAAGTGGACCACGCGCTGTTCGAGGAAGCCTGGCTCACGCTGGCCAACCGCGTGCCCGGCTTTGAAGCCTTGCGCCAGCAACGCGCCTGGGCCGGCTACTACGAATACAACACGCACGACCACAACGCCCTGCTCGGCCCGCACCCGGCCTTGGCCAACCTGCTGCTGGCCAACGGCTTCAGCGGCCACGGCCTGCAACAGGCACCCGCCGTGGGGCGCGGCCTGGCCGAGTGGATATGCGAAGGCGCTTACACCAGCCTGGATTTGTCACCGCTCTCGGTGCAGCGGCTGGTGGAAGGGCGAAAGCTGCTGGAAAAGAACGTGATCTGAGCTGCCGCCGGCCGCTTGAGACTCAGGGCTGCGCAGGTACCGGCGTGCGCTGCGCCGGGTCATAAAAGAAAGTTTCCTCGGCAATACGCTCGCCTTCCCAGCGCTGCCAGGCCAGCTCTTCCATGCGTGTGGTGCTGCCGTCGGCCCACACAAAGTTGAAGATCCAGCGGATCACCACCTTGTCACCGCTGATAAAGAAGGGGCGCACACATTCGGACGTCAGCGACCTGGCCCGCGCCATCACCTTCGCCTCGCCCGCCACCAGCGTGTCGCGCCCACGGCGCGGCGCTGACTGGTTCTCCTGCATGCTTGCATCCGCTGTGTAGAACTCGGCGATGGCTTCGGTGTGGGCGTTTTGCTCCACGCGGGCGACAAAACGTTCAACGGTGTCCAGGGTAGGCATGGCGGCTTTCGGGTGACCGGTGGCATCGGCTCCGGCTTGGAGGGTGCTGTGTTTTGGCTGCCGACGGCACCACACAGCAAAGGGCGAAAGCCAATTGTAGGCATGGACTTCAAGCGCGCGCCAAGCTGTCCACAGCGGGGAAAATAGCCCATACTGCTTACATTACATCGGCAAGCGGGCGGACTGTGCCCGTGAAGACCGGCCCCGGCGAGACAACCCACAGGACACGCATGAAGCAGAACGAGGCGAAGGAGCCGCAGGTGCAGAATCTGCAGGACCGCGTGCTTGCACTGACGCAGCAGGTGCAGGACCTGCAGGAACAGCTGCAGCGCCAGGCCGCCCAGCTCGAGGTGTATGAACGTGCTGCCGCCGACCCGGCCAGCGGCCAGCAGGTCACCAGTGCCTTCGAGAATGCCGCCATCGGCATGGTGGTGCTGGGCACCGACTTCCGCCGGCTGCGCGTCAACCGGGCGTTTTGCGAGCTGCTGGGTTATTCGCAGGAAGAACTGCTGGCCCCGGGCGCCACCGACTCCACCCACCCCGACGACATGGCGGAAGACCTGCTACAGCGCAAGCGCGCGCTGGCCGGCGAGATCGACACCTACCAGCGCGAAAAGCGCTATCTGCACAAATCCGGCCGCATTGTCTGGGCCACGCTGACCTGCTCACTGGTGCGTGACGCCCAGGGCCAGCCGCTGCATTTCATCTCGCAGTTGCAGGACATCACCGAACGTAAACATGCCGAGCAGCTGTCGCGCGAAAACGAGGAGCGGTTTCGTGCGATGGTCGAGCTGTCCACCGACTGGTTCTGGGAACAGGACGAGCAATTCCGTTTTGTGCAGATCTCCGGCACGCAGACCAGCGCGGGTTCACCAGCCCGCAACAGCAGCAGCTTCGGCAAGCGGGGCCGGGAATTGCCCTATGTGAACATGGACGACAGTGTCTGGGCCGCCCACGAGGCGCAGCTTGAAAGGCACGAGCCTTTCCGCGACTTTGAAATCACCCGGCTGGACGCCAAAGGCCAGATCCGTCACCTCAGCATCAGCGGCATCCCGATTTTTGACGGCTCGGGGCGCTTCACCGGTTACCGGGGCACGGGCCGCGACACCACCGAGATGCGCCGCGCCAGCGACCGCGTGCACGCCAGCGAGCAGCAGCTGCGCGAAATCACCGACGCCATGCCGGCGCTGATCGCCTATGTCGATGCCGACCAGCGCTGCCGCTTCCACAACCGAGCCTACCAGGAGGCCACCGGCCTGCGCAGCGAAGACATCCTGGGCAAAAGCATGCGCGAGATGATGGAGCCGGCGTTCTACGAGGCATTGCGTCCCAGGGTGGAGGAGGTGTTGGCCGGCTATCCGGTGGTGTACGAGCGCAGGCAGCGCACTGCCAAGGGCGGGGTGCGCAATTACGTGGTCAATTATTTTCCGCGCTACGGCGAAGGCGCCGACGAGGGCAAGGTGGTCGGCTTTTACTCCCTGGCCACCGACATCACCGAGCTCAAGCGCATCGACCGGCTGAAAACCGAATTTGTCTCCACCGTGAGCCATGAATTGCGTACCCCGCTGACGTCCATACGCGGCTCGCTGGGCCTTGTCGCCGGCGGCATCGCCGGCAAGCTGCCCGACGCCGCCATGAAGCTGATCGACATCGCCAAGAACAACTGCGAGCGCCTGATCCGGCTGATTAACGACATTCTGGACATCGAAAAAATCGAGTCCGGGAAAATGCAGCTGGACCTGCAACCGATGACGCTGATGCCGCTGTTGGCACAGGCCATTGCCGCCAACGAAGGTTACGGCCTGGCCAACAACGTCAGCCTGACGCTGCACTGCGACGACCCGGCGCTGCAGGTGAAGGCTGAGGCCGACCGGCTCACCCAGGTCGTCACCAACCTGCTGTCCAACGCGCTGAAGTTTTCGCCCACCGGCGGCACGGTGGAAGTGCACGTGGCCAAGGCCGGGCTCGGCGTGCGGGTTGAGGTGCGCGACCATGGCCCCGGCATTCCCGAAGAGTTTCGCACGCGCATCTTCCAGAAGTTCTCGCAGGCCGACTCTTCGGACACCCGGCAAAAAGGTGGCACCGGGCTGGGCCTGAACATCTCGCGCGCTCTGGTGGAACGCATGGGCGGCATCATCGGTTTTGAAACCCGGCTTGGCGAAGGCACCACGTTTTTCTTCGAGCTGCCGCTGTGGGCGGGGCCCGCACAGGAGGCACCGCCTGCACCACGCCAGCGCATTCTGGTCTGCGAAGCAGACAGGGACGTGGCCAGGCTGATAGCCATCATGCTGGACAAAGCCGGTTTTGACAGCGACATGGCGCACAGCGCGCAGCAGGCTTCGGCGCTGCTGGCCGCCGGCAGCTACGCCGCGGTGACGCTTGACTTGCGCCTGCCCGGCCAGAGCCGCGGCGCCTTTCTCAACAGCCTGCGCCAGAACGAAGCCACCCGCACGCTACCCGTGATCGTGATCTCCACCCTGGCCGGCGACGGCCAGCTGCAACTGGAGCACACACCTTCGGCCGTGTCGGACTGGCTGACCAAGCCGATTGACGAAGGGCAACTGGTGCTGGCCATGCAGCGCGCGGTGGCCGCGCTGCACGGCCGCAAGCCGCGCATCCTGCATGTGGAAGACGACCTGGACATCCAGCACATCGCCGCAGCCATTGCGGCCGATTTCGCCACCTTTGAGTTCGCCAGCAACCTGGCCCAGGCGCGCGAGAGCCTGCGCAGCAAACCCTTCGACCTGGTGCTGCTGGACCTGGGCCTGGGCAAGGAATCAGGCTGGGACCTGGTGGAACTGATTGACAGCCTGCAGCCCCGGCCTGCGCTGGTGGTGTTTTCTGCCAGTGAAGTGTTGCCCAACGCCGGCACCCGCCCCGACGCGGTGCTGGTCAAGGCCTCGACCTCCAACGCCGAACTGCTGCAGACCATTCAGCGCGTGCTGAAGCTGCCGGCAGCGCCACTTGGCGAAGCCTGAAACCGGAATAAGCCACTAGCCCGCAACGTCAGCGCGGCTTGCGAGTTGCTCTGATATTGATAGCTGCTTGCACCCGTGGAACAAGGGCTAGGGGCCGATTTTATGCATGGCGCTCAAGGGAAGACGGTTTAACCCCTCGCCTGGCTAACCCGGTCGCTTCGCCGCCTCGACCAGCGGGTCTGCATGCCGGTGCACCAGCTTCCACGCATCGCCTTCGCGGCGAAACACTTCCGTCACCCGCAGCTGGTTCGCCACGGGCTCAGGCTCGCCCTTCATGCGGGCCTGCGCTTTCTGAATGCCCGTCCAGTAGGCGACGGTGTCGCCCGCCGCCATGTCCAGAATCTCCAGCTCGGTGGTGCTGCCCGCCTCGAACCGGCCGGCATCCTGCTGGTAGCGCGACCACACCTCCTGCGTGCCCCGCACCACCCCACCGCCGGGGCTCATGAAGGTGGCCGGTGATTCCTGCGCCACAACACGGCCCAGCGGCGCCGCATCGCCACTGACATACGCGGCCGCGACGTTCTGCCGCTCTTTCATGAAGGTTTTGAAATCCTGCTGCTGTTTGCTCATCTTGCGTCTCCTAAAAAAGATCAAGGTAAGCCCGGGGTGTTGCTAGCGATGTAGGACGAGGGATGGACGTGGAGGCGGAGAGCTCTGGCTACGGGAAAACAAGTCAACATGCCGGCGTCTGGTTTCGCTTAGCCGGTTAGCATCAGCAGCATGTACTCGCCTCGCCCCGGCTATGTCCCGCGCTCACGCATTCTGCGACTCGTCTGGTTGTCGCTGTTCACGCTGTGCCTTGCCGGTTTTGGCGCCTACGTACTGAACTACGCCATCGAAGGCTGGAACCAGGGAGCCATCAGCATCAGCGGACGAAGCGGCCGCGTACACATAGCGACGCGGGCTGGCGACCACTGGCTTCTGTTCTATGTGTGGGTGTCCTACAGCGTGATCGCCGGAGCGGGGCTCATCCTGGTGGCGCTCTACGGCTTCATCACAAGCCTGCGGCGCCAGACCGACGAATAGCTCTGGGCACTCACCAAGAACGTGACTTGGTTGCACGTTCTTGTATGTTGAATTCCATCGAAATCTGACCCACTTAGCGCAGTAATTTCCATCCAAAACTGACCCACGTAGGCACTACCCTGCTTGTTTTAAAAGCAGGAGAAATTAGGAGTGATAGACGTGGCGACATTGAATGTCATCAGGCGTTGGGCACTGCGAGATCAGATGTCCATCCGCGAGATATCAAGGCGTACAGGCCTGGCTCGCAACACAGTGAAGAAGCACCTGCGATCGGAAGAGAGCGAGCCCAGCTACCAAAGGCGGGCAACCCCAAGCAAGCTCGATCCCTACGCCGAGAAGCTGGCCACCTGGCTAGTCATCGAGGCAACAAAATCGCGGAAACAGCGGCGCACTTTGAGGCAGATCCACACA
>NZ_JBAQYR010000081.1:0-16768 GCF_049790275.1 Polaromonas sp.
GGGGCAGGGAGCTACACGCAGTGAGCGACCGTGGGGGCAACATACCTAGGCCGCGAGCTTGTCGTGTTCAAGTGGCCGCGCAGGCGCCGGTACCTTGGCCATGATTCTGGCAATGACGGTGTCCGGGCTCAGGCCTTCGGACAGTGCTTCGTAGGACAGCACCAGCCGGTGCCGCAAGACGTCCGGCACCAGGTCGGTCATGTCTTCCGGCAACGCATAGCTGCGGCCGCGCAGCATGGCCAGTGCGCGGGCACCTTCGGTGAGGTTGATGGTGGCGCGGGGGCTGGCACCGAAGGTGATGAAGCGGGCCAGGTCTTTCAGGCCATTTTTTTCGGGCGTGCGGGTCGCCGAAACCAGCCGGACTGCATACTGGATCAGCGAGGGGTCCACATAGACGCGCCGGCATTCACGCTGCAGGCCGGCCAGCTGTTCGGTGGTGGCCACACTGGACACGGCCACGGCGGGGCCGATCACGCGCTGGACGATGACGAACTCCTCTTCGTCGGTGGGGTAGTCCACCAGCACTTTCATCATGAAACGGTCCACCTGGGCCTCGGGCAAGGGGTAGGTGCCTTCGGTCTCGATCGGGTTTTGCGTTGCCATGACCAGAAAGGGTTCGGGCACGCGGTGCGTAACGCCTGCAATCGTCACCTGCCGCTCCTGCATCACTTCCAGCAGCGCGCTTTGCACCTTGGCCGGCGCACGGTTGATTTCGTCGGCCAGCAGCAGGTTGGTGAACACCGGGCCCAGCGAGGTGCCGAAGTCGCCGGTCTTCTGGTTGTAGATCCGGGTGCCGACCAGGTCGGCTGGCACCAGGTCGGGCGTGAACTGGATGCGCTTGAAATGGCCCTGAATGGTATTGGCCAGCGTCTTGACCGTCAGCGTTTTGGCCAGGCCGGGGACGCCTTCAACCAGCAGATGGCCCTGCGCCAGGATGGCAACCATCACGCGTTCGAGAAAACGGTCTTGCCCGACCACCACGCGCTTGACCTCGTAGAGGATCTGTTCCATCAGCTGCGCGGTCTGGGGATCTGGCGAAGAGGCGGGTGTTTGCATGGGAGGTCCTTCAGAACGGGGTCAGGCCGACGGCGGAGGCGGCGTTTTCAATCGGCACGGCAAAGGCAATACCGACAAAGCTGCGCTGCTGGTTGGGATTCAGGATGGCGGTGACGATGCCGACCACCTCGCCATCCATGGTGACCAGCGGGCCGCCCGAGTTGCCGGGGTTGGCGGCGGCGTCGAACTGGATCAGGTTGTTGATGTCCTGCTTGCCCTCGGGCGAGCGGAAAGTGCGTTTGAGGCCGGAGATCACGCCGGCCGATGCCGACGGCCCGATACCGAAGGGGTAACCGACGGCCAGCACGTGGTCGCCGGGCGCGAGGTCACCGGTGGAGCGCATGGTGGCGGCGATCATGTCGTCGGGAATCTTGTGCGCCTGCAGCACGGCGAGGTCGTTTTCCGGCTGGGCACCGCTGATGTGTGCGGTGGTTTCCAGCCCGTCGGAAAACACCACCTTGATGGTTTGCGCGCCCTGCACCACATGCAGGTTGGTCAGGATGATGCCCTTGTCAACAATCACCACGCCGGTGCCGACACCGTACTCCACCTCTTCCTTGCCGTTTTTGCTTTTGCCGTAGCCGGTGACGCGCACGACCGACGGGCGAATCGCTTCATAGGCCTTGGCAACCGCCGAGGGCAGCTGTGTGGTTTCCAGTGTCTTGAGAACGGCCGCGTTGATGTCGGCCTGGGTCAGCTTGCGTGGCTGGGGACGCAGCGCCAGCGACAGGCTGAGGGCCAGCAGCAAGGCCAGGAGCGCCAGGGCTGACCAGAGCAGGCGCGGGCTGGTCAATGAGAAAAAACGGGCTCGGACCGGGGTACCTGGTGGCGCCGGTTCAGTCGGCGCCTGGGCTTCGGACGCATCCCCCCGCGGAGGGCTGCTGGAGCTGCTGTAAAGGGCTGGCCTGCGCATCCGTTTCACCTGTGAAAAAAAGATTTTCCGGGGGGCTTTCTGGACTGACAAATGCACGGTATCACGTCTTGTTCAACCCTGCAGATTATTCGGGCTTGCGGTGGGGATATCTGCGCAGCACCGGCATGAGGCATCATCGGACGCATGCCTGTCTGGATAGACACCCACTGCCACCTCGATGCCGGGGATTTTGATGCGGACCGCGTGGCCATGCGGGCGCGGGCGACTGCCGGCGGGGTGGCGCACTGCGTGCTGCCGGCGGTGGGCGTGTTCAATTTTGCAACCGTTCGTCAACTGGCGCACGAGTTTGGCGACAGCTACGCCCTCGGCATTCATCCGCTGCTGGTCAGGCAAGCTCAGGACGGCGATCTGGCTCTGCTCGACGCCGAGCTGGCACTGCGCAAGTCCGATCCGCGCCTGGTGGCTGTCGGCGAAATCGGGCTGGATTATTTTGTGCCGGAACTGACGCAGAGCCCCCTGCGCGAGCGCCAGGAATATTTTTACCGCGAGCAGCTCCTGCTGGCGCGAAAACATGGCTTGCCGGTGATCCTGCATGTGCGCCGTTCTGCCGACAGACTGCTCAAGCACCTGCGCGAACTGGCGCCGGAAGGCGGCTGGCGCGGCATCGGCCATGCCTTCAATGGCAGCAGTCAACAGGCCGGCGAATTCCTCAAGCTCGGCTTCAAGCTCGGCTTTGGCGGCGCCGTGACCTTCGAGCCAGCCTTGCAACTCAGGCGCCTGGCTGCCGAGTTGCCGCTGGAGGCGCTGGTGATGGAAACCGACTCGCCGGACATTCCGCCGCAATGGCTGTACACCACCGCAGCCGGGCGTGAGCGGGGCCAGGCGCAGGGCCGCAACGAGCCGGCCGAGCTGCCGCGTATTGCCGCTGTGGTGGCGCAACTGCGCGGGATGGCGGTCCACGACCTCGCCGTGGCAACCACTGCCAACGCGCTGGCCGCCTTGCCGGCGCTCAAGGGTTTGCTGGCGTGCTGACCGGGCTGGCGCCGCTTGTTTCCCGCCACACGCGGCTGCTGATTTTGGGCAGCTTTCCAGGCGTGGCTTCGCTGCAGGCGCAGCAGTACTACGGTCACCCGCAAAATCATTTCTGGAAAATCCTTCATGCCATTTGGCCATCCAGCCCAATACCAGTGGGTGTAGGCAGCTATCAAAAGCGTAGCGAATGGCTGCTCGACAGGGGCCTGGGCGTCTGGGACGTGTACGCCGCCTGCGAGCGCGAGGGCAGCCTGGACAGCAGCATCCGCCAGCCGGTAGTGAACGATTTTTCGCAGATCCTGCAGCAATGCCCCAGGCTGGAAGCGATTGTCCACAATGGGGGCGAGAGCTTCAAACATGCCAGGCATGTGCGCACCGCGCTGGAGAACGTTCCAGCAGCCGTGCGCCGCGCCGGGCCGCCCCAAGCAAGCACAGCCCCCTTGGGGGGCAGCGCATTACACGAAGTGAAAAGCGTGGGGGTTCAGTTTTATAAATTGCCATCCACCAGTCCGGCGAATGCGTCATGGTCGTTCGAGCGCAAGCTGGCGGCATGGCGCGAAGTCTTCGCCAGGCACGGGCTGGTGTAAAGGTGTGCGGTCGGGTGGGTTATCCAATCGGCCCGATGGCGTTGACCATCTGGCGGTAGTCGGCATCATTGAGCACAAAGTCACCGCGGTCCCAGGCCAGTCCGCGTTGCATGCCGTCCGTTTTGGCAACGTTGATGCGGGTCACGTGGGGCTCATGGATGCCAACCAGGTTGACGGCCGGATTGAACGCCAGGAACACGCCGCGCAGCGTGGCCTGCCGGCGAAGTCGCCGGCGTCCGTTTTCCATGTGGAACTGTCCCCATTCCTTCATGCACCACGGGCTGTCCCGGTACTCGTCCGTGTACACAAAAATCATGACTTGCGCCTCCATCATGGCGATCTTGTACATCCTGTTCCAGTCGGATTTCATTGCACCGATGGGCCGTGCACCGGTGGAGGAGCGCATGTGCGGCCGCATGTCCAGCGACACACTCGCCACCCCCTCAGGCGCGATGTCGTTCTGTGCGAATGTTCTGGCGTGGCGCGTTGCCCCGGACCGGGCCACCACGGAGTCCATGTACACCGCGTCCACCTGGTAAAGGTTGTACTGTTTCATCAGGCGGTCACGCAGCCAGTTGGCGAAATTGGCGCCATGGTTGGCCATGGCGAAGCTGAGCAGAATTTTTGTGGACACCGTTGTTCTCTCCCTGATTGCGCAGCATTATGAAAAGCTTGCCCGGCACGGTCAAATTTTTCCGGAAGACCGAAGCCGGGGGGCGCATGCCGGCTTCAGTCATGCGGGCAACTGCAGCCGGTGAGTACACTTTGAGGTTTTGGTGTTGACCGTTGAACAGAACAGGCATCCTGTTCCAGGCGGGCAGACCAGCCCGGTCGCGCCCTGCGCCGGTATCCAGATTGAACCGATGGCCCGCACAGAAACCAGCAACAAACTTTCACAGGCAGAACTGCCTGAGGTGAATTTCTCCGATTACGGGGACGTTCGTTACCTGCACCTGGGCACGGAGTGGGTGCAGGGGTCGATGCTGCTGGACAAACCATTCGACATCGAGCTGGAATATGTCCAGCGCATGATGGTCTGGCTGCTGTTCGTGGAGACCGGTACCGTGACCAGGCGGCACGCGATGCAGCTGGGCCTCGGTTCGGCGGCGCTGACCAAGTTCTGCTACAAGAAACTGAAGATGAAAACCACGGCGGTCGAGCTCAACCCGCAGGTGGTTGCAGCCTGCCGGCTGTGGTTCAAGCTGCCGCAGGACGACCTGCGCCTGAAGGTGATCATGGCCGATGCGGCGCAGGAAATCCGCAAGGCGGAACACCTCGGCACGGTCGATGCGCTGCAGGTGGACCTGTACGACCATGAAGCAGCCGCGCCCGTGCTCGACAGCGCGGACTTTTACGCCGATTGCCGGGAACTGCTCAGCGAAGACGGCCTCATGACGGTCAATCTGTTTGGCCGCGACTCCAGCTACATCCGTTCGCTGGAAAAAATCGCCGACGTGTTCGGACCCGAATCGGTCTGGGCTTT
Source organism: Polaromonas sp. (assembly GCF_049790275.1). GTDB lineage: Bacteria > Pseudomonadota > Gammaproteobacteria > Burkholderiales > Burkholderiaceae_C > Polaromonas. The sequence goes on from NZ_JBAQYR010000081.1 coordinate 5,033, forward strand.
CAAGCCGACGCGCGAAGGCAACACCGTCGTGCTGGCGCAACGCGAACCGACTCGGCCTGACCGCACCGAGCTGGTGCAGAAGGCCGAGGTGATCGAGTCGCGCTTTGGCCTGCCGGCTAAAAAATGGCTCAGGCTTTTCAAACCCGTTTGCTGAGCCGTCGTTTTTTTGGAGGCTTGAGGCAGGCCCTTGATCAGGTACAGTGCCAGCATGCGTGCAGCTGTGCCTCCCAAACACCATCCTGAACCTCGCGCCAGAGCCGTCCCGGCCGGTCCGCTGGACTGGCGTCGCCTGGTGGAATGGCTCAGCGAAGACGGCGTGATCTCGGCCGCCGAGGCGCAGCGCACGATTGCGCGCTGCTCGCAAGTGCAAAGCGCCCAGCATCCCCTGATTCGCCTGGCCAGCGTCAGCATGACCCGCGTGGCCGACGGCAAGCCGCTGGACATTGAAACCATCGCGCAGTGGCTGGCAGGCAGGGCCAACCTGGGTTATCTGCGCATCGATCCGTTGAAGGTGGACGTGGGCAAGGTGGCTGACACCATGTCGGCCGTGTATGCCGAACGCCACAAGGTGCTGCCGGTGCAGGTGACGCCTTCCGAGGTGGTGGTGGCCACGTCCGAGCCATTTATTACGGACTGGGTGTCCGAGGTTGAGCGCCAGGCCAAGCGCAGCGTGCGCCTGGTGGTGGCCAACCCGCTGGAAATCGCCCGCTACACCGCCGAGTTTTTTGCCTTGGCCAAGTCGGTCAAGGCGGCCATGAAAGCCGGCGGCAACGCCGGAGCCGCGAGCTTCGAACAGCTGGTGGAGTTGGGTAAAACCAACAAGCAGCTGGACGCCAATGACCAGGGTGTGGTGCAGGTGGTGGACTGGCTGTGGCAGTACGCCTTCGACCAGCGCGCCAGCGACATTCACCTGGAGCCGCGGCGCGACCAGGGTGTCATCCGTTTTCGCATCGACGGCGTGTTGCATCCGGTCTATCAGCTGCCCATGGGCGTGCACAACGCCATGACGGCGCGCATCAAGCTGCTGGGCCGCATGGACGTGGTCGAAAAGCGTCGTCCGCAGGACGGCCGCATCAAGACGCGCAATCCGCGCGGCGACGAGATCGAAATGCGGCTGTCGACCCTGCCGACGGCCTTCGGCGAAAAAATGGTGATGCGGATTTTTGATCCCGACACCACCGTCAAGGACCTTGATGCGCTGGGGTTTTCCCAGCATGACGCCGCACGCTGGGAGCAGCTCGTCAAGCGGCCCTATGGCATCGTGCTGGTGACCGGGCCGACGGGCTCGGGCAAAACCACCACGCTGTATTCCACCCTCAAGCGGATTGCCACCGAAGAGGTCAACGTCAGCACGATTGAAGACCCGATCGAGATGATCGAACCGGCCTTCAACCAGACGCAGGTGCAGGCGCACCTTGATTTTGATTTCCCGGAAGGCCTGCGTGCGCTGATGCGGCAGGACCCGGACATCATCATGGTGGGTGAAATCCGCGACCTGCAGACGGCGGAGATGGCGGTGCAGGCCGCGTTGACCGGCCATCTGGTGTTTTCCACCCTGCATACCAACGACGCGCCTTCGGCCGTGTCCCGCCTGATGGAGCTCGGTGTGCCCTCCTACCTGATCAATGCCACGTTGCTGGGTGTGCTGGCGCAGCGTCTGGTGCGCACGCTGTGCCAGCAGTGCCGCGAGAAAGACGAAGGCAGTTCGCGCGAAACGCTCACCGAGATCGTCAAGCCCTGGCAGATCAACGGCGCCTACCAGCCTTACAAGCCGACTGGCTGTGTTGATTGCCGCATGACCGGCTTTCTGGGCCGGATGGGGCTGTATGAACTGCTGACGGTCACCGAAGCCTTCAAGGACAAGGTGACCAAGGAACCCAGCATCGACGCGCTGCGGCGCCAGGCCGTGGCCGACGGCATGCGTCCGCTGCGGCTGGCCGGCGCCCTCAAGGTGGCCGAAGGCGTGACGACCATCGAGGAAATCCTTTCCACTACACCGCCCATGTCCTGAACCCTTGTCCCGGCCGGGACAGGGCTGAATTTTCCTCCTTCCGTCTAAGTGAAAGCCACATTCCTGTCAGGGGTTATTACATGCACAATCCAACGATTCATTCTTGTCTAGACAAAGGAGACTAACCGTGAATATCAAGAGTCAAAAAGACTTTTTTGCCGGGCTCATGTTCATGGGTGTTGGCGTGGCGTTTGCATGGGGTGCGACGAACTACAACGTGGGTACCGGCGCGCGCATGGGGCCGGGCTACTTCCCGCTGATGCTGGGAGTTCTGTTGACCATCATCGGAGCTGCCGTGACCTTCGCCGCGCTGGTGATCGAGGTCGAAGGCGGCAACAAAATCGGCAAATGGGCCTGGAAACAACTGTTTTTCATCATTGCTGCCAATGTCATCTTCGGCGTGCTGCTGGCCGGCCTGCCCGGTATCGGTTTTCCGGCTTTCGGCCTGATCGTTGCAATTTATGCCGTGACATTTATTGCGAGCATGGCGGAGCCGGGCTGGAAATTCAAGAACATCCTGATCCTCGCGACTGTGCTGGCGATAGGTAGCTACCTTGCCTTTGTTGTTGCGTTGAAGCTGCAGTTCCCGGTGTGGCCGTCGTTTATCACCGGTTAAGGAAGAACCATGGACCTGATTTCAAATCTTTCGCTGGGTTTTGGCGTGGCTTTCACGCCCATCAACCTTTTGTATGCGTTCGCCGGTTGTGTTCTGGGTACGCTTATTGGTGTGTTGCCGGGTATTGGCCCGATCGCGACCATTGCCATGCTGTTGCCGGCGACTTACGCGTTGCCGCCGGTGTCTGCTCTGATCATGCTGGCCGGTATTTATTACGGCGCTCAGTACGGCGGTTCGACCACCGCGATTCTGGTGAACCTGCCGGGCGAGTCCTCGTCGGTGGTGACCTGCATCGACGGTTACCAGATGGCCCGAAAGGGGCGAGCGGGGCCCGCGCTGGCCGCCGCCGGTATTGGTTCGTTTTTTGCCGGTAGCGTCGGCACCCTGATTCTGGCCGCATTCGCCCCGCCGCTGACCGAGCTGGCATTCAAGTTTGGTCCGGCCGAGTACTTTGCGCTGATGGTGCTGGGCCTGATCGGCGCGGTGGTGCTGGCATCTGGCTCTTTGCTCAAGGCAGTGGCCATGATTGTCCTGGGCCTGCTGCTGGGCCTGATCGGTACCGACGTGAACTCCGGCGTCGCACGTTTCAGCTTTGACATCCCCGAACTGACCGACGGTATCGGTTTTATCGTCATTGCCATGGGTGTGTTCGGTTATGGCGAGATCATCAGCAACCTGTCGCAGCCCGAACACGAACGCGAAGTGTTCACTGCCAATGTGTCTGGGTTGTTCCCGACCAAGCAGGACTTCAAGGACATGACGCCCGCGGTGTTGCGCGGCACGGTGCTTGGCTCCTCGCTGGGTATTTTGCCGGGCGGCGGCGCGTTGCTGGCTGCATTTGCAGCGTACGCGCTGGAAAAGAAAATGAAGATGAAACCGGGCGAAGTCCCCTTCGGTCAAGGCAACATCCGTGGCGTGGCCGGTCCCGAGTCGGCCAACAATGCGGGCGCCCAGACATCCTTCATTCCGCTGCTGACGCTGGGCATTCCACCCAATGCCGTGATGGCACTGATGGTCGGCGCCATGACCATCCACAACATCCAGCCTGGCCCCCAGGTGATGACCAGCAACCCGGAGCTGTTCTGGGGTCTGATCGCCTCCATGTGGATCGGCAATGCCATGCTGGTGATCCTGAACCTGCCGCTGATCGGCATCTGGATCAAGCTGCTGACCGTCCCCTACCGCTACCTGTTCCCCGCCATCGTGCTGTTCTGTGCGATCGGTGTTTATTCCACCAACAACAACACCTGGGACATCTGGATGGTGGCGATTTTCGGTGTAATCGGCTACCTCTTCATCAAGCTGGGTGCCGAGCCGGCCCCCCTGCTGCTGGGTTTCATCCTGGGCCCGATGATGGAGGAAAACCTGCGGCGCGCGCTGCTGCTGTCGCGCGGCGACTGGAGCGTGTTTGTCACGCGCCCGATTTCTGCCGGACTGCTGGGGGCGGGTGTCCTGCTGCTGGTGATCGTGCTGCTGCCGGCAGTGAAAAGTAAACGTGAAGAAGCTTTTGTTGAGGACTGATGCCTCGGTGAACCTCTCAAAAAAAAGGCGCCTGATGGTGCCTTTTTTTTTATCAAAAGAGCCGGAACCCGGGCATGGCAAAAACAGCGCCAAACCGTTGCACAATGGCGCAATGAAACGTACGCATACTATCTTTCTGGCGGCCGTCGGTGTCGCATGTGCCGCCGTGCTGCCCGCTGTGGCGCAGACTTCTACCCCGCCTTCCGGTGCCTATCCCGCGCGTCCGATCCGCATGATCGTGCCGTTTCCGGCAGGCGGGGCCACCGATATCCTGGCGCGGGCGCTGTCGCAAAAGCTCGGTGAAAAAATCGGGCAGACCGTGGTGGTCGACAACCGGCCTGGTGCCGGCGGGACCATAGGCGCCGACGCTGCTTCCAAGGCCGCGCCGGACGGCTACACGCTGCTGCTGGCGACCTCGAGCACGCACAGCATCGGCCCCGCCATCAATCCGAAAATTCCCTACAACGCCGAAACGGACTTCACGCCGGTCGGTTACGTCGCCAGTTCGCCCAATGTGGTGCTGGTGCCGAACACCTCGCCTTCGAAAACCATGGGCGAATTCATCGCCCATGCCCGGAAAAATCCGGGGCGCCTGAACTATGCGTCCAGCGGCAACGGCACGATTATTCATCTGACCACCGAGTACTTCAAGGCGCAGTCCGGCACCTTCATTCTTCATATACCGTATCGCGGCACGGCACTGGCCATGCCGGACCTGATCAGCGGCAAGCTCGATGTGCTGTTTGATTCCTTTGTCACCGGCATGCCGCATGTCAAGGACGGCAAACTGCGCGCCCTGGCAGTGACCAGCCTCAAACGCACGGCACTGGCCCCGGATCTACCAACGGTGTCCGAGACCCTGCCGGGCTTCGAATCCGTGACCTGGTTCGGCGTGTACGGCCCCAGAGGCCTGAGCGCCGAACTCACGGCCAGGGTGAATCAGGCGCTCAATGCGGCGCTGGCCGATGCCGAGGTGAAAGAACGGTTTGCCCGGCTGGGCGCCGAACCCACCGGCGGCACGCCGCAGGCTTTTGCCGCCATGGTCAGGGCCGACAATGCCAAGTGGAAAAAAATCATCTCGGAGCGCAAGATCACCACGGAGTGACAGCGTTTATCCCGCGCCAGGTCCGTTCCTCATTGCAAAGCCGTCCATGAACTTCAATTACGCCAACCCCTACACCTCGACCCGCATTCCCCTGTTTGCACGCAATGTGGTATCCACCTCGCATCCGTTGGGCGCCCAGGCCGGCCTGCGCATGCTGCTCAAGGGCGGCAACGCGGTGGACGCGGCGATTGCCGCCGCCGCCGCCATGACCATTGTCGAGCCGGTCAGCAACGGGCTGGGCAGTGATGCTTTCTGCATCTTGTGGGACGGCAAGGAGCTGCACGGCCTGAATGCCTCGGGCCGCGCACCGCAGGCCTGGACACCCGATTATTTCAAGCGCAAACACGGCGCCACTGCTGCCACCCCGCCCAAGCGCGGTCTCGACTCCGTGAGCGTGCCCGGCGCGGTGGCCAGCTGGGTGACCATGAGCGAGCGTTTCGGCAAGCTGCCTTTTGCCGACCTGATGGAGCCGGCGATCGAGATTGCCGAGCGCGGTTACCTGGTGCCGCCTGTGGTGCAGCAAAAGTGGGCAGCAGCGACGGACGAGCTGAAGTCGTTGCCTGGTTTTGCGCAGTCTTTCCTGCCCTGGGGCCGCGCACCGAATGTCGGCGAGCTGTTCCAGTTCAAGGCCGCAGGCAGGGCGCTGCGCGCCATCGCGCAAAGCAAGGGCGCGGCTTTTTACGGCGGCGAAATTGCGCAGGCGATTGAAAAATTCTCGGCGCAAAACGGCGGCAGCCTCACAGCCAAAGACTTTGCGTCCTACCAGCCGGAATGGGTCAAACCGATCGGCAAGGACTACCGCGGCTACACGCTGCACGAGATTCCGCCCAATGGCCAGGGCATTGCCGCGCTGATTGCGCTGGGCATCCTGGGCAAGTTTGACGTCGCCGGCCTGGCGGTGGACGGCGTGGATTCGCAGCATCTGCAGATCGAGGCAATGAAGCTGGCTTTTGCCGACGTCTACAAATACGTGGCCGAGCCATCGTCGATGGCGGTGAGCGTCGATCAAATGCTCGACGACGGCTATCTCGCCTCCCGTGCCAAACTCATCAACATGAAAAAAGCGCAGGACTTCGGTGCCGGCAACCCGGTCAAGGGCGGCACCATTTACCTCACCGCGGCCGACGAAGACGGCATGATGGTCAGTTTTATCCAGAGCAACTACATGGGTTTCGGCTCGGGCTGCGTTGAGCCCGAATTCGGCATCAGCCTGCAAAACCGCGGCCATGCCTTCAGCCTGGAGCCGGGGGTCAACCAGGTGGCACCGGGCAAGCGGCCCTTCCACACCATCATCCCGGCCTTCCTAACGAAAGACGGGCAACCCGTGATGAGTTATGGCGTGATGGGTGCCAACATGCAGCCGCAGGGCCACATGCAGACCCTGGTGCGCATGCTCGACTACAAGCAGAACCCACAGGCCGCCTGTGATGCGCCGCGCTGGCGCTACAACGCCGGTCTGGAAATCAACGTCGAGGCTGCCATGAACGCGCAGACGGCGCAGGGCCTGGCGGACCGCGGCCACCGCGTGGATGTCATCAACGACTCCTACCAGGATTTCGGTGCGGGCCAGTTCATCTGGCGTGCGGGCGACACCAAGGTCCAGGGTTATGTGGCCGCCAGCGACAGCCGCCGCGATGGTCAGGCTGTCGGTTTCTGAACACTTCCCTTGACCCAAAGTTCGGAGCAAAAAACCTCTCCAGCCCATAGCCAGCGGGCGCAAGCGGCTTCCAAAAGCATAGCGGCCGGGCTGCTGCTCGCGACGCTGGGCGCGATTGCATTCAGCGGCAAGGCGATCATCGTCAAGCTGGCTTATCGCTACGGCGTTGATGCGGTCACCCTGATCATGTACCGCATGCTGTTTGCGCTGCCGATTTTTGCGGTGATGGCCTGGTGGGCCAGCCGGGGCAAGGCGGCCCTGACCCGCAAGGACTGGCTGGGTGTGCTCTGGCTGGGGTTCACTGGTTATTACCTCGCGAGTTTTCTGGACTTTGCCGGGCTCGCCTACATCACCGCTTCACTGGAGCGGCTGATCCTCTACCTCAATCCCACGCTGGTCTTGCTGCTCGGGCTGGTGCTTTACCGCAGGCGCATCAGTGCGCGGCAAATCATCGGCATGGCGATCAGCTACAGCGGCGTGGTGCTGGTCTTTGGCCACGAGATCACCCTGCTGGGCCCGGAGGCCGCCTGGGGTGCGCTGCTGGTGTTTCTCAGTGCCGTCAGTTATGCGCTGTACCTGGTCTACAGCGGCGAAATGGTCAAGCGGCTGGGTGCATTGCGGCTGGTGGGGCTGGCCACCACGGTGGCCTGCCTGTGCTGCATTTTGCAGTTCCTGCTGCTCAGGCCGCTGGGCGCCGCGGCTGTTGCGCCTGAGGTGATCTGGCTGTCGGTGCTCAACGCCACGCTGTGCACGGCCGCGCCGGTGTTGATGGTGATGATGGCCATCGAGCGCATAGGTGCCGGCCTGGCTGCGCAGACCGGCATGGTCGGCCCGATGTCCACCATCCTGATGGGCGTGCTGATTCTCGGGGAACCGTTCACCGCCTGGGTGGCGGCCGGCACGGTGCTGGTGATTGCCGGCATCTTCGTATTCAGCCGGGGCAAGTAGAGCCCCCACGGTCGCTCACTTCGTGTAGCTCCCTGCCCCCCCTCGGGGGGGGGGCGCTGCGCCTGCGGCCCCGCGAAGCCGGTTCCGCGGCCCCTGCTTGTATTAAGAAGAGCCCCGATGCGCTCGCAGCGGCAGATTGGCTATTTCTTGACCGGTGCGCGCCTGGGTGCAGGGCCGGCGGGCGCGGCGCTGGCGCTGCGACTGGCCGACAGGCTTTCCATGCGCTGCGTGATCGTGACAGGCGGCTGGCCGGCGAAGTTGTCCAGCCGGTTGCCCATGGCCTGTTCCAGCAGATCCAGCCGCTGCTGCGCGGGCGGGTGGGTGCTCAGGGAGAGTGCAAACAGCGGGTTGTCGGGCGTGGCGGTGCGCAGCTGCTGCAGCACGGCCACCAGTCCGTAGGGGTCAAAGCCGGCACGTGCGGCCAGCGCCACGCCGCTGCGGTCTGCATCGAATTCATCCGTCTGGTCCAGCCCGCGCGAATACAGGTCGCGCCCGAGGCTGAGAAACTGGGCCGACACTGCACCGGCCAGTTCGCCCTTGACCTGTGAACCGATCACGCGGGTCAGCAGGCCGGCCCTGGCTGTTTTGGCGATGGCTTGCAGGTGGTGTTTGGCCGTGACGTGGGTGATCTCATGCGCCAGGATGCCGGCGAGTTCTGCTTCGTCTGCAACGCGTTCCAGCAGCCCTTTGGTCACGAACACATACCCGCCGGGTGCAGCGAAGGCGTTGAAGCCGGGATCGTCCAGCACCGCAAAGGTCCAGGGCAGCTGCGGCCGTGAGGATTGCAGGCTGATCCAGCGACCCAGCTGGTTGACATAGCGCTGCAGCGCCATGTCGGGATGCAGGGGCTTGCTGCCCAGCAGCACCGCGGCGAGCTGTCGGCCAATTTCAATTTCTTTCGGCTCGTCGATCTGCTCGAGTGACTGCGACAGCAGGCCGATCAGGTCAGCGCCGCGAGACGCTTGGCCGCTGCCGGCCGGCGCCAGGCTGGCGCCCAGCATGTTCCCCAGCACGCCCCCGGGCGAGGCCGGTTGCGGCTGGGCCGGTGCTTCTGCGGGGGCCGCCTGGCGCAGGAAGGAGCCGAGCAGGTTGAGTGCCTTGCCGGCGTCCTGGCTGTGCGCCGGTGTGCCAGCCAGAACGCCGGCAAGGGCCAGCGGCAGCAGCCAGGCTGTGCGTACGCGCGTGTGTTGCGTTTTCGTGGTCGCGGCTCCTGGCTTGTCAGTTGTTGTGGTTGGTGGCGGGGCTGGTGGTTTGCACGGGAGCCGGTTCGGGCAGGGCGTCTACCGCCCGGCTGGACAGCGCGGCGCCGGCACCGAATTGACGCGCCTGATCGGCATCCAGCCGCATCGTGTCAGCCTGTGCCACGGCAGCCATGTCAGGCTGCGAGCGCGCCAGGTCTTCGGCGCCCAGCCCGCGGATACCGACCGTGGAGGTCGCTGTGGTGGCCCCGCCCTGGGCGCTGCCCTTGTTGAAGAAGCTGGTCAACCCGCGCAATGCATTGGCGCCGGCGCTGGGCGCTGCTGCGCTGTTGGCCGAAGCCACATCGAACATGTGGACCCAGCCGCTGGTGCCCTCGGCGGTGCGCACCTGGATCCAGGCGCCCTGGCGCGTCCCCGAGCGGGTGACAGGCGTGCGTGCTGCCAAGGCGGCCACGCTGCGTGAGCTTTCACCGGGTGCTTCGCGCAGCTCGGCCGCGCGCTTGAGCAGCACTGACTCGTTCTGTGCATGGACCCAGGTGCTGCCCAGCAGCAGGGCACAAGAACCCAGCCAGGCAAAACGGTTGAATTTACTCAGTATCATGGCCCATCACCTCCCAACGATTAAGTGGAAATTATTATGGATTTAGGTATTGCAGGCAAATGGGCATTGGTATGTGGCGCAAGCAAGGGCTTGGGCCTGGGCTGTGCACAGGCACTGGTGCGCGAGGGGGCGAACGTGCTGATCGTCGCGCGCGGCGCCGAGGCGCTGCAGACGGCCGCTACAAATTTAATAGCTGATAGCGCCCGCCCGGCGGGGGCTGAGGTGCTATTTGTTGCAGCAGACATCACCACCACTGCGGGCCGTGCTGCGGTTTTTGCGGTGCGCAGGGATTTCGACATCGTGGTGACCAATGCCGGCGGGCCGCCCCCCGGCGACTTCCGCGACTGGGACCGTGATGCGTGGATCAAGGCAGTCGATGCCAACATGCTGACACCCATCGAGCTGATCAAGGCCACGGTGGACGGCATGGCTGCGCGCGGCTTTGGGCGCATCGTCAACATCACCTCCAGTGCGGTGAAGGCACCTATCGACATCCTGGGCCTTTCCAACGGCGCGCGCAGCGGCCTGACTGGTTTTGTCGCCGGCGTGGCGCGCAGCAAACTGGCGGCGCAGGGCGTCACCATCAACAACCTGCTGCCCGGCGCTTTTGACACCGACCGGCTCAAGGGCACCATGAAGGGCGCAGCGGAAAAAACCGGGCAGCCGCTGGAAGCCGTGCTGGACGCACGCCGCAAAACCATTCCAGCACAGCGCTTCGGATCACCCGAAGAGTTCGGCGCGATCTGCGCGTTCCTGTGCAGCGTGCATGCGGGCTACATGACCGGCCAGAACGTACTGGCCGACGGCGGTGCGTTTTCTGGCACTTATTAGAGCGGGAATTGCCCATTCGCTGGCAGCTCAGGCAGTCAGCATGCCGCAACCGGGCGTCGTTGCCCGGTTGCTTGAGCAAGTATTACTTCGCTGCAGCGGGTGACACGATGTGCCAGACGCCGCCATTGCCGTCGCCATTGCGATCTCCTGGCTTGGCATCTCCGGCGAAGTAGTACAGGGGTTTTCCATTCACCGTCCACTGCTTGCCGCCCGCAGCGTCGATCAGGCCGAAGTTACCGGCCGCCGCGGCACCAGGCTTGGCCACAAATGCCGGCCATGCTGCCAGGCAGCCGCCGGAGCAGTTGCTTTTGTTGGGAGCGTCCTTGTCAAAGGTGTAGACACTGCGCCCGGCTGCATCGGCCAATGCGCCATCCTTCACAACGGGCTGTGCCTGCACACCAAAGTGCAGGAGTGTCAATAATGTTGCCGCCAGAAGTGTTTGCTTTTTCATGATCAGGTGTTCCTTGTGAGTTGTCACCAATGGGTAGATGGGCCAGCGGAACGCGATATTGCGTTCTGCCCATACTTACGCCGGAGACAAAAATTTGGACGCAAAGCGTCGAAATTATTTTTCTATTGGCTAAAAATCACCCCGCGTAGGGCCAAACCCGGAAGGTCTGTTTTCCGGGGCTGGTCCGCCTGAACAGGCGTCAGCACACGCTGCATCAGATCGTGCTGCATCGCAAACACACTAAGCTGCTCGGCATAGGGCATAAGCAATTCCTGTTCCTCTTTGGCGATGCGCGCGTCTCGCAGGCCGGCCATTTTTTCCTTGCTCACCTGCCCGTGCGCCAGCAGTCCGTCCACGATCTGTAGCAGCAAAGCGGAGTCCGCCAGGAGCAGTGCTTGAGCGCCTGATACCGGCTCTGAATTTGAAAGGGCCGGGGCTCAGAACGTTTCCCATTCCCCGCTAGCGGTAGCCAGTTTGGGCGCGGCGATGGCGTGCTGGGCCGGCGGTGGCTGCGGCTGTTTGCGCGGCGTGGGCCGTACCGGGCCTGCTCCGCGCTGAGCAGTCTCTCCCCGCCGGACGGCGTCCTTGTCCAGCCGGAACACACTGACCACCTGGGAAAGCCCACTGGCCTGCTCCTGCAATGACGAGGCCGCCGCTGCCGCTTCTTCGACCAGCGCCGCATTCTGCTGCGTCACCTGGTCCATCTGCGTGATCGCCTGGTTGATCTGCTCTATCCCGGCCGTCTGCTCCTGGCTGGCCGCCGTGATCTCGGCCATGATGTCGGTCACCCGCTTGA
>NZ_JBAQYR010000082.1:0-3673 GCF_049790275.1 Polaromonas sp.
GGGCCGGGTCCTTGGCATCGACCTGTCCGGGCAGATGGTTGGTGCGGCCGCCCGGCGTGCGGTTGGCGGCGGGCTGTCGAATGTCGACTTCGCGCGCATGGACGGCGAGGCACTGGCCGTGCCCGATGCCTGCTTTGACGCCGCGCTATGCGCCTTCGGCCTCATGTACATGCCCGAGCCCGGCCAGGCCCTGCGGGAAATGCACCGGGTGTTGCGGCCGGGCGGTCGGCTGGGGCTGGCCGTGTGGGGAGAGCGCGCACGGTGCGGATGGTCTGCCGTGTTCCCCATCGTGGATGCCGAGGTGGCCAGCGAGGTCTGTCCGCTGTTCTTCCGTCTCGGGCAGGCGGACGTACTGGCCCGTCTGTGCGAGGGCGCCGGCTTTCAGGCCGTGACCCAGCAACGTCTCGCGGCCACGCTGGCTTATGCCGATGCCGACCAGGCCTGCGACGCGGCTTTTGTCGGAGGTCCTGTGGCGCTGGCCTGGGCCCGCTTTGATGGCAGCGTGCGGGAAAGGGTGCGTGCGCGTTATCTGCAGGCCATTGCTCCCTGGCAGGAGGGCCGGGGGTACCGTGTGCCGGCCGAATTTGTCCTCGTCTCTGCCATTCGCCAGGCAGGCGGCAAGAGCGATCACGCGTACGTGATCCGTGAATGAAACAAAACAAGCAGACAGGAAAACACAATGCCTCCAGTTCCAGATTCCCCGACCCAAGCCGTTGAACCGCAAGGGTCCGGCAACCGCGTCATCATCGAAGCATGGAATACCGTGCTGTACGAGAAATTCTGCCGCTTCCGGCACCTGCTCGTGGAGGGGCTGTCGCAGCACAGCGATGCGGCGCTCGACCGTTGCCAATATTCCGAAGGTGCGCGCGTGCTGGATGTCGGCTGCGGCTTCGGCGACAGCACGCTGCACATCGCAGGATGCGTCGGCCCGGCCGGTGAGGCCGTCGGTGTGGACTGCGCCGGGAACTTCATCCGCGCAGCCGAGGCCGAGGCGCGCAGGAAAGGCATAAGCAACGCACGCTTCGTGGTCGGCGACGCCCAGAGTGGCAACCTGGGCGGTCCGTACGACCACGCGTTCGCGCGCTTCGGCACCATGTTCTTCGGAATGCCGGGTACGGCCATGCGCAATATACGCAAGGCCCTCAAGCCGGGCGGTACGCTGACGCAGATCGTTTGGCGGCAGCGTGAGGAAAATCCGTGGCTGCATGAGGCGGAGTTGCGCGTCAGGGGGATCGTGCCGGTTGTCTCGCACGAGGAAAGCGGTCAGGTGCATTGCGGCCCGGGCCCCTTCTCGATGGCGGGCCCGGACATGGTGAGCACCATGCTGCGTGGCGCAGGCTTCGAACGCATCACTTTCGAGCGCCATGACTGCGACATCTGCATAGGCAGCGACATGGACGACGCAATCGGATTCGCGATGGCGCTCGGTCCTGCCGGCGAGATCATCCGTCTTGCGGGAGAGGACGGCGCGAAACGCAGGCCCCAGGTGATGGCGGCGCTCAGGCAGACGCTCGCTCCCTTTGCGCGGCCCGATGGCATATGGGCGCCGTCGAGCACTTGGTTCATTACCGCGACCAATCCAGGCTGACGTAGGCCGTGCTGGCACCCCACCCGTGCGCATAGGGGGGCGAAGAGCAGGTGTTTACGGGTGTGGAGGCGGGTGCGTGACCGCCAAGCCACAGCTTGAGCGCGCGGACGCAGCCAGCCGTGGCCGGGTACGAGCCGACGCTGTTCCCTGGCTTGAAGAAGAGGTCCCGGGCAGGGGCGCAGACTGGGCCCCGCTCGCCGGGTCTTCCCGGGGGCCAAGCTGATGATGCTTTCTGGCCGGGTGGCGCATTTCGTGCTTCCTTCCGCCCCAAGAAAACCTGGCGCCACCTTCTGCAGTGCATGAGACTTTCGGAGGTGGCCCCCAATTCAAAGACAATAGGCGATTCGGCCGTGGGTTTTGCGGCGCATCCCCTGACCAACTTCCATTCGATCCGTGTCTTCAGCCCGTCCCGCCCCGTCTTCCTACCCCATGACCGCTACCGAGCGGCGTGCCAGTGCCTCGCTGGCGTCGATTTTTGCGTTGCGCATGCTCGGGCTGTTCCTGGTTTTGCCGGTGTTTGCGCTGGAAGCGGCGCGTTACCCGGGTGGTGATGACCCCGCGCGCGTCGGGCTGGCCATGGGCATTTACGGCCTGACGCAGGGCATTCTGCAGATTCCTTTTGGCCTGGCGTCGGACTGGCTGGGGCGCAAGAAAGTCATTGTTTTCGGCCTGCTGGTCTTTGCGCTGGGCAGTTTTGTGGCCACCTGGGCGCCCGACCTGACCTGGCTGATCGCCGGCCGCTCGCTGCAGGGCGCCGGGGCCATTTCGGCTGCCGTCACCGCGCTGCTGGCCGACACCACGCGCGACGAGGTGCGGACCAAGGCCATGGCACTGGTGGGCGCCAGCATCGGCCTGATGTTTGCCCTGTCGCTGGTGCTGGCCCCGGTGCTGGCCGCGCAGGTGGGCCTGGGCGGCCTCTTTGCATTCACCGGTTCGCTCGCGCTGGCCGGTATTGCGGTGGTGGTCTGGTGGGTGCCGCCCGAGCCGGCGCAGCATGTCAACCGGCCACGCGGCAGCCTGGCCGAGGTGCTGAAACACGAAGGCCTGCTGCGGCTTGATGTCGGCGTGTTCGTTCTGCATGCCGTCCAACTGGCCATGTGGGTGGCCATTCCCGCGCTGCTGGTGCAGGCCGGGCTGGGCAAGGACCAGCATTGGCAGGTGTACCTGCCGGCGGTGCTGGCTTCTTTCCTGGTGATGGGCTTCACGCTGTTTCCCATGGAAAAGCGCGGTTACCTGCGCGCCGTGTTCCTGGCCGCCGTGGGGCTGATTGCGCTGGTGCAGTTCGGGCTGATGGGCGCCGCCATGCAGGTGTCCCCGGGCTTGGCCTGGCTGGGCGCCTTGTTATTCCTGTTTTTCTGCGGCTTCAACATTCTGGAGGCCAGCCAGCCCAGCCTGGCCTCACGGATCGCGCCTGCCCATTCACGCGGCGCGGCACTCGGGGTGTACAACACCCTGCAGTCGCTCGGTTTTTTTGCCGGAGGCGCCGTCGGCGGCTGGCTGGCCAAAACCGCGGGCGCGCAGGCTTTGTTCGCCGTCTGCGGCGCCCTCATGCTGTTGTGGCTGCTCGTGGCCTGGCCGATGACTGCGCCAGGACGGCATGCCGGCGCGCCCGGTTCAGAGCCGCCTGCGCCCGAAACGGCTGGTACGGTGGCGGCCCAGCCAGTTAAACTGTGAAAAATTAGGAGAACATGCCATGGCATCCGTCAACAAAGTCATCCTCGTCGGCAACCTCGGCCGCGACCCCGAAGTGCGTTACATGCCCAGCGGTGACGCGGTGGCCAACATCGCGCTGGCCACCAGCAGCAAGTACAAGAACAAGGCCGGTGAAATGGTCGAAGAGACCGAATGGCACCGGGTCAGTTTTTTCGGCCGCCAGGCCGAAATCGTCGGTGAGTACCTCAAGAAAGGCCGCTCGGTCTACATCGAAGGGCGCCTGAAAACCCGCAAATACACCGACAAGGACGGCGTCGAAAAATACGCGACCGACATCATTGCCAGCGAGATGCAGATGCTCGGCAGCCGCGAAGGCATGGGCGCTCCCGGCGGCGACGGTGACGGCGATGGCGGCGAGCGCCAGTATTCACG
>NZ_JBAQYR010000083.1:0-23540 GCF_049790275.1 Polaromonas sp.
GAGCACCGCCGCGCCACCCGCCGGGCAGGACCCGCTGGCGCCGGGCATGCCGCTGGTGGAGGTGAACGGCACCGAGCCGGCATGGGTGCCGGGCACCGCCCAGGCGCTCCATGCACCAAGCGGTCAGGGACCCGCGCTGGGCCAGTTTTCGCCGCCTCCCATCAAGTACGTGAACATCCAGATTCATCCGGCCGCCGCATCGCTTCCCGTGGCCGAGGGTGAAGCGCCGGCCGGCGCGGTATTGCCGGTGCCACAGCCCGAGCCGGTGCAGCGTGCGGAGCCATCCGCCTCTGAAACACCGCCTGGCGTGCCGCTGTTCGAGCTGCCGGTGCTGCCGGCCGGTACTGCGCGTTAGCAGAAATTATTTCCGCGCAGCGCTTGACCTCGAGTGCACTTCAGCTTTTCCAATCGGGTTCTCTTCAATTTTTCTGGAATGAAAAGGACCTCCCATGTACAAGCAAGCCAACGCCCAGGGTTTAACGACTACGCAGACCCTGACCGACAGCAATCGGCACCTGATGCAGACCATCTTTGACGAGCTGGCCAGAGGCAACGGCAAGCCCTTTGTGGACGCCATGGCCGACGACTTCTGCTGGATCCTGCCGGGCAAGACGGCCTGGTCGCGGCGCTACGAGGGCAAACAGGTGGTGCGCGAAGAACTCTTTCGCCCGCTGTTTGCCCAGTTCGAGGGCCAGTACACCAACCAGGCCATCAACATCATTGCCGATGGCGACAAGGTGGCGGTGGAATGCCGCGGCAAGGTAATGACCAAAAAAGGCAAGCCCTACAACAACACCTACTGCTATGTCTGCCGGCTGGAAGGCGGCAAGCTCAAGGAGCTGGTGGAGTACATGGACACGCAGTTGGTGGACGCGGCGCTGGACGCGCCGGCCTGAGCGGCAATTCAAATGACGCCTGAAGGGGGCATTGTGGGCTTGATCCGCTATCCATGCCCTGCGGGCCTGCTTATTTACTGGCAGCGCGCGCCAGCCACTTGTCATACATCGCGATCTTGTGGTCCACCAGGGCCACGGCATCACGCAGTTCGTCCGCGCGCTGCTGCACTTTCATGCGGTGCTGCAGCAGCAGTTCGCGGCAATCGGCCAGCGTTGCCTTGCCCTGGCGCACCAGGCGTGCATAGGCCTGCATGTCGCGCACGCTCATGCCCGAAGCACGCAGGCGGCTGATCAGGCCCAGCCATTCCACATGCGCCTGCGAGAACACGCGCCTGCCGCCGGCATCGCGCGCGGCGCCGGGCATGAGGCGCTGTGCCTCGTACCAGCGAATGGTGTGCACGCTGCGCCCGCTCAGGCGCGCAAGCTCGCCGATGCGCAGGGTGGGGGTGTCCTGAGGTGAAAGAGGTGTCGAGGTGGCCATGCGCTGATTCTGGCGCAGCAGCGCGGGAGCTTCAAGCCCGGGCGGCGCGGATCAGAAAGGAGGCCGTCAGGCACCTCCACTTTCTTGCGCCGCCCTGCGGGGAAGAAATTACTTCTTCATCGCGTCCTTGCCCATGTCGTCCTTGGCCATCGGGTCTTTCTTCATGGCATCTTTCTTCATCGAGTCCTTCTTCATCGCGTCCTTGCCCATGGCATCTTTTTTCATGGCGTCCTTGGCCATGGCGTCTTTCGCCATAGGGTCTTTTTTCATCGCATCCTGGGCGAAAGCGCTGGCGCCAGCGAACAGCAGGCAGGCAGACAGAAGGGAAGAGGTCAGTTTGTTCATGGTATTTCCTTGCGTTTGGGTGGATCAATCGTCGAATGAAACGGCAGGATTGCCGTTGTGTCAGGGGCTCTGAGCAAGCTCAGCTGCCTCCGAACCAGTTGTAGCCCTGGTCTTCCCAGTAGCCGCCAGGGTAGGTGTTGGTCACAAAAATCGCCTGGATGTGTTTGGGGTTCTTGTAGCCCAGCTTGGTGGGCATGCGCAGCTTCATCGGGAAGCCGTACTTGGGCGGCAGCACCTGGCCGTCGTAGGTCAGTGCCAGCAGGGTTTGCGGGTGCAGCGCGGTGGGCATGTCGATGCTGGTGAAGTAGTCGTCGGCACACTTGAAGCCCACATACTTCGCACTGGTGTCGGCACCGACCTGGCGCAGAAAGCTGGCAAAGGAAACGCCGCCCCATTTGCCGATGGCGCTCCAGCCTTCCACGCAGATGTGGCGCGTGACCTGGTCGATCTGCGGCATGGCGCGCAGCTCGGGCAGCGACCACTTGCGCCTGTCGGCGACCAGGCCGGTGACTTCCAGCCGGTAGCTGTTTTCCTCGACCTGGCGGACCTCGTTTTCGCCGTAATAGGCGTTGAACGGAAAGGGGCGCGTGATCATCGATTCGGGGTAGGTGGGCGCCAGGCGGGTGGGATCGAACAGCCAGCCCTGCACGTCGTCGTTGACGCGCGAGATCCGGGTCAGGGCGGTGCTGATGCCCTCGCTGTCGTCCAGCACGCAGCCGGTCAGCATCGAGAGGCCACCCAGAGTGAGCGAGGCGCGCAGAAAGCTGCGCCGGCTGCTGCCGAGCTTGTGGGCGTGGGCGATCCGCTGGACGGCTTCGTCGAGCACGGCGGCGCCGTCGATGTCCATGCGGGGAGGGGGCTGGATGATCATGGGGTAACTCCTTGCGGCAATCAAGCGGTGGGCGGCGGTTCAGCGGCCGCGAACCATGTAGAGCAGGGTGCGCGGCACCAGCGCCACCATGACGAGGTGGATCGCCACAAATGCGGCGAGGGCTGCCATGGCAAAAAAGTGGACCAGGCGCGCGCCTTCATAACCGCCCATCAGCTCGCGCAGCAGCGGGAACTGCACCGACTTCCAGAGCACCAGGCCGGAAAGCACCAGCAGCACGCTGTCGGCCATGACGAACAGGTAGGCCAGGCGCTGCACCATGTTGTAGTGCTGCGGGTCGGCGTGCGCCAGTTTTCCCCGGAGGGCGGCCAGCAGGTCGGTTACCAGGCCCTGCGGCGAGAGCGGGAAAAACTTGCGCCACAGGCGGCCGGTCGCGATATTGAATCCCAGGTAAAGCAGACCGTTGATACCCAGCACCCACATGGCCGCAAAGTGCCACAGCAAGGCACCGCCCAGCCAGCCGCCCAGGGTGAGCTCGCCGGGAATGGAGAAGCCGAGGAAGGCCGTGGCGTTGTAGATGCGCCATCCGCTCATGATGAGGACCACAACCGCCAGGGCATTGAGCCAGTGCATGAGCGGTAGCCACGCGGGGTGAATCGTCTGTTTGGCGGGGTTCATGGTGGGATCCTCGTGCCTGTGGTTTGCTGAACTGGTCGTTGGTCGCGGCAGCCTGGCGTTTATTACAGGGATCGGAAATTTTTTTTCTGGCCTGGCTGTTGCCGGGTCGGCACCTGCCAGCGGTGATGCAGCACGGCCCGGGAATGGATCCGCGGGCCGCAGGAGGACACACCGCTGACGCAGGTCAGGGCGGTGAAGCGGCGGCCGGCCTTACCTGGCCGCGCTGGTTGCGTCCAGCACCAGCACCGGCTTGTCGCGGTACAGCTCGGGCAGCATGGTTTGCAGGTTGGCGATCTTCGGCCGGTCGAAACGCACGATGTAGGGCTGGCGCGGATTCCGGGTGGCGTAGTCCTGGTGGTAGTCCTCGGCGGGGTAGAAGGCGAGCGGCGGCGCCAGCGGTGTCAGCTGGGTCACGATCTTGCGGGGAAACACCCTGGCGGCTTCCAGCTGCGCGATGTAGCGCTCGGCCACCTGCTGCTGGCGGGCATCCTGGTAAAAAATGGCTGAGCGGTACTGCGTGCCCGTGTCAGGCCCCTGGCGGTTCAGCTGTGTCGGGTCGTGCGCCACCGAGAAGTAGATCTGCAGCAGCTTGCCGTAAGACACCAGCTTCGGGTCGTAGGTGATCTGCACGGCTTCGGCATGCCCGGTGCGGCCGGAGCCGATCATGCTGTAGCGCGCGCTGGCCTTGTCGCCGCCGGCGTAGCCGGACACAGCGCTGAGCACGCCCCGGGTGTGCTGGAAAACGGCCTGCACGCCCCAGAAGCAGCCACCGGCGAACACGGCGGTTTCATGCGCGGCCTGCGTGGCGGCAGGTGTATCGAAGGCCGGTGCGGGCAGCTGGACGGCGGTTTCCATGGCGGCACGGTTGTCCACGCCGCTGCTCGCATAGACCCAGGCCGACATGGCGATGACGCCGCCAATCATGAGAATCAATGAGTTGCGCATGATCACGCCACCTTGAAGGCCAGGGCTGCCCCATTCATGCAATAACGCAAGCCGGTCGGTTTGGGGCCGTCCTTGAACACGTGGCCCAGGTGCCCGCCGCAGCGCCGGCACAACACCTCGGTGCGCCTGATGAACAGGGTGGTGTCGGTTTCTTCCACCACGGCGTTGTCCAGCGGCTGCCAGAAGCTGGGCCAGCCGGTACCGCTTTCAAACTTGGTGCTTGAGGAAAACAGCGGCAGGGCGCAGCCCGCGCAGCTGTAAACCCCGGCGCGTTTTTCCTTGTTCAGGGGGCTGCTGTAGGGCCGCTCGGTGCCGGCCTTGCGCAAGACGCGGTAGGCGTCGGGCGGCAGAAGTTTTTTCCATTCTTCGTCGCTGTGCATGAGCTCGTAGGTGCGCGCCGCATGCGCGGCGGTACCTGACAGCAGCCCGCGCATGCCCGTCAGGGCGGCCGACAAGGTGCCAAGGCCTGACAGGACATTCCTCAGGACGTTTCTTCGGCTTTTCATGGAGTCTCCTTGTGCTCGGGCCATTGTGGCCATGATGCTTGGTCGGCGTGGCGCGGCGTTTCTTACAGTGGCGATGCCGGCAGGGCCAATTGGCGGACAGTGGGCGGCCGGCATCCGGGCCGGCATTCTGGGAAAATCAAGGCTGTTTGCCCAACGAAGCTCCACCATGCCCCTGCCTGCACCCCAAGCCCGAACCCATTTACACACCCGCGCCGTTGTTTACCGCGGCTACCACCGCGAAGACGGCCTGTGGGACATCGAGGGCGAACTGACCGACACCAAAACCTATGCGCTGGAGCGCTCGGAGCGCGGCGCCATGCCGCCTGGCACACCCATCCACGGCATGGCCATCCGTGCGACGGTGGACGACAGCATGACGATCCGCGAGATTTCTGCCGCCATGGACCACACGCCCTTTGGCGAATGCGGGCAGGGCACGGACCCGATGCAGCAGATGGTGGGCGTCACCATGGGGCCGGGCTGGCGCTTTGCCATCGAGCGGGCGCTGGGCGGCATACGCGGCTGCACGCACCTGCGCGAACTGCTGTTCAACATGGCGACCGCGGCCTACCAGACCATTCCCGCTTACCGCGGCCGTCTGCGCCGCCAGGCCGGCCTGCCTGAGACCGAGAGCACCGAACCGCCATACCACCTGGGCAAATGCCTGGCCTGGGACTTCGATGGCCCGGTGGTGAAGCGCCACTACCCGAAGTTTGCGGGCTGGCAGCCCTTGACCCGGAAAACCTGAGCCGGACCTGAGCGCTTATCTGCCGCGGCTAGGAGTCTGGGCGGCAGAAGGCGTCGAAGCGAGAAGTGGCCGCGGCGAGGCCAGTTTTTGCCGGATTTGCAGTGCCATAGCCGTAGCTATGGGGCAAAAAGCCGGTGAAAAATGGACCGTCGCGGTCACTTTGCAGCCGACGTTCCTTCTGCCGCCCAGACTCCTAGGACAAGTTTTCACGCCGCATCTCGCTGGCGTGCGGGGCTTACTTTTTTGCTGGCCCCGGGATGGCGCTGGCCGAATCCTCCGGCGCCGCCAAGGAGCCGGCAGCGGCCCCACCCAATGCGCCAGCGACCACACCCACGGTGCTGCCAACCAGCACACCGACCGGGCCAGCCAATACGGCGCCAACGGCTGCGCCGGTAGCCGCACCGGCCATCAGGCCACCGCCCATCAATACCGACTTGGATTCGCGGTCGGACTCTGCAGCCGTCAGGGGAGTCTGTGCTGCAGGCTCAGGATCCTGGGACGGAACGCCGTGGCCTGGCCGGGCTTGCTCGGCCAAGTCTTTGTCTACCGGCTCGGCGTCAGGCGGCCGGGTCGTAGTGAGGGGAGTGGTGGTGGATGGGTACATGAGTCTCTCCTTGGGAGTTAACTGGTGAGGGGACGAGCGCGACACTCGTTACCACTCTGTTGTAACCCCAGCACCTGCACCGGGTGCCGTCTGGCAGGCCGTGACACTGTCAGACAATGTCCTTGACTGAGGCCGCCCCACACGCCGATCACAGACCGCAAAGGGGTGTCTGGATCGATTTGGTGGGCTACAAGCCGAAAGCAAGCTGGGTGACTCAGTGCGATTGCTTCGCAGCACCGCACAAATTCTTCCTGCTATCCGGGAGGCATCCATACAAGTCCGGGATGACAGACGAAGGAGGATGTCATTTGCTACTTATTTGATAGCTACTTGCGCCCGTGTAATAAGGGCTAGAGCCAGATTTCGCTTACAGATCCGGCTGCAAGGCCACTGCAGCCGCCCGCTGCAACGGCAACCACAACGTAAACCGCGTACCCGCCGGGCCTGAAATCCACGCCACCGTGCCGTCAATAGCCTGCGCCCGGCGCTGCTGGTTGCTCAGGCCGCGGCCGGTGGCCTCGCTCAAGGCTTTTTCAACGTCAAAGCCCTGGCCGTTGTCTTCGATGATCACCTGCACACCCGCGCCTTCGCTGGCAGTGCTCACCCGGATCTCGGTGGCATGCGTATGGCGCAGGATGTTGGCCACGCTTTCCTGCACGATGCGCAGGATGTGCAGCGCGGCCGACGGGTCCAGCCAGTCCAGTGTTGGCAACTCATTTATTTCCCACAACAGCGCAACACCAGTATCCTCCAGCCGCGGCTCCAGCCTGAAGCGCAGTGTGGCCAGCAAGAGCAGCAGGTCGGCTTCCACCGGCTCCATCGAATCGATGGCGAGTTTCAGGTCGTCCATGCAGTCCTTGAGAACTTGCGTCATCCTGGCATCGCTCATGCCGCCGCGCTCTACAGAGCGTATGGCGCTGGTCAGCGACGAGCCCAGGCCGTCGTGCATGTCCTGCATCAGCCGCTGGCGCTCATTGCTGAGCATTTGCTGCTGCTCCACAGCACGCAGGCGCTGGTGGCTCTGCTCCAGCTCGCTCTCGCGTGCCTGCAGGCGCTGCGCCAGGTTGGCATTGGCGCGCTCCACCTCACCAATTGCGCCTGTGTAGCGCCTGTACATGATGTGGCTGAACATGACGAACAGCCCAATGATCGCGTAGGGGTTGGTGTACAGGCCTTCCGGGCTGACCCAGTTGTTTTGCAACGCAAGGTCGTACACGCTGCTGGCCACGGTAAAAAAAACCCAGGCGGCCATGAGCTCAACCTCCCGCTCGCGGGAACGCAAGGCATGGCGCAAGGCGTCTGCAAAAATCAGCAGAGCCAGGGGCAGCAAGGTCAGGTAAAGCGCCGGCGTGATCAGGTTCAGGTCGGGGATCAGGGTGAGGGCGCCCGGCACGGTCACCGCATTGCACAGCAGCGTGACCACCACCAGCGAGGGGGTCAGCCAGCGCAGCGGCCGCCGGTGCAGGCGCTCCAGAAAGTGGTTGACCAGCACAATCAGCCACAGCAGCGACGCAACCGTGAGCCAGTTGAACCAGGCGTCGCTCATGGGCAGGTAGCTGCCCCCTATGAAGTAGTGCAACATGCGCAGAAACGCCATCGCCGACGCGGCAAAAAACAGCAGATAGAGCCATTCGTGCTGGCGCCGGAGCCAGATCGCCAATGAGAAAAATCCGACCGCCAGGAAGGAAGCGGCACCCATGAAGGGCAACTCGATCTGCAGGAAGTGGCGCATCTGGTAACGCCAGGCCAGGGACTTTGCCACGCCGACCCACACCGTGGACACTGCACTGCCGTTGCCGGGCTGGCGTGTGAGGCGAAGCAGCACGGCAGCCGGCGAGGGCGTCGTCGCCCCGTTTGCCAGCCGTATCAGCAGCGGACGGTTGTAGCCGTTGTAGGTCAGGCTGCCTTCGGTCTGGTACAGCAACTTGTCATCGCCGTAAACAGCAATGTGGCCACCGTTCTTCCAGCGCGGAATGTACAGAAAGGGTGCCTCCGGCCAGGGGCCCATCCCGTCCAGGTCAAGCCGGTACCACTCGGTGACGGTGGGCGTCTCGTACGGTGATTGGGGTGGCGGTTTCCGCGGCGCCATATGCGGCAAGGCAACCGTCTGCCAGAGCTCCTGCGGCAGCGACGTGGCATCCACAGTGGACGGCGCAGGCGTGAAACCCATGCTCGCCGTCTGCAGCATCTGGGCGCGTTTGATTTGAATCGCGGCACCATCCCCCGGCGCCTGGCCGCAGCCGGCAATACAAACCAGCACCCAGGCCACAAGCCATCCCGCCGGCGGATTTCTAGCCCTCCAGCAGGCCGCGGGTTCTGGCTTCATAAATGGCTTCGGCCTTGGAGCTGACCTTCAGCTTGGCGTAGATGCGCCGCACAAACGTGCGCACGGTGAAATGGGACAAATCCATGAGCCTGGCAATTTCATGCGCGGTAAAGCCCTTGGTGATGAGGTCCAGCACCTCTTTTTCCCGGGCCGACAGCGGTAGTGGCGCGTTGCCCGCTGGCTCGCTACCGTCGCCGCTCACCGGAGCAACGGGCCTGAAACGTGCCAGCACCTGCCGCGCAATGATGGGGCTGATGGGGCTACCGCCGCTGGCCAGGCTGCGGATTTCGGCCACTATTTTTGCCTGTGAGCTGTCCTTGAGAAGATAGCCGGCCGCACCCGCTTCGATGGATCGGATGACATGCGTTTCGTCGCCAAAGTGGGTACTCACCATGATGCTGCAACCGGGCCAGTGCTGAGCCGCTGCTCCTATCACGTCAATACCCGAGCCGTCGGGCAGGCCCAGGTCAACCAGCAACACATCAACCGGCGGCCCTCGCAGCAGGGCAAGGCCTTCGGCGCGCGAGCCCGCTATGCCTGCAAGCCGCATGTCCGGCGCGACCAGCAGGGCCCGGACCAAAGCATCGCGAAAGCCAAGGTCGTCTTCCACGATGGCAACGTGGATCGGCGTGACGGCGGGCGCCTCGTGTTCCCGCAGTACCGGACTCGACTGGTTCATCGCGGCTTCCTTATGAAATGGCTATGCAACAGGCGCCGCATTCAGCGCGCGGCCTGGCGCAGCCTGAAAGTTCAGGTCGTGCTCCACCAAGGTCGCACGTGTTGCGACAGGGGAGAAGGGGCGTGTGTCCATGAACGGCATTTTCCGGCGGGCGGCACGCCAGGGATGTAGCACGTTCTTTCTACAGACAGGCCCTTCTTTTCTTCCCAATATCCAGCACGACCTTGACCAGCCGCCCGGCGTTGCGCGGCCATGGATCCGAATCAGGCTTCGGGATGACAGTCGAGGGATGATGCAATTTGCTATCTATTTGGTAGCTACTTGCGCCCGTACAATAAGGGCAAAGAGCCGATTTCCCTTACAAGTCCGGCTGCAAAGCCCCAGACCCCACCCGCTGCAAAGGCAACCACAAGGTAAACCGTGTACCCGCCGGGCCAGAAGTCCACGCCACCGTGCCATCAATCGCCAGCGCCCGACGCTGCTGGTTGTGCAGGCCGCGGCCGGTCGCTTCATTCAAGGTTTTTTCGACATCAAAACCCTGGCCGTTGTCTTCAATGATGACTTGCACGCCTGAACCCTCGACCGCGGTGCTCACCCGGATCTCGGTGGCGCGCGTGTGGCGCAGGATGTTGGCCACGCTTTCCTGCACGATGCGCAGGATGTGCAGTGCGGCGGACGGGTCCAGCCAGTCCAGTGCCGGGAGTTCCTCCACCTCCCAGAGCAGCGAGACGCCGGCGCTTTTGATGCGCGATGCCAGCCGGAAGCGCAGTGTGGCCAGAAGGAGCAGCAGGTCGGCCTCGGCCGGTTCCATCGAGTCGATGGCGAGCTTGAGGTCGTCCATGCAGTCCTTGAGGACTTGCGTCACCTCGGCGTCGCTCATGGCGCCATGTTCGACTGAGCGAATGGCGCTGGTCAGCGAGGAGCCCAGGCCGTCATGCATGTCCTGCATCATGCGCTGGCGCTCGTTGCTGAGCATCTGCTCGTGCTCCACCTTGCGCAGGCGTTCATAGCTGTCGGCGAGCTCGGCTTCCCTGGCGCCAAGACGCTGCTCCAGGCCGGTGTTGAGCTGTTCCACCTCGCTGATCGCGCCCAGGTAGCGCCTGAGCATGATGAACAGGAGGGTCGATAGCAGCAGCGTCGCGCTGTAGGGCGTAAGGTAGAACCATTCCATGTCAATGAACTGCTGGCCCTTGAGCCAGTCGTAGATACCAAAGCCTACCGCCACAGCGATAGCGAAGCTCAGCAGCATGCCGTCTGGCGAACGGCTGCGCACCGAATGCCAGAGGCCCGCGATGATGACTATCACCACCATCGAAATCAACAGCAGCTGCAGCGCCGGGCGCAGCAGCACCAGCGCCGGTAGTGGCAGGCCCAGCGGCAAGGTGCAGATACTGAACAGGAGGGTCAGCGCCAGCAGGGCTCGAGTCAGCCTCGGCATGGGCTGGCGGTGCAGCATTTGCAGGAAGGCATGGATGATCATGATCTGCCAGGCCAGCGCGTTCAGTGTGATCCAGCCGAACCAGGCGTCGCTGACCGGCAGGCGCTCCAGCCCGGTGTGAAAATGCCAACGCCGCAGCACTTGCAGTACCGAGAACACTGCCAGCAGAAGGTATAGCGGGTCCTTGCGCCGCCATAGCCACACGAAGAAGCAGAAAACACTTATGACCAGGAAGGCCGCGCTGCTCATGAAGGGCAACTGGTACTCCAGCCATTCGCGCACGGTGTAGTGCGACAGCAGCGCCTGCGTGTTGCCCACGTAAAAAGACGAGAGCGCTCCACCCGCACCCTGCAGGCTGTCCATCCGCACCAGAATCTCTGTCGGCGCGGCCACGCGTGCGCTTTGGTTCAGAGGTATGAAAACGCCCGGGTGGCGAAACAGGTTCCAGGCCGGGCTGCCCAGTGAGCGGTAGATCAGGCGGCCATCGGCATACACGGCGAGCTGCCCCGCGGTTTGCCAGCGCTTGAGGTAAAAATGCGCCGTGTCACCGGGCGCGTCCATGCCGCCGACCTGCACGCGGAACCAGCGGGTCGTCACCCGTGGGGTGCCGCCCTGGGGCACAAGCTCGCGCGCGAAGGCATAAGGCAGTGCCACTTCGCGCCATGGCGTGCCAAGGGCGCCCGCATCGACCACAGCTTCCAGCGGCCCTGCCGGGCCAGGCGCTTCAAGCATTTGCGCCGTGGTGTAATGAATCACCGGGTAGGGCGCTGGCTGGGCGGCGGCGCTGCTGCCGGCCAGCAGCGCGGCAAACAGCGCCAGGGCCAGAAACACCCCGGTGCTAGTCTGCCAGCAGGCCGTGGTTGCGCGCTTCATAAATGGCTTCGGCCTTGGAAGAGACCTTGAGCTTGCTGTAGATGCGCCGCACAAAACTCAGCACCGTGTAGCGCGACACCTGCATCAGCCTGGCGATCTCCTCAACCGTGAACCCTTTGGTGATGTAGTTCAGCACCTCGCGCTCGCGCGGAGACAAAGACACCGGTGCATCGCCGGGTGGTTGCGGCGCCGGTGCCTCGTTCGCTCCGGCGCCGCCGGCCGCGGCTTCATTCGGAGAGGTGCGAAAGCGCCGCAACACCTGGCGCGCAATGATCGGGCTGATCGGGCTGCCCCCCGCCACCAGGCTGCGGATCTCGTCGGCTATTTCAGCGGAGTCGCTGTCCTTGAGCAAATAGCCGGCCGCACCCGCTTCGATGGAACGCATGACGTGGGTTTCGTCGCCAAAGGTGGTGCTGACCATGATGGCGCACTGCGGCCACAGCCGCGTGGCAGCCTGGATGACGTCAATGCCCGAGCCATCGGGCAGGCCCAGGTCCACCAGCAATACATCAGCCGGGGCGCCCTGCAAAAGCGCCAGGCCCTGGGCACGGGTGAGGGCTTTGCCCGTCAGCGTCATGTCTGGCGCCGCGCTCAGCGCGCGGCCCAGCGCAGCCTGAAAGCCCAGGTCGTCCTCCACCACGGCCACACGAATCGCTGCGGGGGAGGGGGAATGGGCATCCATGACTGGCATTGTGCTGCAAGGAGGGCGCTTGGGATGTAGCACGTTCTTTCTACAAACGGATCTTTTCCGTCTTCCCTCTCTGTCATTGCGGACTTGACCCGCAATCCATGTATGCATACCCGTGCCGGTGGTTCATGGCGCGTGGATCCCGGATGACATGCAAGGAATCTGCTATTGGTTTTGTAGCTGCTTGCGCCCGTGCAATAAGGGCGGTAGGTCAATTTCTTTTACATATCCCGCCGCGCAAGCGCTGAAACTCCGCGCCGCCGCAGCACAGCCGCCGCACGGTCTGTAGCACGTTCTTTCTACAGACAGACCCCCACCCTGCTTCCTACCATCCAGCATGACTTTGAACACTCAGGAAAGGATTTCGCCATGAACCACATCTACAGAACACTCTGGAGCGCCGCCCTGGGCGCGTGTGTGGCCGTGGCCGAAACCGCCAAAGGTGCCGGTAAAGGTACTTCCTCGCGCAGCCATATCACCGTCGTCGATGCCACCGAATCCGACGGCTTTACGCTCAAACCCGCCTGCCGCGCCGCCCTGGTGCTGCTGGCTGCCCTGAGCCTGTGTACGCCACAGGCAAACGCCGCCAACGCCGCAGACGCCACAGTGTCCCTGGGCAGCGGCAATGTCGCCACTACAGGCAACACCACCACCATCACCCAAGCCAGCCAGCGCCTGGCCATCGACTGGACCAATCTTTCCACCCGGGCCAACGAAGCCCTGGTCTTTGCCCAGCCTAATGCCCAGGCGATCGCCCTGAACCGCATCACCGGCAGCAGCCCGAGCGAATTCCTCGGCAGTCTCACCGCCAACGGCCAGGTGTTTATTCTCAATCCGAACGGCGTGCTATTCGGCGCGGGCTCGCAGGTGAATGTCGGCGGCCTCATTGCTTCGACCCTGAGCATGAGCAATGCCGACTTCGAGTCCGGTAATTTCAAGTTCTCCGGCTCAGGTGCGGGCTCCGTCGTCAACCAGGGCACGCTGACGGCGGCCCCAGGCGGCTACCTGGCTTTGTTGGCCCCGGAAGTGCGCAATGAAGGCGTGATGACTGCCAGTTTGGGCACTGCCTTGCTGGCGGCCGGCGGCAAGGTCACGCTGAATCTCGACAACGGCTCCTTACTCGGCTACAGCATCGACCAAGGGGCCATCAACGCGCTGGCAGAGAACAAACACCTGATTCAGGCCAATGGCGGGCAAGTCCTTCTCTCCGCCAGGGCCATGGACAGCCTGACCACGGCCACTGTCAACAACACCGGCGTGATTGAAGCGCGCACCATCCAGAACAAGGCCGGCCGCATTCTGCTGATGGGTGACATGGAGATGGGCACGGTGAACGTGGCGGGCACGCTCGATGCATCTGCGCCCAATGGCGGCGACGGTGGCTTTATCGAAACATCCGCAGCGCACGTCAAGGTGGCTACGGGTACCAGCGTCACCACCCAGGCGCCGCAAGGCAAGACCGGCAAGTGGCTGATTGACCCGCAGGACTACACCATCGCAGCCAGCGGTGGCGACATGTCCGGCGCCGATCTCAACGCCGCGCTCACCACCACCGACGTCGAGATCCAGTCCGTCCAGGGCGCCACAGCCGGCAACGGCGACATCCACGTCAACGATGCCGTGAACTGGAGCGCCAACAAGCTCACGCTGACTGCCGAGCGCGACATCAACGTCAACACCGTGGTGAGCGCCACCGGTTCGGCCAGCCTGGCGCTCAACACCGGCGCCACCGGCAACCTCAACATGAAGATGAAGGCCGACGGCACCGGCTTCGAGGGCCGGGTGGACCTGGACACCAGCGGCACGCTGCACATCAACGGCGAGCAGTACACCATCATCCGCAGCCTGGGCACGTTGGGTTCCAGCACCCCCACCGACCTGCAAGGCATGCGGCACGACCCCAGCGGCCGGTACGTGCTGGGCGCGGACATCGACGCCAGCGAAACGGCCACCGGCAACGCGTTTGGCGGTGACTGGGCCGACACCTTGTTGCCGCCCGAGTCGCCGTGGGGGGAGTTTTACCTGCGCACCGGCATGCGTCCGTTGAGCACCGCCGCCAATGCCTTCAGCGGCAAGTTCGATGGGCTGGGCCACCGCATCTCCCGCGCGGTGATGGGCCTGGACGTGCTCAGCCTGGGTGACGCCATCAGCAATCCGGTTCTCGACAGCATGCAGCCCATGGGGCTGTTCGGTGCGGTCGCGGCCTCCGGAAAGGTCAGCAACCTGGATCTCTACGCGCTGCGCAGCAGCGTGGCCGAATTCGCCCCGTTCGTGTACGCCGTGCCGCCGGGCGCACCGCATGCCAGCGTTCGCACTGGCTGGTACGGCGCCATCGGTTCCCTGGCGGGCACCAATGCCGGCACGGTACGCAATATCCTCGTCAATCCGGACATCCTTGTTGGCGGCCTCATCGAGACGTCGTGGGCGCTGGGCGGTGTGGTTGGAGACAACACCGGCACGATTCAGAACGTGCTAGTGGCGCCGCACGCCCTGGGGGGCAACTCCACGGCAAGTTTTGGCTCCTCCAAGTACATGGGCGGCATCGCGGGCAGGAACTTCGGCCTGATCGAAGGCTCCCGCTCCGACGTCCCGATCTACAGCTTCGCGTTCTCCACCGGTGGGATCGCCGGTTTCAATGGCGTCACGGGCGTGGTCCGCGACAGTACGGCGGGCGCCGAGGTCATCGGCTTCAGCGTGGCCGGCGGGGCGCTGGGTATGAACCAGGGCCTGGTCGAGCGCGTCCACAGTTCGGCCATCGTCTCGGGCGGCCACACCGTCGGCGGCCTGGTGGGCATCAACAATACGACCATCCGGGACTCTTCGGCCAGCGGCAACGTGGAAGCCGGGCAAGGCCTGCCCCGTGGCAACGAGCGCTTCGATCCTTTGGCCGGGCGCTGGGTGTTTGACGACGTTGACGGCACCCGGGGTGTCGTAGGAGGGTTGGTCGGCAGCATGGCCGGCGGCAGCATCAGCGGGTCGCATGCCTCCGGCGGGGTCCACCTCGCCTGGGGCTCGCAGAGTCAGCTGATCGACGCTGCGGCGGGCGGCCTGGTGGGCCGGGCCGAATACTGGCCGGGGTGGGGCTTCGTCACCATTCGCGACAGCTGGGCCAGCGGCAACGTCAGCCAGGTTGACCATGCGGCGAGCACCACCGGCGGCTTCGCCGGCCGCCTGGGCGAGGGCACCACGGTCGAGCGGACGTACGCGACGGGCAATGTGACCGTGGGACGGACATATCTCGGCTTCATAAGCACGGGGGGCTTTGTCGGGGTGGCGGAACACATGACCATCCGGCAGTCCTATGCGACGGGCAATGTCCAGGGGACGGATGCCAACCTCGGAGGGTTCGCAGGCTCTGTCCTTGGAAGCGGTACCTCGCTGGTGGAGGACTGCTACGCGACCGGAAACGTCACCCGCTTGGAGGGCACCCTGGGGGGCGTCGGTGGCTTCGTCGCCAATTCGAGGGCGAGGTTCGTCAATTCCTACACCACCGGCGCCATTTCTTCGCTGGCGCTGGTCTGGCTGTTTGGTGACGCGGACAATCCCGGAAATACCAACCTGTTCTACAACACCGCCAACAGCACGGTCCACCCGGACGTGCGGCTCGGGCCCAACCAGACCGGCAAGACCGAAGCCGAGCTTATGCAGGCCTCGACCTTCGCTGGCTTCAACATTTCCGCCACCGGCGGCAGCGGCTCGGTGTGGCGCATCTACGAAGGACACACGACGCCACTGCTGAGAAGCTTCCTCACGCCGCTGAATCTGGCCGATGCGCCCAACATTACGCAGACCTACAACGGCACTACGCAAACCGCCGCAGCGACCGCCATGGTCGATGCCAACCTGCTGGGAACGGCAGCCAGCGGCCGCAATGCGGGCTTGTACAACGGCTACTACTCCACCCAACAGGGCTATGACATCAGCGGCGGCAATCTCACCATCACCCCGGCCAATCTGGTGTTGACCACCACCGACGTCAGCAAAACCTACAACAGCCAGCTCGACGCTGCCGGCGTGTGGACCGCGACCGGCGGCACCCAATTGTTTGGCAGCGACACCGCCACCGGCGGCAGCTTTGCCTTCCTCGACAAAAACGCAGGTACCGGCAAGACGGTGACCGTGGGCGGCGCCACGCTCAATGACGGCAACAACGGCGGCAACTACAACGTCAGCTATGCAGACAACACCAGCAGCACGATCAACAGGGCCGACCTGACCGTCAGCGGCATCACTGCCGCCGACAAGACCTACAACGCCAGCGACACAGCAACGGTCAGCACAGCGGGCGCCAGCTACAACGGCCTGTTTGCAGGTGATGTGGTGAATGTGGCTGCCACCGGCTTGTTCAGCGGCAAGAACGCAGGCACCAACAAAACTGTAGCCTTGACCAGCAGCTACAGCGGCGCCGACGTGGGCAACTACGCCATCACCGACCAGGCGACAACAACGGCCAGCATCAGCCAGGCCAACCTGACGGTATCCAGCTCCGACGTGATCAAAACCTATGATGGCGGCATGGCCGCTGCAGGCACGGCAGTGGTGACAGCTGGCACGGTTTTTGGCGGCGACAGCCTGACGGGCGGCAACTTCGACTTTACCGACAAGAACGTTGGCAGCGGCAACAAGACGGTAACGACCAGCGGTGTCACGGTGGGTGACGGTGTGAACAATGGCAACTACAACGTCAGCTACGTCGACAACACCACGAGCACCATCAACAAGGCCGACCTGACGGTGACGGCCACAGGCGTGACCAAAACCTACGACGGCACGACCAGCGCCACAGGAACCGGCTCTGTCGGCACGCTGGCCGGTGCTGGTGCGGGCGAAGTCGTCAACACCGCTGCCACGCAGGCCTTTGCCGACAAGAACGCAGGCATCGGCAACAAGACAGTGCAAGCCAGCGGCTTGACCATCAAGGACAGCGGTAACGTAGATGTCACCGGCAACTACAACATTGCCTATGTGGACAACACCACCAGCACCATCAACAGGGCCAATCTGACAGTAACGGCCAACGCTGTGACCAAGACCTACGACGGTACGCTGAACGCTTCGGGCACGGGATCGGTCGGAACGCTGGCAGGCGCCGGCGCGGGTGAGTCGGTCAACGCCGCCGCCACCCAGCTCTTTACCGACAAGAACTTCGGCATCGGCAACAAGACGGTGCAGGCCAGCGGCCTGACCATCAAGGACAGCGGCAACGCTGATGTGACGGGCAACTACAACATTGCCTACGTCGACAACACGACGAGCACCATCAACAAGGCCGATGTGACCTTGTCGACCTCCGACGTGACCAAGACCTACGACGGTGGCTTCGCTGCCAGCGGCGCGGTGGTGGTAACGGCAGGTGCGATCTTCATGGGAGACAACGCCACAGGCGGCAGTTTCGCCTTCACCGACAAGAATGCGGGCAGCGGCAACAAGACAGTGACGGCAGCGGGCGTGACGGTGGGCGACGGTGTGAACAATGCCAACTACAACATCACGTATGCCGACAACACCACCAGCACGATCAACCAGGCCAACCTGACGCTGACTACCAGCAGCGTTACCAAGACCTATGACGGCAATACGACGGCTGCAGGTGCGGCCACGGTGACGGCAGGCACGCTGTTTGGCGGAGACACCTTGGCGGGCGGGAGCTTCGCCTTCACCGATCAGAACGCCGGCAACGGCAACAAGACGGTGCAAACGAGCGGCGTGACGGTGGGTGACGGCGTGAACAACGCCAACTACAACGTCACCTACGCCGACAACACCACCAGCACCATCAACCCGTTTGCCGTGAGCGTTTCGGGTACGCGCACGTATGACGGCACGGCCGACGTGGCCGCCGGTGTGCTGAACATCGGCCCGCTGGTGGGCAGCGAAACCCTGGGCCTCTCCGGCCTGGCCGCCATGGCCGACAAGAACGTGGGCGCCAACAAGACGTTGACAGTCGCCGGCCTGAGCCTGATCGACGGCAGCGGCCTGGCCAGCAACTACACCTTCACCGGCGGCACGCAGCGGGCCAGCATCACCCAGGCCAGCCTGACGGTGGGCGCGGGTAATGTCACCAAGACCTATGACAGCAATCTGTCGGCTGCGGGTGCGGCCACCGTCACGGCGGGCACGCTGTTCAGCGGCGACAGCCTGACGGGCGGCACCTTCGCCTTTACCGACAAGAACGCGGGAACGGGCAACAAGACGGTGACAACCAGCGGCGTGACGGTGGGCGACGGCGTGAACAACGGCAACTACGCGGTCACCTACGCCAACAACACGACCAGCACCATCAACAGAGCCGACCTGACGGTGACGGCCAGCGGCGTCAACAAGGTGTATGACGGCACGACGGCCGCGACCGTGGGTTATGGCGACAACCGCCTGGGCAGCGATGTGCTGAGCGTCACGGGTGCCGCATCCTTCGCCGACAAGAACGCCGGCGTGGGCAAGGCAGTCGGCGTGAGCGGCATTGCTCTGGGCGGCACGGATGCCGGCAACTACAACCTGCTGAACACCACGGCCGGTACCACGGCCAGCATCACCCCCAAAGCGCTGACGGTGACGGCCAACAACGACAGCAAGCTATATGACGGGGCAGCCTACAGCGGCGGCAATGGCGTCAACTACAACGGCTTTGTGACCGGAGAAAGCGTGTCGGCGTTGACGGGAACCCTGGCCTACAGCGGCTCTTCGCAGGGCGCCAGTGCTGCCGGCAACTACGCCATTACCCCAGGCGGCTACAGCGCTGCCAACTACACGCTGGCCTATGTGGATGGGGTGCTGCGCATCGGCGCTACGCCCGTCGTTGCACCAACGTTGGTGCCACCTGCTGTGACAGACGCGTTCAGCAGTGCGATGGTGTCTGTGGCGGGAGCCGGACTCCAGCAGGGCGGGCCACAGAGCCAGAAAGCGCCCAGCGGCCCCGACAGTTTCATTGAGCCCGACAACCGTAACGACGACGCAAGCGGAAACGGCAATGGCAGTGAGACCGGCAGCAGCAATGGCAGTGACAACGGCAAGCCGTCAAGCTCGCTGGTCAGCGTCATCAGTTGCGGTTTATTGATGCCCAGAGGCGTGAACAGCGCCATCTGTGAATAAAAACCAAGCATGACTTTCCATAGGCTTCCCCAGTCCACCCTAAGCTCCGCCCTGATGCTGGCCCTCTGCGGTATAAGTACCGCCGCCTGGGCGCAAACTCCTCCAACTCCCGACGCCGGCCAGGTACTGCGCGAGCTGCAACCGTCCCCGGCGCTGCGCGGCTCCAAGGCCGCACCCCTGCAGCGCATCGAAGACAACGCCGATGTGAATCAGGACCTCCAAGGCAAAGTCCTCGTCAAAAGCATCGTGGTCACCGGCAACCAGGAAGTACCCACCTCACAGCTTGAGCCCCTGGTGGCCAGCCTGATCGGTACCGAACGCTCCCTGGCCCAGCTGAATGCCGCCGCCCGGCGCATCACCGCCCACTACCGCGCCCAGGGCTTTGCCGTTGCCCGTGCCTACCTGCCCGCCCAGGACATCACCGACGGCGCTATCACCATCGCCATCATCGAAGGCCGCATCGCCAGCCACAAAATCAACAACCAGGCCCGCTTGAGCGACGACCGCGCCAGCGCCTACTTCAGCAGCGTCAAAGACGGCGACGTCATCAAGGCCGAGCAGATCGACCGGGGCCTGCTGATCCTGCAAGACACCCCCGGCGTGGCTTCGTCCCGCGCCACCCTGCAGCCCGGCGCCAGCGTCGGCACCTCCGAACTGCTGATCGACCTGCAAGGCGCCCCCGCCTACAACGGCAGCGCCACGCTAGACAACCACGGCAGCCGCTACACCGGTGAATACCGGGCAGGGGCTAACCTCAACCTGGCCAGCCCGCTGAGCATCGGCGACCAGCTGTCCCTGAGTGCCCTGAGCAGCGGCTCTGGCCTGAGCTTCGGCCGCGTCGCCTACCAGCTGCCCGTCGGCAGCGACGGCCTGCGCCTGGGCGCAGCCTACTTCGACGTGCGTTACCAACTCGGCAAGGAGTTCGAGCTACTCCAGGCCCACGGCAGCGCCAGCTCTACCTCCGTGTTTGCCAGCTACCCTTTCATCCGCAGCCAGCTCGCCAGTCTTTACGGCACCCTGTCGCATGAAGACAAACGCCTGGACGACCGGGTGGATGCCACCCTGACCCGGACAACCAAGCAAGTCGGCGTGAGCAGCCTGGGCCTGTCAGGCCGACTGCAGGACGCGCTGGGCGGCGGCGGTATCAACAGCGCCGAGCTGACGGTAGCCATGGGAACCCTGCAGATCAACTCCCCGAGCGCGCTGGCCATTGATGCGGCCTCGGCTCAGACCAGCGGCAGCTACAACAAAGTCGCGTACAGCGCCTCCCGGCTGCAGCGCATCACCAACGAATCGCTGGTTTACTTCTCAATCACCGGCCAGCAGGCCAGCAAGAACCTGGACTCGTCAGAGAAGTTCAGCCTTGGCGGGCCCAACGGGGTGCGGGCTTACCCGACGGCCGAAGCGGGCGGGGACGAAGGCTACAAAGCCACGCTGGAGCTGCGGCACAGCTTCACCCCCAGCTGGCAGGGCCTGCTCTTCTACGACATGGGGGAAGTCAAGATCAACAAGCGGGCCTTTGGCGCGCCGGGCAACGCCAACAAGCGGGCCCTGGCCGGGGCAGGGCTGGGACTCAATGCGAATGTGGGTGCGGTGCAGCTCAAGGCCAGTCTGGCCTGGCGTACCCAGGGTGGGCAGCCGACCTCGATTCCTGCATCTGTGGCTAAGTCGCCTACGCTTTGGGTGCAGGCGGTGGTGGCGTTCTGAGCGGGTTCCAGACCAAACTTCGAGTCGAAGAAGGGGTTTGCCCAGGGGACGAAGGCGCGAGTAGCTATTGAATTCATAGCGGATATGGCTTCTGCTGCTTCCTGGCTGGACTCGTTGAGGCTCGTTCGTCAAATGCTGACCACGTGGTTTACCAGCAAGCCGGGGGTTGCCCGGCGGCAACTCACTTTCTTTTTGCGTCGCCTGTATAGACCGGACACATGGTGGACAGGTGTGCGGAGACATGGTTGACGGTTTTCATTAGAAGTTATCCGGCTGCCTGAGGTCAATGGTCAGGCAGCGATGATGAGCAAAGAACACATCGAACAGACCGTCCTGATTGGGGCGTGGGCGTATGGCGACCTTGTGGCCCCGAAGCGCGTTCGTCACCTTGTAGCGGCCATTGCCAAAGCGCAGCTCCCCATTGCAGCCCACCGTTCGCACCTCGTCCCGGCTCGCATACTCAGGACTGCCCAGACGCCCGGGCAGCCGTCTGGCGCTGGGCCGGTAACGCGTGATGGGAGTGGCCATCTGCAGGGCCTCATGAGGACGCTCGTGGTTGTAGACCTGGCGCCAGTGATCCAGCGCCGCCTGCACCTTGGCCAGGCTCTCAAAGCTGCGGCCCTGCAGCACCTCAACATCGAGCGAGCGGTGAAAGCGCTCATCCTTGCCGTTGGTCTGCGGGTGGTACGGGCGGCTGTGGCTGACCACCACGCCCAGGCGGATCAGCCAGACCCCAAGCTCGCTGAGCTGGCCCGGCGCCTTGGGCGATCCCCAGGGCGCGCCGTTGTCGAAGTTGATCTGCACCGGCAGGCCATAGCGGCTAAACACCCGCTCCATCTGGGCTTGCACCACCTCGGTCGTGGCCTTGGCGCAGGCGTGCAACGCCAGGTTGAAGCGCGAGTGGTCATCGATCACCGTCAGGGGCAGGCAGCGGCCCTGGGCGGTCTCGAAGTGGCCCTTGAAGTCAGCCTGCCACAGGGCATTGGGCTCACTGCGCTCAAAGCGCGTCCAGGGCGTGGCCGCCTGGCTGGCCTGGGCTGTGATCAGCCCGTGGCGGTGCAGGATGGAGGTGACGGTGCTGGGCGCGACCTGCGCTTGGCCCAGATCGAGCAGGCGGCGGCTGATCTTGCGTCCCCCCCAGGCGGGGTGCTGGCGGCGCAGGGCGATGACGGCGCTCTCAACACCAGCGGACGAGAGGGCTGGGCTGCTTGCGGGCCTGCGGGAGCGCTCCTGTAGGCCTTCGGCGCCTTCCTGGGCAAAGCGCTGGAGCCACTTGTAGGCGGTCTGCGGGCTGATCTCAAAGCGCCGGCACAGCTCACGCCGGTTGGCGCCTTCCTGGCGGGCGAGCAACACAAATTCGTGCTTCAAACTCATGACGTTCTGTGCTTTCCATGGCATAGGGACCTCCCGGCTGATTCGCCGGAAAGTGTCAACCATGTCCCCGCACACCTGTCCACCATGTGTCCGGTCCGTACAGCGACGCAAAAGAAAGTGAGTAGCTGCCGGGCTACCCCCGGCTTGCGGGAAGCACAACAAACGATCAAGCTGGCAAAGGGGCTTTGCCGGATTTACCGGTGCAAACACTGCAACCCACAAAACCCCGGACGAAAAAAAGGCAGCCCGAAAGCTGCCTTTGACCTGAAGTGCCAAGCGGCACAACCGACAGGGATTACTCCGCGCGTTCAGACGCAGCCGGCGCAGCAGGCTGCTCAAACGGCAAGGTCATCTCACGCAGGTCGCGTTTGGTCTCGACCAGCACCAGCGGACCGCTGTCCAGCTGCGGAGCCGGTGGACGTGCGCGCGGAACATGAATCGGCTTCGGTTCGGCGGCCATGGCGGCCTGCACTTCGGCAATCTTGCCGGCGTCGGAGTTGACCCACTGCAGGCCGGAAGAGCTGGCCACCTGGGCCAGATCCTGCAGCGGCAAGTCGTAGGACTGGACCTTCGGCAGTGCGCGCGCTGCGGATGCAGTGGCAGGAGCGGGAGCCGCAGGCACAACGATGGCGGGTGCAGCGGCAACAGGTGCTGGTGCAGGGGCTGCCATCGCGGGTGCAGGTGCGGCAGTTGCTACTATTTCAGGAGCTGCCTGCGCATGTCCTTCAAGGGCTACAGCCTGATTTGATTCAAAGTTTTCAGCAACTGCCGAGGTGGCACCTTCAACCTGGCCATCGACCGGCTGGTCGCTGCGCTGCTCACCACGTTCGCGGCGGTCGCGGCCATAACGGTCGCGGCTGCGGCGTTCACGCGGCTGGCGGTCCTGACCTTCTTCCTGGCCTTCGGGACGCGCTTGCACGTCGGTGGAAGATGCCGGAACCACGGGGTTGCCGGCTTCGTCCAGACCCGCCACCACAGCGGGATGTGCGGCATCAAAGCTGTCGGCTTGTGCGCCATCGGCTGGTGCGGTGCTTTCATCGCGGCGCTCGTTGCGGCGGCCATTGCCACGCTCGCCACGTTCACCGCGCTGCTCGCCCCGCTCGCCGCGTTCACGGCGGCCCTGGCCTTCAGCGCGCGGCTGGCGTTCGCCGTCCTGCGCCGGGCGTTCCTGGCGCTGTGGCGCCTCGCCTTCGTTCATGGCTGCTGCCATGGCGGCCTGGTTGGCCAGCGCAAGATCCTGCTCGATAGGGTCACGGGCCGGACGGTCGCCGCGCTCGCTGCGTTCACCACCCCGATCGCCCCGGTCGCCCCGGCCACGGCGGCTGCGTTCACCG
>NZ_JBAQYR010000084.1:0-1850 GCF_049790275.1 Polaromonas sp.
TGGTGGCAGCGCACGCTGCAGGGTGCGCTGGATGAGGCCCGCAGCCTGCTGCGCGTAAGCCGCATCGACCAGCCCGACGCCGCGTTGCTGGCGCCCGAGCAGGCTTTTTTCCTGCGCGAAAACCTCAAGCTCAAACTGCTCAATGCCAGGCTGGGGCTGCTGTCGAGGCAGACGGCCAGCGCCCGTTCCGACCTGGCGAGTGCCGGTGCCATGCTGGGCAAATATTTCGACCCGGCAGCGCGCAGGACGCAGGCGGCTGCCCTGTTGCTGCAGCAGGTGCAAAGCCAGATGAAGTCCAGCGAGCTGCCGCGCCTGGACGAAACCCTGGCCGCGCTGGCCACGGCGGCGGCGGGCCGCTAGGACCGGTCCCCATGCGCAGCGCTTTCTGGCTCCTGGCCCTCTTTGGCATTGCGGTGGCGGTGGCGCTGGTGGCCGGCAACAACCAGGCGATGGTCACGCTGTTCTGGCCGCCGCACCGCGTCGACATTTCTTTCAACCTGCTGGTGCTGCTGCTGGCCGGCCTGTTCACCCTGCTGTATGTGGCGCTGCGCGCGGCATCGGCCGTGTTTTCGCTGCCGGCCGAAGCCCGACGCTGGCGCGCCCAGCAAAAGGAAAGGGCGATGTACGCCGCTTTCATGGATGCGCTGTCGCACCTGATGGCCGGCCGTTTCATTCGCGCAACCAAGCTGGCGCAAAACGCCATCATCCAGGAAAAAAGCCTGAGCCAGCTGGCCCGCACTTCCAGCGATGTCGGCGGCTACAGCGCAGCCCGGGCCACCCAGCTGCGCCTGCTGGCCCACCTGCTGACGGCTGAAAGCGCCCAGGCGCTGCAGAACCGCAGCTTGCGCGAGGAACATTTGCGGCAGGCGCTGGAAACCAGTACACACCGCATTGCCCAGGAAACCCGCGAAGGCGTGCAACTGCGCGCCGCCCGCTGGGCGCTGGACGACCGCGATCCGGCCGCCGCGCTGGAGCTGCTGAACCAGCTGCCGCAGGGCGCCGCACGGCGCACCCTGGCGCTACGTACCAAACTGCGCGCGACCCGCCAGGCGCGGCAGACCTCGCAGGCGCTGGAGACCGCCCGCCTGCTGGCCAAACACCGTGCGTTCTCGCCGCCGGCGGCGCAAAGCATTGTGCGCGGCCTGGCGCTGGAGCTGCTCGGTGGCGCACACGACCCGACGCAGCTGCAAGCCGCCTGGCAGTCGCTGGACGCCAGCGAACGCGCCATGCCCGAACTGGTGATCCACGCCGCCTCGCGCCTCATGGCCCTGCATGGCGATGCCGATCTCGCCCGCAGCTGGCTGCTGCAGGTCTGGGAGCCGGTGATGCAGCCGCGTTCCGAAGTCAGCGACACGCAGCGCATCAAATTGATCCAGGTGCTCGAACAGGGGCTGGACTCCATCGACGCCGCCTGGCTGGCACGCATCGAGACGGCACAGCAGCAGCGTCCGCGTGATGCGAATCTGCAGTACCTGGCCGGCATGACCTGCCTGAAGCGCCAGCTCTGGGGCAAGGCCCAGCAACTGCTGTCCCAGGCTTCACTGGCCCTGCAGGACCTCACGCTGCACCGCAATGCCTGGCGAGCGCTGGCCTTGCTGGCGGAGCAGCGGGGGGATGAGGCGGGTGCGGTGCAGGCGTATCGGCGGGCGGCTGAGGTTTAATTTCTTCGGTTGTTCTTGCTGCGCTTGCTTATGCCGTCTTGCTCCTGCGTTGGAGGTGCGCGAACAAGCCGGGGGTAGCCCGGCGGCTACTCACTTTCTTTTGGCGAAGTGTATAGACCGGACACATGGTGGACAGGTGTGCGGAGACATGGTTGACGGTTTTCATTAGAAGTTATCCGGCTGCCTGAG
>NZ_JBAQYR010000085.1:0-58047 GCF_049790275.1 Polaromonas sp.
CCGACCTGACCCCCACCCTGCCCGACCCGGGCAGCTGGCTGCTCGACGACCTGTGCACCCCCGCGCACGGCGCCCCGGACGAGGAGCCGTATGCGGGCTTGCTGGCACAGCTGGAGTTATGCTGCAGCGCTGCTTTCGAGCTGTCGGACACGCTGAGCCGGCGCTACTTCAGCCACGTGGCCCCGGACGAACACAGCCTGGGCGCCTGAGCCCGGGCCCAGGCTGCAATCCCCTTTTTCTTTTTCCTTCGGCGATGCTGCTTCACCTTGTTCATGAAACGCGTTATGCGTACACCCCCACCGTGGAAAGTGCGCACCATGTGCTGCACCTCCGGCCGGCCAGCCACCCGGGCCAGCAACTGCTGCGCCACCAGCTGACGATCAGCCCGCAACCAGCGCGGCTGCAGGAACTGACCGACGTGTACGGCAACTGCCGCAGCTATTTTTCGCTGCACACACCCCACGACAGGCTGACTGTGGTGGCCGACAGCATTGTCTCCACACTGGCGCTCAGCACAGGGCCTGAAAACACGCCCGCTGGCCTGCCCTGGGAGCAGGTGCGCGAGCAGTTTCGCTACCACGCCGGTGCCGCCTATGACAGCGCCTGCGAATTCGTCTTTGCCTCGCCCTATGTGCCGCGCGACGAGGCCTTTGCGGAATTTGCCCGGCCCAGTTTTGCCCCGGGCAGGCCGCTGCCGGAAGCCGCCCAGGACCTGATGGAACGCATCCACGCCGGCATGACCTACGACAGCGAGAGCACCGAGGTGGGAACGCCGGCACTTGAAGCGCTGCAGCTGGGCAAAGGCGTGTGCCAGGACTTTGCCCACATCATGGTCGCCTGCTGCCGCGCCATGGGTGTGCCGGCGCGTTACGTCAGTGGCTACCTGCTGACCACACCCGCTCCCGGACAGCCGCGACTGATCGGCAGTGATGCCTCGCACGCCTGGGCCTCGGTGTACTGCCCGGTGGAAAGCGAGGGCGCAGGCATGGCACTGGCCGACGGGCAAAGCCCGGGTGTCTGGCTGGACTTCGACCCCACCAACAATCGCGCCCCCGGCGAAGACTACGTGACGCTGGCCATAGGCCGCGACTTCCTGGATGTCTCGCCTATGCGCGGCGTGATACGCGGCGGCAGCCGCCATGTGCTGGACGTCGCCGTGACGATGACGCCCATCGCCAAGCTGCCCGAGCCCGAGTGAACGCCGCCCCGCCTGCCGGCCACTGCATGCCCGGCGCTTCGCCGGCTAAAATTGCCGGAAGCCATCCGCAATTGCTACATTTTTCATAGCTGCTTGCGCCCACCCCATAAGGGCCCGAGGCGCATTTCATTCAAAATTTCGGTCCATCCACCCTTCTGGAGCATTTCATGAGCACAGCCCCCGGCAACATCTACGACAAACTCAAAACCCTGGGCATCACCCTGCCCCCAGTCGCCGCGCCTGTGGCGGCCTATGTGCCCTTTGTGCAAACAGGAAAGCTGGTTTTCCTGAGCGGACACATTGCAAAAAAAGACGGCAAACCGTGGGTGGGGCAACTGGGCCGCAACATGGCCACGGAAGAAGGCAAGGCGGCCGCGCGCGCCATTGCCATTGACCTGATGGGCACGCTGCATGCCGCCGTGGGTGACCTCAACAAGATCACGCGCATCGTCAAGCTGATGAGCCTGGTCAACTCGACCGGCGACTTCACCGAGCAGCACCTGGTGACCAACGGCGCCAGCGAGTTGTTCGCCGAAGTCTTCGGCCCCGCCGGCAACCACGCACGCAGCGCCTTCGGCGTTGCACAGGTTCCCATGGGTGCTTGCGTCGAGATCGAACTGATCGCCGAAGTGGGATAGGTACACCCCCGTGGAGGCTTTGCCTCCTCCCCCCTTGCAGGGGGCGGCGCCCTGCGCCCGGCAAAGCCGGATCGCGGCCCCTGCTGGTAAAGGCGGTGCGCGTGGGTTGATGTTGTGCGGCCGACAGATTCCTTGAGTCTCGCTTAAACTTTGAGCGTGCCGGCGATCCCGCCGGCACAGCGTTCTCAGGGCGGGGTGAAATTCCCCACCGGCGGTGTTTGCGTTCAAAACGCATCAGCCCGCGAGCGCCCGGCCTCTTCACTGAAGCCGGGGTCAGCAGATTCGGTTCAACTCCGAAGCCGACGGTCACAGTCCGGATGAAAGAGAGCGCGATGTTTTCGGCCCATGCGGTGGGCTGGCGCTTGCGCGCCGGCGCGCCTGTGGACTGCAGACTCGTGCGCCCTGATTCCGATGACCGTTATCAGGAGAAGCCACATGAGTCAAAGACATCCGCAGGCAAACACCACGCCTTTACAAGTTCCAGCCAGGTTCTGCTTCATTCAAGCCAGCTGGCACGCCGACATCGTCAACCAGGGGCGTGACGCGTTCCTGGCTGAGATGGCCAACCAACACATCACCGCGCAAGACATTGATTTTTTCGAGGTTCCAGGCGCCTTCGAAATCCCCTTGCATGCGCAGCAGCTTGCGCGCTCTGGCCGTTACGCCGCCATCGTGGCCTGCGGCCTGGTGGTGGATGGCGGCATCTATCGCCACGAGTTTGTTGCCGACGCGGTCATCAGCGGCCTGATGCGTGTGCAGCTCGATACCGGTGTACCGGTGTTTTCTGCGGTCCTGACGCCGCAGCACTTCCACGAGCATGAGGAGCACCGCCGCTTTTTCACCGATCATCTGGCCGTCAAGGGCAAGGAGGTGGCACAAGCCTGCTTGCGTACCCTCGCCAGTTTGAAGCAACTGCGGGAGCTGCAGGAGCTGGCAGTGGCCTGAGTGCTACTGAAAAGCCTTGCGTAGCACCTCGCGCAGCCGCGCGTAAGCAGCTTCGCGTGCGACCGGATTGGGGCCGACCTGCACGCCCTGGCCGGGGTGAACGCCGTTGGGTATATCCATACGAACCTGCAAGCGGCCGGCCGGGTTGTCAAAGTCGTGATAGCTGTCCGGGTACACGTTCACTTCGGCGCCGACGGCCTTGCCCAGGGCAATACACGGAGCTGGTGGCGTCCAGTCGTCTTTTTCGCCCAGCATCAGCACCAGGGGCACGCCTCTTTTGTAGCCCGACTTCTGCGCGGCGCTGCAACCCGGGTAAAACGCGATGGCCACCGCGGGCCGTACGGTCTGCCCGCGTACGTCGGCACGCGACACATCGGTGGCGGAGAGCACAGCGCTACCGCCATGCGACCAGCCCAGCAAGGCAATGTGCTCAGCTTCTGCCCACGGCTGCACGGCCACCCAGGCCAGCGCTCCCAACGTATCGGCACGGCGCTCGGCTTGGTCTATGTTGCGGGTGCC
Source organism: Polaromonas sp. (assembly GCF_049790275.1). Lineage (GTDB taxonomy): Bacteria > Pseudomonadota > Gammaproteobacteria > Burkholderiales > Burkholderiaceae_C > Polaromonas. The sequence goes on from NZ_JBAQYR010000085.1 coordinate 3,301, forward strand.
AAGTTTCTGCGTACACAGCTCGGTCTCGCCACGCGGTGTGAGACTGTCGGGAAACACTGCGGCATAACCCTGTGCCACCAGCAGGTCGGCCATCGCCTGGTGCCGGGCATTGAGCTGGCCCTTGTTCCGGCCAATGGTGGCGTAGAGACCACCGCAGCCGTGCAGCGCAATCACTGTGCCTCTGGGCTTTTGCCCGGCGGGCTGGAACACCCAGGCCTTGAGTGCTGTTCCGTCGAGGCTGTAAAAGTGCACCTCTTGCGGAGCGGCTGCGGCCGCGGCCGAAGAGGCCAGCAGCAGCAAGTGGACAACAAAAACCGCCTTCAGCCCTTGTTTCACCTGCGCCACCAGCTATTGTTTTAGTAGCAAATGGCTATCATGGGCCATCAAGCCCGCTCAGCCACCCAGGCCTGAACCGACTTCAAGGCCGCTGGCAGTTTGGACGCATCGGTGCCGCCGGCCATGGCCATGTCGGCCTTGCCGCCGCCTTTGCCGCCTACCTGCTGCGCCACAAAGTTCACCAGTTCTCCGGCCTTGACCTTGCCCACGCTGTCGGCAGTCACGCCGGCCGCGATCTGCACCTTGTCGCCATCCACCGTGGCCAGCACAATGACGGCGGTTTTCAGCTTGTCCTTGAGCTTGTCCATGGTGTCGCGCAGGGTCTTGGCGTCCGCGCCTTCCAGCCTGGCGGCCAATACCTTCAGACCTTTGATGTCCAGGGCCTGCGTCACCAGCTCATCGCCCTGTGACGAAGCCAGCTTGCCCTTGAGCGCGGCGATTTCCTTTTCCAGCGACTTGACCTGGTCCAGCACCTGGCCAATGCGGCCCTGCAGCTCCGAAGGACTGGCCTTGAGCGAACCCGCTGCGGCCTGCACGGTGGATTCAAGCGACTGCAGGTAAGCCAGCGCGTTTTCGCCAGTCACCGCCTCGACGCGGCGCACACCGGCCGCCACGCCGCTTTCGGCCACGATCTTGAAAAGGCCGATGTCACCCGTGCGCGCCACATGGGTGCCGCCGCAGAGTTCCTTGCTGGAGCCTATGCTCAGCACACGCACCTTGTCGCCGTACTTCTCGCCGAACAGCATCATGGCGCCGGTCTTCTGCGCGGCTTCCATGTCCATCACGCTGGCATCGGTTGCGGCGTTGGCCAGAATTTCGGCGTTCACGCGCGCTTCGATCTCACGGACCTGTTCGTCGGTGACCGGCGCGTTGTGCGCGAAGTCGAAGCGGGTTTTTTCGGCATCGACCAATGAGCCTTTTTGCTGCACGTGGTCGCCCAGCACTTCGCGCAAGGCCTTGTGCATCAGGTGGGTGGCGCTGTGGTTGCGCACGGTGGCCGCGCGCACAGTGAGGTTGACTCGTGCCGAAACATGGTCGCCCACGTTCAGCGTGCCCTGCGCGACGCTGCCGTGGTGGCCGTACACATCGGCCTTGATCTTCTGGGTGTCACCGACTGCAAAATGCGCCGAGCCGCTGACCAGCTCGCCCTGGTCGCCCACCTGGCCGCCGCTTTCAGCATAAAACGGGGTGGTGTCCAATACCACCACGCCCTGCTGGCCGGTCTTGAGTGCAACCACCGGCACGCCGTCGGCATACAGGGCAATAATTTTTCCGCCGGATTCCAGGCCTTCGTAGCCCGTGAAGGTATTGCCTTCGCCGGTGTATTCCAGCGCGCGGTCCATCTTGAACTTGCCGGCGGCACGTGCCTGGTTTTTCTGCTTGTCCATGGCGGCAGTGAAGCCGGCTTCGTCCACCTCGACGCCGCGCTCGCGGCAGACATCGGCCGACAGGTCCAGCGGGAAACCGTAGGTGTCATGCAGCTTGAAGGCCACGTCGCCGGGCAGCAGTTTTGCGCCGCCAGCCAGGGCCGTGTCCAGGATCGTCATGCCGATTTCCAGCGTCTCGAAGAATCGCTCTTCCTCGGCCTTGAGCACGGCGGTGATGCGCGCCTCGTCGGTCTTGAGCTTGGGATAAGCCTCACCCATCAGCTTGACCAGATCGGCCACCAGCTTGTGGAAAAACGGCGTTTTCTTGCCCAGCTTGTAACCGTGGCGAATCGCGCGGCGGATGATGCGGCGCTGCACATAACCGCGGCCTTCGTTGGACGGGTTGACGCCGTCACTGACGAGAAACGCCGTGGCGCGGATGTGGTCGGCAATGACGAACAGGCTCTTGTTGCCCAGGTCTTTTTCGCCGGTCTCGCGTGATGCCGCCTTGATCAGCTCCGCAAAGATGTCGATTTCGTAGTTGCTGTGCACATGTTGCAAGATGGCGGCCAGGCGCTCCAGGCCCATGCCGGTGTCCACGCAGGGCGCGGGCAGCGGCGCCACCGAGCCGTCTTCGGCCATGTTGAACTGCATGAACACGTTGTTCCAGATCTCGATGAAGCGGTCGCCGTCTTCATCCGGGCTGCCGGGCGGGCCGCCGGGGATGTGGTCGCCGTGGTCATAAAAAATTTCGGAGCAAGGTCCGCAGGGGCCGGTATCGGCCATCATCCAGAAGTTGTCGGACTTGTAGCGGCCTCCCTTGTTGTCGCCGATGCGAATCACGCGCTCGGGCGGCAAACCAATCTCTTTGGTCCAGATGTCGTAGGCCTCGTCGTCCTCTTCATACACCGTGGCCAGCAGGCGTTCGGCCGGCAGCTTGTAAACCTCGGTCAGCAGCTCCCAGGCCCACTTGAGCGATTCACGCTTGAAGTAGTCGCCAAAACTCCAGTTACCCAGCATTTCAAAGAAGGTGTGGTGGCGTGCGGTGTAGCCCACGTTTTCCAGGTCATTGTGCTTGCCGCCGGCACGCAGACAGGCCTGCACCGAGGCCGCGCGAACATAGGACCGCTTGTCGGTGCCGAGGAACACATCCTTGAACTGCACCATGCCCGAGTTGGTGAACATCAGGGTCGGGTCGTTGCCCGGCACCAGTGAGCTCGACGCCACCACGGTGTGGCCCTTGGACGCGAAGAAATCGAGAAATGTCTTGCGAATGTCTGCGACGGTGAATACAGGCGTGGAAGCTGACGTGGAAGTGGGATGGCTCATGGTCTGGAATATTGGTTTTGGCAAGGCGGGCGCCCTCGGGCTCACCCGCTTTGGCTAAGCCTTTGATTATAGGTTTGAGGGGGATGCCCCCGCTTACTGGGCTGTCTGCCGGCCCAGATCAATGCGACGGGACAAAAAGCGCCATAAGCGCTCATCGTCGCTGAAAGCCACATTAAAGCGGAGCCAACCCGTCGGATGGGGTTCAAGCAGAAACAGTTGCCCCGGGCCAAGCATGATGCCCTCGGGCGCAGCCTCTTTGGACAACACGGCACCGTCAGGAAGGTCTGGGTGGCGGGCCCAGAGGTACATGCCGGCTCCCGGCTCATGGAACAGCTCAAATCCCAGGCCGGTCAGGTTCTTTTCGGTCTTGCGATGCGCCGCAGCCAGCTTCTCTCGAAGTGATTTGAGGTGCTTGCGCCAGCGGCCATCGGTCACCACGCCAAAAGTCAGCCGCTCGGAAATGTCCGAAGACGTGAGCCCCGAAATCATCTTGAGCTGGGCCAGGTCCTCCATCAGGTCGCCTCGCGCCAGCAGGTAGCCCACGCGCAGGCTCGGAGAAATTGTTTTGGAATAGCTGCCTATATAAACCACGCGCTGCAACTGGTCCAGGCTGGCCAGCGTAGACCGCGAGGTCGGGTCCATGTCAGCGTAGATATCGTTTTCCACCAGCGTGAACTCGTGCGCTTCGGCCAGTTGCAGCAAGCGATGCAAGTGGGCCGCCGAGGCAATCGAGCAGGTGGGGCTTTGCAGACGGGGTTGTGTGAAGAAGGCCCTGGGTTTGTGCGCAGCAAGCAGCGACTCCAACGCGACGAGGTCGTAACCCGTAGGGGTGCGCGGCACGCCCACGAGGTTGGCGCCCAGAAAACGCAGCATGAACATCAGGTTGGGATACCCGGGGCTGTCCACCAGCACGGTGTCACCCGGCTTGATCAGTTGCCGGGCCACCAGGTCCAATGCCTGGCTGGACCCTTGCGTCAGCAGCACCTGGTCAACCTCGACCGATATCTGATTTTCGGCAAGCGCCTCCGCAATGACCATGCGCAGGGCCATATGCCCATAAGGCAGGCCGTAACCTTCAAGGGAGGCCCCGTCCGTCGACAGGTGCCGCATGCTGCGGCGAAGCGCGTCCCCGAACAGAAAATCATGCGGCAACCACCCGCAACCGGGTTTCATCGGCAGGTTGCGGTTCTCGAAAATCTGCTTGAGGTACCAGCGTGCGTCAAATTTCGGCTGCTGGGGCTGCGCGTACGGCGCTCCCGGTGCACCATCATCGCCCCTGCGTTTGACGAAAAACCCGGCATTGGCCCGGGACACGAGCCAGCCCTGAGCCACCAAGCGGTCGTAAGCTTCAACCACCGTGAAGACACTGACGCCATGCATGGCGGCAAAAGCACGAATGGAAGGCAGCTTGACACCGGCTTTGAGCGCTTGCCCGGCAATCATCCCTCGCAGGCCGTCGACGATCTGGCTCACCAGGGGCGTCTGTAGTTCCGGGCGAAGGGTGAGCATCAAAAAACCAAAAAAGGCAGATTGTGCATCGCAATCTTCATGCACCGGGTTGGGGAATCCATGTACAGGATTCTAGACCCGCACAGTGTGCTGAAAACAGCGCAGCGGTGTACATGGACGGGCTTGGCGCAGGCTTCTAAAGTCCAGCCGTCTCCTTCCCCCAACCTGAAATCACCTTCATCATGCAGTCCAACCCAACCTCCAGCAACACCGCCCTGATGGCGCGCCGCCAAGCCGCCGTGACACGCGGCGTGGGCCAGGCCCACGAGATTTTTGTCAGCCGGGCGAAAAATGCCGAACTGTGGGATGTCGAAGGCCGCCGCTATATCGACTTCGCCGGTGGCATCGCCGTCCTCAATACCGGCCACCTGCATACCGAAGTCATCGCCGCGGTCAAAGCCCAGCTCGACCTCTACACACACACCTGCTTTCAGGTGGTGGCCTATGAGCCCTATGTTGAACTGGCGGAAAAGCTCAATGCTCTCGCGCCCGGAAATTTCACCAAAAAGACCCTGCTGCTGACCACCGGCGCCGAAGCGGTCGAAAACGCGGTCAAGGTGGCACGGGCCTATACAAAGCGTCCCGGCATCATCGCCTTCACCGGTGGCTACCACGGCCGGACCAACATGACGCTGGGCATGACCGGCAAGGTGGCACCCTACAAACTGGGGTTCGGCCCCTTCCCCGGCGAAGTGTTTCATGCGGAATACCCCAACGCGCTGCACGACGTAAGCATCGACCAGGCGCTGCATTCGGTCGAGCAGATCCTCAAAAACGACGTCGAGCCCGAGCGCGTGGCGGCCTTCATCATTGAACCGGTGCAGGGCGAGGGAGGCTTCTACATCGCCCCACCCGAGTTCATCAGCCGCCTGAAGGCGCTGGCCGACCGGCACGGCATCCTGCTGATCGCCGACGAGGTCCAGACCGGCGCAGGCCGCACAGGCACCTGGTTCGCCAGCGAACAGTGGCCCGTGGCACCCGACCTGATTGCCCTCGCCAAATCCATGGCGGGTGGTTTCCCCATCTCGGGTCTGGTCGGTCGGGCCGACGTCATGGATGCACCCGGCCCAGGCGGGCTGGGCGGCACCTACGCCGGCAGCCCCATCGGCTGCGCGGCAGCGCTGGCCGTACTCAAGGCTTTTCAGGAAGAAAAGCTTCTCGAGCGCAGCAAAATCCTGGGAGCCCACCTGGTCGAAGGCCTGCGTGCCATGGCAAAAAAAGAAAAATCCATCGGCGATGTGCGCGGGCTGGGCGCCATGGTGGCCATCGAGCTTTTTGAAAACGGAGACCTCGCCCGTCCTGACGCGGCACTCACCAAACGCGTGGTGAGCGAAGCCGCGCGGCGCGGATTGATATTGCTCTCATGCGGCACCTACGGTAATGTGATCAGGATTCTGGTTCCCCTCACGGCATCCGACGCCTTGCTGGACGAAGGCCTGCAAATCCTGGCCGACAGTTTTGAAGCATCGCGTTGATCTCCATGGCCAGTTCAGGAAAGACGATGACTGATAACGATGTCCTTGTGCGCTTTTCGGGCGTGCAAAAAACCTACGATGGCGAGCAGCTTGTCGTGCAGCAGCTCGACCTCGACATTCATCGCGGGGAATTCCTGAGCCTGCTAGGTCCTTCCGGCTCCGGAAAAACCACCACGCTGATGATGCTGGCGGGGTTTGAGTCGCCTACGGCGGGTGAAATCTTCCTCAATGGCGCGCAGATCACAGGCACGCCGCCGCACAAGCGCAACTTCGGCATGGTGTTTCAGAACTATGCGCTGTTTCCGCATCTCACTGTGGGCCAGAACGTGGCCTATCCGCTCACCGTGCGCAAGGTCTCAAAGGCCGACCAGGCCAGCCGCGTGCAGCGCGCGCTCGACATGGTCCGCCTGTCGGGCATGACTGACCGGCTGCCCGCACAGCTTTCGGGCGGCCAGCAGCAGCGTGTTGCCCTGGCGCGGGCACTGGTGTTTGAGCCCCAGCTTGTGCTGATGGACGAACCTTTGGGTGCACTCGACAAACAGCTGCGTGAGCACATGCAGATCGAGTTGAAAGAGCTGCACAAACAGCTGGGCGTCACGTTTGTCTATGTCACGCACGACCAGGGCGAGGCACTGACGATGAGCGACCGGGTGGCGGTGTTCAACGATGGGGCCATACAGCAGCTGGCACCGGTAGAGACACTTTATGAGACGCCCTCCAACCGCTTTGTGGCCGGTTTCGTAGGTGACAGCACGGTACTCAAAGGCAAAGGCAGTGCCACGGGCATTGAATTGGCAGATGGCCGTGTTCTCAACGGCATCAACGTCAATCAGGCGGTTGCCGGCGCGCCCGTTGCGGCCTACATCCGGCCGGAGCGCATTGTGCTGCATCGCCAGGCGCCGGCTTCACCCGTCGATGTGCTGCCGGCCCGCGTGGCCCGCATCATCTATTTCGGCGACCACCTGCGGCTGCTGTGCGACGTCGGTACCGGCCAGGCGGAAGCCACGGTCAAGCTGCCTTTGACGCTATTGAACGGCCTGGCACCGCCGCAACCGGGTGAGGCTGTGCATCTGGAATTTCCGGTTGCATTCACCCGAATTTACGCAACCTGACAGCCCTGTCTCCTGCATCTTTCGACCTTCACTTTTACCTTTATCAACCACCGAGGAAATAGCACCATGAAGAAAAACATCATCGCCATCGCCATGGCTTCGTGCCTGGCCCTGCCCGCGTTCGCGCAGCAGCAGATCACCGTCGTGAACTTCGGCGGCGCGAATGCCAACGCGCAGAAAAAGGCCTACTACGAACCCTACGAAAAAAACGGCATCAAAGTTGTTGCCGTGGAATACAACGGCGAGCAGGCCAAGATCAAGGCCATGGTCGAGACAAAAAAGGTCACCTGGGATGTGGTCGAAGTCGAAGCACCCGACGTGCAGCGTGGTTGCGATGAAGGCTTGTTTGAAAAAATCGATTTCAGCAAGATCGGCCCGAAGGCAGACTTCCTGCCCGCAGCGGTCAAGGAATGCGGCGTGGGCGTTTTTGTGTGGTCCACCGTGATGGCCTGGAACGCCGACAAAGTCAAAACCGCTCCCACCAGCTGGGCCGACTTCTGGGACGTCAAGAAAATCCCCGGCAAGCGCGGCATGCGCAAGGGCGCTCGCTACAACCTGGAATTCGCACTGCTGGCCGACGGCGTCAAGCCCGCCGACGTTTACAAGGTTCTGGCCACCAAGGACGGGGCCGACCGCGCATTTCGCAAACTGACGGAACTCAAGCCCAACATCCAATGGTGGGAAGCTGGTGCCCAGCCCGCCCAGTTTCTCGTGGCCGGCGACGTTGCCCTCAGCACGGTCTATAACGGGCGCATTGACGCCGCCAACCGCGAAGGCCGCAATCTGAAGATCTACTGGCCCGGCGGCATCTATGACCTGGACTACTGGGTCATTCCCAAAGGTGCACCCAACAAGGACGCATCGATGAAGTTCATCGCCTTTGCCAGCCAGCCCGCCACCCAGGCCGTCTATGCCCAGAACATTGCCTATGGCCCGGTGAACAGCAAGGCGTTGGCCAAGCTCGACAAAAAGGTATTGGACGATTTGCCAACGTCATCGGCCAATGCAAAAGAGGCCATCCAGATGAATGTCGGCTTCTGGGCCGACCAGGGCGAGGCGCTTGAAAAACGCTTTGCTGCCTGGGCCACCCAATAAGCCGGCGGAGCAAGCATCCCATGAGCAGTATCACCAGCCAGGGCACCTTTCCGGGAAATGACGCCGCCACGTTGCGCATCGCGCTGTCGCGCGCAGAGGCACGGCGAAAATGGCGCGCCTTTTCGCTTACCGTGCCCTTGCTGGTGTTTTTACTGCTGACCTTGCTGGTTCCGATTGCGGCCCTGCTGCAGCGCGCCGTTGAAAACCCGGAAGTGGTGGCGGCGCTGCCCCGGACGGTGCAAAGCCTGAAAGACTGGACTCCCGAAGCCCCACCGAAACCCGCGAGTTACGCGGCACTGGTGGAGGACCTGGGGCATCTTTCCGACAGCTCGGATGCCGGCGCACTGGCACGTCGCCTCAACTCTGAAGTGCCGGGTGCGCGCTCCCTCGTGATGGGCACGTACCGCGCACTGCCCATCGCGGGCTCTCCTGAAGAAATACAGGCCAGGCTGCTCCAGCTCGATCCGCGCTGGGGGGAACCACTCTTCTGGCAAGCGATAGCCAAAAACAGTTCCCGCTGGACGCCCGACTATCTGCTGGCATCGGTCGACCTGCAACGCGACAGCAAAGGCAACGTGGAGCGCATGCCGCCTGACCAGCGCGCGTTCGGCGCCATTTTGCTGCGTACCTTCCAGATCAGTTTTCTGGTCACCGTTTTTTGCCTGGCGCTGGGTTACCCGCTGGCCTGGTGGCTGGCCTCATTGCCGGCGCGCAAGGCGAACCTGCTGATGATCCTGGTGCTGGTGCCCTTCTGGACATCGATTCTGGTCCGGGTTGCGGCCTGGATCGTCCTGCTGCAGTCCGAAGGTCTCGTCAATCGCGGGCTGATGGGCATCGGCCTCATCGACAGCCCCCTGGCGCTGCTGTTCAATCGCGCAGGCGTGGTGATTGCCATGGTGCACATCCTGCTGCCGTTCATGATTCTTCCGCTTTACAGCGTGATGAAAAACGTGCCGGCAACTTACATCCGGGCTGCCGTTTCATTGGGCAGCGCTCCCCTGTCTGCCTTTTTTCGGGTGTACGTGCCGCAGACCTATCCAGGCATCAGTGCCGGCGCGCTGCTGGTGTTCATCCTCTCGATAGGCTATTACGTCACCCCCGCCCTGCTCGGCGGCGCTGATGACCAGATGCTGAGCTATTACATCGCCCGCTATACCAACGTCGAAGTCAATTGGGGCATGGCCTGTGCGCTGGGCGCCGTGCTGCTGACGGCCACCATGGTTCTCTACAGCGTTTACCGGCGCATCGGCAAGGCCGAACTCAGCATCGGTTGACATTCCTTTTTTCTTTGACAGACGCAGACGCCAATTCACCATGTTCAAAATCAAAGGGCCTACCTTTCCCCGCTATGCCACCCTGGCTGACAAAGCCGGCTGGTGGCTGTTGCGCGCCGCGTGCGTCGCCATTCTGGTTTTTCTGCTGGCCCCCATCCTGGTCATGGTGCCGCTGTCTTTTTCAGACAGCTCGTTCCTGACCTACCCCATTCCGGGCTGGTCGCTGAAGTGGTACCAGAACCTACTGGATTCACCGGAATGGGCAAGGGCTGCGAAAAACAGTTTCATCGTGGCCCCCGCTGCCACCGTGATTGCCACTGCACTGGGCACTCTGGCGGCCGTCGGCCTGTCCAGGACCAACTTCCGGTTCAAGAGCCTTCTCATGGGCATACTCATCGCGCCGATGGTGGTCCCCATCGTTGTGGTGGGAGTGGCCACCTACCTGTACTTCGCCCCGCTGGGTCTTGCCGACAGCTACTTCGGGCTGATTGTGGTGCACGCTGCCTTGGGCGCGCCTTTTGTGCTGACCACCGTGCTTGCGACGCTTGCAGGCTTCAACCACAACCTGGTCAGGGCGTCCCTCAGCCTTGGCGAGACCCCGTTCCGGACGTTTTTCAGGATCACCCTGCCGGTCATCGCGCCAGGCGTTATCTCCGGCGCGCTGTTTGCCTTTGCCACATCGTTTGATGAAGTGGTGGTCACGCTGTTCCTGGCGGGCGCAGAACAAGCCACCCTGCCACGGCAGATGTTCACCGGCATCCGGGAGAATATTTCACCCACGATCGCCGCCGTTGCCACATTGCTTATTCTCTTCACCACCCTCCTCCTCGTGCTGCTTGAATGGTTGCGCGGGCGCCGGCGCTGACAACACCTCGTGCATGCCAAGCGCTTGCGGCGCCGTCAGATAGCAAGGTCAGGACCGGCGCCCGCCCCTGCAGGCACCCAGAAAGCTGGCGACTACAAACCCCCCGGCCCGAAACCGGTCAAAATGAACCCATCTCCCCAGACATCCCACCCTTTCAGGATATTTCCCATGGACATGAAAACATCCCCCATTTCCCTACTCAAAGACCCCAGCCTGCTCAAGACCGACGCCCTGATCAACGGCCAGTGGATCCAGGGCTCGGCCCGTTTTGACGTCAACGACCCCGCCACCGGCCTCAAACTCGCGGACGTGGCCAACCTGGGCGCCAAAGACGCTGAAGCCGCCATCGCCGCCGCCAACGCCGCCTGGCCCGCCTGGCGCAGCAAGACCGGCAAGGAGCGCAGCATCATCCTGCGCAAATGGTTCGACCTCCTGATGGCCAACCAGGAAGACCTGGGCCGCATCATGACCGCCGAGCAAGGCAAGCCCTTTGCCGAAGCCAAGGGTGAAATCGCCTACGGCGCGAGTTTCGTCGAGTGGTTTGCCGAGGAAGCCAAGCGCGTCAACGGCGAAACCCTGCCCCAGTTCGACAACAATCGCCGCCTGATGGTCTTGAAGCAACCCATCGGTGTGTGCGCCGCCATCACCCCCTGGAACTTCCCGCTGGCCATGATCACGCGCAAGGTCGCCCCGGCGCTGGCCGCCGGCTGCCCAGTGGTCATCAAACCGGCCGAGCTGACCCCGCTGACAGCGCTGGCCGCCGCCGAACTGGCTGTGCGCGCCGGCATTCCGGCCGGGGTGCTCAACATCCTCACCGCCGACAGCGCCAACTCGATTGCCATCGGCAAGGTGTTTTGCGCCAGCGACGTGGTGCGCCACATCAGTTTCACCGGCTCCACCGAGGTTGGCCGCGTCCTGATGGCGCAAAGTGCCCCCTCGGTCAAGAAGCTGGCCCTCGAATTGGGCGGCAACGCCCCCTTCATCGTGTTCGACGATGCCGACATCGATTCGGCCGTCGAAGGCGCCATGGCCAGCAAATACCGCAACGCCGGCCAGACCTGCGTCTGCGCCAACCGCATTTATGTGCAGGACGGCGTGTACGAACAGTTTGTCGAGAAATTCGCAGCCAAGGTGAAACTGCTCAAGGTCGGCAACGGTTTTGAAGACGGCGTGGTACAGGGCCCGCTGATCGAAGACGCCGCCGTGGAGAAAGTCCAGCGCCATGTGGAAGACGCGCTGGCCAAGGGCGGCAAGCTATTGGCTGGCGGCAAAAAGCTCAAGGGCCAGTTCTTTGAGCCCACTGTGATTTCGGAAGCCACCGGCGACATGTTGTGCGCCCGCGAGGAAACCTTCGGTCCTTTTGCGCCGGTGTTCCGTTTCAAAAACGAGCAGGAAGCCATTGACGCAGCCAACAACACCGAGTTTGGCCTGGCCAGCTACTTCTACAGCCGCGACATCGGCCGCATCTACCGCGTCGCCGAGGCGCTGGAATACGGCATGGTCGGCATCAACGCCGGGGTGATTGCCACCGAGCACGTGCCTTTTGGCGGCGTCAAGCAGTCGGGACTGGGCCGCGAGGGCTCCAGCCACGGCATGGAAGAGTATCTGGAAATGAAATACCTTTGCCTGGGAGACATCCTCAAATGAACCGCCGACTTCTTCTCCAGGCTGGCCTGGCCGGTGCTGCCACCCTGGCCGCTCCGTTTTTAATAGCTGTCCACGCCCAGGGGATGGGGGCTACAGGCCAAAAACGTCACAAGATGGTGATCCAGGTCAGTGACAACGACCCGGCCAAATGGAACCTGGCACTGAACAACGCCAAAAACGTTCAGGACGATGTGGGGGCCGCCAACGTGGACATTGCCATCGTCGTTTATGGCCCCGGCATCAGCATGCTCAAGCTCGAATCACCAACCGGTGCGCGTGTGGCCGAGGCCATGAAAGCCAATGTGCGCATCGTCGCCTGCGAAAACACCCTGCGCGCCCAGAAGCTGACCCGGGACGACATGTTGCCTGCCATCGCTTATGTGCCGGCCGGCGTGACGGAAATCATGAAAAAGCAGCAGGACGGCTGGGCCTATTTGCGGCCCTGAGTCGTCCGGTTGACGAACCACCCGGGCGGTGGTTCTACAATCAGCTTCGTGCGGGTGTCGTTCAATGGTAGGACTCTTGCTTCCCAAGCAAATAACGTGGGTTCGATTCCCATCACCCGCTCCAGAACAACAGACGAACAACAAAAAACCGGGCATGAAGCCCGGTTTTTTTTGGCTTTGACCGTTTTAGATCTGGCGGCAAAGCGTCACAGGTACAGCGTTAATGGCTGGATCTTCAGAAAACTGGGTACCCGCGGCAGGTATGCCTGCGCCAGGATTGCCAGGCAGGGCAATCCGGTCTGAACGAATTTCGCCCGTAATGGGGTTGCCGTCGTCAAACCTGCGGTCAAGTGCAGCGGCAGCTTTACCGCTGAGGCCGTTGAGGCAAACCGCATTGCGCCCCACAAAACCGAATACACCGCTAGTCACAGCGATCTGCCCATCTGCTGCATGCCGGGGCCTCACGATGGTCGTTGGAATACCAGCGCGGGGATTCCCATTAATGAAACCAGCATACATCAGGGATACGATAGCCATCGTATTCTCGTTGGCGCCAACGTTGAACGTCGTTAAAGGTAACCCGATCTGGCCATTATTGCCACCGACAGTGAAAGGCGTCACACCCCACCCGTTGGTAACGTTGGTGGCTGCGACGGCAGAATCACCTGGCAAGCCCTGATAGCGATCACGGTAGCTGCCAACCGCAGCCGTCATCGAGTCCATGTCTTTCGCAATACTGGAAATCCGGCTGTTTTCGATCAATTCCTGGCCTTTCAGCACACCCGCCAGCAGCAGGCCAACAATGACCAGCACGATTGCGATTTCCACCAAAGTGAAACCGGCTTGTTTCTTGAATGATTTCATTCGTGACTCCAAATTAGACGGCACGAATTGCGCCGGTAAGAAAATGTATCTTTTGTTTTAGGAATCTGGGAGTCAGGATTTTTTACATGGGATGGAAAGCACCACCCGGATACCCGTCCCCAAGGCTTCGGCAAAAAGATTCCCCCCCGCCGCCTGCGCCTGTTTGCGCGCCTGGTACATCCCCAGGCCCTTGTTGACCGAACCTGAACTGGACCAGGGTTCAAACAGCTTCTCCAGCGGGATTTCAAGCGGTATTTGCGGTGTTTCAAAGCAAACCACCGTGCTTTGGGCATCCTGTGTCACCAAAATTCGGCAGCTCGCCGGAAGCATCCGTTCCCGCGAAAGGCTGGACACGTTGCCCAACACATTGTCCAGAACAGCGGCCAGTGCATGACTGTCCCAGTCGACTTGGGCGGCCCCCACCAGCTGGACTTCAATCTGATGCAGCTCAGCGGCTTGACGGATGTGCTCCGCCAGATCGAGGGGATCCAGGCCCGCAGCTTCGTGAGCCTCCAAAGGCGCCGAGGCAGAGGCCTGCCATACCGGGTTCAACAGCGCCTGGCTCATGCGTTCGGCCCGGCTGGTCGCCAGTGCAGCATTTTTGCGCAGACGCTTCGCGCGGGCCAGAAGCTCACCGTCGTTTTGGGCTGAGCCAAAGTCGTCCGCGACGAGCTGCACCCACTGCGCCAGGTTGCGCATATCGTGCTGCAAAAACACCCCCACCCGGGCACGCTGGCTTGCTGCAGCCACCAGCGCCAGTTGCCGCGCCGCCAGCGCGCCCTGGATCATGGCGAACAGCACTTCCGCGGCTTGTACGGCAAACAGGTGACGTTCACCCCGCAGACCCTTGAGGCCGATGCGGAATTCCAGCGAGATATCGTCGTATTGAAAGCGCTGGTAAAGGACACGGTCGTTGATTCGCTTCCCATCGAAGGAAAGAAGAGGACCACCTTCATGCAGGTTGATCGGGATCTTCGCCCCGAGTCGTGTAAACACCGGTGAACCATACCAGTTGCCGCGCCAGTCCAGACTGCGCAAACCCAGATTGGCCAATGTTTGTTGATGCAGTACCAGTGTGCCCAGCAAATCATCATGCAAGGCTTCGCGCAAGGCCAGCAGTTGGTCCATGCGCCGGCGATGCTGGCGGCTCAGGTAGCGCAGCCAGAACATCGTCAAACCGACACTGATGCCTGCCACGACCAAAGCCACAGCGGCGTCATAAAGATCAATCACGGCAAGGCTCTTTCGATACCGAACTTCTTCATGAAGTAATACAGGTGCTCACGGGTCACGCCCAATTTGCGCGCGGCTTGGGCGACGTTGAACTGGCTGTCCGCCAGCACCGAGCGCACCAGGCGCTCTTGCGCCGCCTCGCCGAACTCCCTGACGCCCTCGGAAATGGGCGCGGTCAGGGTCATGCGGGCCTGGCCGTCGTTGCTGAGCTGCCTTTCCGCCTGAAGAAAAAGCACAGCACGGTCCAGCGCCTCGCGCAGGCGCTGGTTGCTGGCGGGTTTGTTCAGGAAATCAAAGGCCCCCATCCCGATGGCCTTGAGCGCAATGGAGGGCTCGTCCTGGCCCGTAAGCACAATCGCCTTCAACGCGGGGCGCTCCAGAATCAGCAGGCGCAGCAGCTCCAGGCCAGCCGTCGGCTCATTCGGATGGGGCGGCAAGCCCAGATCAAGCAGGGCCAGATCAAACGACACCTGGGCCCGTCGGGCCAGCACCAGCGCTTCATCGGGGCTGCCTGCAGCCGACACGTTGTAGCCCATGTCTTCAAGCGAGCCAGACAACCAGTCACGAAGAGAAGCATCGTCCTCAACGATCAGGACAACGATTTTTTCCCGGACAGGATCAAGGGAGGTATTCACTGTGCAGGTCTTTGCCGGAGGGACGGTCCAGAAAATAAAAACTGCTGCTACCAGCCACCAAACTTGACAATGGCGCTGTTGATGACGGCCTGCGTCACAGGAAAAACAATGTCATCAAGTCCGAAGATATTGCCTGCGCCGCCGGTTTGGCCGTCAGGCCCATAAGAGACGAAAACAAACGGCGTGGTGCAGGCATTTGCTGCGCCAAAGGCCCCAGTGGATGCGCGCCGGTAGCGAATGGCATTACCCCATAAATCGTTGGTCAATCCTGTCAAGGCCGGGACAGTGGTCGGTAATAGTAGTGTCGTAACCGGGGCTGTACAGCCTGTGAAATCCACTGTTGGAGGAAAAACGTAGGGTGCGGCCGCACCGCTTTCTGTGGGCAGGGTGATTTGCCTGTTGGGAGTTGTTCCACTCATCGACGTATAAATGTTCTGAAGAATGGCCAGTTTGAGGGTTTCGAACTGCTCGGCCATCAGTACTTTGGGGTCTTTCAGCACATTGTTCTGGCTCAGACTGGAAATCACATCCCTGGGGGCGATCGCCAGCACAATGTCGTCGAAAGAGTTAGCGCCTGACTCAACGTAATCGTTCTGCAGGAACTGGATGTTGTTGTCGGTATTGGCCACTTCATAGGCACTGACACCTGCCGTCGGAAAGGCCGCCGCCGATTCAGGCACGAACCCGCCCCCCCGATTGGCGCCGTGGGAAATGACCACGGCGACGGCGGCCAGGTTGCAGCTGTTGTCGCCTGCAGTGGTGCTGCATGCGTTGATCTGGTTCCCGGTGGGCGCCGCGCCATTGGTAAGCACAACCGCTGCTGGAGGAATGATTTTGTGCACGGTCATGGATCCACCCATGCCGCTTACCGTATTGACCGTCAGTCGAATGGCGGAATTTCGAACAAAATAGGTGAACCGATTTCCCCACGCGTCGGTACACGCCTCGTCAGCAAGGCCCAGCGACGCGCAGGGCACTGTGCCACGCGACACGCCAGCCGGGGCGGCACCGCCGATGTTGTTGGCCAGGCCACTGGCGGCCGTGCATACTTCTGCCCCGGCGACCCCCGAGCGCTGTTCAGTGTTGTATCCCGCAGCCCCACGAACCAATCCCGGTGCCGCGGGGCAAGGCAAACGGTAATTTTGCGACACAAAAGCCACCAAAGCCTGACGCACCGCCTCGGTTCGGGTCTTGGTACTGTCAATCTTCGCCTGAGCCGTCTTGGCGCCGAGCAAGGACAAGCCAGCGCCAAGAGCGATCCCCGCGATGACAAGCACCAGCGCGATTTCTATGAGACTGAATCCGCGTTGACGTTCTTTTGCCGGCGTGGAGTTGCGCAAAGCGCGCAAAAAGTGATGCTTCATTGTGCTAATCCTTGGTAACAGGAGACTTGCCGGCTTTTGGCGGATTGATCCGGATCGCGCCGGGTGGCAACAAATCGATCGCCTGGCCCGATGGCACATCAATGATCTGACCTGGTCTGGCTTTGATTCGCATGTCTGCGCCTCCCGATTGCAGTGCACCTGCCTGCCCGGCAAGCGTTCGCAAAGGCGTGGTGGAAGCCTGCCCATACAGGGGCTGGTCATTGATCCACACCGTGCTGCGGTTGCCGGAGCGCGTGACGAAACCGCTGATGACCAGTGTGTCTGGCAAGCCTGTGGCAGCATCCGGATTTTCATCGCCTGGCAGCACTTGGGGGCTTCCATCTGAATTGCCTTCAAGCTTGCGGGCAACCTCAAGGCTCCGTCGCTGTGCAGGCGACAGAATCAATGGCCCCAGGTCAGCGTTCGGAGCACCCGTGCCCGGGACAGCCTGCGATGGTCCGGGGGGTTGCGCCATGGCAGCACAGGCGAAGGCAGTCACTGCCGCCATGAAATATCCACGGCGAGTCACACAGGTCGAAATGGTCAAGGCGAGCTTCATGGTATTCATCACGGCGTTTTGGGCACACCTGTGGCAGGCAGCACGTAGAGCCAGGACAAACTGCACTGCACATCTACCGCTGCCAGTTTTCTGTCACCGCTCATAAAAGGCTTACGCTCGTATATACAGCTGTCCGGAATAAAATAGCCCGCATTGCCGCCCTGCAGGCGTGAGAGCAAGCGCAACCATTCTTCTTCATGGACAGTGTTTGCCCGGAGCTTCATCGGCACCCTTGCCAGTTGGGCAACCGCCTCCCCTGTCTTGTCATCATTCAGAGGTCTGAGATTCTCTTGTATGCCGAGCTCCCACGCCATAGCACTTTTTTGAAGATCGCGGGCTGCGCCTTCCAATGCCTCCAATATGGCGAGCCGATCCGGCGGATGTGCAAAACGGGACTGCTTGAGCTTGCCGAACATCTGCAGATTTTCTTCGAGACGTGCGCGATCCAATTGCGTGTTCTGAAGCGATAAATTGGCTGCATCCAGTGCCGCCTGAGCTTTACCCTGCTCCAGAGCGATCCTTTGAGCCAGCCAGTTGGCACCGCCTGCTATAGCCGCAGCAACAACGCACATGACCGCACCTGCAATGAGCGACTTGGCCGCCATTTGCCAGATACTGCGTGCGGGCTGAACTTCACTCATGTTGCTGCCTTCTGCAAACACAACTCAATCGTTCGCGCGCCGACTTCGCCGAGCTTTCCGGTTTGTATCTGCTCCGGATCCAGCGTGACCGTAGACTTGAGCAACGACGCCGACCAACCGCCGGTATTCAGGTTGGTCAACAAACTGTCCTGCAATGCCAGAGCCTGCCTTTGCGTCAGCGAACGCGGGAGTTCAACATTGAGGCTTAGCAGGGCAAGCGATGACTTGACGGATTCTGCCGCTGGCGCCGGTGCAACCGGAGCGCCCGAGAGACCCTGCACACCCGGGCAGGCAAAGGGTTCTGCCGGCGCAGGAGACGCACCGGCGACTGCGGCCTGCAAGCGCGGCAACTCCCAGGTGATTTTTTGCACCTCGACCGCGGGCGCATTTTTGAGCACAGCGGCCAGATACTGCAGAGCGCCAAACTGATCGGGTTGCGCGGCGATGGTTTGCTGCCAGGCCTGCACCGTCGCTACGGCGAGACCCGCCTGGCTCAAGTCCCCCTTGGCACGCAGGACTTCCTGGCTGGCTTGCTGGTTGATGGCTGCGGCCTGCGACAGCTGCTCCTGTGTCAAACTGCGCTTGCCCCAGGACAGCCACAGCAAATCAGCCGACCACAAAAGGGCTAAAGCCAAGGCGGCGATGCCGCCATACTTCGCGCCCGCCGCAATCTGGGCGGCGCGCCACTGCATGCGTGATTCGTCCGGCAGAAATTGCAGTTGCGCAGAGACAGATTTCAGCCGGGGCAGGAGCCGCGCATAGGCGTCATCAACCCCTTCAATGAATTGCACATCCAGCGCGGGGTCGTTACTCACCTCCGCCAAGGCATGTTCGTCATCAAAAGGCAACCACATCTGCGTGGCCACCGGCTGGTCGGCGCTACCCAGCCACTCCTGCGAAATCAGGTACTGAACCGTGCGTCGTGCCTCGGCCAGCACAAAGGTCGCCGACAGGCTGCCCTCGCCAACGCTGAGAGCCAGCCGCGAAAACAGAGGCACCCTGCCGCGAACCAGCACTTGCCGTAACCCGGCAGGCGTTGCCACCAGAGCGAGCGTAGGTCGAAGGCTGGCTGGCTCCAGTGCTTTGTTCGCCGTTCCGTCAGATGGATCAACGCGTGCACGCCGAGGAGCTTTTTGTTTGACTTCCAGCGCAATCAGCGCCGACAGCGGCCACAAGCCCTTGACGCGGATGTGGCGCGCCGACAGGGCCGCCAGCCATTGGCCAATACGTTCACTCTGCCCCATGCCGATCAGGCTGACACGAGTAGGCGGGCGCCAGGAACCCGAAGGTGCCAGCACGGCAGCGCGATAAGGGTTGTCGCGCAACTGCTGCTGCAGACGGCGCTGCAACAACTGCTTCCGCGTGCCAGCCATCCAGATGGGCGGCAGGATGCTGCGAATATAAGCCTCGTCCATGATGTCGCTGACCAGGGAGCAGTTGCCGCGCGCCGGCATGTGCGCCGCGACCCAGGCAACCGGGTCGTCCTGGACTCCTGCCACCGCGACAGCTTCCGCCGCAGCACCGCTTAGCCGATACAGATGTACCGACTTCTGCGCGATGACAAGAGCAAATTCAGCCATGGCTAGAACTTGACCTTGGAAATCAGGTCGTAGATCGGCAGCATGACGGAAGACATGATCCAGGCAATCATGCCGCCCAGCACCAGGGTCAACACCGGCTGAATCAGTCCCTGCAGTTTTTCAATGGCATCGTTGACTTCACGGGTGTAGAAATAGCTGACGTTATCAAGTGCCTTGTCGAGCCCACCGGTGCTCTCACCCACGCGAATCATGCGGACAACCAGCGCCGGGAACAAGGTGGTTGCAGCGAAGGAGTCAGATATTTTTTGCCCTTGGGAAATGCTTAGCGCGGCGCCATTGATCGCTTTCCGGTAGGCAGCGTTGGTCGAGAGGCTTTCGCAAAATCCCAGTGCGTCGAGCACCGAAACACCGCTTCGGTACATAAGCCCGAAAGACTTGGCAAACCGCGCCATGATGATTTTCTTGAGGATGGGGCCAAAAACTGGTACCCGGAGTTTGCTGCCGTCTATCCAGAGTCTGGCAGCCGGCGACACGCGAACTGCCGTGATCCAGACCACGGAAACCAGCGCAATCGCCAGCGGAATGGTGTACCAATAGTTAACCAGGAAATTGGAAAAAGCCACCAGCGCCCGCGTCTGGATGGGAACCGTCCCGCCCAGATTTTTGATAAACCCGATCAGCTGCGGCACCAGGTAAATCATCAAAAAACCCACCGCACCAAGCACCACGGTGCCGGCAAACACGGGGTACATCAGCAGCTTCTTGGTCTGCGCGGCAATCTCGTCCGACCACTTCAAACTTTCCACCAGTTCTGCAAGCACTTCGGGCAGCTTGCCGGTGGCCTCACCGGTGCGGATCAGGCTGATGTTGACCTTGTCGATGCCAGCGGGTGACTGCTCCAGCGCGTCCGACAGGCTGGCGCCACCCTCGATACGGTCCACCAGGTCAGAAATAAACCGCCGCACCGTGGGTGTATCGGCAGAATCACGCAAGTCGATCAGCGACTCAAACAGCGGCACCCCGGCCTGGCTCAGCGTCTGCATGTGGATGAAGATGTTGATGAGTTCCTTGCTCTCCAGCCGCTTACGCGCAAACAGCGTGGCGGCACGCACGGGCGTGGCTTTGAGGAGCTCAAGCTGCATGCGGCCCAGCCGCGCCTCGAGGTCGGACTCGCTGGTGGCGGATTGGCGCCCCGAGATGGTTCGACCCTCGGGGGTGATCGCGCGGTAATTGAACTCAAGCATCAGGTGGCCAGCCTGGTCAAGTCCACCACGCGTGCAACCTCCTCAAGGGAAGTGGTGCCCGCCAGAACGCGCCCCAGCCCATCTTCGGCCATGGTGGTGAAACCATTGCTGCGCGCGTGGGCCAGCAGCTCGGGTGTGCGTGCGTTGCGCGACAGCAGGTCGTCCAGGCCCATGTCAAAACGCAGCAGCTCCATGATGCTGGTGCGCCCCTTGTAGCCCTGCCCCTTGCAATGGGTGCACCCCACGGCACGGTACAGGTGCAAAGGCAGGTGGTGCGCAGCATTCAACAGGGATTTTTCAACATCACCCGCTTCGTAGGCCTCCTTGCATTTGGGACACAGCAGCCGTATCAGTCGCTGCGCGACGATGCCAATCAGGTTGCCCGTCATCACACTCACGGGGATGCCCAGATCAAGCAGACGCGCAATCGCCAGCACGGCCGAGTTGGCGTGCAGGGTTGAGAACACCTGGTGGCCCGTCATGGCAGCGCGAAAAGCCATCTCGGCTGTTTCATGGTCGCGGATCTCGCCGACCAGGATGATGTCCGGATCCTGCCGCATCATGGAGCGGATGCCGTTGGCAAAGTCCATTTTGGGGTTGTCGGCAGCAGAGGCCTGGCGGATGCGCGCCATCGGGTATTCAACGGGATCTTCCAGCGTCATGATGTTGACGCTTTCGGTGTTCATCTCATTGAGGATGGAATACAGCGTGGTGGTCTTGCCGCTACCGGTGGGCCCAGTGACCAGGATGATGCCGTAGGGCCGCGCCAGCATGAGCCGTAGCGTGTTCATGCGGTCGGCGGGCAGGCCCATCTGGTCCATGGGCACGATGGACTTGCGTCTGTCCAGCACACGCAGCACAAAGTTTTCGCCATGGATGGTGGGCTGCGCGGCGGCGCGGAAGTCAACATCATGGCCGCGTATGACCATGGAAATGCGCCCGTCCTGCGGCGCACGCGTTTCGGCAATGTCCATGCCCGACAGAACCTTGAGCCTGACCGACAGTGCCGGCCAGTACTGCTTGTGCAGCACCCTCACCTGCCGCATGACACCGTCGATGCGATAGCGGATGCGCAGAAACCCCTCTTCAGGCTCAAAGTGAATATCGGAGGCGCCTTCGAGCACGGCGTCGGCCAGCAGCGCATCGATGAGCCGGACAATCGGGTGCGCAAACGCCTCCGCACCGCGCATCGACAGCGCGCTGTCGTCCATCTTGCCGGTGCGCAGGCCCTTCAGGATGTCGTCTATCGACAGCACATAGCCGTAGAAGCGGTCAATGGCCGACTTGATGTCGGCCTTGGACGCCAGCCGCCAGCGCAGTGAAATATCGGCAGGCACTGCCGACCGGCACTGGTCCATGGCCACGACATCGTTGGTGTCGCTGATGGCCACCGTCAGTTGCCGGGCCACATCGTCGAAGCCGACGGGGAAGACGTCGTAATTTTGCGCCAGCGTTTTAGGAATGAGCTGGATGGCACCGTCGTCGGGAACCATCTCGCCCAGGCGAATCGCTTCTGTCGCGCTGGCCGCCGCCATGATGGCCGTCAGGTCATCGAGCGACAGCATGCCCAGGCTGACCAGGATGTCGCCAAAGGAGCCGCCGCGCTTTTCACGCTCGGTCCATGCAATCTCGGCCTGGTCGTGCGTGATCAGCCCACTGCGCTCGAGCTCAAGGTAGAACGACGTCGGGTTGTAAACGTCGAGTTTGGCGTTCATCGGGCGGTTCCCGCAGAGGCGCCCGCTTTCAGCGCAGCAAGCCTGCTACGTGCGCTGGCTTCGTCAAAGCCCGACACTTTGCCCTGGGCCAGACCTAGCGCAGTTTCGTAGTACTGCGCCGCCAGGCTGGCTTTGCGCAAGTGGTCCAACGTCACCGCCAGGTTGTAGGCGAATTGCGGCTCCTGCGGCGCGGCAGAGTGAGCCTTGAAAAACAGGGGTTGCGCTTCTGACCAGCGCCGCTCGCCGGACAGCACCAGCCCCAGCGCGTTGTTCAGGTCGGCCTCCTGCGGGGTTCGGGCCAGCATTTCCCTGAGCCTTGATTCCTGCTGAGGTTCGCCCGCATTGGTGATCAGGCTGCTGAGGCCGGCCAGCGCCGTCGCGTTTTGCGGCTCCAGGCGCAGTACCCGCTTGTAAGCGTCCATGGCCGGCTCACGCTGGTTGCTGGCGTGTGCAATGACGGCAAGACCGAGCCAGGCATCACGCTGGGTGGGGTCGGCTCTGAGCACTTCCTGATAAAGCCGGGTAGCTTCACCGAGCTTGCCTGCCTGGTAAGCCGCATAAGCGGATTCCATCTGCGAGGCAGGCTTGGCCTTGCTGGAAAGCAGCGACACACCCTGCAGATCCTTCGCCGTGGTTCCAGCGACGTCGCGGTTCGCAGGGGTATCTTGCTGCTGCCTGCGCTCTGTACGGCGCACGGGAGCGGTAGCAACCATCCGTGGACGATCTGCTGCACCTGCAACGCCAGAGGCCGCAGCTTGTGTGGCAGCCGTGGGCAAAACCGCGCTGGCCGTCGCCTGAGCCGCCACGGGTGCATTGCTGGCGCCAACAGGAGCCGCCGAAGTTTCAACTGCTCCCGAAACAGGCTTGTCCGCAGCTGGCACATCGGCGGGAGACGCCGCCGGGCTGTCTGGTACCGTCACGACAATGGCGGGGGATCGCACAGCCAGCGTGCTGGATGACCCAAAAAGTGCGTCACCGAACAGAAGAAAACCAACAAGCGGTAAAGCCACCAGGAGGACCAGGGCAACCAGCACCCACTGCCGGCGTTGAACCTTGCCCATTGCCGGACGAACCCGCGCGCCGGCCATGGCACCCGCCGCAGACAGGGCCTGGCGCTGGGTTGTTGCTGAAAGAGGCGCGGCCACATCGATGCGCGCCACCGGCGGCTTTGCCGACGCGGTTTCCGCCAATCTGGCATCCTGAGAACCATCTGCCATGGCTTCGGCAGTCGGTCGGACAGGCTCGCGTGCGGCCTGGGCAACAGCCCAGCCCCCTTTGGCAGGCTCTGCATTTTGTTGACCAGCTTCCGCACCGACAGGCCTGGCGTAGCGGCCATAGGGTTGAACGGGGGCGCGCGAGTCGGCTGCAGCAGGCATGGGCGCGGCTTCAGGGGCCGACACCGCTGCAGGTATGCCATCCCGGGTAGGCGCCAGGTCAGGAAAACCCGTGGCATGCACTGGCGGCCTCGTGGAAGAAACCGGGTCAGCGCCGGTCAGCCCGGATGTGTCTACCGCTGTTGGCGCCGGGGTTGGTGATGTCGGCGAGGTCTGCTCTTGCAGGGTCAATTCGGGTGCGCCTACTTTTTCGGCCAGAGAAATCTTCGCCGGGGCTACCGACTCGGTGTCCGACTTGCGTTTACGCGAGTCCTCTTCGGCCCTGCGAAGCGCATCGAGCAGCAAGCTCATGGCCTGCGCCCCACGGGCACCGGCGTGCCAATGGAAAGCTGGCTCCGGATAAAAGAGGCATCGCCGTCGATGCTTGAATCGCGCAGAATGGTTGGGCGCAGGAAAATGACCAATTCACTTTTATTGGACTGGTTGCTGCGAAGCTTGAACAACTCGCCGACAACAGGCACATTGCCCACGCCGGGAATCTGGTCCGTGGCGTTGCTCTGGTCGTCCTGCATGAGGCCACCCAGCACCGCCGTCTCGCCGTCACGCACCTTCATGATGGACTCGAACTCGCGCGTCTGTATTTCAGGAATCCGGTTGGTGATGCCGGCGATCGCAAGCGCGGGGCTGGGGTCATTCGCATAACTTGTGATGCGGGAGACAGAGGGACGCAGGTTCAGGGTGATTTCATTGTCATCACCGACCTGGGCGGTCACATTCATCAAAAAGCCCACCGGCACGGTGTTGATGGTGGTGGTGTAAACGGCCGCCGTGGCCGGAACCCCCAGCGAGGCTGGCGTGCCCGGCGTCACTGAGATGGTGAAATAAACCTTGTTGTCCACGACCTTGAGCAGTGCGGCCTGGTTGTTCATGACACTGACTTTGGGGCTGGACAACACGCGTGTCTTTCCAAAAGACTCAAGCAGGCGAACCGCCGCCGAAATATCGGTCCGACCATAAGACCTCTGAGCGGTGAAAGTCCCGAGAAAAGGTGGATTGACACCCGTGGACAGAGGAGTCCCACCGCCGCCGGCCATCACCAGGCTCAGCGGCGTGGAGACCGCATTGCGGACCACCGACCAGTTAATCCCCTGCTGGTAGTCGTTGGTCAATGCCACTTCCACAATCGTGGCCTCGATGAGCACCTGGCGCCTGGCGTTGCCAACAACCTGATCGAGGAACTCGCGCACGCGCGCATGCTGCTTGCCTGTGGCGCGAACGCTGATCACGCCGGTTTCCGGATTGGCGATCACCGAGGCGGCTTCGCGATACAGCGGTTGCGGTGCGGCCGGTGTCGCGGGAGCAGCCGTGCCGGTGATGGTTCTTGTTGCTGTTCCCAACGCTCCTGCCGCTGAAGAAACCGCAGAAGCAGGTGCCGGTGCGGCGGCGGCAACAGGCGCAGCGCCAGCGGTCGTTTCAATGACCTTGTCTGTTTCCCGAAGCAGGTCACGGATGTTTTCCGTGAGCGTGACCCAGAAGCGGTTGTTGGAGGTGTTGCGAATCGATGCGGACGAAGAGTTGCCGGTGCCAGAGGCTGTCCCCTGCCCGGTGGTGGCAACCTGCGACTCGGACCCGGTGCTGCTGGACGAATCGCGCGTGATGTTCGGGTAGTCTGCCTTGTAGAGGCGCAAAAATGGCGCATCGGGCAACACGAAAAGGTTTTTGCCTTCCAGCTCATAACGCATGTCGATCTGGCGCGCAATGCGGTCAAGCAGTTCGGCAATGGTCTGGTCCAGCGCATTGAGGGTGACTGTGCCGGTGATGCCGGGATGCACGTCCAGGTTGAGCTTCGCGTCCCGGGCCAGGGCGAACAGCAGGGTCTGCACGCTGACGTTGCTGACGACCACGCTGTAGGTTTCCTGCGGCGGCACCACCCGCGGTGCGGGCAAGCGCGGCGCCCCCGTAGAGAGCGGGGGAATATTGGCGACATCATTGGGCGCTTGAGCAACTGCAGGGGCAACACCCGGCTCTTCTGCCAGGTGCCCGCGCAACAGCGGTGGTGGCGGTGTGGCGCAGCCTGCAAGCACAAACATGGCCACCAGGACCGGACTCCATACGGGGCAATGGGTTTTCAAGGGACAGGCTCCTTACGGATGGCATCCAGACTGCGCACAACTGGGTTGTAGCGCTTTATTGCGGCAGGAGCGGATTGCATGAACGCCATGGCAGCTGGGCGGGTTTCGAAGTTCCCCGCGTAAAGAGCGTGAAAAATCTGGCGCTGGTAGAGCCGGTTATGCACGAAGACCGGCGTGGCGGACTGGCCGGACCCGTCCAGCGCCGCCTGCACTTCGTTGGCCATGGCCAGCACTTCCGCATCCCTGGGAGCGCGCTGGGACAGCAGTTGTACCGTGAAGCCTCCGCTGGGAGGGCCGGCCATGAATTCATCCGTCCCTTGCATGCGCACAACCAGGGAGCTGTTGCGCAGTTTCGCCGCAAGCCTCAAGTCGCCCCCTGCCTTCAGTCCCGCAGTCGGAGTTGAAACAGTTTTGCCGGCTGGCAACGCAGGTGCCGCCGGTCGGTCTGATGAAACCGGCTCCGTGGCCGGGGTCACAGCAGGACGGAGCGCAACGGCCTGGGCAACAGGAACCAGTGGGTTCTGCGGGGAACGTTCGTTCGCGGCGACAGTCGGCGCCTGAGCTTGCTCCGGCGCCGTCACGGCCAGCGTCACCGCAACCCGCTCGCTTCTGTCCGGCCCCTGGCGACCACCCAGCGCATAACCCACACCCAGGGCAACCAGCATTCCCAGACCGGCAGGTACAAACTTCCGCCACATACCACCCGGTTGGCCGCCGGAAGCGCCAGGAAGCAGCGCAGCACGCCGGGACAGGGGCAGGCTGTCCCCCACCGCGCGGCGTACCTGCGCCAGACCCACCTGCGGCACACCTTCCGCATAGGCGGCCAGCATGGACTTGTCGGCCAGCATGTTGAGCTTGCGAGTGCGGCCTTCAGAGGCCTGAACCAGCAGCTTGAGCGCTGCTGCGTCAAACAGCTCGCCCCCTTTCCAGCCGACCTTGTGCAGACGAAACATCAGATAGGCCGACGCCTCCTGGGCGTTGAGCGGTTGCAGTTCGAAGCGGTGGCTGATGCGGTCTTTGACCTGCCGCAGTTGCGGTGCAGCCAGCAACTCGTCGAGCTCCGGCTGGCCAAACAGGACGATCTTCAGAAGCTTGTTCTGGGTGGTTTCCAGATTTGACAGCAGGCGGATCTCTTCCAGCGTGGTCGCCGGCATGCTGTGCGCCTCATCAATGACCACGACCACACGCCGGCCTTGCGAGTAGCGCTCGATCAGCACCGCCTCGAGCGCAGCAAGCATGTGCGCGCGATTGCCTTGAGGCGGCTCGGGCATGAGATCGCGGGCAATCGCACCCAGAATTTCGTCGCGGTCAAAAACCGGGTTGGCCAGATAAACAGTATCCGAGGGCAGCGGACGCAGCCGCTCCAGCAGCATGCGGCTAAGCATGGTCTTGCCCATGCCGATTTCCCCGACCACGCTGACGATGCCTTCGTCATGCATGGCGGCCACGATCAGGCCCTCCAGAATGTCGCCGCGCTGGCCTCCGGTAAAGAAGAGTCCTGTGTCTGGCGTAATTCGAAAGGGGTCTGACGAAAGCTCGAAGTGATCTAAATAAAGAACACTCATGTTTTCAAGTACTTGTTAAAGAATGTTCATGTTTTGCTTAACTCTTTCCAAGGGTACAGCTCACCCCCCGATTATGCGTTTGAATCAAAAAATGCAATAAAATGTTACAAGTCGATTTTGATACTGTTGCATTAAGGGAATAGTATTCCCACCACGCCGCGACTTGCTGGTTGCTGCTCCATTGCCAGGAGCCTTCCGTCGTCTGGATCTTCCAGAGGACGGGAAAACGGGGTTCAGAACGGAACGGGCGCCCAATCATCCTTACTGGAGCGTCCGCCCTGCCGCCTTGGGCAGTGTGGAGGCCAGTTTACGCGCGTGATGCCAGGGAAAGCAAATATTGCAGCCGGCCACCCAGGGGCGATACGCCGACCTGTCGGCAGCCCGGTGAGACATCCGGGTTCAGGCTGGACAGTCGGCCCGGCATCCAGGCTGTCTACGAAACTATTGAATGGCAGCAGTATGCGCCCCTGGGCGCACAAGCCGGGCCGCCAGCCCTGAAAAGGTCAGCGGCCGGGCAAGCTCTCAGTGCAATTTGCAGCCGGTTTTGGCCTGCACGGCTTCCATGGTCACGCCAGGCGCCAGTTCGATCACCTTGAGACCTTCCGGCGTCACGTCCATGACAGCGAGGTCGGTGATGATGCGATCCACCACGCCGACCCCGGTCAGGGGCAAGGTGCACTTTTCGAGGATTTTCAGGTCCTCCGTGCCGTCCTTTTTCTTCGCCACGTGTTCCATCAGCACGATCACGCGCTTGACGCCGGCCACCAGGTCCATCGCGCCGCCCATGCCCTTGATCATCTTGCCCGGAATCATCCAGTTGGCTAGGTCGCCCTGTTCACTGACCTGCATGGCCCCAAGGATGCTGAGGTTGATCTTGCCGCCGCGGATCATGGCAAAGCTGTCGTGGCTACCGAAAATCGCCGAGCCCTTGATGGTGGTCACGGTCTGCTTGCCGGCGTTGATCAGGTCGGCGTCCACCTCGTCTTCATACGGGAAGGGGCCAATGCCCAGCATGCCGTTCTCGCTTTGCAGCCACACCTCGATGTGGTCGGGCACAAAATTGGCCACCAGCGTCGGAATGCCGATGCCGAGGTTCACATAAAAACCGTCTTCGAGTTCCTGCGCCGCGCGTGCGGCCATTTGATCCTGGGTCCATGCCATGTTCGTGCTCCTCAAACTTTACGGTCGCGGGTGGTGCGCTTTTCAATGCGCTTCTCGGGCGTGGGGTTGTGCACGATACGGTGCACATAAATCCCGGGCAGGTGGATGTCATCGGGCGCCAACTCGCCGGTGGCGACGATGCGCTCCACTTCCACGATGCAGATCCTGCCCGCCATCGCCGCGGCGGGGTTGAAATTGCGCGCCGTCAGGTTAAAGCGCAGGTTGCCCGAGCGGTCGGCGATGTCGGCCTTGACCAGCGCCACGTCAGGCACCAGAGAGCGCTCCATCAGATAGGTTTCGCCATCGAACTCGCGTAGTTCCTTGCCTTCCGCAACGAGGGTGCCGACACCGGTTTTCGTAAAAAATGCCGGAATACCGGCGCCACCCGCGCGCAGCTTCTCGGCCAGTGTGCCCTGCGGCGTGAACTCCAGCTCCAATTCGCCGGCCAGGTATTGGCGTTCGAACTCCTTGTTCTCGCCCACATAGCTGGAAATCATCTTCTTGATCTGCCGTGTCTCGAGCAGCTTGCCGAGGCCGAAGCCATCAACGCCTGCGTTGTTGGAGATCACGGTGAGGTTTTTGACCTGGCTGGCCTTCAGCGCCTCGATCAGCGCCTCGGGAATGCCGCACAGGCCAAAACCGCCCACGGCCATCAACTGGCCGTCCTTGACGACGCCCTTCAGGGCTTCGGCAGCGGAGGGAAAAAGTTTGTTCACAAAAGTCTCCTGCAGTACTTCAACACCAACTTTAAAAGCCTTACGATACTACTTATCAGCATACGTAGTTATCCCTAAAGTCAAACCCGCACTCCCGGCTCACCTGCACCTCTATGGACATCGATTACCGCCTGGCCTTCGACATGGCCCCCGTGGGCCTGGTGCTCTCGCGCAACCGGTTCATTGTCGATTGCAACCAGCATGTGTGCGAAATGTTCGGCGCCACTCGTGAGCAGTTGATCGGCCAGTCTTTCCAGATTCTCTACCCCAGTGCGGACGAATATGAGCGTACGGGTGCACGTATGCTGCCCATCCTCAATGCGAAAGGACACTACGCGGACGACCGCATCATGAAGCGGGTCGATGGCCGGCTCAAGGGTGAAACCTTCTGGTGCCATGTGACCGGACGCGCCCTGAACCGCGCGGCGCCGCATGAGTCCGGCATCTGGACGTTTGAAGACCTCAGTTCCCGCCGGCCCGTCAAGGCCGAACTCACCGCACGCGAACGCGAAGTTGCCGCGCACCTGATGGACGGACTGACCTCCAAGGAAATCGGCCGCGCCCTGGTCATCAGCCACCGCACGGTGGAAATCTACCGCGCCCGCCTGATGCGCAAGTACAAGGCATCGACGACCGCCGACCTGGTGCACAAGCTGATGGCGGGCTAGGGCCTGTTAACGCTATTTGTGCAAATGCGAACGGGGTGAAAACAGCGCCAATCAAGGCGCGCGACGACGCACAGACTGGGCGTCTGGGCTAGGTGTGCAGAGACTAGTGGCGCTGTTTTCACCCCGTTCCCTCCGGGTTGCGGCCAAAAAGGCCATGCGTAGCGTTGCAAAGCCTGGCCGGGCTCCAGCCCGGCTGCATTTTGCGCCTCACGCATGACCTTTTTGACTCGCAACGCATCTTGCACAAATAGCGTTAACAGGCCCTACACCAGACGCTCTTCTATTGATAGCGCCTCGCGCTTTCCTGCAAAGGGCTGACGGCCTTTTTGGCCCCTATTTTCCTAAATCATGACCCTGGAAACACGCGCGGGCCTGTCGTCCAGTTGGTCCTGGGCGTGGCCGGCGTCGGTCGCGACCAACTGGTCGAACGGCAGAGCCTGCTTGACCAGCACCACGGTGCACGGTGCCGCCATGGCGACCCGGATGGGAACCGTGGCCAGCAGCCGCTGCATCTGCAGCCCGTGGGTGGCCGCGCCCATCACGATCATGCTGACGTGGTTGCCTTGCGCATATCGCAGCAGGGCCTGGGCGACATCACCGTTTTCGAGGATGTGGAAGGAGACGGTCTGGCCGTTCAGGTCCAGGGGTTGGGCCCATTGCCGCAACATGCCGAGGTAGCGCCGGTGAACCGTGGTCTCGCTGGAGGCGGTATCGTGGCCCGGCGTTTCTGACGGGTTGATGACACTCACGCAGGCCAGCCGCGCACCGGGCACGGTACCGAGGGCACGCGACACCGCCTCGCGCAGGGAGTACAGGGTGGCATCACTCACGTCACGGTTGGGAACAGCCACCATGATGATGGGCACCGCGTCGATCTGACGGGATGGCAGCACGCTCGGCTGGTAGTGCATGCCGGCGGCGCGCATCCAGCGCTTCAGATGCGCCCAGAATCCGGTGGATCGGACGCGGCGCCCGCGATCGGTCACCTGCACCTGCTGCGGATGGGACAGGTCGAAGGCCAGGTGGGCGGCAGATGCGTAGCGCCGCGCAGCCTCCGGTTCCAGGCAGCGCAGGATCACTTCCTGCAGCCATTCGGGAAGCTCCGGGCGCCACTTGCGCGGAGGCACCGGGTCCATCCACAGGCGCTGGCGCAGACCACCGGTGGTCTGCGGATTGCCAAAAGGAAGCTCCCGCGTGGCCAGCTCATACAGCATGACGCCGATGGCAAAAATGTCGCTGCGCGGGTCACCGCGCATGCCCACCACCTGCTCGGGTGCCATCCACGTGGGCGATCCCACGGCGGGCCGCAACTCCTCGGCCAGCAGGTCCGGGAAGTGGGCATGACAGGACAGGCCGAAGTCGAGCAGCACCGCAAGACCCTGCGGCCGTATCAGCACATTGGCCGGCTTGAGGTCCAGATGGCAGACGTCCTGCAGGTGCAGGCTGTGCGCAGCCTGCGCCACGGCTGCGCCCAACCAGGCAATCTCTTCAGCCGGCAACGGTGCGGGGCCGTCGTCCAGCCATTGCTGGAGGGTGCGCCCGGGCACGTGCTCCATGACCAGGTAAGGCAGCTTCGCCAAATCGCCGGCGGCCACCAGGCGCGGCACATGCGGCCCCGTGAGCACGGACAGGATCTGCCGCTCCACTTCGAACCCGACGATGTTTTCCGCGCCGTCACCCTCGGTCATGCGCGGCACCTTCATGACCATGGGAAAAGGCTCCCGCTGCGCAGCGCCCGCATAACTGACCTGGTAGATGTGGGCCATGCCGCCGGCATGCAGGCAGTCGCCGACCTGGAAGCCGTCAATCACCGTCCCGGGGTCCAGCAGCTTCACAAGCCCTGCTCCAGCCGTTTCGCAAAATCCTCCGGCAGCCCCGCAGCCCGCACATCGGCCGCCGCCGCGAGATGGTCGTAGGCGACCCGGTGAAAGGTCAGTTCAGCGCGAGCCGCATCAAACATCGCATACATCGCGTCGGTGTCGCCATCACGCGGCTGTCCGACCGAACCCACAGTGGCAATCCAGTGGCGATGGGGCGGTACCGGAATGGTGACCCCCGCTGTCGGTTCAAAACGCAGGAGCTTCTGGCTCGCGCCCCGAAAATAAAGCGTCTGCTGGTGCACGTGACCGCCAAAGACATAACGCACACGCGTGTCCGCGCAGGCCGCATGGAGGCTGGCCTCGGCGCGGTGTCCGCTGTCGACATACAGCCAGCGCTGCGGCGCGTCGGCGCTGGCGTGCACCAGAAACGCGGCGCCGTCGGTGACGGTCAGCGGCAGGCCAGCCAGGAAATCCAGGTCGGCAGGCTCCAGTTGCGCGCGGGTCCACGCCGCGCCACCTGCATCCATGGTGCCGGCCTGGTCGAACGGGGCTACAGCCAATGCGTCGTGGTTGCCCTTCAGGACGATGGCGCCCCCCTGCGCCAGTTCGCGAACCCGGCGCATCACCTGCGCAGGCTGGGCCCCGTAACCGACCAGATCGCCGAGCACGGCGAAACGTTGCACACCCTGGGCAGCGGCGTGCTCCATGCAGGCGTCGAGCGCGCGCAGATTGGCATGAATGTCGGACAGCAGGGCAATTTTCATGGGTTGATGCGTGCATCATCACCCCTGAACCTGATGCGAGGCTTGCAATCGCGCGGCCGGCGTCATATCGCCCGTCATGCCGCCAGCGCGCAGAAGGGCAGCCACACACGCCGAGCCCAGATAGCTATCATATTAATAGCCATCTGCGCTCGCATTCATTGGGCTGGAGGCCAAAAACACTTCAAAACAGTAGCTGATCCCCGTCAACGCGCCGGTAGCCGGGCGCTGCCTGTCTGCAGGCTCAGAGAACGCCCGGATCGGGCTCTCGGCGGATGGACTCCCGCGAGCGGTGGTCGCGCAGCTTGTCCAGTGTGTGTTCGAGCAAACGCTTGAGCTTGTCGCTGGCGCCACGGAAAGCCAGGTCCTGGCTGGAGGCGTCGTGGTTCACGGCCACCGGCTCGTGGTGCGCGAGCCGGGCTTCCATCATGCAGCGCTTGTGGTCGGTGCTGACCTTGCCGCTGTTCTCGTCGCTCATGTGCACCTCGATGCGGGTGATGTCATCCTTGAAGCGGCTTAGCGACGCGTTGAGCTCCGTGCTCGCCCACCGCTCAAACGACTCACCGGTGTGGATGGTGTGGTTGGCGTTGACTTGAATTTGCATGCGTTTTGTCCTTTCATGAGCAGCAGCGTGCGGCGCAGGGGCCGGTTGCCACGACGCCGCCAGAGTGACGGCTGGAAAATTCATTGTGCGCCTGCAAGCCGCGCTGCCTGTAGTCCTCGTTCGCATGCCCGGGTAAGGTCCGTATTTGTTGAAGGCTGGCGGCCCATAGCGCTTTCCCCACCCCATCCAGCCACGATCTGCAGTTCCGGCGGCCACGCAGTCGCTATCAACTTAATAGCTGCCTGCGCCCGCCGTCATTGGGCAAAATGCCAAAATGACCACCACCCGAAACTCAAACAGCCTTGGGAGCGTCCACCACCTCCGCGGCGGTACGGAAAGCCTCCACAGCCGCGGGCAAGCCACAATAAACGCTGGCGTGCAGCAGCAGCTCCTGCAACTCCTCGGGCGTCACGCCGTTGTTGAGTGCGCCGCGCACATGGCCCTTGAGCTCATGCTGCTTGCCCAGCGCCGTCAGCATGGCCACCGTGATCAGGCTGCGCGTCTTCAGGTCCAGGCCCGGCCGCTGCCAGACGTCGCCCCAGGCATTGCGCGTGATGTAGTGCTGGATGGGCGCCGAAAACGCCGTCACCTTGCCAAGGGCATTGGCCACGAAGTCTTCGCCCATCACCTGTTTGCGTGTGGCCAGGCCTTTGTCGAAATCCTTGTCTGCGGGTGGGGTCACGGCGGTCTCCTGAAAAACCTGGAGGATAGTGGAAACGGAAAAACCCGCCAGGCTCCCCCGGCGGGTTGCTGTGCACGCATTGTCTCGCGGCCAGCGGGTCAACCCGCGTGCCACTGCGCCAGGTTGGCCAGCATCGCCAGCAGGCCCGCGGCGTTGATGGCAGCGCCGACGGAGAGGCGCAGCGCCTTCATGCGACGGCCTCTTTTGCCACGGACAACGGCTTGGCTGCCTGGGCACTCGCCGCCGCCAGGGCCGACAGCTTGCGCGCCACCGCGGCGCCATAGGCCGGGTCAGCCTTGGTGAAATGACCGATCTGCACCTGCTGGACGTCCCGGCTCACGTCCTTCAGGGCACCCGCAATGTTGCTGGTCAGCCGGTCCTGCGCGTCCGGCTTCATCACGCGGAACAGGTTGCCCGCCTGGGTGAAGTCGTCCGAGGCGCCACGCTCGTCATACCGCCCCGCCATACCGTTGAGCGCCAGGCCCGCGTCGCCATGGCCCAGTCCGCCCGGCGAAGTGCCGGCCGCCGCGACGGTCTCGTAGTTTTGCGCAGAACTGCCGTTGTCGATCGCCATCTGACCGTCGCGCTGCTGGTTGTGGAAAGGGCAGCGCGCGCGGTTGACCGGCAGGTGCTGGTGATTGGTACCCACGCGGTACAACTGCGCGTCGTGGTATGCAAAGAGCCGGCCCTGCAGCATCTTGTCGGGGCTGTAGCCCATGCCCGGCACGATGTTGGCGGGCGAGAACGCCGCCTGTTCGACGTGCGCATGGTAGTTGTCGGGGTTGCGGTTGAGCTCAAGCACGCCGACGGGAATGCGCGGGAAATCTCCATACGGCCAGACCTTGGTCAGGTCAAACGGGTTCCAGCCCGTCCGGCTTTCCCAGGCCACGGCTTCGGCCTCGGTCATGACCTGGGTGGACACGTCCCACTGCGGGAAGTTGCCCTCGGCAATGGCGTTGAACAGGTCGCGCTGCGCGTGATCCGGATCGGTGCCCGCCAGGCGCGCGGCTTCGTCGGCACTCAGGTTCTTGATGCCCTGCTTCGTCTTCAGGTGCCACTTGGCCCAGACACGCTCACCCGCAGCGTTGATCAGGCTGAAGGTGTGGCTGCCGAAGCCGTCCATATGCCGGTAGCCATCGGGCGTTCCACGGTCGCTGAACAGCATGGTGACCTGGTGCAGCGATTCGGGCGCCTTGCTCCAGAAGTCCCACATCATCTGGGCCGACTTCAGGTTGGTTTGCGGGTCGCGCTTTTGCGTGTGTACAAAGTCGGGAAACTTGATCGGGTCCTTGATGAAGAACATGGGCGTGTTGTTGCCCACCAGGTCCCAGTTGCCCTCTTCGGTGTAGAAGCGCATGGCAAAACCGCGCGGGTCCCGTTCGGTGTCGGCACTGCCTTTTTCACCACCCACCGTGGAAAAGCGCACAAAGGTTTCCGTCTTCTTGCCCACTGCATTGAACAAGCGGGCCTTGGTGTACCGGCTGATGTCATGGGTCACTGTGAAAGTGCCGTAGGCGCCGGAGCCCTTGGCGTGGACCACACGCTCCGGAATTCGTTCGCGGTTGAAGTGCTGGAGTTTCTCGATCAGGTGAAAGTCCTGCAGCAGAAGCGGGCCTCGCGGACCGGCGCTGAGGCTGTTCTGGTTGTCGGCGACGGGAATGCCGGACGCGGTGGTCAGAGAGGGGTGTTGACTCATGAAAAAGACTCCTGCTGTTGAAAAAGGTGAGGCATGCACGAATGCTAGAAGCACCTCATCAATAAACAAAGTCAATTAAATAAATTCAATCGATAGTTTTTTACAAAGATCTGAAAATACCCCCTCCGACGGCGCTCACGCAGCGCTCCCTGGCTTTCACAAAGCGGCCCGCGGCACCATAACAGGCGCCGGTTTGGCGGAAGCAGCGGGTTTCGCAAACGGTTCGGTCCCGCCAGCCTGGGCAATGCCATGGGCGATCAGGGCCGAGCCGGCAAACAGGATGATGGCCACGAGCGCAAGCACGAGGCCGGTGCCGCGTGGCCGGTGAACGGCGGTGGTGCGGATGGTGTGGGCGTTCACGCGGTAACCTGAATCGCTTTTGAAATTGGCAACGGCTTTCATGGCAGAAGCCTCGCTCAGGCCGCAGCAGCTTGCTGCGACCGGGCCTCGATGAGGCCCAGCTGCATCACGCTGGCCAGCAGTGCGTAGGCCGCTGTCCAGGCTTCACGCACATCGGCCGTGAATTTTTCGCCCAGCCCCTGCTCCAGCGTCCACAGCAGTGCACTGCCCACCGTGTCGAAGTGCTCGTCCTGGACGCCGTACTTCGCATGGCGCATGCCCAGCTGGCGCACAACCGGAACAATGGCGTCCAGATTCGTCAAGCCGTTCACGGCCGTACTGAGCATGGACATCAACATGCGTCCCTGGTCGGCCAGGTCACCCTTGAACAGGGTCTGCAACGACGGGTCCAGCACAAACAGGCGGGTATAAAAAATGTCAGCTGCAAGCGCAGCGATGGGGCGCACATCCTTGAAACTGGATTGCACAAGATTGATTTGTTCGGAGTTCATGGGTTTCCTTGGGTGAGCGGTGTGGGACCCCCACTGCTACCCAAGATACGTGCCACCGCCATTTCCCAATGGAATCAACAACTTGGAGGTTCCCCACCCTGGCAGCGGTGTCGGGTTTCGCAGACAGCCAGGGCGCCCAGGGACAGAAAAGTGTGTGAAATCAGGGATGTAGCCTGTCTGTCAATACAGACAGATGAACACGACACACGGCGCGCTCAAGCCTTGAAGCTGGCGGCGTCGAGCTGGTGGCGGGCCAGCAGGGCATAAAAATCCGTCCGATTGCGGCGGGCGAGCTTGGCGGCCTGGGTGACATTGCCATTGGTGATCTTCAGCAGCCGCGTCAGGTAGTCGCGCTCGAACTCCTTGCGGGCCTCGTCGAGCGGCAACATTTCCCCGCCCTGGCTGGTCAGGGCGCTTTGCACCAGGGCCGCCGGAATGAGCGATCCGGTACACAGCACCACGCATTTTTCGACCACGTTTTGCAGCTGCCGCACATTGCCCGGCCAGGGCGCGGTGCTGAGCTGCTCAAGCGCGCCCGGCGCAAACGCTGTCACTGATTTGGCGTAGCGCAGCGACAGGCTGCGCATGAAATGGTTGGCCAGCAAGGGAATGTCTTCGCGGCGTTCGGCCAGCGGCGGCAGGCTCAGCCCCACCACATGGAGGCGGTAAAAAAGATCTTCGCGGAAACGGCCGGCCGCCACCTCGTCCTCCAGCCTGCGGTTGGATGCCGAGATCACGCGCACATCGACCTTGTGGGACCTGGCCGCCCCTACCGGACGCACTTCCCGCTCCTGCAGGACGCGCAACAGCTTGACCTGCATGGCCAGCGGCAGGTCGGCCACTTCATCCAGGAAAATCGTGCCGCGGTGTGCACTGGTGAACAAACCTACGCTGTCGCGCACGGCACCGGTGAAAGCACCCTTGACGTGACCGAAAAGCTCCGACTCGACCAGGTTTTCCGGTATCGCGCCGCAGTTCACGGCCACCAGCGCTTCCTGATGCCGTGCGCTGGAAGCATGCAGGGCGCGGGCCAGCAATTCCTTGCCCGTGCCGCTCTGGCCGTGGATCAGCACGGAGGCATCGCTTTGTGCCATGAGACGCGCTTCGGCCAGAAGTTTCTCCATGCGCGGGCTGCGCGTGATGATGGCCTCCCGCCAGGCTTCGCCGGGCAGCTCACCGGGCATGTCCGCACCCAGCGTGGAGGACGCCTCCAGCGCCCGGCCCACTTCACGCATCAGGTCCAGGCCTTCAAAGGGTTTGGTCACATAGCCGAAAACTCCGCGCTGCATGGCATGCACCGCATCGGGAATCGTGCCATTGGCCGTCAGGATCAGCACCGGCAGGAGCGGGAAACGGCGATGAACAGCCTCGAACAGCTGCAGACCGTCCATGCCGGGCATGCGCAGATCGGTGATGAGAATGTGCGGCAATTCCTGGTCCAGACGGGCCAGTGCCGCCGCGCCGCTGCTCGCCTCTATGGCCGTGTGGCCTTCGTAGTGAAGGCGCAGGGACAGCAGCCTCAGCAGGGCCAGGTCGTCGTCGACGATCAGAATACGCGCCATAGTTCCCCGTTGATCAAGCACGTACCTCAGGCTGGCAGAGCTGTTGTTGAAGTTTTTTTGCCAAGCATAACGTCTAACCGGCGGACCGTACACCGTTGCAGCGCACATGACATGCCCGGTACGCTCCTCACCCGAGCCTGCTTGGCTTGACGGAACCGCGCTTCCCTGATTTGACCGAACAGACAGCTATCGCAGAGAATCCCGTTACCGATTCACCCCCGGACCGGCCGTTCAAGGCACGTCCCCGCCCTGGCCATCCATGAACAAACAGACCCCACGATCCGCTGCCACCGCGCCGCCGGAGCCCGGATCAGCAGAGGATGTCATCGCCAGCCAGGCCGAAACCATCAAGGCGCTGGAAGCCAGGCAACGCCACCTCACCTCACTGCTGGATTCCGCACGCGATGCGGTGCTGGAAGTGGACGCCAGCGGGACCATCACCCACTGGAATCTCGGTGCCGAACGCATGCTGGGCTGGAGCGCCGGGGAGGCGGTTGACCGGCGCATGGGCGACCTGATCGTTCCGGACAAATACCGCGAAGCGTACGAAACCAGTTTCGCGGCGCATCTGGAAACGGGCGAGGCGAACACCGCCAACCGTCTGCTGGAGATCGAAGCGCTGCACAAGAATGGCACGCTGATCGCCATCGAACTTTCCATCTTCACCGTGCTGGGCGATGGGACCAACAGCTTTGGCGCCTTCATCCGCGACGTCTCCGGCAGGCGCTCGGTGGAGCAGGCACTGCGCGGCTCGGAGGAAAAGTACCGTGCCGTGGTCGAACATGTCAGTGAAGGCATGATTGTGGTGAAAGACCAGAAGGTCGCCTATTCCAACGCGAGGGCTGCCGAGATTGCCGGCATGTCTCCGCAGGACATGCAGCAGATCGGTTTCCTGCACCGCATCCACCCCGATGACCACGCCCTGGTGCTGGAGCGCCAGCGCAAACGCCTGGCCGGTGAGGAGGCGCCCAGCCGCTATGAACTGCGGCTGCTGCTGCCCGATGGGACCATCCGCTGGATAGGCATCAGCGTGACGGTGGTTCCCTGGGACGGCGAGCAGGCCACCCTCACCTTTTTCTCGGACATCAGCGAAAAAAGAGCCCTCGAGGCCAAGCTGCGCGACACCCTGGAAGAGCGGGAGACCATTCTTGAAAACTCGCTGGTCGGCATTGCCTTCCTCACGAGTACCGACACTTTCCGCTGGTCCAACCAGGCGCTGTCGAAAATTTTCGGCATCACCCCCGGCACAACCGCACCGGCACACTGGAGCGAACTGTTCGAGTCGGAGGCCGAATACACCCGTGTGGCCAGGGACATCGCGGACTGCATGAGCGAGGGCCGCGCCTACCAGAACGACCTCCGGATGCGCAAGCTTGACGGCAGCCTGTTCTGGGTCACAGCCTCCGGCAAGGCCGTGAGCATTCTCGACAGGACCCAGGGAACGGTCTGGGCGGTGATGGACATCACGGCGCGCAAGGCGCTGGAAGCCGCGCTCGAGAAGACCTCGTCGGAACGCGAAGCCATCTTCAACAGCGCGCTGGTGGGCATCAGCTTCAACGTGGACCGGCGCTTCCAGTGGGTGAACGACAAGTATGTGGAAATAACCGGCTACTCGCGCCAGGAGCTGGTGGGCCAGTCGTCGCGACTGCTCTACCCGGACGACGAGGCATTCGAAGCTGATGGCCGCGTGACGCGCGAAGCCCTGTTGCGTGATGGTGTTTACGTGGACGAGCGGCGCTTCCTGCGCCGCGGTGGCGAGGCCGTATGGATGCAGCTGGCCGGCCGCTGCGTGGTGGACCGCACCCCCTCGGCCGGCGTGATCTGGACGCTGCTGGACATCACCGAGCGCCGGCGTGCGGAAGACAACATCCGCGCCGCGCTGGAACGCGAAAAGGAACTCAACGACCTGCGCTCGCGCTTTGTGTCCATGACCAGCCATGAATTCAGGACACCGCTCGCGGCCATCCTGTCAGCGTCGGAACTCATCAGGGACTACAGCGACCGGATGCCGGCCGAAGAACGACTCGAAATACTCAACAGCATAGGCACCGGTGTCCAGCGCATGGCCAGGATGCTGGATCGCGCCCTGCTGATTGGCCAGGTGGACGCGCAGATGCTGGAATTCCGGCCGCAGCAGACTGACCTCCTGGCGCTTTGCCGCGACATCGTGCAGGAGGCGCGCTTCCTGCTGCCCAAGACCAACTGCGAAATAGAAACACAGTTCTCTCCGGAGGCCTGTGCCGGCTCCTTCGACGCCAAGCTGCTGCGCCACATCCTGGGCAACCTGCTGTCCAACGCTATCAAGTATTCGCCGCAGGGCGGCAAGATCAGCCTTGATGTTTCCAGGCAGGACGGCCGCACCGTGTTCGAGGTGCAGGACCGGGGCATCGGCATCCCGCTCGAAGAAATTCCCCATCTTTTCCAGTCCTTCCACCGCGCCAGCAATGTGGGTGACATACAGGGCACCGGGCTGGGCCTGGCCATCGTGAAAAACTCGGTCGAACTGCATGGTGGAAGCATTGATGTCCGCAGCGTCCCCGGCCAGGGCGCCTGCTTCACCGTCACCCTCTAACCAGGACGGTTGAGAGGCCGGACGTATCATCCGGTCCATCGCCCCCGCTCGCCATTGATCTGAAGGAACCCAAGATGTTCGCGCCCTACCCCACCCCGTCGCTCAATAAACTGCCCGATGACATCAAGGAAAAAATCCTGGAGATCCAGGAAAAGGCCGGCTTCGTGCCCAATGTGTTCCTTGCGCTGGCACGCCGTCCAGCCGAATGGCGCGCTTTCTTCGCCTATCACGACGCGCTGATGCTCAGGGAAGAGTCCGGCCTCAGCAAAGGTGACCGCGAAATGATCGTCACCACGACCAGCGCCGCCAACCAGTGCCTGTACTGCGTGGTTGCGCACGGCGCCTTGTTGCGGATTTACGAGAAAAAGCCGCTGGTGGCCGACCAGGTCGCGGTGAACTACCGCAAGGCCGACATCACGCCGCGCCAACGCGCGATGCTGGACTTTGCCATGAAGGTCTGCACTCATTCGCACGAAATCGAGGAGGCGGATTTTGTAGCAGTGCGTGCGCACGGGTTCAATGACGAGGACATCTGGGACATCGCTGCCATCACAGCCTTCTTCGGTCTGTCCAACCGCATCGCGAGTTTTTCCAGCATGATGCCCAACCCCGAGTTTTACCTGATGGGCCGGGTGCCGAAGCAGAAATAGGGATCAAGAGATCACAGGCCCCGGTCAGCGCAGTTTTCCGGGTTTGCGTTCGGACTTGTGCTGCTCCGCGCGCTGGCAGGAGCGCCGGAAATCCTGCAGGGTTTTCTGTGCACGGCCAAGCACGCTGGCCTCCGGGTAGTCGCCCGACGCGCCGAACTCGCCAAAAGACGCGCCGGTAAGCAGTTCCAGGCCTTCACTGGCATGTTCGGCCGTGTAGATGTGGAACCGCCCCGCTGCCACCGCCTCCACCACCTTGCGCTCCAGCATCAGGTGGCGCCGGTTGCGGTGGGGAATCAGTACGCCTTGGCTGCCGTCCAGCCCGACAATCTCACAGCTGCGAAAGTAGCCTTCTATTTTTTCGTTGATCCCGCCCACCGGCAGCATGTCGCCATGCTGGTTGATTGCCCCGGTCACAGCGACGCCCTGTTTCAGCGGCAGCCCTGACAGGGACGAAAGCAGCACATACAGTTCGGCACAGGAGGCGGAATCGCCCTCAACGCCGTGGTACTCCTGTTCGAAAACAATGGCCGCATTCAGCGCCAGCGGCGCAATATGGGCAAACAGCGCCGACAGGTAACTGTGCAGGATGAGCACCCCCTTGTCATGGATGGGACCGGAAAGCTCCACCTCGCGCTCCACGTTGAGCAGGCCCTCATCGCCGGCGTAGGTGCGTGCCGTGACACCCACCGGAAAACCAAACCGGTAGTCGCCCAGGTCAATCACGGTCAGGGCATTGAGCTGACCCACCTTCTCGCCGGTCAGGACGAGCAGCCGCTCTCCGTCCGCAATCGTCTCCTGCTGGCGCTGCTCGGGGTAATCGTGCCGGTAGTTGCGGGCATGAAGCGCCGCCTCGACATCCTGCATGTCCACCAGGGCGGCCCGCCGCGCGCGGCACATGGACGCGCTCTCCATCACCAGTGCCTCGGTACGGGAAAAGATGGCGCTCTGGCGGGTCTGGTCGTCCACCTCGCGATGGGAATCTTCCAGCAGGCGTGCGACCGCCGCTGCGGAAAAGTGGGGAAAACCCATCTTGCGGCAGGTGTGCGCCACAAAAACTGCTGAGGCCCGGCGGGTATCGGGGTTGGCCGGAAAACTTTCAGCCACGTCCACCTTGCAGCGGAAACGGCGGGTGAATTCCGGATCGCTCTCCTGAAGGAGGTAGTACTCCTCGACGGATCCGATCAGGATGATCTTGACATCCGCATCGACGGGTTCCGGCTCCAGTGCCACGGCCGCCATGGGCGAATACGTCATGCCGGACTCCTCGATCTGCACGCGGCCGCTACGCAGGAAGCGGCGCAGCTT
The DNA here is from genome assembly GCF_049790275.1 of Polaromonas sp. Lineage (GTDB taxonomy): Bacteria > Pseudomonadota > Gammaproteobacteria > Burkholderiales > Burkholderiaceae_C > Polaromonas. The sequence continues at coordinate 45,631 of NZ_JBAQYR010000085.1, forward strand.
TTCCCACACCAGATCATCGGCCAGCAGGTCGTGCAGGTGCAGCATCAGGAAGCCGCCGTTCGCCTTGAGCAGGCTGCCTGCGCGTATGCGCGAGAAATCCGTGACCCGCACATCGTTGTCGGGCTGGTACTCGATGCTGCCAAACAGCCTGCGCAGCAGGGGATTGTCTTCGACCATCACCGGCGCACCGGTCAGGCCGTGGTTGTCCACCACCAGGTTGACCCGGTAACGGCCCAGCACGGAAGCAAGAGCCTCAAGCCGGACCTCCTCTTCGGTATCGCCCGCCTGGAACAGCTCCAGGTTTTCAAGCACATCGTGCAAGACCAGGTCCAGGTAGTTGCCCAGCTTGACCGAGTCCTTGATCTGCTTGCGCAGCTCGTTGCGGATCTCCTGCAGCTCGTGCTCCACCATCGGCTTGACCATCTGGCGGCGCAAGGCAGCAAGACCTTCGTTCAGGACCCGTTCCATGGACCGAGTTTTATCGAGAAACCGGGCAATTTCGGCACGCAATTCCTGCTCGGCGCGGTCAATCTCCACACGCCGCTCTTTCGGCAGGGCCAACGCCTCACTTTCGGTCAGGGCACGGCCTTTGTCGTCCCTCAGGGTGAAGACCAGGTGGCCCGCTTCGCGAAACAATGAAAAGCTCCGGGCCTCGGCAAATGCATCCAGCTCCGCGTAGGCCGGATCCTCTTCCGCCTTGTAAGTTTTTTCGATGCGCTCGCTTTCCGTGCGGAAATCCTGGTCCGCGAGACGTCTGGGAATTTCCGCCTGAAGGGCTTTGGTCAACTGCAGCATGAGTTGGCGCAGCAGCCGGCCCTGCCCTGCGGGCATGCGCAGGGCCCGGGGGCGCTCAGGGGCATCGAAATTATGCAGATAACACAGATCTGGGGGCACCGACCGGCTGGCCGCCGCCGTCTGCATCATTTGCAGCAGCAGGGTGGACCTTCCCGTGCCCACCTCGCCCAGCACGAAAAGGTTGTAATCGGGCTGTGCCATCGCCAGGCCAAAACGGGCTGCGGTTTCGGCACGCTCCTGGCCGATCCAGTGCATCGGCTGATCCAGCAGTTCAGAGGTGTCCGCAAACCCCAGAAGCCCGGGGTCGATGGCAAGACGGAGATCAGCGGGAAGGACTTTGGCAACGGGCATGGGTCGGGCTAGTAGGCTGAATCAGTGAAATCGCTGGCAAGCGGCTGCCCAGCGGTGTGCCAGGCAAGGCGCAAAGCACAGGCGGGCCCGCAGGCCCGGCGCGCATTTGCAACGCCGCATGGCGCGGCGAGGGGCGGTCGAGTGACAGTGAATTTCATTGATTCAGCCTACTCGGTGGAGAGATTCCCGGATTTTGCGCTCAGCTGACCAGCTGGCGCATCCAGTCCGGCAACATGCTGGCTTTCTGGGTCGGAAAATGGACCCAGATCGTTGTGGCGCCGCCGGCTGCGTAAATCACACCGGGCTGGTCCGCGCGCTCCATCGTGCCCCAGCTCTCGAAGGTGGTTCGGCCGGGGTCGCTGACATACATCTTCACCCGAACGTCGCCCGGGTATTCGAGCTGCTTGTAAAAGTTGCAGAACGCATTGACGATCACCGGGCCTTCGCCTTTCGGATCGGGCACGCAACCGATGGAATGCATCCAGTCGATGCGGGCGGTCTCCAGGTAGCGGAAATAACTCGCGTTGTTGACATGGCCCATCGCATCCATATCACCCCAGCGGATGGGAATGTTCATTTCAAAAACCAGTTTCTTCTTCTCGGGTATTTCAATTTTCATGGCGGTGCCTGCGGGTGAAGGTGACGGGATGACGGTGCGAAGATGATCGGCGGATGGGTGTTCAACGATGCGCCCGTATGGAAACGAGAATGCCCAGCGTGAACAGCACGCAGGCTGCCAGCTGCGCATGTGTGGGCCAGTGGCCGTCCCACACAAAGGAATAAAGCAGCGCAAAAATCGTTTCGCTGACGATGAGTTGACCGCACAGGCTGGCGTTCAGGCGCTGGCTGGCCATGTTCCACAATATCGTGGCCAGCCAGGTGGAGCCTACACCGGCCAGCACGCACAGCAGCACAAAGGTTCCGCGGTCCTCACGCGCCACCATGGCATGAAAGTCCGAACCTGCAACGGCCCACATCAGCAGCGCACCCAGGCCGGTGGCAATGCCCAGCCAGTTCGCCCAGTCGGTGGCATTGACTTCCGGGTGACGCTTCAGCCACGCGGAATTGAGAATGGCAAAAGCGGTCCAGCACACCAGCGAGGCCGTGACAAACAGCATGCCGCGCCAGAAATGCGTGGCCGTCTCCTGGCCCGCCTCATGCGTGGAACCCATCATGAGCGCCAGCCCGGCCAGGGTGAGGGCCAGTCCCGGTAGCAGCGAGGCCCAGCGCAGGCCCTGCGGCTTGCCCAGCAGCATGACCCAAAGCGGAATGGTGCCGATGACCAGCGAGGGCACCTCGGTGCCCGCATCACGAATGGCCAGCACCAGCAGCAGGTAATAACCGCTAAAGCCCAGCACACTCATGACCAGTGCCGTACCGGCCTGGCGCAGGCTGGGGAAACGCCTGCTGCGCCAGCCCGCAAGCATCACCAGCGCCGCGACGAGGCCATAGACGGCAAAACGGCCCGCCATCAGGTCCACCGATGAGAACCCGCCGGTGCCCATGTCGACCATGCGGGGCGCCACAAAAACCAGGCCCCACAGCGCTCCGGCTGCCAGGCCGGCCAGAACACCTGCCAGCATCAGCGAAAAATTGTCTGAAATGAAAACCCGCGCAAGCTTCAGACCCCGAAGCCGTCGTCTGCCGCAATGACGGCACCGTTGACGAAATGGCTCTGCCCGCTGGCCAGCATCACCAGCAACGCGTCCAGGTCCTCCGGCTTGCCGATGCGTTTGCGCGGCAGCATCTGCACCAGCTTCTGGCCCTGCTCGGTCTGCCAGTGGTGGTGGTTGATCTCGGTGTCGATGTAGCCCGGGCAGATGGCGTTGACGTTGATGCCGAACTTGCCCCACTCCAGCGCCATGGCCTTGGTCATTTGCACCACCGCGGCCTTGCTCATGCAATACACACCGATCTGCGGCAACACCCGAAGGCCAGCCATCGACGCGATGTTGATGATGCGTCCGCCGGAAAACGTACCGGGTGCCATGCCGCGCGAACGTGCAAGCATGCGCTTGCCGACTTCCTGGGCAACAAAAAATGCCCCTTTGACATTGGTGCCGAAAATGAAGTCGTAGTCATCTTCGCTCACGTCCTGAATGCGCTGCGTGGTGCTCACGCCCGAATTGTTGATCAGGATGTCGATGGGCCCGACCTCGGTTTCCGCATGCGCAACCGCTGACTTGATGCTGGCATGGTCTGTCACATCCAGCATGACCACGTGGGCATCGCCGCCGTCGGCCTCGATCTGCGCACGCAATGCTTTGAGCTTGTCCATTCTGCGGCTGGCCAGTACCACTGCAGCGCCGGCACTGCTCAAGGTTCTGGCGAACTGCGCACCGAGACCACCCGATGCGCCGGTCACCAGTGCGACACGCCCTGAAAGATCCAGGCTGTAAGCCATTAGAGGCTCCTCTCAATAAAAGTGTACGAATGCGAACGGTCGTTCGATACGCCGGATTCGCGACATAAAATCAGGCGCGACACCTGTGGCCGTTACCCAGGAGGCCACCGTTCCTGAAAATCATTATCAGCGAGTCCACCATGAATAACCAAGAAATACTGGCCCAGTTCGGCCCCCGCGAAGCAATGGAATACGACGTGGTCGTTGTCGGGGGCGGCCCCGGGGGCCTGTCCACTGCGATTCAGCTGAAACAGCTGGCCGCCGAAAAAGGCACCGAGCTTTCCGTGGTGGTTCTCGAAAAAGGCTCCGAGCCCGGCGCGCACATTCTCTCCGGCGCGGTCATGGACCCGAAGGCCCTCACCGAGCTGATCCCGAACTGGAAAGAACTCGGAGCCCCGCTCAACCAGCCCGTCACCAGCGACGAGGTATTGTTCCTCAGCGAAAATGGTGCAACCAAAACGCCGGCGTTTTTTGTGCCTGAGTGTTTTCACAACGAAGGCAACTACGTGGTCAGCCTCGGCAATGTGGTGCGTTGGCTGGCACAGCAGGCCGAGAACCTGGGGGTCGAAATCTTCCCCGGCTTCGCAGCAGCCGAAGTGCTTTACAACGACAACGGCTCCGTCAAGGGCGTGGCCACCGGCAACCTGGGCGTCGGCAAGGACGGCCAGCCAAGCGATCACTTCCAGCTCGGCATGGAGCTGCACGGCAAATACACGATTTTTGCCGAAGGCGCGCGCGGCCACCTGGGCCGACAGCTGATGGCGCAATTCAAGCTCAACGAGGGCAAGGACCCGCAGGCCTACGCGCTGGGCGTGAAGGAGTTGTGGGAAATTGATCCGGCCAAACACAAGCCGGGTCTGGTGGTGCATACCGCTGGCTGGCCCATGGACAGCCAGACCTACGGCGGCGGCTTCATGTACCACCTGGAAGACAACAAGGTCACACTGGGCCTGGTGGTCGGCCTGGATTACAGCAACCCCTGGCTCAGCCCGTTTGAGGAAATGCAGCGCTGGAAGACGCACCCCAGCATCAAGGCCTACCTCGAAGGCGGCAAGCGCATCAGCTACGGCGCGCGTGCCATCACGGCCGGCGGCATGGTCAGCCTGCCCAAGACCGTGTTCCCCGGTGGCGCACTGATAGGCTGCGAAGCCGGCTACCTCAACGCCGCGCGCATCAAGGGCAGCCATGCCGCGATCAAGACCGGCATGCTCGCAGCCGAAGCCGCCTTCGGTGCCGTGACCGCGGGCCGCCAGCACGACGAGCTGACCGCCTATCCGGAAGCCTTTGCCAAAAGCTGGCTGCATGCCGAACTGAACCAGTCACGCAACTTCAAGCAGTGGTTCAAAAAAGGCGTGTATGTCGGCTCCTTCATGACCGGCATCGAACAGTGGCTGCTGCCCAAGCTGGGCATCCGCAACCCGCCCTGGACGCTGCGCCGCAAGATGGCCGACCATGCCATGCTCAAACCGGCAGCCGAGTGCCCGCAGATTGTTTACCCCAAGCCCGACAACAAGATCACCTTCGACCGCCTGAGTTCGGTGTTTGTTTCCAACACCAACCATGAAGAGCAGCAGCCCGCCCACCTGACCCTCAAGGACGCGAGCGTGCCGGTCAATGTCAACCTGGCGACTTATGCCGGTCCGGAGTCGCGTTATTGCCCAGCCGGCGTTTACGAGTTTGTCAAGAATCCGGACAACAGCGACCGCCTGCAGATCAATGCGCAGAACTGCGTGCACTGCAAGACCTGCGACATCAAGGATCCGACCCAGAACATCGTGTGGGTGACACCGGAGGGCGGTGGCGGCCCCAATTACAGCGGCATGTAAAGCCGCTCTGCAAAAAGGCCCGGATTCCCGGGCTTTTTTTTGCGCTCCACTCGCCCCTCTCGGCAGGGTAAGTGGTTCACGAACTTTGTGACTTTATGTCGCCGGCGCTCGAAGCCGAGCTGCCCTTGCGATGCCCGCCCCCCATGGGAACAGGGAATGTTTCGTCTGTGGGCACAGTTTGCCCGGCGAACGATTGGACACGCTTTGTCGTCACATGCCGTCAATTGCGCCTCTGTCTGACGCACACAATGGTGTTCCTCCGACATCGGCTATTCCGGCAATCGGGGAATCTGTATGCACGCAGTTGCAAACCACCCACTGGTTGCAGCGCTAACCACCGTCTGTCGTTCTCCATCCCCTCAACCCCACCGGTCCTCCCGGTTCTTTCAAATGACCTTGAACAAACCTCATGTATTGCTGACCGGTGGTGCGGGCTATATAGGCAGCCACACCTACGTCGCCCTGGTCGAGGCTGGCTACCAGCCTGTGATCCTTGACGATTTTTCCAACAGCCACCCGGTGGTGCTGGACCGGCTGCAACACCTGACGGGACAGCACGTGGTCTGCGAGCGCGGAGACGTCCTTCATACCGGACTGGTTGCAGAAGTGCTGCAGCGCCATGCCTGCGTAGCCGCCATTCATTTCGCAGGCCTCAAGGCCGTCGGGGAAAGTGTTGAACAACCGCTGAGGTACTACCGCACCAACGTGGGCGGATTGGTCAGTCTGTTGCAGGCCATGGAAACAGCCGGTTGCCGTTCCGTGGTTTTTTCTTCCAGCGCAACAGTCTACGGTGATCCCGAACACATTCCGGTCACGGAACAGTCTCCGTGCATGCCGGAAAGCCCGTACGCGCATACCAAACTGGTGTGTGAAAACATCCTGGCCTCACTCAGGGCGTCTGATCCAGCCTGGCGCGTGGGAGTCTTGCGCTACTTCAATCCCGTGGGAGCACATCCGAGTGGCCTGATCGGCGAAGATCCCGCCGGCGCACCGAACAACCTGATGCCCTACGTCACCCAGGTGGCTGTCGGCAAGCGCGCCAGGCTCCGCGTGTTCGGAAACGATTACCCGACACCTGACGGCACGGGCGTGCGCGACTATCTGCATGTCGCAGACCTGGCCGAAGGCCATGTGGCAGCGGTGCGCGCCCTGCTCGCGCAGAACCGGAGCTTCACGGTCAACCTGGGTACCGGCGAGGGCACGAGCGTTCTCGGGGTCCTGGACGCTTTCGAGCGCGCCAGCGGCCAGCCCATTCCCTTCGAATTCGCACCGCGGCGTGCCGGCGATGTCGCAAGATATTTTGCCGATGTATCGATGGCGGAGGATCTCCTGGGCTGGCGTGCCACCCGCACCATCGACGACATGTGCCGCGATTCCTGGCATTGGCAGCAAAACAACCCCGACGGCTACCGGACAGTCGGGAATGTACGCACCAGTCCAGGGCACCCTCTCCGGGCGGCAGCTGCCAGCCCGGCCCTGACCGGCGGTGCGGCCTGAATCCAGCGCCAGACAGCCATGGCCCATTCGGACTATTGTTAATTGCTGCACTGCACAACAAACTCCTCTTTCGCCTCAACAAGAGGACCTTCATGCGTCTCCCTTTGCTCTCCTTCGTTTTTTTTGCCGCCTGCCTTACAACAGCTGCGGCCCAACCCGGCCCAAACACACTCTCCACCGCCAACACCAGCAAAATCGTCAAAAGCAAGCAGGTTGCAAAAGCCCCTGAGGCAACGACCCGCATGAAGTTGCAGCCCGGCCAGGAAGCGATCAAAGTCAGCGCGGCGCACACGGCGATGCAGGGCCGCCCGATGGCCCAAGGTACTGTTGCCGGCCAGCCGGACGAACCCGATGGACTGTCCTATGGCACCCTGCTGGCCACGCTGGTCCTGATGGCCGCCATTGCCGTGCGGCGGTCAAAAGCAGGAAGGCCTTGAGCATGGGCGGGCTCGGCCGGCCTGGCGTGACAGCGGTCAAGTGGAGTGCGGTTTCCACCGCCGCCCGTTTTGCGCTGCAGTTGCTGGCGCAGGTGGTGCTGGCCCGCACACTGGGACCGGAGATTTTCGGGGTCTTCGCCATTGGCATGGTGGTGCTGACCTTCGCCACCTTTGTTTCCGGCTTTGGCTTCAGCTGGAGCCTGCTTCAGCGGACAACACTGCGGGACCAGGACATCCGCTTCGCCTGGACGTGGCAACTGCTGGTGGGCGCCATGACCATGCTTGCCCTCTACCTGCTGGCGCCCCTGCTCGCGCAATATTTCAGGGAACCCCGGGCGCAGTCGGTCATTGAATGGCTGTCGCTCGCCTGCCTGCTCACAGCGGCGGCCGCGCCGGCCACTTACCTGTTGCAGCGCGACCTGAACTTCCGGGCCGTCGGACTGGTGCAGGTCGGCAGCTATGCGGCCGGTTATGTTGCGGTAGGCATGCCCATGGCACTGCTAGGCTGGGGTACGAGCGCCCTGGTGGCGGCCTGGCTGGTGCAGGCCGCTGTGCAGCTGGTCGCGAGTTATGCACTCAAGCCGCATGCCGTACGCCCGCTTTTCTGGTACCCCGACGCGGCGTCAGCCGTGGGCACAGGACGGACGGTTTTTTTCACCAACATCGTCAACTGGGTGCTCAACAACATGGACCGCGTGCTGATAGGCCGCCTGCTCAATGCCCAGGCGCTGGGTTTGTACAACGTTGCCTACAACCTGGCCACCATGCCCAACACGCTGCTGCTGGGTGCCTTGCAACCGGCTTTCCTGGCAGCCGGCGCGCGTCTCCAGAACGAGCGGCAGAGGCTGGGCCAAGCCTACTTCCAGATGCTGGCCACCATTCTCGTCCTGGCGGTTCCGGCCTTTGTTTTTCTTGCTGTCATTTCCGCCGACCTCGTGCGCCTGCTCTACGGGCCCCTGTGGAGTGGCGCGGCCTGGGTACTGGGCACCCTGTTCCTGAGCATGCCGGCCTATGTGATCTGGGGGCTGTCCACGCCGGTGCTCTGGAACACCGGACGCAAGCACCATGAATTTGCGCTGCAACTGCCATTGGTGGCCGTGGGGGCCCTGGGCTTTTATTTCTTCGCCGGCCAGGGCATCCGCTTCGCAGCCAGCGTCGCCGCCCTGCTGCTCGTACTGCGGGCATTGGTGGTCGGTGCAGCAGCGTTTCGTGCGCTGCAGCTGAGCTGGACGGGGTTACTGCCCCAGCTCGCGCGCGGTCTGCTGCTGAGCACCCTGGCAGTGGCGGGCGCCCTGGCGGGCCAGGAGCTTGCAGGCCGGTTCGGGCAGCCGCTGTTTTCCCTGATGGCCAGCACATTCATAACCCTCGTTCTGCTCACCTCCATCGTGGCGTTGCGCCCGCAAGTGCTCGGCGAACAGGCTGCCGCCATGGTGCTCAGGTTTGTACCCGGACTCGCTCATCTTCTGCGCCGGGCCAGTCCGGCGGCGCTGGTGAAAACACTGGGCGAGCAACGTCCCTGAGTGGCTCCATCATGGAACAAGTCATCATCATTTCCATTCTCCTGACCGGCGTCGTCCTGGCAGCATTCGGGGCGACACTGGGCATGGCCGGCGCTGTCCAGCTGACCTCCCAACGCAACCATGGCTACCTGCACTGGATGTTCTATGCAATCTTGCTGATGCAGGTGCTTTCCGTCGTGCTTTCCGGCCGCGATGTCACGGTGCCACTGAGCGTGAGCGAACTCGATGTACCCATCCATCATCCACTGCAAAAGCTGGCCCAGCCCCTGGTCTCGCTGCTTCTGCTGACTATCGCCTGTGAACGCATCCTCACGCATTGGTTGAAGCGGGACAAAGCCGTGCTCATGCCTTCTGCGGTCCTGGTGGCCTTTGTTCTTTTCTGGCTGGGCACCGTGGCTGCACCTGCGCTGCTGGGAGCCAACCCGAAGGTATCCCATGCCTACATTTATCCGCTGGTGATCGGCATGGCCGCCGTATTGACCCAGAGAGACGAACTGGACCATGCCTTCAGGGCCGCACGCGACGCCCTGTTGCTGTTCATGGTGGCAGGGCTGCTGCTGATTCCGTTCAAGACCAGCATGGTGCTTGAAACGTCCTATTCCCAGGGCCTGCTGCCAGGCGTCCCGCGCCTGGCGGGCCTGGCAACCCATGCGGTGTCATTGGGAATGCTGGCGCAGATTGGCTTGCTGTGTCTGCTGGCCTGTCCCTATCGGCGCACATGGCTGAACCGGCTGGCGTGGGCCATCGGGCTCGGCGTGCTTTTCCTGGCCCAGTCCAAAACCGCATGGATTTCATTCATCCTGTGCTCGGCCTGCATCATCGCAGTGCGCGGCGGCCCTGTTTTCTGGCGCCGTGTGGGTGACCCGGTGCGCCCCGAGTTCGGCATCGTTTCCATCCTGGCTTTCATGGCCGCCGTGGCGGCTCTGGTGCTGCTGCTGATGCTTGGCGATGTGGGTGGCAGGCTGAGCAGTTTTTTTGACAGCGCCGAAGGTGCCCAGCTCGCGTCCCTGACCGGCAGGGACCGGATCTGGGCCGTCGCCTGGGACGAATGGCAGCGCAATCCGGTTTTCGGTTATGGGCCTTCCTTGTGGGACGCCAGTTTCCGGGCGAGCATTGGCATGCCCGCCGCCACACATGGCCACAACCAGTTCATGGACACGCTGGCGCGCGCCGGAGTCGTCGGTGCCGCGGCCCTGGTGGTTTATGCACTGGTGCTGCTGGTGCTGTCTGTCCGGTATGCGCGTGCCAGCCACGGCATCTCGCTGGCGCTGTTCGTGGCGCTGGCGATGCGCTCCATCAGTGAAGTGCCCCTCCTGCTGTTCGGCTATGGGTCCGAACTGGTCACGCATATGTTGCTGCTGATGACGCTGGCATCTGCCGCCAGCGACACACGCCTGGCCAGGGCCCGGCCCGCCGCGGATCGCCGCGCATCCGGCACAACCTTCACAGCACAACAGCCATCGGCCACCTGATCAATTCCATGAAGTTTTCCATCATTGTTCCCCTCTACAACAAGGCGTCCTATATCGCAGGCACATTGAACTCGGCACTGGCGCAGACTTTCGCGGACTTTGAGGTCATCGTCATTGACGATGGATCCACCGACGGCGGCCCCGCCCTGGTCGCTGCCGTGGATGACCCGCGCGTGCGACTGGTGCGCCAGCCCAATGCCGGCGTTTCTGCCACGCGCAACCATGGGATCGAACTGGCCCGAGGTGAATGGGTGGCATTTCTTGATGCCGACGACTGGCATCACCCCAACTATCTGGCCACCCTGGTGGCCACGCAGGCAATGCACCCCGAAGCCGACACCGTGGCCACCGGGTTTGTGTTCATCCCGGACAGCCCTGCCATGTGGCCGCCGCGCTGGCCGGAGTACCCCAGCCCGCCCGGCGTGGAACTCATCACGAACCTGCCAGCGCGGTGGATGAGGGGCCCGTCACTTTGCACCAGTGCGGTTTCCGTGCGAACCTCACGGCTGCGGCAAATGCAGCCCTGTTTTCCTCCCGGAGAGTCGCACGGCGAGGACCTCGATCTGTGGTTCCGCCTGGCAGAGCAAACCCCGATTGCACTGGTTCGGGCTCCGCTGATGGCCTACCGCGTGGCAGCAGAAGGCAGTTTGAGCACCACCCATGTCACTTCGGCAATTCCACCGTTTTTGCAGCGCCTGCGTTTTCGCGCCATTTCCGGAACCATGAGCCCCTCATTGCGTGGATCCAGCCTGTGGCTGGCAGCGCAACACGACGTCACGCTGGCACGCCAGGCCGTGGCTTCAGGCCACCGGCTCGAGGCGTTGCGCTGCCTGTACCGGGGGCGCCGCGCGATCAACAGCGGACGCTGGTGGCTGACCGCCTTCATCGCGCTGCTTTTACCCGGCCAGACGATCCAGAACTGGGAACTCTGGCGCATGCGCAGGACAGCCTCTCCGCCCGACATGAGATAAAGACATGAAACCAGAAAACTTCTCTGCCCCCCGGCGAGCGTCGCCACCACCTTGCCGCGTGTCGGTCATCATCAAGGCTTTGAATGAAGAAAAAAGCATTGCATCGACCATAGAAAGTGCATTGCGCGCGGTCGCGCCCCTGGGAGGCGAGGTCATCCTTGCCGACTCGTGCTCGATGGACCGTACAGTGGAGGTGGCAAGCGTGTACCCGATACGCATCGTGCAGCTGATGCACCCCCACGAGCGTTGCTGCGGCGTCGGTCCCCAGCTGGGCTTCCAGCACTCACGCGGTGAATTTGTCTACATTCTTGATGGCGACATGCAGATGCGCGCAGGTTTCCTGGAGCACGCCCTGACCTTCATGGCAGGACACCCGGAAATCGCGGGCGTCGGTGGTCACGTCGTCGAACTGAACACCGAGAGCCTGGAATACCGTGCGCGGGCAGAACGCGCCTCGGTGCACCGGTCACCCGGCCAGGTCGACCGGCTTGATGGAGGCGGCCTCTACAGGCGCCATGCCGTCGAAGCCGCCGGCTATTTTTCTGATCGCAACCTGCACAGCTATGAAGAATTCGACCTGGCAATACGGCTACGTACGCTGGGCTGGAAGTTATGGCGGCTGCCAGTCGATGCTGCCGATCACTTTGGCCACGATGCACCGCCCTATCGCCTGTTGTTGCAGCGTTGGCGCAGCCGTTATATCTGCGGTCTGGGCGAGCTGGTCCGCTCTGCGGCTGGCCAGCCGCGCATGCGTCTGGTGTTGCAGGGCCTGAGCGAGCTGCGCCTCTACCTGGCTGTATTGCTGTGGTGGACGCTTCTTGCCAGCGTTCCTTTCTGGCCCCTGCCCGCGCTTTCACGCCTGGCCTGGCTATTCATGCTGGTTATTGCGCCCGTTGTGTTGATGGCCTGGCGAAAGCGGTCTCTGGACAAAGCGCTGTATTCGGTGGTGTCCTGGTGCTTCAATGCAGCGGGCCTGTTGCGTGGACTGGTGCGGCCACAACGTCCTGCGCGTGAGGTCATCTCCAGCCGCATCCTCCGGGAACCCCTGGGTCCATTTCCGCAAACGGCGTGGAACGCCGTCCGCTAGTGTCCTGTCCCGGAAATAAGGTGATGAAATGAAATTGTCCAGTCAGCTGTCAGGCAA